>JAXINS010000110.1:0-15930 GCA_034190395.1 Chewarchaeum aethiopicum (SeqCode)
GAGATCGTCTTCCAGGGGATGAACAACTCCTACGTGCTCGAAGAACAGATCGCGACACTACTGGGCTACGAGAACACCCGTGACATCTACGACGATCTCGACTTCCGTGCCAACGTTATCGAGCGAATGATCGAAGAAGGGATCCTCGGTTACCATGAAGTCAACGACACGGTCGCCGACTTTCAGCGGGACGGCGTTGAAGGACTACCCTTCGATATGCACCGGTCAGTTGGATAATCATGGCGTCGACTGAAGCAACCCCCGGCGCGGATGCGGCCGATCTCAAGCAAGCGATCAATGCCCTCCTTGAGTCGTACAAGGAGATGGGCATGCCGGTCAGGCGGTATGTCTTCGTCGTCCTGTTACCGGCGATCGCGTTCTTTTTCGTAAGCATCGTTCTCGCCATTGCGCTTCCGCTGCCGTTGATGATTCGGGTGCCGATCCCGTTGTTGGGGGCACTCATCGGCGCGACGGCGGTCTTCTATCCAAAAGTCGTTGCGGATCAGCGTCGCCGAGGGATCGAAAACAAGTTGCCCTTGTTGATCACCCACATGACGGTCCTCTCGACGACGAACATCGACCGGATGGAAGTATTCCGAACCCTGGCTGAAGAGGAGGAATACGATGCGGCGGCCGAAGAGATCAACTATATTGTGACGCTGGTCGATTCGTGGAACCAGAGCCTCGACGATGCCTGCCGACGCCGGGCCAAACGCACGCCGAGTGATGTCTTCTCGGATTTCCTCGAACGGATCGCCTACTCGCTGGGCGCCGGCCAGGAACTCAAGGACTTCCTGCTCAACGAACAGGAAGTCATTATTGAAAACTACAAAACGGTCTACGAAGGTTCGCTCAACAACCTCGACGTAATGAAGGACCTGTATCTGTCGATGGTTCTCTCGTTGACCTTCGGGTTGGTATTTGCGATCGTGCTCCCGATTTTGACCGGTCAGAATCCGACCGGCTCTGTCTCGGCAGTTATCGGTCTGTTTATCCTGATTCAGCTCGGGTTTTTCATGGCGATTCGAGCCGTCTCACCGACCGATCCGATCTGGTATCTCCCCGAGGAGATGGAGACCGATGTCAAGCGCAAATCGAATCTCAGCGTCGCGGCCGGTGTTGGCCTCGTGTTTTTGGTGTCGTTGTTTACGATGGGTGGATTGTTCGGAATCCTACCAATTGGCCTCGAGGATGTATTCTTTTTCTTCGATGAAGTGCCACTCCAGCTGTACATCGCCATCCCGCTGACACCGTTGATGATTCCCGGGCTGGTGCTGCGAGGCGAAGAAAACAGAATCAAGGCCAGGGACGAGGAATTCCCGAGTTTCATTCGGGCGCTCGGTTCGACCGAGAGTGCAAAGCAGGGAACGACTTCGGGCGTCTTAGAATCACTGCGCCGGAAGGACTTCGGCGAACTCTCCGAAGACATCAACAATCTCTACAAGCGGCTCAATATGCGGATCGAAACCGAGGAGGCCTGGCGACACTTCACCGCGGAGTCACACTCCTATCTCATCCAGAAGTTCAGCGAGATGTACCTGATTGGCCGACAGATGGGTGGGGACCCAAAACAGCTTGGCGAGCTCATCAGCGAGAACATGAGCGAAATCCTCCAGCTCCGTGAACGGCGCCAACAGGAAACGATCACGCTGATCGGGCTGCTCTACGGGATCACCGCGGCCTCGACGTTCGCCTTCTTTATCGGACTCAAGGTCGTGAAGATCCTCTCGAATATGACCCTCAACCTCGATTCGAGTCAGTTCGATTTCGGCTCGATCATCAACACCGGTGTTTACAATATCCCCCAGATCGAGTACCTCCTCATCGTCGTGATCATGTTCAACGCTCTCCTGTCGTCGTTGATGATCCGGACCGTCGACGGGGGCCACAAGGCAAACTCCTATTTCCACTTCGTGATGCTGATCTGGCTCGGGCTCGGGATTTCGATACTTACCCAGCTGCTCGTCGGGACCATCCTGACGATCTGAGCGAAATATAGATACGTAATGGACCGAATATGAGAGTAACATGGTGGGTGTCGGCCGGCACCTCGCTGGAGGATGGCGATGGCAAAATCCGTAATCGCTGACTTCGTCGCGAAGTTCGCCGCCTCGGAACTCAGAACCGAAACACCGGTTCAGGGGCGGATCGTGATGAACGAATCAGCCGTTGTCCTCGTCAACCAGCGTGGCAAAACGCCGATCCCGATCTCCTCGATCGTCGATATTCGACTGGGTCGTGTTCCGGAAAAAGTCCGTGAGTACTTCGAGGACGCCGTCTCGATTACCTACGAACGAAACGACCGCCGACAGTTCGCGGTGATCGAGGCCGACGAGGAGATGATCGAGCGGTTTCGAACCGTTCTCTTCAAGAGCCTGTTACACGGCGCCTCGGTCTATATTCGTCACCCCGAACGGATCGGTGGTCGGGTGATGGATTTAGGCTCGACCGAAGGGCAGCTAAAAGTCGATCGCGAGAGTATTGCCCTGCTGGATGAGGAATCGCCGTTCCGGATCGCCCTCGATGCGGTTATCGGCATCGACCAGGTCAACCGGGAACTGGACGAAACGTCCCGCCCGGCACTGGCGGTGCATCATCGGACGACCGGCCAACCGACGACCTCGATCGTCGCACTCGATTCCCCGCGGGGGATGTTGCTTCTCGAACGGTATCTCAGCATCGACTACATGGTCGAGCTCCGTGACGTCGCCGATCTCAGCCTGTCGGATGGAGAACTCCGAACGTTACTCGGCCTCTATAGTGGCGCTGGACTACAGTCGCTCGATCGAATCCTCCCCGATACTACACCAAAGGAGACGCTTCAACGGCTCATGAGCTATGGGCTCATCGAGGAGGATGACGAGAAGCTCGTCCTCACCAAGGCCGGCGAAGTCGTCGCACTCAACCGGTCGGATCAGCTCTTTGGCTGATCGCCCGTCCCTGCCCCCTGAACGATTGTGGCCGGATCGTTCCAAAGCTGATCAACGATTCACTGTTCGTTCATCGCCTCGCTCGCGATGTTACGCCCGCGGGCTTTCAACGTCACCTCACGTCGTTTTCGAACTTCCTCTAAGATATCGAGCTCGATCAACCGATCGAAGACCGACTCGACTTCATCGACCTCCATGCCCACGAAATCGGGAATTTCGAACGGCGAAACGCCGGAGTAAAGCGCCATCAGCACCTGTTTTTCGTCGTCATCGAGTTCGATCCCGGCCTCGGATTGCTGGGCGCCCTTTTCGAGCAGTGATTTGACGATCGCGACGTGGCGGGGTTGGCCGGAGAGATAGGTTTCGACGCTCGTACCCTCCTCGGAGTGTTCGACCTCCAGGATGTCCCGTTTGTCGTCCATGACCGTCCGACGGTTTTCCTCGATCGAACCGATATCATCGAGATCGATCGCGACCAAGCCGCCGCTGGCCAACACGACGTTGAGCTCGCCCTCCTCGACTTTGAGTTGGGCTTTCTCCCAATCGGTATCCTGGACCACTCCACCTTCGACCGCGGGGTGGCGTGCGATGACGACCGTCCGGTTCAACAGTGTCTGATACAGCGTCCACTCGAACTCGGTATGGTCGCTGGGGGCGATCAGAAAGACATCGTCGCCGAACTGGAGACTGAGGTAGTTCGCCACCTCGGCGACCATCTGATTGACATCGTACCGACCCTCGAGGCTCTGGAGTTTTTTGAGCGGGAGCGCACGCTTCCCGTCGTTATCCACCAGGATCAGCCGCTTGTTCGAGAGGATGATCCGGCCCTGCTGCCAGGAGACATCGGAGCGTTGGCGCCCGCTCTCGACGACCTGCAGAAATTTCCCCTGGGTATCAGCAACCTTGTGTTCACCTTCACTCATGCGATCGGTCGGGGTGTACGAGCCAGTAGGAGTCGATTGTAGTTAAACATCCGGCTATCACGACCGAAAATCCGGGGTTATCGTTGACCACCGAGCTTCGAGATCGCCGAGAAGGCCTGTTTGCGGATCTCTTCTTCATCCGTCGTCTCGAGCAGATCCTCGATCCGCTCTTTGGATCGATCGCCACCGACCTTGCCCAGCGTGAACACCGCCTGTGCGCGAGCATCCACCGAGAACGAACCGTCGTCGATAACCTCGAACAACTCCTCTTCGACGATGAGACCGCCGATCTCGACGAGACTGGTCGCGGCAAACCGGCGGGTGAACTCATCGTCATCCTCTAAGGCATCGATGAGTGCCCGGACGGCTTTGCGTCGGCCCGCGTCGGCGGTGATCCGACCCAACAGCCAGGCGGTATTTCGCCGTTGGGCCGTCTGGGAACTCTCCTCGAGGATTTCGACCAACGTGTCGATGAGCTCACGATCGTCGGTCTCTTTGAGCCGATCGACCGCCCGCTCACGGATGTCGTGACTCCGATCGGCCGGTGCGTTCGACAACAGATCGATGATCGCAAAGACGGCAGCCCGCCGAACGATCGGGCTGGGATCCGACAACGCCTCGACGAGATCCGGGATCGGTTCCGGCCGGCCGAGGTTCCCCAACCCATCGATCGCGATCCGTCGAACGGACTCGTTGCTGTCCTCGAGCAGATCCTGCAGGGCGGAGACGGCCTTGTCCGAACCGATCGCACCCAACGCCTCGGCGACCTCCCGACGGACGCGGGGATGCTCGTCATCTAAATGCTGGATGAGGGGATCGACCGCTCGGGGATCGGCTAGGATACCGAGCGATCGGGCGGCCCGTTCCCTGACGCGGGGATCGGTATCGTTGAGCCGATCGACCAGCGGCGGCACTGCGTTGGCCTCGCCGAGTTCGCCGAGGGCGTTGGCCGCGGCGATCCGCAGTTCGGGGATATCCGCCGAGAGCGCCTTGACGAACGCTTGGACTTTCGCCCAATCGGCGTTCGCATCGAAATCGGAGTCGGTCATCCGGGCGATGAGCTTCTCGACCGCCTCGAGCCCGATCTGATTGAGGGCGTCGATCGCGGCGGCGGTGACCGTATCGTCGGGATCGGTCCTGGCGACCCGGACGAGCTCATCGGTTACCTTCGGATCGGCTGCCTCGAGATCACCCAGGAGTTCGGCCGCGCGTTCCCTGAGTTGGGGTTCATCGCTCTGTTGGAGATACTCGAGGATTGTCTCGGTATCACCGTCCATACTGAGCTGGTACAGCGACATCTCACTCCCCTCCGTTGCGATACACCCGCAAGCGTTTGTCTACGGTCTCAAAGACGTCGCGATAGCCCCGTGGAAGCGTTTCGGTCATCCCGATAACCAGATAGCCATCCGAATCAAGCGAGCCATGGAGAGTCTCGAAGATCGGCTCTTTGTACTCCCGATCGATGTAGATGAGGAGATTGCGACACAACACCAGGTCGAAATCCCGCATCGGCTCGCCGTGGATCAGGTCGTGCTGTTCGAAGGAGATCGTGCGTTTGACCCGGTCCCTGACGGCGAACCGATCCCCGTCCTGATCGATGAACTGGTCGTAATCGTCGATCGGGGCGAGTTCCTCCTGGATGTCGGTGGTTTGGGTCGTCTCGTAGACGCCCTCGCGGGCCGTCTCGAGCGTATCGGCATCGATATCGGTGGCGGTGATGTCGAGATTCCGATCGTTGATATCTGGATCGTCCAGCGCGAGCATAGCGATCGAGTAGGGCTCGCGGCCGTCGGCACACGCCGCACTCCAGACCCGGGTTCGGCCATCGGCGGTCAACTCCTCGAGAACCGTTCGGATCCGATCCCAGACATCGGGGTTACGAAAGAAGCTCGTGACGTTGACACTGAGAAAATCAAGCAGTTGCTCCTCTTCGGTTCGATCGGAACGGAGAATATCAAGATACTCGCCGTAATCCTCAGCGCCGACCCGCCGGACACGGGCATCGATCCGCCGATCGAGATAGGCGTCGTTGTAATAATCGGTGGCGAATTGCTCCCTGTCGGCGAGGTGGTCTTTGATCGCGGCCTTTGCGGTTAGTTCAGCGTCGTTCTCTGGCATGGTCGAGTTGATTGAGATTGGATTCGATCACTGCTCGGTCCTCAAGAGGGGGCGACCGGCGTCGTCTCCCGGCCCAGGGTTTCGACGTCTAAAATGGGGACGACGTCGCCGTCACCGAGCACGGCGGTCCCACCCAGGCCGGGCGTTTCACGCAACACACCCTCGAGTGGTTTGACGACGACTTCCTCCTGGTTCTCCACAGCATCGCACTCAAGCGCGACCAGTCGTTCGTTCTCGCGGATCCGGATCAACATCGATTCGCCGTCGGTCGACGACTGGCCGTTGTCGGCCGTCTCCTGGATCGCCAGGGTCTCCCCGAGATCGATGATCGGATAGATCTCGTCATCGTGTTCGTGGACCTCGGTGCCGTTGATCGTCCGGATATTCTGTCGGCCCATGATCTCGTCGATACTTTTGATCGGAATGCCGTACTCCCGGCCGTTCGCCCGGACAAACAGCACCTTCACGATCGCTACGGTCACCGGCAATTTCAGTGTGACAACGGTCCCTTCACCGGGTTCACTATCGACGGTGTACGAACCATCGAGCTGGGACACCGTCTCCTGGACGACATCCATCCCGACGCCGCGGCCACTCACGTCGGTGACTTCATCGGCGGTCGAAAAGCCGGGATGGAAGATCAGCGGATAGATCTCATCGTCGTCCATCTCCTCGATGTCCGCAGGTGTCTTGATGCCTTCCTCGATGGCTTTGTCGGCGATCTCTTCGACGTCCAGTCCCCGGCCGTCGTCCTCGATCTCGACGGTGACGTGATCGCGCTCGCGTTCGGCTCGCAGCTCGATCGTCCCGGTTGGCGGCTTGCCACGTTCCTCGCGTTCCGCTGGCGGTTCGATACCGTGATCGACCGCGTTCCGGAGGATATGCATCAGTGGATCGGACAGCTCCGTGAGGATCGTCCGATCGAGTTCGACGTCCTGGCCGCTCATCTGGAAATCGATCTGTTTGTCCTGCTCGCGGGCGAGATCCCGGACCAGTCGTGGGAATTTCCCGACGACTTTCTTCAACGGGATCAGGCGCATGTCCATGACCGTATCCTGCAAGCTGGACGTGATCTTGTCCAACTCGTCGAGGTTATCGAGCGCCGCGTCACGATCACCCTCAGTAACGGCTCGTCGGAGTTTGATCCGGCTGGTCACGAGCTGTTCGACGAGTCCGTGTAGGACGTCGAGCTGATCGACATCGACTCGGACGGATTGGATCTCATCGCCGCTCGAATCCCCGGTGGATGGGTCGTTCGACCGATCCTCGTCAGCGGCGTCTGATTCGGCCGTATCCGCCGGCTCCGTGGAGCCAGCCGGTTCCGCCTCATCCGCCGACCCGGCCTCCGCAGACTCCGCAGCCGGCGCGTCCGCCAGTGTATCCTCGGCTGTCGATGCTGTATCGGCCATCGAACCATCGATGGGCGTAACCGTAATCGAGTCAGTGGCGGTATTGGTGGACAGTTCCTCGTCGAGTATCTCCGGATCGACGTCGGCGATCAACAACTCGAAGGTATCCTCGTAGTCGCCGTCCTCGATGGCACTCCGATCGGGCTGGCTTTCGATCAGGGACCCGTCCTGTTCGGCGGCCTCGATGACGAACATCGCATCGACCCCCGGCATATCCGAATCGCCCATCTCGACGTTAACGTGGTGTAGCTGGTCATACTCGGCCGCCATCACGTCGGTGTCACCGAGGAGATCGGCTGTCCCCGCTATCGGACCATCCGATGTACCCGGTTCGTCGCCGGGAGCAGCTTCCTCATCGGTATCGGTTGTAGACGCCGAATCAGTCGCCTCGGGGGCGCTTCCATCCTCGATGACAACCCGGATCTGGGATTCGATATCGCTTGGATCGATCGTCGATTCGCCGTGTTGATCGATCTCGTCGACGATCGCCTCGATCAGATCGACCCCTTCGAAGATGAGATCCATAATCGAGGGAGTCACATCGATCTCGCCGTCCCGGATTGCATCAAGGAGATCCTCGATCGCATGGGCCAGCTCACTTGCGGCGTCGAATCCCATCGCACCGAAGTTGCCTTTCAGCGTGTGGGCAGTCCGGAAGATCTGTTCCATCGCCTCTTCGTCGTCGGGATTTGACTCCAATGACAACAGCGAATTGTTCAGCTTCGTGATCTCCTCGCGGCTCTCCTGTATGAACGCGTCGAGATAGTCTTCACTCATCGTGAGGGTACCTCCGTTCGAAGTGTGTCAACGATTCCTGATGCGATTTGATCGACCGGTAACACCGATTCGACACAGCCGGTCTCGATCGCCCGCTTTGGCATCCCAAAGACGGCCGCCGTCTCCTCGTCTTGGACGATAGTATGGCCGCCGGTGTCGGCGATGGCCTGCATACCGGCAGCTCCGTCACGCCCCATGCCGGTCAGGATGACGCCGATTGTCGGATCCGTGATCGTCTGGGCGGCGGTTTCCATCGTGACGTCGACCGCCGGTCGGACGCCGTTCTGTGGCGCGTCCTCGGTGAGTTTCACCCGGAGCCGTCCGTCGTGATATCCGACGACCCGGAGGTGTTTGCCACCCTTGGCGACCAGGGCTTCCCCGTCGCCGATCCGTTCGCCATCGGTCGCCTCCCGGACGTCGTAATCGCTGGTTCGATCCAATCGGTCAGCGAACCGGCCCGTAAAGCCGTCGGGCATGTGCTGGACGATCAGGATCCGGGCGGCCAGTGACTCCGGGATCGCTCCGAGGATCTGCTCGACGACGTTCGGTCCGCCGGTGGAGGCACCGATGACGACCGTCGGGTTCCTGACGAAGTCCGCGGAATCGGGACTGACGACCGAGCCACCGGTCGTGTCCGTCGGTTGATGGGTCCCGACGTCCGCCATCGCGACCGAGGTCGCTTTCTCCAACAACTGTTCTTCAAGCGATTGAATACCGGTCGAGACTTCGCCCCCCGGTTTCGTAAAGAAATCAACCGCCCCACGATCCAACGCCTCGAAGGTAACGTCGGCGTCTTCGTCGGTGTGGGCACTCAACATGAGAATCGGCGTCGGCGTCGTCTCCATGATCCGTTCGACGGCCGCAAGCCCATCCATCTGGGGCATCTCAAGATCCATTGTCACGAGATCCGGCTCGACCTCGGCAACCGTCGACACCGCATCACGACCGTCGCGTGCGGTGGCGACGACCTCGAAGTCGCCCCGCTCGAGGATATCGCTGATCACGGTTCGCATAAACTGCGAGTCATCAACGACGACCGCCCTATAGCTACCAGTCCGGGCCATTATTCGGGTAGTACAGACATGACATTGCGATCGGTACGGCCGATCACCGTGGTCACCAGCTGATCCCGACCTCTCGGAGACCGGACACCGTCACACTTCCATGAGAACGCAAAGGACTGCTGGGACGATCGGGCACTGAGAGGATGGGATCGCTGCATACGCACTTGTGAGAAACAATCGAAAACGGAGAGATAAATCCTCGGACCACATATTCACTTGTGATAACCATACGTTTCACGGATGAAACCACGTTGGCCCGGCCACTCAGCAACGACTGGTCGTTACCGTGCCATTCCGTATCCACCACACGGCGGTCGGGAGTCGATAATCACGACTGATAACTGAGGGCGGACCTTTTTATTTTGAGGATAGCCACTACTGGATAGCGACAGTACACGGCCGGCGCTTGAAGCTCCGGTAGTCCAGACGGAGTCCGCTTTGAGAGCGGCCACAGACCGGCGAGAATCCAGCGGAAACAACGATTACAGATCCCATTCATGAGTGAAACTGGCGTATCAGAACTGGCCGAGGCGGCGAACAAAGGTGTGCAGGTGCTGGAGTTTCGGCTTGGCGAGGAAACCTACAGTATCGACATCGATTACGTGGCCGAAATCGTCGATATGGGTGATCTCACCGAGATTCCGAACTCACCACCCCACGTGGAGGGCGTGATGGATCTCCGCGGACGAACGACGTCGATCATCAACCCGAAAACGGTCCTCAATATCGAGGACGACACGCGCGGCAGCCGGATCGTGGTGTTCGATCCCGATCGAACCGGTGAACAGGGGGCGGTCGGGTGGATCGTTGATGATGTCTATCAGGTCGTCGAGGTCGATCAGGCCGACGTCGATGACCCATCAGTCGCCGATGAGGAAGCCGTGAAAGGGGTCGTCAAAAAGGACGACGAGTTCGTCGTCTGGCTCGACCCCGATACCCTGCATAGCTGAGGCAGTTTTCCGTTTTACTGACATAACCGACGTTCGCATATCAGGGCGTCTACGACGCGTTATTATCACTGATGAAATTTTCGTCCCAGCTTTAATGATATATTCTGACAAGTTTTGATTACCTCAAACCATGACGCAGGTTGCAGGAGCTTGGCTTCGGGGGAGTTACGCAGCTAAGCTCGTTATTGCCCTACTAGCGGTCTCGGCCATCGTCATCGGTTACGGGACCGTTACCCATCTACAGACGTCCGAACAGGTGCGTGAAAACGTCAGAGCGAATCTCCGAGCGGACGCCGAACTCCAGGCCAGTGAGTTCGACACGTGGCTGGATTCGGTCCGGACCCAAGCCGCCACGACATCGGATCACCCGGTGTTCGCCAGCGGCGATACCGATCGGATCCAGTCGCGACTCAAGGAGCTGATGGCCAACGATCAGGTCCCGGAAGCCGTCGTCGCGGTCCATTATCTCGACAGCCAGTCGATGGAGATCGTGACGAGTTCCGCTGACTCCATGGTCGGCGTTAGCCCGAAGAAACAGGGCGCCGCCTTCGCCGAGGATCCGCCGGAGTTCGACGGACCGGATGACACCTACGTGAGTCAGCCGTTCCGGATCCCGGCGGTCGATTTCCCGGTCGTCGCGGTTATCTCGCCGATCGAGGGCGCCGACCACAAGGCGATCGTCTACATGGTCAACATCGGCAAACGGACCGAAGCGCTCGGCCAGTCCGGCGAAAAGACGACCGTGATCGTCAACAGCGACGGCCGGTTCATCGCCCATCCCAACCCCGACAAAATCGGGACGAAACACGAAGGGGGCGGCGATCTGCCCGCGATCAAACAGGCGCTTGACGGAACCACCGGTGTGACCGAGATGGTCGAACAAAACCGGAACCTCCTGATGAGCTACACCGGCCTCGAAAGCAAGGATTGGGTCGTGATGGTTCACGTGCCCAAACAGGAGGCGTTTGCCGTCGGCTCCTCGGTGCTGTCGGGCATCATCGGATTGATCTTCGTCGCCATGACGAGCATCGCCGTCGTCGGGGTGACGGTCGGGAGTAACACGTTGATCGCCCTCAAACAGCTCTCCTCGAAGGCCGAACAGATGGCTAACGGCGATCTCGATGTCGAACTCACTACCGGTCGTCGTGACGAGTTCGGCACGCTCTATGCTTCCTTTGCGAACCTTCGTGATTCACTGCGCGAGAAGATCACCGAGGTCGAAGCCGAACGCCAGGAGGCCGAAGCCGCTCGCCAGGAAGCCGAAGAGATGCGCAGCCAACTCGAGGAGAAAGCCGAGGAATACCGTACCGAGATGCAGGCGATCGCCGACGGGGATCTGTCCCGGCGGCTCGATCCCAACAGTTCCAACCAGGCGATGGCCGAGATCGGCGAGGAATTCAACGAGATGATCGCCGATATCGAGCTGACGCTGGCCCGCCTCGAGGAATTCGCCCTCGATGTCGCCACGGCCGCCGAGGAGGTCGAGGGCAGCGCTACCGAAGTCAAAAGCGCCAGCCGCGAAGTGACCGAAGCCGTCCAGGAGATTTCCGATGGGGCGACCCGCCAAGACACCCAACTCCAGGAGATCTCCGGCGAGATGAGCGACTTCTCGGCCAGTGCCGAAGAGATCGCCGCGACGGTCGATTCGATCGCACAAACCTCAAACGAGGCCGCTGCGGCCGGCGAGTCCGGTCGTGAGGCCGCCGAAACGGCGATCGACGAGATCAACCAGGTCGAAGCCGAGACGAGCGCAACCGTCGAGGAGATCCAGGCGCTCGACGAGGAGATGAACGAGATCGGGGAGATCGTCGAGGTCATCAGGGATATCGCCGAGCAGACGAACATCCTTGCGTTGAACGCCTCGATCGAGGCCGCTCGCTCGAACAACCAGAACAGCGATGGATTCAGCGTGGTCGCCGACGAGGTAAAATCCCTCGCCGAGGAGACCAAAGAGTCCGCCGAAGAGATCGAACAACGCATCGAGCGGCTCCAAGAACAGACGGGCAAGACCGTCGAGGACATCCAACAGACCAGCGAACGGGTCGAAACCGGCGTCGAAACGGTCGAAAACGCGCTTCAGGAGCTCGAACGGATCGTCGATCGGGTCGAGGACGCCGACAGCGCGATCCAGGAAATCAACGACGCAACGGGTGAACAGGCCGAATCGCTCCAGCGAGTCTCGGCGATGATCGACGAAGTCGCCGACATCAGCAACGAAACCGTCGACGAGGCCGAAGGGGCCGCGGCGGCGACCGAACAACAGACCGCGTCCATCGACGAGGTGACCGACGAGGTATCGGCACTCGCCGAGCGGGCGGATTCACTGAAAGAACTCCTCAGACAGTTCACGATCCAACAGGAGACCGGCGAAGGGATCCATCCGACCGATCCGACGCCGACGAACGCTCCAGTGACGGAGGACTAATCCATGGCATTCGACATCACGATGACATACGCCGTCGGGACCGCATTCATGGCGATCGCCACGATCGTCCTCCTGACGGCAATGGCGAACGCATCGGGCCGTGACCGAACGCTGTATGCGATCCTGGCGGGAATCCCCGGGATCGCCGCCGTAGCCTACGCTGTGATGACCTTCGGGATCGGCACACTGATGGTCAACGGGGATACGATCTTCGTCCCGCGGTATATCGACTGGCTGTTGACGACGGTCCTGTTGGTACTGTACGTCGGGATGGTCGCCAACGCCGACAAGAGCGTGCTCGCCAAGCTGGTGGCCGCTGACGTCGGCGTGATCGGGTTCGGGATGGTCGCGACCTTTACGACGCCGCCGGTCAAGTACGGCGCCTTCGCCGTCGCAACGGTGGCCTTCGGTGCACTTCTGTATCTACTGTATGGCCCGGTGACGGCGGCCAGCGAATCACAGCCCTATCGGGTGACCGCGCTCGCGAAGAAACTCCGGAACATGATCGGCGTCCTCTGGCTCATCTACCCGATCGCCTGGATGACCGGGCCGGCCGCACTCGATCTGATGAACACCGGAACGATGGCTGTCGTGGTCATGTATCTCGATGTCGTCTCGAAGGTCGGATTCGGGCTGATTGCCCTGAACGGCGTCCAATCGACCGCGCAGGCCGAACAATCCGAGACGGCCGCCGAATTAGCAGCCTGAGCAAGCTCGAGTCTCGTCTTTTGTTCGATCAGTTCTGGAATCGCTCGATCCCAAACGGACTGATATCCGTCGAGGGCTCGTCGCCGCGGATACGGTCCGCGATGAGTTTCCCGCTGTAGGGACCGAGCTGGAGGCCTGTCGGCCCGTGGCCCGTGGCCAATTCGATCCCCTCAACACCAGGAACACCGCCGAGAACCGGCAACAGATCGGCCGTCAGGGGACGCAAGCCGACTCGCATATCGACGATCCGCGCGTCGGACAGTCCGGGCGCCACCCGCAGTGCCTCGGCGAGGACTTCTTCTGTTCCGGCGACCGTCGAATGGGGCACAAACCCCACGCCGCTTTCCCGGGTTGCCCCGGCGACTACCCGTCCGCCCGGCCAGGGAACCATGTAGTGGTCGCTAAACGCGGAAACGATCGGCCACTCGCCGGTCGCAGCGTCGTCGGCCTCGACGTGGATGATCTGCCCGCGCTGGGGCTCGATCGGAATCGTGACCCCGAGTTGATCCCCGAAATCCCCGGACCACGCACCGCCGGAGATGACGACGGTTTCGGTGGCGTACTCGTCGGTATCAGTGACGACACCGGTCACTCGATCGCCGTCGAATTGGAGCTGTTCGGCGGATTCATTGACGACCGACAGGCCATGGGTTCGACCTGCTTCGAGCATGGCATCGGTGAAGATACGGCCGTCGACGCGGGCTGCGTTTTCGTAATACAACGCGCGTTCGATCGATCCGAGAGGGGGGAACAGCTCGGCTGCCGTGGACGCATCGACTTCATAAAGGGTCTCCTCGGGTGGGTGTTCGGTCCGTTGCTGGCGATCCATGACCGCCGAGTAGGTCTCCCGGTAGGCATCGAGCTCAGCGGGCGTGGTCGCAACCGTGAGCTTGCCACAGACCGCATAGCCCGTCTCCTCGATGCCGTCGGCCCGGAGATACTCCACGAGTTGCTCGTAATGAGCGACCGCCTCGACGGCGAAATCCCCCCAGGTTCGGTCAGTGACCCGACCGCTGGTCTCGGGGGCGAGGATCCCCGCTCCAGCGTCGGTTGCCCGGCCCTCGTCGGCCCGATCGATCAAAAGCGTCTCGACACCCTCGCGGACGAGGTGATAGGCGGTCGCCGCGCCGACGATGCCCCCACCGATCACGATGGCATCATACATATCACGGTGTCACTACCGGATGGGCATAAACCATGTCGAGCGGGAAGCTTTAGGTCGCCGGCAGCGGTGCGCGCTATCATGGATGCCGGCTGTCCCTATCTCGACTATCGCGAATCCGACGAGGAAAGCGACGCGGAATTCGACACCCCACGGGCCTACTGCACGGCCGCCGACCGGTTCGTCCAGCCGATGCGGGCCGACATCTGTAACGATCGGTTTGAGTTGGATCATACGCGTCATTGTGAGATCTTCCGCGAACAGGCAGGGCGTGACTGATCATGGCGTATCAGGAGTATCTCGACGGCAAACCGGTGATCGTGACCGCCGCGTTGACCGGCGGCGTCCATGGCAAAGAGGCGAACCCGAACCTGCCCGAACGACCGGAGGAGATCGGGGCCGCCGCTGGCGCGTGTGAGGCCGCCGGGGCCTCGATCGTCCATCTCCACGCCCGCCAGGACAACGGCGAACGGGCGTTCGATCGCGAGCGATTCGAGGCCATCGACGCCGCGATTAGGGCACGGACCGATGAGATCATCATCCAACACTCGACCGGCGGGACCGGCGCCCCGCTCGAACACCGGATTGAAGCTCTCAAAACCGATCCCCCACCGGAGATGGCGTCACTCGACATGGGCCCGATGAATCGCTACGACCGACTCACCAGCGAGAACACCCGAGCGATGGTCGATGCCTTCCATGAGGAGATGCTGGAAAAGGACATCAAACCCGAAATCGAGGTGTTCAACAACGGCCATCTCAACGAAGTCCACGCCCTGATGGATCGGACGGACCTCGCACCGCCGCCGTATATCAACTGTATTGTGGGTTCGGGGACGCTTACCCCACCCACGCCGGAGAACTTCCTCAACCTGCTTCACAACCTCCCCGACGGGGCGGAGTTCAATACCCTCGGGATCGGGCCCCATCAGCTCCCGTTTGCGACACTCGGAATCCTGCTCGGGGGCCACGTCCGCGTCGGGCTTGAGGACAACGTCTACTATGCTCGCGGTGAGTTGGCCGAAAGCAACGCCCAGCTCGTCGAACGAATCGTCGACATCGCCGAGCGTCTCGGCCGGCCGGTAGCGACACCAGCGGAGGTTCGGGACCTTCTGGACCTCTGAGCGACCGCCGATCAGCCGAAAATCCGATCGATCGGGGCCCAGCCAAACCACAGCCACAACGGGGCGCCGATGACCAGCAGGCTTCCAAGCACCATCAACGTCAGTGAGACGAACTCGGGAAGCTGTGGCGCCAACTCAAGCAGCCCACCCTGAACCGTCTGTGAGCCGGTCGAGCCGTCATCGACTAACAGCACCAGCGCCGATTCCTCCGGCGTCGCGGCGAGGGTAGGCAACGCCGATGGGGTCTCGTAATCGAAAAACCGCAGCAGGTGAGGGCTCTGATTGCCCGTCGAGGCGAAAAGGGCGATGTAGCCGCCCATGATGACGGCAATCAACCCCA
>JAXINS010000054.1:0-15848 GCA_034190395.1 Chewarchaeum aethiopicum (SeqCode)
TCCGTGCTGGCCCATTCGTATTGCTCGGGTGCAACCGATCGGTAGTATTTTCCAAGAAAACGGGATGGTCGTCACGAATCGATGAGATTCCACGAAGACACATATACGAGCGTCCGATAGACGTGATTCGAGTCAATTGATGATCAAAGGGCCAGCAAAGTACAGCAGCGACCAACGGAGGCGTTAGCCGTGACTGACCGAGACACTGGCGTGACCGATCAGCGATGAACCGTTCGTCGGTCGGGCCGCTCGTCAAGCTCGCCGAGACGGTGAAGGTGTTCGCCCGGAATGCACCATCCCCACGGGAGCTGCTGGCGAATCGAACCCAGCGGTTCGACCGCTATCACGCTATCCTCCCCTCGACGACGACGCCGGGAACGACCCTGTCGCTCACTGTACAGGTCTGGGATCAGTGTGAACGGCTGTACCGTGACTTCGACGGCACGCTCGGACTCGATACGACAGATCCCGAAGCGGACCACCCACGGACGATCGCGATCGAGCCCCCTAACGACGGCGTCGCCAAGCTCGATGGCGTCGAATTCGTCACGCCGGGGGTCCAGTATCTCATCCTTCGGGACCAACAGACCGACGAACGGTTCGTCTCGAATCCCGTCCGCGTTAGGGCCGACGGGGAGCGAAACCATGGCGTCTACTGGGGCGATATCCATCTCCACTCGATCCACTCCGACGGCACGGGGGAGGCCGAACGCGGCTACCGGTTCGGCCGTGACGTGATGGATCTCGACGTCGTCGCGTACACCGACCACGACACGATGGGGTTTTTCATCCCGCCACAGTGGCAGCGCCGGCGCATGCATCGGGAGTATTTCGATCGGCTCTGTGCCCTCGCCGAGACGTTCAACGAGGACGGGAAGTTCGTCACCCTCCCGGCCTACGAGTGGACGAAACAGCCCAACATGGGTGGCCATATCAACGTCTACTTCGAGGACAGCGTCGACGCGACGCTGTTCGATTCGCTGACCGCAGGGACCAACACCTACGAACAGCTCTGGGATCGGCTTCGGGACTGGGATGAACAACACGACACCGGCGTGGTGACGATCCCGCACCATCCCGCCGAGGCGATGTACCCGTTCGACTTTGCCGATGTGGCCTACGACGACGACCTCGCGCCGCTGGTCGAGGTCTACTCCCAGTGGGGCTCAAGCGAATATCCCGGCCGGGACGGCAACGAATTCCCCTTGGCGATGGGTCAAGGCGAGATCGACGAGGCCGGTCATTACGTCCAGGATGCCCATCGAATGGGGTACAAGGTCGGGATGATCGGCGGGGCGGATTTCCACGGGCCCTATCCCGGCCACTCGATCATCCACACCCGCCCGCATCTGCCGTCGTTCCAGGAGTGGCGACGAAACGGGCTGGGCTGGGGGAATATCTGGCGGGTCTGGGACGAACAGAGCTATCCGGGTGGTCTCACGGCCTTCCTCGCGCCCGAACTCAGTCGCGAGGCGATCTTTGCGGCGCTTCGGTCACGGTCCGTCTACGCAACCACCCAACCGGATCGCATGCTCGTCGACTTCCGAGTGAACGGCGTCGATGTGGCCACCCAAGACGACGCTGTCGTCGTCGATACGCCCGAAACGTCCCGGGAGATCACCGTCGACGTCGCCGGGACCGCTCCGATCGCGACCGTCACCGTCACCAAGAACAACACGGCCTGGCGACGGATCGACGGGACCGACGATCCGAATGCCGATCTCGACAGCTATACCCTCAGCGGCGAATGGACCGACGACGCCCCCGTTACCGGGATGGCCTGGGATGAGCGACGGCAAACAGACGGCGACGTCTACACGGTGCGGGTTCGCCAGGCGAGTCGGGATCGCTATCCCGGAATGGCCTGGGTCGGACCGATTTGGGTGGAGGCGTCGAATACGATGGCGTGACCGGACAGTGCCGGTCGCCTGACTCGGCCCTTAGGGGGATCGGGGCGATGATCGATCGTGGACCACAGCTAAGGAGGACCACAGTGCTATTATCGACAACAGCGGTCGGCCATGAGGTCTCAGGCCGCGGCGATCGTCCGGAGGAGTTCCGCCATCTCCTCGGTGTAGGCCTCGACCATGACCTCGCCTTTCTCCGCGCTCGCCAACGACGGATCGCCCAGGGTGCCGCTGTCGCTGTCGGCACCGATATCGAGGTTGGCACTCAAAACGCCGGATCCCAGGAGATCGCTGGCGGCGTATTTTCCGTAGGGATTGTCCCAGTAATTGACGGCGATCGCGTCCTCGTCGACGAGATCGGGGCGGAGATGGAGCATCATCGAGGTTTCGAGTTCGCCGCCGTGAGCGATCCCGCCACGCTCGCTGTCGCGGAGCTCGTCCATGAAGTACTGGCCAAGCTCGAAGTACGTGAGGCCGAGCACCTCGATGTCGGGGTGGACGTTGCCGATGGTCTGGGTCGCGGTGGCGATCAGCGGCCGGTTGCCGCCGTGGCCGTTGACCAACAGGAGTGTATCGAAGCCGTTCGTCAGGGCGGCGTGCGTGATATCCTCAAGGACGTGTAGGGCCTGTTCGAATGCGATGGTGACGGTCCCACCGAACGACATGTGATGGGGCGAGTAGCCGCTCCAGACGGGCGGGGTGATCAACAGCGGGATCTCATCGCTGACCTGCTCGGCACCGAGATGGGAAACGGCGTCGACGAGGATCGTGTCGGTCGCAGTCGGGAGGTGGTACCCGTGTTGTTCGAGGCTGGCGACCGGCACGATGAGAATTGAGTCGTCCTGGGCGGCGATGTCCTTTATCGCCGGATAGGATTTGCCGGCCCAATCGACCGGTGAATTGCCGATGGTTTCGTACACCATACGCACCGAGTAAAGCGAGAGACCGAGGTAAATGTTGGCGGCGTTCGAGAGGAGTAACCGGCTATCGACAGACCCGGGATGTTATGTGTCGATACCCAATAGGTGAGAGGGATGCCATCATCCAGTGGACTCGCGGTGGGGGAGAAGGCACCGACGTTCACCGCACCGCTTGTCTCGCCGGACGGGACGGTCGACGACGTTGCGTTGACTACGCTCTTGGATGATCGGCCAGTACTGCTGTCGTTTTACACGAACGACTTCACGCCCGACTGCATCGACGAATGGTGTGACTTCCGGGATTTCGGGTGGTTCTCCGCCAACGATACGGTCCAAGTCGTCGGGATCAGCAAATCGCGGGTCGCCACCCACAAACGTTTCATCGACTATCTCGATCTGACCTTTCCGTTGTACTCCGATGGCGATCTGTCGATCGCCGAGGCGTTCGGCGTGAAATACCGCGTCTTCAAGCTGCTCTCGCGGTCGCGCCGGTCGTGTTTTCTCATCGATACCGACCGGACGATCCGGTACAAGTGGATCGGGAACCACCGACTCGACCCAACCATGGACACACCGCCGGTCCCGGAGATCCACGAGGCGATCCAGCAGGAATTCAGCCGGGTCGACGGATAACCGACCGGTTGTACCCAGTGAACTGACCCCGAGAGCATAACGCAACGAACCGAATCGGGTCGCCGATCGGCTCGAAAGCGATTGTAACACCTTTGTGGGCCGGGCGTGACACCGGGACGATGGCACTTGCCGAGCAGTTCATCGATATCGTCGGGCCGAACCGGGTCATCCATGGGCTCGTCGGTGGGGTGATTATCGCGGCGTTCAACCTGTTTGGGGCCTCCTTGGTGTTGGTCTGGCGGAACCCTTCCGAACGGACGATGGACGGCGCCCTCGGCTTTGCGGCTGGCGTGATGCTCGCGGCAGCGTTTACCAGTCTCATCATTCCGGGGATCGAGCAGTACTCGGGAGGGAACCCGTTTCCGGTGTTGATCGGCGTCGGGTTGGGCGCGCTGTTTTTAGACCGATCGGATGGACTCGTCCCCCATGCGCACTACCTTCTGACCGGACGACGACGGCAGGATCCTAATGCCCCCGATGCAACGCTGCCGATCACCAACGAACGGCTCGCGCCGGTCATCCTCTTTATCCTCGCGATTACGCTGCACAATATGCCCGAGGGACTGGCAGTCGGTGTCGGTTTTGGCAGCGGCGATATTGCCAACGCCGTCGCGTTGATGCTGGCGATCGGGATCCAGAACGTCCCGGAAGGACTGGCGGTGTCGGTCGCCGCGATCAACGCCGGGTTGGATCGACGGTTCTACGCGATGTTCGCCGGGCTGCGTTCGGGTGTCGTCGAGATCCCGCTCGCGGTTCTTGGCGCGTATGCCGTCCAGACCGTTAGCGTCCTGTTGCCATACGCGATGGGGTTTGCGGCCGGTGCGATGCTGTTCGTGATCAGCGACGAGATCATCCCCGAAACCCACACGAGCGGTCACGAGCGCATCGCGACGATCGGCACGATCATCGGGACGATCGTCATGCTCTATCTCGATATTTCCCTCGGGTGATCCCGTCCGACCGGTGCGCGAAAACGGATCGCCGGCGTCGGTCACGACCGCCAGTGGTCGGCCGTCGCCCACGCCGCCTCGGTGACACCGGCGGGCTGAACCCGACGATAGGTGAATTCGAAGTCGTCGAGCCGTTCGGTCTCGGGGGCCTCGAACAGGACCCACCCCTCTCGGGTCGCACCGCTCTGGAGCTTACCACCGATGTAACCGCCGTCCTTGCGGTCCTCGTCGATGTGCTCGTAGCGCCCGACGAAGGGGATCACCAGCGAGAACGTCTCCTCCGGCGGGATCGATCGCAGCGAATCAGTCGGGTTCTCGGCGGTAACCGTCGCAAAGACCCACTGTCGGCCGGTCGATGCCTCGACGGTGTGGCGTTCGCCGTTGCGGGTGAACGTGTATTCGTCGGTCCGACGGTCGAAGGCGATATCGATCAGTGCTCCCGAGTCAAGCCGATACTGATCGCGGAAGGTAAGCTGCCGCGTCGTGACACTGGTGATAAATCGGCGGCCGAAGGGCACCAGCCGGAAACGAACCGTACCCAAGTAGGGAAACGTCATCGAGGGGCTTTCGAACGTCCGGGTCTCCCCCGGCGGGATCGACGCCTCTCCCCAGCTCGTCGGGGGGTGAGGCGTGCTCGCTTTCGAGTCGGTCGTGTATTCGATACCGACGGTCGCGGTGAACGATTGCGGTCGTGACGCGGCGTTGCGGACGGTAAAGGCGAACGTGACCTCCTGATCGACCTCGATCGTCCGTGGATAATCGACGCCGGTGAGCTCGAAGGGTGCCTCCGGTGCCTCGGCGATGATCGATTCCTCCGTCGGCGGCGAGGAGGGTGTCGCCGGCGTCGGTGTACTGGCCACCGACGCGTTGGCGGCTGCCGATGACACCGGTGAGTCGTTCGTAGCCCCACCGGTGGTCGTCGGTGGCGAAGTTGACGTCGAGGTGCCGTTCGCGTTCCCGTTTCCATTGCCGCCGAGACAGCCGGCCAGCAATCCCGTCGCTATCGTCGATAGCAACCGACGCCGTCGCATGGCCAGCGGTAACATCGCCACCGTGATCAGTGTACTGTCAGACGCGCTCGACGTCGACGGCGACACGGAGTCACCGACACTACGGGCGTGCTCGCAACGACGGAGATGAGTGGATCGCTTCGGTTAAATCCCGCAGTATTAACAGCACCTCCAGTCGATGGACGGGTATGGTTTCAACCGGCGAGCTGGAGATCTTTCGCCATGCCCTGACGAGCATCGTCGAGGAGATGGGCGTGACTCTCCAGCTCACGGCCTATTCGACGAACATCAAGATCAGACGCGATCACACGTGTGCGCTGTTCGATGCGGATCTCCGCCACATCGCCCAACACGATGTCGCCCCCCAGCACATCGGCTCGTTGGTCTCAGTCGTCCCACGGAACATCGAGCCGATCGCCGACGAACTCGAACCGGGTGACGGGATCCTCATCAACGATCCCGATCGCGGCGCGGTCCATCTCCCCGACGTCATGCTCATCTCGCCGCTGTTTCACGACGGCGAGATCGTCGGGTACGCGGCCAACTCCGCCCACCACGTCGACATCGGCGGCGGGACGCCGGGCGGGATCCCCAACGACAGCACCGAACTCTACGCCGAGGGCGTGATCCTGCCGGGCATCAACGCCGTCACCGACTGGACGTTCGACGAGGAGGTCCTCGACCTCGTGCTCAGGAACGTCCGTGAACCGGCGATGCGTCGCGGGGATTATCAGGCCCAACTGGGCGCCAACCGGATCGGCGAGCAACGCTACACCGATCTCCGGGAACGGTACGCCGACGAATCGGTCACCGAGTATCTCGACGAATTGCTCGATTACACCGAACGCCGGGTTCGGGGCGCGATCGCGGAGCTCCCCGATGGCACCTACCGCGCCCGTGATGAGATGGACGGCGACGGCGTCGTCGACGAGCCGGTTCCCGTTGAGATCACGATCACGATCGACGGCGAGGAGATGATCGTCGACTTCACTGGCACCGCCGAGCAAAACGAGGGCCCGTTGAACTGCACGCCGGCGATGGCTTTTGCGGGCGTGATGGCGGTGATCATGGCCTTCCTCGGCGAGGAGATCCCGAAAAACGACGGTTTCTATCGGCCCTTCGAGATCATCACCCCCGAAGGAACGATGGTCAACGCCGGGGAGAACGCGCCGGTCGCGGGTGGCTGGGAGATCGCGATGCGGGCCGGCGATCTGGTCGCCAAAGCCATGGCCGACGCCGTCCCCGAGGAGACCGTCGCGGCCACGAAGGGGATCGTCTGTAACGTCGCCTACGGGGGCCGGGATCCCCGCGACGACGAACCCTACGTCTACTACGAGACGGTCGCCGGGGGCTACGGTGCCCGCGCCGAGAAGGACGGCATGGACGCCGTCCAGACCCACTTCCAGAATACCGCCAACAGCCCGATCGAGGAGATCGAAACCGAGCTGCCGGTGCGGGTGCGCCGGTATGAACTCATCCAGGACTCCGCCGGTGCAGGCCGCCAACGCGGCGGACTGGGTGTCCGTCGGGATCTGGAGTTCTACGATCACCGGGGCACTTTCTCGTTGTTGACCGACCGGGCGACCTCCCGACCGTGGGGGCTGTTCGGCGGTCACGCCGCCCGGGCGGCCGAGTACGTGGTCAACCCCGACAGCGACGCCCCGACCCCCGTCGGCTCGAAATCGAGTACGAAACTCGACCCCGGCGGTGTCGGGAGCATCCAGACCCCGGGCGGCGGTGGCTATGGGGACCCGACCGAGCGGGAGCCGGCGGCCGTCCGCGAGGATGTGCTCGACGAGAAGGTGTCAGTGGCGGCGGCCCGCGAGGAATACGGCGTCGTCATCGATCCCAAAACGGGGGCGATCGACGAGGCGGCGACGGCCGATCGGCGGGCCGAACTGGATGACACTGATCCGTCAGTGGGAGGTGGCGGGACATGACCGTCCGTATCGGAATCGACACCGGCGGAACGTTCACCGACGTGGTGCTCTACGATGAAGCCACCGGTGCAGTTCACACGACGAAGACACCATCGACGCCGGACGCGTTCGACGAGGGCGTCCTCACTGGGCTCGATACGATCCTCGAGACGACCGACACCGACGCCGAGGCGGTCTCCTTTCTCAGCCACGGCACGACCGTCGGGACTAATGCCGTCCTCGAGGGCGAACTCCCGCCACTGGGACTGCTCACAAACGAGGGGCTCCGGGATGTCCTCGAGATCGGCGATCAGACCCGGCCGAAGCTCTATGACCTCCAACAGGACAAACAACCGGTCTTGATCCCTCGGCGCCACCGGATCGGCGTCCCCGGCCGGATCGGCTGGGACGGAAGCGTCGTCGATCCCCTTGACGAGACAGCCGTCAAGGAAGCGATCGGGACGCTCGCGGAGGCGGATGTCGAGTCGATCGTCGTCTCGATGCTGTTTTCCTACCTCAACGACGTCCACGAACGCCGGATCGGCGAACTGATCGAAGCCCACGACGCGGACATCGACTACACGCTGTCCTCGGCGGTCTACCCCGAAACCCGGGAGTACGATCGCACCGTGACGACGGTGTTAAACGAGGCGGTCAAACGCAACGTCGCCGAGTACTTCGATCGGCTCCGGACCGGCATCGCCGATCGGGGCATCGACGTGCCGCTGAACGTGATGCATTCCGGCGGCGGGATCTTCAGCCCCGAGGAGGCGACGCGGTTTGCCATCCGAACCGTCCTCTCGGGGCCGGCTGCGGGGGCGGTCGCCGCCCGGGACGTCGCAACGACGCGGGAGTACGACAACGCGATCGGCCTCGACATGGGTGGGACCAGCGCCGACGTCAGCATCGTCGAGAACGGCGACCTCGTTCGGACGACCGAAAGCGAGATCAACGACTTGCCCATCAAGGTGCCCCAGATCGACATCAGCACCGTCGGGGCGGGTGGTGGCTCGATTGCCTGGCTCGACCGTGGGGGCGGGCTTCGGGTTGGCCCACAAAGCGCCGGCGCCGACCCCGGCCCGATCTGTTATGGCCGCGGCGGGACCGATCCGACGGTCACCGACGCCAACGTCCTGCTTGGCCGGCTCGATCCGGAAGCGTTTCTCGCCGGCGAGATGGACATCGTCGCCGACCGGACCCGCGAGCAGTTCCAGGCGACCATCGCCGAACCGATCGATGAATCGATCGAGGAGGCTGCCCTGAGCGTCCTGCAGGTCGCCAACGCCAAGATGGCTCGGGAGATCCGGCGTGTCACCGTCGAGCGGGGCCGGGACCCGGGGACGTTCGCCCTGGTCGCCTTCGGCGGGGCGGGACCGTTGCAGGCCCCAGCCGTGGCCGCCCAGATGGATATCGGGACCGTCGTGGTCCCGCCGAACCCGGGGGTGTTCTCCGCACGGGGCTTGTTGCTGGCGGACGTCCGGATCGACGAATCCCAGGCCTATCGTGGCGACGGCCTGGACGTGACGACGGTCCGCGAGCAATTCGAGACGCTTGCCGACCGGCAAGACGACCGACTGGAAGGGATGGGGTTCGGCGCCGATACCGTCGAAACCGACCGGGCCGTCGATGCCCGATACATCGGCCAGTCGTACGAACTCACCATCCCTCTACCGACCGGTTCCATCGACGATGATACGCTCGATACCATCGTCGAACGCTTCCACGACCAACACGAGCAGCGGTACGGGCATGCGATGCCCGACGAACCGATCGAACTCGTGACCTTGCGGCTCACCGGTCGGGTGCCGACGGCACCGATCGACGACGCGGCTGCCGGCGACGCTGAGCCGGCTGATCGTGGCGAGCGGGCGGTCTACTTCGAGGATGTCGGGTACGAAACTGCCGCGATCTATTGGCGGCCGGCCGTGTCGGTCGGCGAACTGATCGAGGGGCCAGCGATCCTCGAGGAAGCCGGCAGCACTGCGTTAGTGCCCCCGGACGCAACCGCGACGGTCGCTCCCGATGGGTCAGTGTTGATCGACCGACAATCGACGAAAGGGGATCTCGCGACCGGCGGGTAACGGTACCGGGATCCACCACTACCGTTAGTCCGCCTTCGTCGAGAGGGCGGCGTCGTCCTCGAGATACACGCGGCGCTGGTCCTGATATCGTTTGCGCAGGGTAACTGTACAGACGCCGGCGACCTCGGCGACTTCCTGTTGGGTGAACGGGGCCTCCGACACGCCGGCGGGCTGGTCCTGTTCGTGAAGGATCGAGGCGAGATAGATCGCGGCGGCGGCGAACCCGGTCGGGGATTTCCCCGAGGAAATACCGGCAGTGGTCGTCTGTTCGACGATCCGGGTTGCTTCGCGCTCGATGGCCGCCGAAGCATCGAGGGCCGAACAAAACCGCGGGACGTACCGAACCGGATCGGTCGGAGCGATCGCGAGGTCGAGCTCCCGGGAAAGGTATCGATACGCACGGCCGATCGAGCGCCGGGCGATCCGGGCGACAGCCGCGAATTCCTTGAGACTCCGGGGTAACTCCTCGAGCCGACAGGCCGCATAGAGGGCGCCCGTCGCCATCGCCTCGATCGACCGCCCACGGATCAGGTCATCGTTCAATGCCCGCCGGTACAGGACACTCGCCGTCTCGCGAACGTTCTCGGGAAGGTCAAGCGCGCTCGCCATGCGGTCGATCTCCGAGAACGCGTACTGAAGGTTCCGTTCGCCGGTGCCTTCGGTACGGATCCGCTGTTGCCAGGTCCGAAGACGCCGGAACTGTCGCCGTTTCGTCGCCGAGAGCGAGCGATCGTTGGCATCCCGATCACGCCAGTCGATCATGGTCGTCAGTCCCCGGTCGTGACGCCGTTCGGTGAGCGGGCCACCGACCCGTCGGCGGTCATCGTCCCCGGTACCGAACGATCGCCATTCCGGTCCGTGGTCGATCAGCCCTTCGGCCCGGACGAACCCACAGGCGGCACAGATGATCTCGGCATCCACCTCGACGTAGATCGATCGCTCCGAGCCACATTCGGGACACGGAGCGGTAGTAGTTCTCTCGGAAGTGGTGCGGTCGGTTCCGTCGGATGTGCTGTCGTGTGTGAACGTCATCAGTCCCCCACCGATTTGTGTATATACCGGGATCGATACGACGGCGCCGTCGATGCCTGTGTCGCCGTGATCGGATCGGTCGCGGGCCGACGTTTCCGATCTAGCCCACACGCAGGGGTGCCGCCGATCGTTGGATGCAGACAAACGAGCGGCGTAGACTTAGGGGTTCGGACGAAATCAAGAGATCAAATCGGTGTCGGCTGTCTCATTCGGTAGGCTCGAGCAACGAATCGGCGGTGATCTTGGCGGGGCCCGGGACGGCCGCCCCGACGAAGTGGAATCGAGGGACCGTAATCCGATCGACGTCACCAACCCGAACCACCAATCCCGGGATCGATTCGAGGACATCGAGTAGCCCGACCCGGGTGTCCTGATCGGGCGTGAGGATCGTCACCGAATCCAGATGGGCGTCGGGCCAGCTACCAAGCGTCGATTCGACCTCGTCACCGGTCGGATGGACTTCGAGCCGAAACGACCACGGCGTCTCGATGAACGGTCGCTGTGGATCGTCGTCATCGATCCGCCATCCGCGATCGCGGGCCCGGTCGATCATCGCATCGAACGCGTCGGTATACAACCCGATGTGGTCACAGCGATACGGCGGTCCCTCGGCGAGCGTGACGTTGACATAGCCCGCTTGCATCGTCTGGAGCTGGAATTCGAAATTCGCCGGAACCGGTTCATCGGGCCGGAGCACGACGCGCTCGTCGTCGACGAACCCAACCCGACGATGAAGTGTGAGGCCGTGGTCCGCCAGAACGGCGGCCGCAGCCTCGACATCCGGGACGTCGTACTGGAGATGAAAGAGCCGTGGTGTCGGGAGTTCAGCAATCATATCGGATCAGGGAGCTCCTGGGGTCGAAACCGATCGAACCGTTGGTGAGCATTTCGTGAGGCGTGCGTTTAACGATCCCGTCTCAACGACGAGGGGCAAATACCGTGAGTGCCATCAGTCACCGTCCCGCTGTATCGGCCGGTCAGCGGTCAAGCATCCCATCCGAAAGGACGTCATTGGTCCCCCGGTCCCGTGCGTCCGTGCTCGCGCCCTGATAGAGCTCGATCAGGTCCATCGCGATGTCGGCCAATCGGGCGAGAAACATCTCGTCGGCCGGCGAAAACGTCCGGCCGGGGTCCCGGTCGTAGACACAGAGAGTGCCAATAGCGAGACCATCGCTCCGTTCGAGCGTCGCACCCGCATAAAACCGGATCCCCATGTCCTGAAGCGCCTCGACGGAGGCAAACCGTGGATCATCCAGGATATCCGCGATCGAGCTGACCCGGCCGTCTTCGAGCATGGTGTAGGTACAGACACTGTCCTGTCGGTCGGCGGTAGTCCAGTCGGCACCATAACAGACGAGGAAATCCTGGCTCGTCTCGTCGAGGATGTTAATCGACGCGTACGGGAGATCGAAGTGGGCCGCGGCCAGTTCGATGACGCGGTGCAACGAGGCGTGGAGATCGGGATCCGAGAGGTCATACCGATCGAGCAACGCCAGCCGATCGACCTCATTGTCACCGATCGGATAGGAGGTTTCGAGTCGGGTGTCCACTGCCCACCCGACAACATCGCGGAGTTCGGTCTCGACGTCCTCGATATCCTTGTGGAGGTAATCGATGATGACCGCCTCATGACCGGCCGCACGGATCTCCTCGCGAGTCGCGGTCGTATACAACACACAGCCGGCTTCGGGAGCCGTCGTGCGAACCGTCTCGACAAGGGAGATGCCCGTTCCGTCGGGGAACGTATATTCGGTGACGAGACAATCGAGGTCCTGTTCGAGTTCGGTGATAATCTCCGTGGCCTCGGCGAGGTTTGTCGCAGCCCGGATGGTCAATTCCGGGTCACTCTGTAACGTCTCGATCGTTTGTTCACGATCATCATCAACTGGATCGGCTACCAAGACGACAGAGGGCCCCATTACCGTGAGCCTGTACTGCCATGGACAAAAGCATGTTCGTACCTTGACCGCCTCCACACCCTGAGAGACGTGGCATCCGACCATCGGATTTCCGCCGACTGTGGCGTTCGCGGTTCCAACCCACACTCAACGGGAACCAGAGAGACTCTAACGAAACGCTCGTTTTCTCCCTCATGTAGGGCTGTGGCCCGGTCAAACAGCCCCCGTCGGAATCCGTGTGATCGCCGTGGGAACCATCGCTGGCCCGCCACCCCTTGTGGTTCGGAGCCGGCATCTCACCGATTCCGTACCACTCTATGCCACACCGGCCACACCAAAACAATCGCGATCGAAATCCGGCCCGGCAACTGTCGGCGACGGTCGAGCCGGGCCTACCGCTCGACTACCACCTGAAGACGGAAATCTGCGCTTGTATCGCTATCAATTCGGCGGCGATCCGTTCGTCAGGACATCAAATGGCAAGTGACGGCTATTTCGGGAAGCGAAATCGTGCCCGACCTCTAAAATCATAGTCGCTCGATGATGGGGATGGAGTGTCACCGGCCGATATGACCGTCATCCGGCGGATCGGTCGGTGTTCATGACGCTCCCGGTCGGTTGGCGGCGGCTCCCACCCCACACTGCGCACTCCCATACTGCCGCCCGCGACCGATCCGACACATCCGAACCACTCACTGCAGGCCGTTATCGGCCACATCCTCCATCCGTTTCATTGGAACAATGCGGTAGGCCGTCACCGACTGGGCTCGATACACCAGTCTATCGGCGGTGTGACTGGACCCTGCCACAACCGTGATTGTGCGGTGAACCGACCGACGCTATCGGGATCAGGCCTACAGGTGGATGGCAGGAACGGAAGCTTAAAGAATCAGACGGGGGGAGTATCTGCTAGGATGAGCCCGTTTGCACCGATGCCGCTCATTGATGATTTCCTCTTGCAGTATACCGTCGGGCAGGCCGTGCTCCTGTTGTTCATACTCACGTTGCCGGTCGGGATCGTCCGCTCCTCGCGGAAGATCACCTCGATCAACTTCATCCTCTTTGGTCTGCTCTTTGCGATCGTTCCCTCGATCGGCGGCGGCCCGGTGTATTTCGCCCTGCTCGGCCTGCTGTTGTTGGTCATCGGGCCGGTTTTCTATACGACGGCGTCCCGGTGACGGGGACCATCCCGATCAGTCGGTATCGTCGGCGACGAGGTCCTCGTACTGGGCACCGGTCTGTTTGAGTGTCTCCGTCGAGTAGAGTCGCTCGTGATCAAACGGGAGGTAGTCGGTCGCGAGCTCGTCAATCTGGGCATCGACCGCCGTCGCCTCCCGGCCATGGATCATCGTAAAGAGGTTGTACGGCCAGTCCTGATCGGGACGTCGCGGGCGATGATAACAGAGGGTGACGGCAGGGAGTCGGCCGACTTCTAGCCCACGATCATCGAGTTCGGCGTCCGGAACGTCCCAGACGACCATACAGTTGCTGTCGAATCCGGTGACGACGTGGTTGACGATACAGCCGATCCGTTTGATACATCCATCGGCTTGAAGGGTCTCGATCGCCGCGAGCACGTCCCCAACCGGCACGCCGAGTGAGTCGGCGATATCCCGATACGGCGTCGCGGTAAGCGGGAACCCATCCTGGATTTCGAGCAATAGCCGGGCCTCGAGATCGGTGAGATCACTTCGGGCCTGTTCGCTGATTCGGGTCGCCGAGACGTCGGTTTCGGTGAGGCTCTCGCGGGCAAACCGATCGTCGTTGACGACCGGGAATTCGAGATCGATGTAGTAATCGGTCAGCATCGGGAGGTTCAACACCGATTGACCGGTGCGGGATTCGATCTCCGTAAGGATCTCGTCCCGGCGCTCGCGAGTACTGGCCGTAACGACGAACCACATATTCCAGTCGTGATCCCGACGATAGTTGTGGTTGACCTGCTGGTAGCCGTTGACGATGTCGGCGATCTCGTCGAATCGATCCGCGGGCGCAGCGATGGCAGCAAGCGTCGAACTGCCGATAACCGGCGGATTCAATACGGCCCCGAACCGTCGGAAGATACCCTGCTCACGGAGCCGCGTGACGCGGGTAAGGACATCCTCCTCGGTCGTCGCAAGTTCGGCCGCGACGGCACGGAACGGTCGTTCGGTAACGGGGAAGCCGCTCTGGTACTCATCGATCAGTCGGGCATCAAGCTCATCGATGGTGTCGCGCCAGTCCCCGGTTGGGGCAGCCATTACCGGGGCTTCGATCCGGACGAATCTACCCTTTTCGGGTCGGCACGCCCGAGGTCGATAGAGGCTTTTTTCCCCGATCCAACCCAATCACGAGTATGGCAACTGCGACCGAGCGCTACGGCGACTGGCCGCTCAAGCGGCTGATGACCGAGGTGGTCGGGTCCGGTCACAAGTCAGCCGAGGACATGAGCCGCGAGCAGGCCCGCGAGGCCATGCTACGGATTATGGGTGAGGCACCGGATCCGACGACCCTCGGGGCGTTCTGGCTGGCGAACCGTTGGAAACGCAACACCCCCACGGAACTGGCGGCGTTCACGGACGTGATGATGGAAGACTCCGTTGAACAGGCAGCACCGGCGGCCGATCCTGTCGATTGTGGCGCGAACTACGACGGCAAACACACGACGGCGTTGTTGGGCGTCGGCGCCGGCGTGGTCGCCGCTGCCGCAGGGACGCCCGTCGTCACCCACAGCGGCGATCACGTGCCGACCCAGAAGGCCTGTGCCTACAAACACGTCCTCGATGAACTCAGCGTGACGACGGATCTCACGCCAACCGAAAGCGCCGACATGGTCGACACTGTCGGCTTTGGCTTTTACTATCAGCCGCGATTTAATCCCGGCATCGACGCCCTCTACGATCGGCGCGATCAGATGGGTGTCCGGGTGTTCGTCAACACCATCGAGACGCTCGCGAACCCGGCGGCCGCCGACGTCCATCTCGGGAGCTTCTATCATCTCCCCTTTGCCAAACGGATCGTCGATACGATCACCGAAAGCGAAACCTTAGACATCGGTCGGGTGATCATGTTCCAGGGCATGGAAGGCTACGACGACATTCGTCCCGGATCGACGAAAGTCGCCGAGTGGGACGCCACCGCCGAGGACGGACTCATCGATTACGATATCGAGACCCCCAACTACGGCATGGACTTCGAATACGACGACCTCGAGGTCCCCGACGTCCAGGCCGACTCCGCCCGGCTCACCGAGGAAGTGCTCGCTGGCGACCGGACCGATCGGTTTGCCGATGCGATCGCACTGAACGCGGCCTTCCGGATCTATGCCCGTGACGACGTTTCGACACTCGAGGACGGCCTCGAACGGGCCCGAACCGCCATCGACGACGGTAGCGCCGCCGCGACGCTCGAAGAGCTGCAGGCATTCTGAGACGTCACGGACGTCTCGATCCAGGCGATAAGTATCACCTTCTCCGCCCTGAAGGGCGGAGCTTGTCAGTGGACTCCCGGTCAGGCCTC
>JAXINS010000037.1:0-15452 GCA_034190395.1 Chewarchaeum aethiopicum (SeqCode)
CAGACGGTTCGTGATGTCTCAGCGAAGCTCTTTGCCGACGATCCGATCTCCTCGGACGACGACGAAGCGTTCATCGATGAACTCGAACCAGGAGAGAGCGCCGAGATTACCTTCGGCGTTAGCGCCGGCGGCGGTGCGATGGACAAGCGGTATCCCGTCTCGCTTGACTTTCAGTATGACGACGCCGACGGCGATACATTGCTGTCGGATACCTATCAAGTACCGGTCGACGTCAACCGGTCGACCGATGGCGGCCCGCCGATCGTGCCCTTGGTGATCGTCATTGCTCTCGCGTTACTGATCGGTGGCGGATTCCTCTATTATCGCCGGCGTGGCGGCGGGAACGTGCCGTTTTTGGCATCATAGTGGGACCGAACCGAGCCGATTCGACGACCGTCTGAGCCATATCATCGATACCGGATCACCGATCGCGATCGAAGTCGACACCCGGGAGTAATGGGCTAAACACGATTGCACCAGCCGGGAGTTAACCGGGCGGGCGACCGACAGCCGAATGACATCCGACTGACACGTGTCAATCACCAGATGATTAAACGACGATAGCTTTTTTATCCTCATTATCGAACTTGAGAACAGATGGACGATTCGGTGGAACTCCTGCGCGTACTTGGGAACAAGTTCAGCGCCGAGATCCTCCAGGCGGCCGACGAACCCAAATCGGCACAAGAACTCTCCGACGAACTCGATATCCCGATCGCAACGAGTTACCGTCGGATCGAGGAACTCACCGACGCAGAGCTGTTGGAGCTGCAGGGCAAGGAATTCTCCGACGAGGGGCGGCGAACGCAAGTCTACCGACGAAACGTCGAAACGATCCGGATCGAATTCGGAGAGGGCACAATCGAATTCCGGATCGAGGAACGGCCGGAGGTTTCGGACGCGCTGGCGGACGTATGGGAACAGCTTGGCAAACGATAACGAGGGCACGGAGGACACAATCCCGGGACAACATCGATTTTACGATCGTAGAATCCTCACTCTCAGCTCTGATAACCCGAACGAGCCGGTCGGGACCGAAATCGAGGTGTATTAGCCGATCGCAGTCGATCCCATAGCCATGGAGATCGGACTCGACCTTCTCGATCGCGGGCGCGTCCATGCCGACATGAACTTCGTCCTCGACGGGCTTGCGACGGCCACGTATGACAACCGCCAGCCTGATCACAAATACGGCGAGTTCGTTGTCTGGAACTTGGTTATCGATCACCCCGACGCTACCATCCTGTGGGATACTGGCTCCCACAAGGAGGCCGGCGACGGCTATTGGCCCGAGCCACTCTATCAGGCATTCGCCCACGTCAACGCTGGTGACCACTCCCTCCCGGATGACCTCCAGGCGGCCGGCTACAGTATCGACGAGATCGATGCCGTCGTCATGAGTCACCTCCACTTGGATCACGCCGGGGGGCTCCATCACTTCGCTGGCACGGATATACCGATCTACGTCCACAAGGAGGAACTCCAGTTTGCCTACTACAGCGCGACCACCGACGAGGGATCGATCGCCTATCTCAAGCAGGACTTCGATCACGATTTGAACTGGTCGATCCTCCACCGCGAACAGGAGCTATTCCCGGGCATCGAACTGCTCCATCTGCCCGGTCACACACCCGGATTAGTGGGCGCCCATATCGACCGTGAATCCGAACCGGTTCTCGTCGTCGGTGACGAGGCCTATATGCAGGCCAATTTCGAGGACGAACATCCGATGGCCCAAAGCTTGCTCTGGAGCAACCAAGCGTGGTTCGAGAGCCTCAAGCGGGCCAAGGGGATCGCCACCGAAACCGACGCGACACCGATCTTCGGCCACGATCTCGACCAGTTTGACACGCTCGTCGACAGCCTGTAACTCACGATGCAGTGACGACACCGTTTTCGGCCGTCGTAACCCGTGTTTCGAGGAGCAACACACCGATCGCCAAACAGCCACACATCCCGATAAGCGCCGGCCAAAGCAGCGGTTCAACGCCGTAATCGAAAAAGAGACCGCCGATGACCGGCCCGATCCCGAACCCGACCCGTTTGGCGACCGCGATCACCGACAGTTGTGAGCCCCGGCTCGAGGCGGAGCCGAGATCACTTGCCAGCGCCGTCGTCAGCGGGGAGTGAAGGACTTCCCCGATCGTCCGAAGCACCAGGAACGCACCAACCAGACCGATCCCGATCAGTGGGGTAGTGACGTGGGCCAGAATAATCGCCCCGAAGCTGGCGGCCCAGAAGCCGGTCGAAAGGAGCAATCCCCGCGTGCGACGCCACTCGCGGATCCGATCGACGACCGGCAATTGAAACAGCACGATCACCAGCGGGTTCAATACGAAGAGCGTCCCGAGTTGTTCGCTACTCAGCGACAACGTCCGCTTTGCGAACACTGGAACCGTACTTTGCATCTGGGCATACGCGATCGAGAACCCAACGTTGAGCAGAGCCAGCCAGAGGAGTCGGCGATCGCTGATCGATCGACCCCACTGAGTGAGTTCGCCACGGAGCGACCGAGCCGTCCGGGCGATCTCCTGTCGGGGCAGCGTCAAAAAGAGTATGAGCGCTACGATTCCCGAGGTCGCCCCATCGACGATAAACACCGCCCGGCGTGCGATGCCAAAGAGGAATCCCCCGACGACAAACCCGAGGCCAAAGCCGGTGTTGTTGGCGACCTTCAAAAGAGCGTAAGCCCGCTCGCGATCGTCGCTTTGAGTCAAATCGGCGACCATCGCGTGGCTGGCCGGAGTGTACAGCCCGCCGACGAGCCCCGCGATACCCGCAACCGCGATGAAGGCCAGTGCCGTCTCAACCAGAGCATACGCTGCCAGGGCGATCGCGGAGAGTGCCATACTCGTGACCATCACCGGCACACGGCCGATCCGATCGGCGAGATAGCCACCCAGCGCCGTCCCGAGGGCCCGCATGACGCTGTTGGCGAACAGCCCCGTTCCCACCAGCGTAAACGCGATACCGACGTAATCGACGAAAAAGAGGGTCGCAAACGGATAGACGATGCCGCCTCCGAGGACGTTGAGGAACTGTCCGGCACTGACGATATACACTGGCCGTTGGAACCCACCGAGATACCGAGCGAACAGCCCCCGGAGCCGTCGCATACGTTGGGCATGCCAACAGCGCGACATAAGCGGGTCGATCGGATCGCCACCGTCAGAAGTTGGAGTTTAATACGTCGCCTTTCGGTGTACACATATGGAACGGGTAGATGTCGCCGTCGTCGGTGGGGGGCCGGCGGGATCGTCCGCCGCGAAGGCGGCCGCCGATCGCGGGGCGTCGGTCGTCCTCTTCGAGAAAGGCGTCCCCCGGGCCGATCGCGACGAGCTGGGGCCGGATTCAACCGATGCCGCGGGCATGCTCGATTACTGGGTCGACCTGATGGATATGCGTCCCGACGAGATCCCCGAGGAGATCATCCACCGCCAACTCGATGGGGCAACGTTCTATGGCCCATCTGAAGCGGTCACGCTCGACAGTACGGGGATTCCATCCTCGTATCCCCGGTTTGGGTTTACCTTCGATCGAGCACGGTTTGATGACTGGCTGGGCGAGCGTGCCAGGGCCGCGGGTGCGGAGTATCGGATCGGCAACAGCGTCACGGCGGTCGAGACCACGGTCGATGGGGATCCCCGACATGAGCTCTCGATTAGCGACGGATCGACTGTCGGCGCTGATTACCTCGTGTTGGCGGATGGCCCACAGCGGACCGTCACGATGGGTGTGTTAAACCAGTTCATGCCGGCGGGCGAATCGATGGAGGACTACCTCGCCTCGACATCGGCCAACCACATCGCCTATCAGGAGTACCGACGCTTCCCCGAGGAGGTATTCGAGCCGTCGATCCTGAAGTTCTGGTGGGGGTATATCCCCGGAGAGACGGCCTATCCCTGGGTGTTCCCCAACGAGGAGACGGTGGCCCGCGTCGGGTTGACGATGCCGATCGGGCTTGATCTCGAGGAGGTCACCGATCGGGAAGGCTACCGGTTACTGCGAAGCGATGACGACCGAGTGCCATCGGGGGAGGAATACATTCGTCGGCTGCTCGAAGCCGAGTACGGCGACAGCTACGATATCGAGGCCGATTTTCCCCGCGTCGAGAACCGCGGGAAACGGAACGGCACCGAGACGTACCCGATCTCCTCGACGCAGCCGATCGACTCGCCGACACGCGCCGGTATCGCCGTAACGGGCGGTGCGATGGGGGCGACATCGGCATTCCACGAGGGCGGCGGTCACGTCGCCGTCCGGACCGGCAAGATCGCCGGTCGACTCGCTGCTGAGGACCGGCTCGACCGATACAACGATACCTGGAAGGCAGCGATCGGTGACGAACTCCGTCGGAACATTTCGATGGCAGACATGGTCGAGGAGTACACCCCCGACGATTGGGATCGGGCCTTCCGGATCACCAACCGGATCCTCTCGACGGGGAACGGGTCGCTCTCGGCGTTTAACCGACCCCTTGCGGTCGGGATCGACGGCCTCCGGATCTTTCTCGGCTATCGGTGGCGGAAGTTTCAGTTCCGGGACGGTCGCTACGTCCAATTTCCCGAACGACGGTATACCGTCTGACGGGACCGAAGCAACAACACCCGCATCGGCCGATAACACGAGCAGTAACGCCCCCAGCCGAACACTTAACATGGTAAGCGACGTGTGTATTTTGAGGGGACGCTCACGGGGATGACCTACCAAGGACAACGGCGAGACGGGGACGGTGAATCGGTCGAATTCAGGGACGCGACGACAGCGGTTTTAGTACAAACCGACGCGATCAACCGACACGGTACCGCGATCTGTCATGATCTGCTGGCCCGGGATGAGCCGACCGCTCGAAACGTCCTCGCGATCGATTTCCAACAATCGGCCGACCAGTGGCTCAAAGACTGGAAAGACGACGTGGGGACGATGCCGAACGACCTCCGGTTGATCGTCATGGAGGATGCCCATCGCTCGACGGCCATCGGTGAGGCCGACAGTGAACCCAGCGACCACAAAATCAGTCCGATCGGAAATCCCCAGGACCTGACCGCACTCGGCATTAAAATCACCGAAGCGATCAACGAGTGGGAGACTACTGGACTTGAAATCGCGGCGTGTTTAGACTCCTTATCGACGATGTTGCAGTATACGGACTTCGATCCCGTGTTTCGATTCCTCCACGTGTTCATTCGACAGTTGGATTCGGTCGGGGCGACCGGCCATTTTCACATCGACCCCACCGCCCACGATCAGCAAACGATCACACGACTCCTGCAGTTGTTCGATGCCGTGATCACGATCGAGGACGGGACGGTCGTCTCCGTCCAAGAGCGATAACGACCACCCGTCGCCGGGCGGCCGATCACCTAGCTATATCAAAACACAGCCGTAACCGGGGATATGGCCAGCGAGTACGAACCCGTCGAATCACCCGATTCAACGACCATTTTTCCGTATCACGATCTGACCCCACCGACGACCGCGGATGTCTTCCGGGCCAAACCGATCATCGACCGGTATCTCCCCCGAACCCCACTCGTTCGAAGCGAGGCGTTATCGGCGGAGTTCGACGCGGATATCTATCTCAAACGGGAGGACGTCTTTCCCATCGGCGCCTTCAAAATCCGAGGCGGTATCAATCTCATGTCCAATCTCGACGAGGAATTTCGCGACCGGGGCTTGATTACCGCCAGCACCGGCAATCACGGCCAATCGATCGCGTACGCCGGCCGCGAGTTCGATATCCCGGTGATCGTCGGGGTGCCGGAAGACGCAAACCCCTCGAAGGTCGCGGCGATGGAACGGCTCGGCGCCCGGGTCGAAAAACACGGGGCCGACTTCGATGCAGCCCGTGAATGGGTCGAACAACAGGCCATCGAAGAGGGGTATCGATACGTCCACTCAGCGAACGAACCCCGGCTGATCAGTGGGGTCGGGACGGCCGGACTCGAAGTGGTCGAGGACCTCCCGGACCTCGATCTACTCTTTACACCCGTCGGCGGCGGTAGTAGCGCGTCGGGCTACTGTTTGACCGTCGGCGAACTCACCGATGCGAAGGTGATCGGCATCCAATCAGAAGCGGCCGATGCGATGTATCGGGCCTGGAGCGAGGGACATCTAGACCCCCAGGATCGGATGGAAACGTTCGCTGAAGGGATCGCCACGCGCGTCCCGTTTGCCCTGACGGCCGAAATTCTCCGGGAACGCCTGGACGATCTCCGATTGGTGAGCGATGAGGAACTCAAGGAGGGTGTCCGATGGATGTTCGAAAACGAACACCTGATCTTCGAAGGTGCGTGTGCGACGAGCGTCGCCGAGTTGTTCCGTCGCCGCGATGCGATCGCCGGCAAAACGGTCGTCTTCCCGATTTCGGGACGGAACATCCAAACCGAACGGCTACTCGATATCGTTACCGAGTAAAAAAAAGCGGCTCGATGAGCCCTTAGGCGGTATACCCCGAGATTAACTCACGAAGGGCCGGTTCGGGTTTGACGCCGACGACACGCTCGACCGGTTCGCCGTCGGCAAAGAGAAGCATGGTCGGAACGCTTCGCACCTGGTACTGTTGAGCGAGCCCCTGATAGGCATCGATGTCGACCTTTAGGACGGCGGCGTCGGTCGTTTCCGCGATCGATTCGACGGTCGGTTCGAGCATCTGGCAGGGGCCACACCAATCGGCGTAAAAATCCACCAGGACAACGTCGTGTGTCTCGATCGTCTCGGCGAAGGCTGACTGATCATCGAGGTAGATCGGCGAATCGGGAGTCGTCGATTCCGCCGTGGTCTCGGGAGTCGACCGGTCGTCCTCAAGCAACTCTTGGCGTTTTTGCGCTCGGATCTCCGCCAGTTCGTCGTCCGTCATAGCTGACCATTGGGGACTGAGAAAAATAACAACTTGGGGGTCATGTTCGGGGACTACCAAACCGAAAAGACACCGTATTTCGGGAGGGAGGACCCCGTCGATGGTCGGATATCCTGTATTATCACATTCGATAACGTCAGCCATAGGTTTAATAGGGCGCTTCGACCAGCTTCTCGCAACCCCAAAATGCCCATTATCGAAAACCTCTATTTGGCCACGAGCGCCCTCCTGTCGCTTGCCGCGTTTTTGATGGTGGTCATGGCGATTCGGGCATATCTCAAAACGACGAAAGATGCTATGATCCATCTCTCTCTGGGATTTACACTGATCGTCGGTGCGACCGTATCGACAGCGATCAGCGGGTTTCTCATCGATTTCTCGAGTCCGCGGATGTTGCTGCTGGTGAACAATTCGTTTTCGACGTTCGGCTATCTGTTTGTCGTCTACAGTCTGGTCACGTACAAGTGACCGCTGGGCGTCCAAGCGCTCGTTAGAAAGCGATTGAGACCGTGTGATCGATAAGTTCGGTCGGAAAACAGCGTTATCAGTTCTGAAATACGGGTCCGTATATTTATACCCGAGCTCTCGCGAGTTCGAAACGCGCGTCCGACGGAACCCAAACCAGGACGTCCCTAATGGCAAACCATGTTCGAGATTCCGTCGATCCAATCGACCGTGGTCAGGTCGGAATCGGAGCGCTAACTTACTCACATCCGGTTGATATCGATCCTCCCGACCAGTCGCCGGTGGCCTCAACGAAAGGCAGGCTCTAGCATTCAGGTCGGAAATAGAATTCCACGCGGTTCGATCGAAATCGTTGTCACTGCCGAATAGCCTTTGGCATAGGGTCACATAGATTCGAATATGCCATCCGATGACGATGCCGGTTCACCCGACGACGACGCGGTCGTCTCGCCGGATGAACTCGATATCAGCGACAACGACAAAGTCGTTGAGATCGATGAAGGCCGCTACGTGATCGGAACCAGCGGCGGCAAACCCCGCCAACCGCCGGACTCGGCATCGGTCACCGATCAAGACACCCAAAGCGAATCGTCCGATACTGACACCCAGCAGCCGGACCAACGAGAGGAGATCGAGCTCTCGGAGGAAGTGATTCACCAGTGGCTCGAGGAGTATCTCGATAATATTGGATCGGATTACGGCTTCGATATCACCGCCAAGTTCGATGGGTCGGTCAAAAACCAACAGCTGTTTTCGAACGACGTCGTAACGAGTTTCGAGAACCTCCTATTGTGGTACGCCCAACAAGCTGGCGGAAACACGCCGATCGAGGAGGTGTTAGGGATACTCCTCGTCGAGGCGAACATTCCGATCAAATATCCGCCGGAAATGCTGGAGGTAATGCTGCGGAAACACGGGCTCAGTGAGGACGACTCGATCGACGAGCTTCTCACGGCGGTCAACGAAAACGAAGGGGTCGAACTACCGCGTTGATCCCTACCCCGCGCAAACACTGCGGGACATGCGGCTCAGCGACCCCATTCTAATAAGTGATAATCGGGGAACAGGATTTATTCGTTTGGTTTGGCTGCTTTCGTACACGTCATGAATACGGACGTCCTGATCGCCGACGACTCCGAATTCATGCGAAACCTCCTGCGTGAGATCCTGGAGGAGGAGCATACCATCGTCGGCGAGGCAGAGAACGGCGTCGAAGCCGTCGAAAAGTACAACGAGAACACACCGGATCTGGTCATGATGGATATCGTCATGCCGATCCGGGATGGGATCGAGGCGACCGCGGAGATCAAGGAAGCCAACCCCAGTGCCAACGTGATCATGTGTACCAGCGTCGGCCAGGAAGAGAAAATGAAAGAGGCAGTCAAGGCCGGCGCTGATGGGTACATCACCAAACCGTTCCAGAAACCGAACGTTCTCGAAGCAATCAACGACGTCGTGCCAGCCTGAGACGAATGCAGATCGACGTCCACTCTTTGGAGACGTTCAATCGGTTGGCCCACGAGGGTGCCGAGGAGGCAGCCGCCTCGTTGACCAAGATGACGGGCATCGAGACGGCCGTATCGGTTACCCAGACGTCGCTGATGACGACAGCGGATCTCTCGGGTCGGCTCGAAGACGATGAGCTGATCGGGATCAAAATCGGATTCGAGGGCGAATTGGATGGCGAGACGATGTTGGTGTTCGATGAGAGCACCGCAGCCAGGATCGTCGACGTCCTCATCCCCGGGGAATCCGATGGCGAGTTCGATGCCATGGCCCAAAGCGGGCTCGAGGAGATCGGCAACATCATGATCGGCGGCTTCACGACTGGGTGGAGCGAGTATCTCGGCAGCGCGATCGAGATTTCCCCGCCGACCTACATCGATGGATCGGTCACCGATGTTCTCGATGCCCAATCGGAGGCCGCCACCGAGGACGAACATCTCTTCGTCCTCGAGAGTCAGATCGAGTTTATCGAAGAGCAAGTCGAGTGTGGGATCTACATGCTCCCGGGGTATCGAACCCTGCTTGATGCCATCGCCGAGCGGTCGGACACCGCCGATCAGGGGCTGCCACTCGAGAAACTCACCGTCTATCAGGAGATGACGACACAGGGGGCCGAACGAGTCGCGGACAACATCACCTCGATGGCCGGCGTCGATACGTGTGTCGACATCAGCCGGCTGAGCTTTGTGCCGGTCGAACGGATCCCGTCCCGGCTCGATGACACCCCACACGTCGGTGTCGTCTTCGAATTCGAAGGGCTTCCAAGCGGCTATCTAGTGATCGCCTTCGACGAGCAATCGGCCTACCTGATTGCCGAGGAACTCATGCCGATGGAAACCGATATGGAGAGCTTTGGCGACATCCACGAAAGCGCGATCCGGGAACTCTCGAACATTATGACCAGCGGATTAGTCGACGGGTGGGCGAACGTCCTCGAAACCACAATCGAGATCTCCACCCCACAGATGGTGGCCGATATGGGGTCCGCATTGTTGGATCCGGTCATGGTCGAGATCGGCCGCGACCAGTCTCAGGCGTTCATGCTGGATTCGACGATCGGGACCGACGAACTCGATTTCAGCTGTGAGATCTTCGCGATCCCGCGGGAGGATGAACTCCGGAACGCCCTCGATCAGTTGGCCATAGACCGCGCAGACGAGCTAGAAGCCGATCCAACCAGTCACTTCTGATCTTGCCGATGTCCCAATATGGCGCCCCGGCGAACGCAGGCGAAGAGAGTACCACGATCAAGGTCGGTATCGCCGATTCGGCAGTGACGACCAACGGGTGTCGGCTTCGGACCAGCGGCCTCGGGTCGTGTTTGGGGATCGTCCTCTACGACGAGAAGACGGGGGTCGCCGGATTAGTCCACGTGATGTTGCCCGAAGGCGACGAGACCGGTGAAAAAGAGCCAGCGAAGTTCGTCGATACGGGGATCGAGTCACTGCTCGCCGATATGCAAGCGAAGGGAGCCACGCCGTCGAACATCGTCGCTAAAGTCGCCGGCGGCAGTGATATGCTCGATCTCAGTGAGGAGACCGGTAATATCGGTAGCCGCAACGTCGAGAAAGCAAAGGAGGTCCTCGGGGAGTACGGTATCAGGATCGAAAACGCCGATACTGGCGGGGAACACGGCCGATCGCTCGAACTCGATACGACGACCGGTCAACTCGAAGTCTCACGGGCCGGTGGCGATTCGGTCGTCCTCTGATCGATCTGAACCATGACCGTTTACAGTAATCGTTCGTTATCCTGTCCCCCCATTATCAGATATGAAATTTCAAGCCTAACCTTAATGCGTATTTCTCTCCTGTTTTCCGGTGATGGAACTGTTCCCGTCGCTGCTTGGTAGTCCAGTCCTCGATAGTGGACTACTACGGCCGTCAACATGGATCGTCATCTCCGGTGGGGGGATGGCTATCGGCGGTATACTGGATTTTCTCGGTGACGATGACGACGACGGCAGCGGCGACGGGTCGATGGAAGGCGAGATGATGTTCGACGATGACGACGGCATGGATGACGATCTAGGGGGCGATCTCGATGGTGATCTCGACGATGACCTCGGGATGGACGGTCTCGATGACGGCGGCGACGAATTCGACGATGTTGATATGGATATGGGTGGCGGTGGGGGTGGCTCGAGCGGCCAGTTGGAAAACCGCGTCGATGAGCTCGAAAACGAGCTGGCGGACCTCTCCTCGACGGTTAGTACGGTCCGAAGCGAAAACGAGGAGATCAGCGAAACGGTCAACGAAGTCGAGGAAAACGTTCGAAAGCTCCTCGACATTTACGAGATGGTGACCAAGGGCGTCAATCCGTTCGTCGACGACGCCCAGATGGGCGCCGGCGGCGGTGGAATGAGTGGTGGTTCGTTTGACGTGTTCGACACCGGCGACGATGATGACAGCGGTGGCGACGACGAAGAGCTCGACTCCTCGATCGCCGAAGCCGACGCCGAGAGCTTCTTCGATGAGGACATGATGGAACCCGACGCCGACGACGCTCTCGATGACAGCTTCGACATGGACGAAGGGACAGACGAGGCAGAATCGAACGCCCAGGACGCCTCGAACGATCTGTTCGACGACTCCGATGAAGCGTTCGAGAGCAGCGATGACATGATGACGGGTGATGACAGTGGCGGGAGCGACGGCGGTGACGGCGGCGGAAAGTCCTTCGACGAACTGAAGGAGGAATACGAATCGGGTGACGCCGATTGGGCCGACGAGGATACCACCGAGACGGATACCGAGGAGACGGTCGGCGGTGACGACGAATTCGGCGATGCGTTCGACACCGACGAGGGAATGGACATCAGCGAGGAGCCGTCTGACGAGGACGCCACCGAAAACGAGGCAGTCACCGAGGGCATCGACGCACTCGACGACGTCGATCACGATACCACTCCCGACGAGACAGTCGCTGATGCCACCGTCGAAGAGACGGTGACTGAGGCTGCGTCCTCCGACGCCTCCTCGGGCGAGGAGGCGGATACAGACGGGACGGACACCGACGATTCGTTCGAATTCGTCGATGAGCCCGAGAGTGGATCCCCGACGGAGGACATCGGAACGAACAAGCGACCGTATCTGAACGACCTCCCGTCGGGGTATCATGCCGATCTGATCGTCCTCGAGTGGTTGGAATACCTGTTGATGGAGTCGTCAATGCGGGAGGCGATGGAAACGGTTCGCTACTACGAGGATATCAAGTGGATCAGCACCGAGGTTGGCGATCATCTCCAGGAGACGCTGTTGGGGCTTGATGGGTATACACGGATGGAGGCCGACGGCGGAACCCCCGGTGGGTTGACGATGGAACACCACGCCGAGAGTCTGCGCTATATCAGCCGGCTGTCGGCGAGCACGCCGGGAACCGCCGTACTGAACAACTGGCTGGAGCACGGGCACGGGCTCGGGGGTGGGTCGAATGGGCTTTAGCATCAGTGGCTCGGCAGCAGTGATCTTCCTTGGACTGTTCGTCACCGCCGGGATGGTCTATACGACCGTCTCGAACGGTTTCGAACAGGTCTCCGAAACCCGTGCTGAGTCCACAGACGAACTGCTCAACCGCCAGAACGCCGATATCAACGTGACCAATGCGACCTACGACGGCGATGATACCCTGCATGTCTACATCGAGAATACCGGCGGCACCGAACTCCGGATCAACAGCACGGATCTCTTAGCGGACAACGAGTATCTCGAACCGGTCGATAAGAACGAAATCGAATCGACCAACAATGACAAGACGAACGTCTGGGCACCCGGCGAAACCCTTCACATCCGATTTACGTACTCGAACCCGCCGGCAAGTGATCCATCCAGGGTGAAGGTCATCACCGCGGAAGGAATCGCCGATACCGCGACTGTGGAGGTGAGCTAGATGGCGAGCGCCTCAATTTCGCATATGGTGATCTTCATCGCGAGCATGATCATCGCCGCGAGCGTCGTTGGGACCTTCACCACGCAGGTTTCCCAAGTGAGCGCCGCGCTGGATGATCAAGCCCTTGACGTCAGCGAGAAGATTCGGACGGATATCGAAGTCATCAGCGACTCCGGTAGTGCAGTGTACGAGAAGGACGAAAACAACAACAAAAACGTCACGATCCACGTCAAAAACACAGGGTCGCGGACCCTATCGGCCGAATCCTCGGAGGTGTCGGTGTTGCTCGACGGACAGTTGATGACGGCCGTCTCGATCACGGTCGTCGACGGCTCGGAGTGGCAGGGCGGCAACGTTATCGAAATTACCTTTAAACCAAAAAAGGACGGCAATCTCGGCAAAGGCCTCGATACCGGTGACCACCGGATCAAGGTCATCGTGAACGGCAACGAAGACATCTTCAGGTTCAGAAACTCATGAGCACGGCACGGCAACTCGCGTCACTGGGCCTTGAAGATCACGATCGTCTTAATGAGGAGCTTGGCGGCGGGATACCCGGCGGCAGTATCGTCCTCATGGAAGGCGATTACGGCGCCGGCAAGAGCGTGATGAGCCAGCGGTTCAGTTACGGGCTCTGTCAGACCGGCGAGACGGTGACCCTGTTGTCGACGGAGCTGACCGTCAGCGGGTTCATCGACCAGATGCATTCGCTTTCTTATGATATCGTCCGGCCGATGCTCGACGAGAAAATCCTCTTTTTGCACGCCGATATCGATAGCGGGAACAACTTCACCGACAATGACGACAGCGATGAATCCCGTAAGGAGCTGCTCCGTCGGTTGATGGAGGCCGAAACCATGTGGGAGTCGGACGTGGTCATTATCGATACGTTCGATGCGATCCTTCGGAACGACCCGAAATTCGAGGCCCTTGTCAGGGAAAACGAGGAACGCCAGGCTGCCCTGGAGATCATTTCGTTCTTCCGTGATCTCATCTCGCGGGGGAAGATCATTGTGCTGACCGTCGACCCGTCGACGCTGCACGAGGACGCGATCGGGCCGTTCCGGGCGATCGCGGACGTGTTCTTGGAATTGGAGATGATCGAGGTCGGCAACGAAGTCCGGCGGCAGATATCGGTCAAGCGGTTTGCGGGAATGGGCGAACAGGTCGGCGACACAATCGGGTTCTCGGTCCGATCGGGAACCGGCATCGTCATCGAAAGTAGGAGCGTGGCATAACATGACAGAACACGGAACAACAAACCTGTCATCGGATCTGCGCCAACACGCGGCCAGACGACCGCATCTCCGGGAACACCTCAAGAAGTTCAAACAGATCACCGGGGAGTTCCCGACGTTGATCGAAGAACCAACCGACGAGTACGAATCGAACCGGCCGAACATCCTCTATCCGGTCGGGGGGCCGATTTATACCCACATCTACGGGGATCTCGGCCAGGACATGAAGTACTACACGATCGAACCGGAACTCTCCGGCGAGGAGGAGTCGATTTACAGCAATGTAAAGGCCGAACTCCTACAGAAAAGTGTTACCAAGAAGGCACCCGATACGGAGTCCGAATACGACGACCAGATCGAACAGCTCCTCCGGGAGACGACGACGATTAGCGATGGCGATAGTGACGACCCACTCAGCGAGATCCGTGACTTGCTCGACTTCGGGAAAATCGAAGTCTCCGAACAGACGTATGAGAACATTCGCTACCGATTGAATCGGGACATCGTCGGCTTTGGCCCGCTCGAACCGGTGATGCGGGATCCGGCCAACGAGGACATCCACGTCATTGGCCCCCACGAGTGTTACGTCGATCATGCCGTCTATGGCATGCTTGAGACGACGGTCGATTTCGGCTCCAACGAGGAGTTCGATAATTGGCTGCGCAACATGGGCGAACGGATGGGCGATCCGGTCAGTGATAACGATCCGATCGTCGACTCGACACTGCCGGATGGATCACGGATCAATATCATCTACTCCGATGACGTCTCCCTGAAGGGACCAAGCCTAACGATCCGGCAGGGCGATGAGGTGCCGCTCTCGGTAACCCAGATTACCAAATGGGGAACGCTCTCGCCACGGTTGGCGGCGTACCTCTGGCTGTGCTTGGAGAACGAACAGACGGTGTTCGTCGTCGGGGAGACAGCATCTGGAAAGACGACGACGCTGAACTCGATCATGACCTTCATCCCGCGGGACTCGAAGATCTACTCCGCCGAGGATACGGCCGAAGTTATGCCGCCCCACGACACGTGGCAACAGCTTCTCACCCGGGAAGGCGGCGGCGAAGACAGTACGGACATCGATCTGTTCGACTTGGTCGCGGCCGCCCTCCGGTCCCGGCCTGAATACATTATTGTCGGTGAGGTTCGGGGCGAGGAGGGTCGGATGGCGTTCCAGGCCGCCCAGACCGGTCACCCGGTGATGCTGACGTTCCACGCCTCGGACATCGTCTCGATGGTCCAGCGGTTCACCGGCGAGCCGATCAACATCCCCGAGACGTTCATGGATAACGCCGACGTGGCGCTGTTCCAAAACCGGGTCAAACAGGGCAACGAAGTGTTGCGACGGGTAACGAGCGTCCATGAAATCGAAGGATATTCCGAAGAGATGGAAGGTGTCGTCACCCGGGAGGCATTCTACTGGGATCCCGTGACCGATGAGATCGTCTTCCAGGGGATGAACAACTCCTACGTGCTCGAAGAACAGATCGCGA
>JAXINS010000116.1:0-14807 GCA_034190395.1 Chewarchaeum aethiopicum (SeqCode)
CTTCGGTCGCTCCGTTGAGGAAGGGGGCTTAGCGCCCTGCACCGCACAAGCTAAAACCGGTTGGTCCCGTCGGTGCCGGAGGTATTACAAGGGGCCACAGCGTGCGACAATCCGATGGAGGCCGTTCTTCGGTATGTGCTGACGGGCACGCGTGGCGGACCCAACCGCGCGCGTATTCTCCGCGCCCTCGAAGAGCGGCCACGCAACGCCAATCAGTTGGCCGAGGATCTCGACCTCGATTACAAAACCATCCGACATCATCTGGGCGTACTCATGGACAACAATGTCATCGAGAAAGTCGGGGACGATTACGGTGCGGTGTATCTCCCGACCGATCAGACCCGGCACAACTGGGACATCGTCGAGGAGATCATCGAGGAGGTGACCTGATCGAACTATGGTTGAATTTGGGAAAGGGTATATCCGATGTGCTCCCAAGGAGGTGAGGTAAGATGGGGCTGTGGATCCAGATCGCGCGGGTCGCGGCGGGTGCCAACATCCTCCTGTTGTTAGGTCTGAGCGCCATCTGGGCACGGAACTACCGGTCTATCCGTTCGAAACACGCCCTGGGACTGCTCGTCTTTGGCGTGTCGATGCTCGCCGAAAACAGCCTCGCGCTCTATTATTATATGCTCCATCCACAGCTCCACGCGTGGTTCGACGCGATCCCGGCGATCGCAGCATTTGCGATGATGGCGTTGCGCATCCTCGAGACGTTCGCGTTTGTCTTTCTCTTCTGGATCACGTGGGACTGATCCGATGTGGACGGTGGGCCGCGCCGATCTATCAACCCCCTGAACGATAGCGTGAGATTCAAGTACTTCCATGGTATATGTTCACATTGTCAGCCTGTTCGAATAGCTGTTGTTCGGTTCAGCGAACCGAAAGATTTAAATCGTTTACGGACTAACTGCATGTTAGGAACTACGGGAACCGGTTTTTAGAGGTAATTACCCTCCCGGTTAGCCCGGTTCAACGCATCCAATCCAGCATGAGCGATACTACGATCCGAACCTACCAGAACGAAAGCGAAGAGACAGCCACTGAGTCCCGAGAGGAAGAAGAGGAGTTCGTCTGCCCCGAATGTGGGGGCAACCTCGTCACCGACGAAGAGCACGGCGAGACCGTCTGTTCCGAATGCGGTCTCGTGGTCGAAGAAGACGGCATCGATCCGGGTCCCGAGTGGCGGGCGTTTGACTCCCGGGAGAAAGACGAGAAATCCCGTGTCGGTGCCCCGACGACGAAGATGATGCACGACAAGGGCCTGTCGACGAACATCGGCTGGCAGGACAAAGACGCCTACGGGAAGTCGTTGAACGCCCGCCAGCGCGAGAAGATGCAACGACTGCGCACGTGGAACGAGCGGTTCCGCACGCGCAACTCCAAGGAACGCAACCTCAAGCAGGCGCTTGGCGAGATCGACCGGATGGCCTCGGCGCTGGGATTGCCCGAGAACGTCCGGGAGACCGCCAGCGTGATCTACCGGCGGGCCCTCGACGAGGATCTGTTGCCCGGCCGCTCGATCGAAGGCGTCGCGACCGCGAGCCTGTACGCGGCGGCCCGCCAGGTCGGGACCCCACGGAGCCTCGACGAAATCGCCCGTGTCAGTCGGGTCGAGAAGATGGAGCTGACCCGGACGTACCGCTACATCGTCCGCCAGCTCAACCTCGAAGTCAAACCGGCCGACCCGGTGAGCTACGTTCCCCGGTTTGCCTCGGAACTCGGCCTCTCCGATGAGGCCGAGCGCCGAGCCCGGGAACTGCTCGAATCGGCGAAAGAACAGGGTGCCCACAGCGGCAAGAGCCCGGTCGGCCTCGCGGCCGCCGCGATCTACGCCGCCGCCCTCCTGACTAACGAGAAAGTGACCCAAAGCGAGGTCTCTGACGTCACCGACGTCAGCGAGGTCACGATCCGCAACCGGTACAAGGAACTCCTCGAGGCCGCCGACGCCGTCACTCCGGCCTAAGTCGGCTCACAGCGGTATCCGGTCGAGACCCGTTTTCCCGTTCGATCTCGTCCACCGAAGAGCGACGGCTCGATCGGCTCGGTCGAAGGTTTTTCCGGGCGGCATCCTGTATGGGCAGAAACATGAAGGAGGCGTTTGTGCAACTGCACTGTTCTGATTGTGAGAAGGCGTGGGAATCGACTCCGAGCGAACTGCCAGCCCACAGCGAGGACTTCACGTGTCCGGGCTGTCAGGTTACCCGGCGGATGGCGGAGTTTGCCCGTACCGAACGGGATCTCGAAGTTCTCAAACAACTAGCCTAAGCGCATCTATTCCCTTTCGAGCCCTCTCGGCTGCCCGTGGTTAAGCCGATACTCAACTACTGGTCGGCGACAACGCCCCACAGGCGTCGCATTTCAGCATCTGGGCGCCTTTTTCCTCGACCAATTGGGTATCGGGGAGACCACACTCCGGACAGATCACGTAGGCTTGGTTGAACTCCTCGACGGCGTCGTGGATGCGGTCGCTTCGGAACTCGCCGGTGAGACGAGCACGACCGCTCTCGTCGATATGGGCGCTGGTCCCCAGTTCGTCTTGGAGGAATCGCAGTAACTGGTCTTCCTCGCGATCCAGTTTATCCAGCGTCGCTTGGAAGTTCTCGTAAACCGTCACGTTTCCTTCCTGGCGGACGTTTGGCGCCGGAAGATCTGAGCGACTGCCGCCTTCGCCGATATCCGGCACTTCCGAAAGACCACGCTCCAGCTGCTCTTCGTAATCGCTCATATATCACAGTCCCTCACGATTGCATAAAAACGTTTCAGCGACCCGCTAACAGTCGTGTTAACGGCTCTCAAGATAATACTATAACCCCTCGGTTATAAGGGGGTGATGTCATGAAAAAGCAGGAACTCATTCACCTGCACGGCCTGCTCGCAGAGGTATCGTCGCACATCGATGAATCGACGGAAGGCTCCCTGGATCTCGACGAATATAGTTCCCTTGGGGTTCGACCTACATCGATCCATCAATCGAAGACAGATCACAAGGCGGCTGTTTTTGCGCTTGCCAACGGCATCACCGGTAGTCTCGAGGTCGAGGAACGGGAAACCGTCGCCGCGACCGCCGATTAAAGCGGACGTTTTGTCCCTCGCTGGTCTCGACTCGAAGTGACAACCACAGCCGCCGCTGTGGTGGGAAACGAACAAGCCCTTGATATAACGGCTTTCGGACGAATGGACTGTCGTCGATACTGCTTAAGTTACTGCTCGGGCCGTCGGTATCCGGATCGGTGTGGCCGGACCTGACCGATCTGTGTCCGGCGGGTCATTCGATCAGGTCATCGAAGTCGGGGAGTACTTCGTCTTCGTCGCCATCGCCTTCGTTGGGTGCCGCGGCGAGTTCCTCGTCCTCGATGAGATCGATATCGTCCTCGTCCTCGCCCTCTTCTTCGGATGTGTCGGCGTGTTCGGTGTCGGTGTCGTCCTCTTCGTCGTCCTCTTCGATGATCTCGACTTCAAGAACTTTCAGCGGGATATCTTCGAGGTGTTGGCCGATTTCCTTGCGTGCGATCCGCGAGGCGTGTTCCTCGCGCTCGACGTTGAACACGGTCATCTCGAGTTCGAGCGCAACCAGTCCTTCATCGGCGGCGATAAAGGCGGGTTCGAGCTCGTCTCCACAGTGTGGACAGTCCCGATCGCCCATGTTGATCTCGACGTAATTGAGATCGGGATTGAGCATCTCGCCCGTCTTGGAGATGGCGATCCGCACGGCTTCGTCTGGCGTTTCCACGTCATACACCGGCACGGCAGCTTCGACGACAACTCTGCAGTCCATGGTACGTGACAGATTCGGAGGCCAGGAGTAAGAAAGTTAGCCCTACACGGCTTCCGTAGGTCGGTTAGCGGTGCTCTACCATCGAATCTCACGATGCAGGCAGCCGCTTGCCTGATGGGGATGACTCCCGAGCGGACCGGATCGAGAGGCTGACCGATCGGGGATCGATCGTGATCGGGAGGGCCAAATAGCTCGCGCCGAATGGATCCTCTGAGCGATGGAACGCGGTGCGATCCCGATTGTGGAGCTGGCGGGTGGGCTTGATCTCCAGTCGACACTTGAGAGCGGACAGACCTATCTCTGGCGTCGCCGGGATGGGGCCATGTATGCATCGACGGGTGCCTACGGCGGTAATGCCTGGTATTATACTGTCGTCGATGGCGAGGTGATACACGCCCGCCAGTCAGCCGGTCAACTTGAATGGGAGGCGACGACCGATGCTGTGCCGTACCTCGAGGAGTTACTGCGTCTCGACGATGACTTACCCGCCATCATCGAGGCGTCGCCGTCGGATACCCTGATCGAGACAGCCTACGACACCTACCAGGGCATGCGGATCGTTCGGGATCCGTTCTTTCCCTGTTTGATCTCGTTTATCTGTTCGGCCCAGATGCGAGTCGAACGGATCTTCGAGATGCAAACGGCCCTCCGGGAGGCATACGGACCGACGATCACCGTCGATGGAACCACCTATCACGGGTTCCCGAGTCCGGATCGGCTGGCCGAGGCGACCGAGGCGGAGTTACGGGAACTCGGCCTGGGATATCGGGCACCCTACGTCGCGAAAACGGCTGCCTTGGTTGCCGACGGAGCCCAACCACCCGACACGCTGCCGACGGATTACGAGGCCGCCAGGGACGCGATGCAGGTGTACGTAGGGGTCGGTGAGAAGGTCGCTGACTGTGTTTTGCTGTTCTCACAGGGGTACCTCGAGGCGATTCCGCTCGATACCTGGATCCGGACGGCGATCGAGGAGTACTATCCGGACTGCGATCGTGGCTCCTACACGGAAACGTCCCGGGCCTTACGGACTGCGTTCGGCCCGTATGCGGGCTACACCCAGACGTACGTCTTTCATTATCTCCGCCATCACCACTGAGTGCTCGGACACGAGCCGAACTGTCCATCGGGATAGTGGTTTAAACGGATCGCGGCCGTTGTGTCGGGTATGGCGACCACTCGGGCACACGTGTTCGTTTCCGGGACCGTCCAAGGGGTCTACTACCGAGCGACGACCCGCGACACCGCACGGGACCACGACGTGGACGGGTGGGTGCGAAACCTCGCCGATGGCCGGGTCGAGGCCGTCTTCGAAGGTTCCGAGGCCGCCGTCGAGGCGATGATTGAGTGGTGCCACGAGGGCAGCCCTGCGGCACAGGTCGAAGACGTCGAGGTCGAATACGAGGAACCGAAGGGATTAGAAGGGTTCGAGGTCCGGTGGTGATCGACGCGTCGAGTCGGTGCTCGGTGTCACTTTCGGCACAGGCTGTCCTTGACGGCACCGGCGAGATACCCGGTCGCGCCGCCGAATCCGGCCCCGATGCCCGCACCGAAGGGGCCCAACGGGCTCCCTGAGACGCCGCCGATGGTGGCCCCGATCGCTGCTCCTTTCCGTGCATGCTTGTTGTCGTCCTTACAGCATTTCATCGCGGTATCTAGTTAGATTACTAACAGTTCAATGGCTCGACTGCCCCCTCCCCGGACACGGTAGCCTTTACTCGTGGGGCCCGCAATCGGCTGACAGATGATCACCGCAGAGCGGATGGCCGCCGTCGATCGGAACGCGGCCGCACTCGGTGTTCCACGCAAACAGCTGATGGAGTCAAGCGGCAACGCCGTCGCCCGGACGGTTCGATCGGTCGCTGCGGAAGGGGCTGCGATCGCGATCGTGGCCGGCCGGGGGAACAACGGCGGTGATGCGTTCGTCGCCGCCCGGTTTCTCGATGGGTTTGACGTCCGGATCTACCTGCTGGGACGCCCGGCGACGATCACGACCGACATCGCCCGGGAGAACTGGGAGGCGTTGCAAACGGCCGCCTACGATACGACCGTCATCACCGACAGCAGCGATTTCGACTTCGACGACCCCGACGTGATCGTTGATGGCATGTTAGGAACCGGGATCACCGGCGAACTCCGGGAGCCGATCCGCACCGCCGCCGAGCGGATCAATGCCACGGACGCCACCGTCGTGGCTGTAGATGTTCCCTCCGGGGTGAACGCGGATACGGGCCAGGCAGCCGGAACGGCCGTCGAGGCCGATCGCGTGGTGACGTTTCACGATATGAAGCCGGGGTTGGCCGACCGGGCGGATGTCACGGTCGCCGATATCGGCATCCCACCGGCCGCCGAGCGGTTCGTCGGTCCCGGTGATCTCCTCGGTCTCGATCGCGGGGCTGACAGCCACAAAGGCGCGTTCGGGCGCGTCTACGTGATCGGTGGCGGGCCCTACACCGGCGCCCCGGCACTGACCGCACAGGCGGCCCTGCGGGGCGGTGCGGATCTGGCGTATGTCGCCTGCCCGGACGCGATTGCCGACCGGGTACAGGGCTATACAGCCGATCTGATCGTCGAACCCTTCGCTGGTGATCGCCTGACCCTGGATAACGTTGATCCACTCGTTGAGACGGCCGCCGATCGGGATATCACGGTTCTCGGCCCCGGGCTCGGGGAGGCTGGCCCGACGATCGACGCCGTTCGGCGGTTCCTAGAGACGGCCGAAGGGCGTGTCATCGTTGACGCCGATGCGCTACAAGCAGTGCCCGATGTGGATACGGCGGCCACGCTCATCTGTACGCCCCATCAGGGTGAACTCCGGGAGATGGGTGGCCCATCCGCCGAGGATTGGTCCGAACGGGCCACCGCAGTCGAGACGTTCGCCCGTGATCTGGGGCATACGCTGTTGGTCAAAGGCCGATACGACGTCATCTCGGATGGAACGACAACACGTGTCAACCGAACCGGCAATCCCGGGATGACCGTTGGCGGGACCGGCGACGTCCTCGCCGGGGTGACCGCCGCGATGGCCTGTCGACGATCCCCGGTCGAGGCCGCGGCGATCGGCGCTTATGTCAATGGGGCAGCGGGCGATGCCGTCGTTGCCGAGCAGGGCTACGGGCTGGTGGCCTCCGATCTCCTTTCGGTTCTACCATCGACGATTCGGGGTGAGACCGATGAGTGATCCCGACGATGAGCTCACCCACACCACCGATGATGGGGAGGTCCAAATGGTCGATGTCGGCGGGAAACCGGATACCGCCCGTCGAGCCGTCGCGACCGGGACGATCCATCTCCAGCCGTCGACGATCGAGGCGATCCGTGCCGACGCCCTCGAGAAGGGCGATGTCCTCGCGACCGCACGTATCGGTGCCATCCAGGCGGTCAAACACACCTGGGAGACGATCCCGATGTGCCATCAGATCCCGATCACCAACGTCGATGTCGATTTCGAGATCGCCGATGACCGGGTGCAGTGTACCGTCGCCGTCGAGACCACCGGCAAGACCGGCTGTGAGATGGAGGCCCTTGAGGGCGTCACGACCGGCTTGAACGTGGTCTGGGATATGGTCAAAGCCGCGGAAAAAGACGCCGACGGCAACTACCCGTCGACGGCTATCGATGACGTTCGAGTCATCGAGAAAGCAAAGCGACCCCTCGGGGAGTCCTGATCTCACGCGGCGCCGGCCAGTTCGCTTGCCTTCGCTCGCGCCCGTTCGATGATCGAGGGTTGGGCCTCGAAATCGAGGATGACTTCCTCGCTGCCGTAGGTTTCCTCCTCGACGTAGGCGTGGTCGTGGACCCACGAAACCAGACTCATCGCTTCATCCGACAGCGGCAGGACGAGCCGTTCGTGTTGGCGATCGGGCAGCTCCGTGTGGATCCGATCTTTGAGTTTCTCGATGTTCGTGCCCTCCGTCGCACTGACTGCGATCGGATCGGGTGCCAGTGCCGAGAGCGCCTCGCGAGTTTCAGAGAGTTCTGCCTCGCTCACCCGATCGGTCTTGTTCAAGACGGTGACGATCGGGGCCTCGTTTCGCTCATAGAGGGTATCGTGACAGGTCACCAACTTCTCACGGATCTCCTCGATCGGCTCGCTGACGTCGACGATCAGTAAGACGAGGTCGGCGCGATACACCTCATCGAGGGTCGACTTGAAGGACTCGACCAGCCAATGGGGGAGGTCGCTGATAAATCCGACCGTGTCGGTCAACAGGACGTTCCGACGATCCATCTCCATCCGGCGGGTGGTCGTGCCCAAGGTCGTGAACAACCGGTCCTCGGCCTCGGCGGTCGGATCGAGGTCGGGATGGAGCTCATCGTTGTCACCGAGATCCATATCCGCGGCGAGTCGTTGCAACAGCGTCGATTTGCCGGCGTTCGTATACCCGGCGAGGGCGACCAAATCGAAGCCGGATTCTCGGCGCTGTTCGCGTCGCTTGCGATCGGTTTTCTCGATCCGTTCGAGCTCATCCCGGATCCGGCTGATCCGGTCTTTGATCGCCTGTTCGCGGCCTTCGTCGTACTCACCGAGCCCCATGAACCCCGGATGCTCGTCCCGTCTGGCGAGGCTGGTCTTGGCCTCGACGCGTGGCAGTTCGTATCGCAGTTCGGCGAGCTCGACCTGCAGCTGGGCTTTTCGGGTTTCGGCGCGCTGGCCGAAGATCTTGAGGATCAGTGTGAACCGATCGAGTACCTCGATGCCCTCAGGCAATCGAGTGCCGAGGTTATACGTCTGATATGGCCCCAACCGGTTGTCGAAAATGATCGTGCCAGCTCCGGTTGCCTCGACCGCTGTGACCAGTTCGTCGACCTTCCCGGCCCCGATGTTGTACTCCGGATCCTCCTTTCGGGACTGGGTGATGACGTCGGCGATCTCATATCCGGCGGCCTTGGTGAGATCGATGATTTCGTCGGTATCGGGCGTCCCGGCGTCGACGCGGCTTACGATGATCGTGGTATCGGGATCTCTCGCCTGCACTCACCACACCCATAGGGAGTCCGGCCACTTAAATTCGGCCGCGATCGATGCCACAAAACGGATAACCGGAGACAGCGAAGCGGTAGTATGGCCTTGGATGTGTTGGCACTGGATATCGATCCCAAACAGCTCGGGTTGGAGTTTGGCGGCGGCGCGATCATCGGCGGTGTGATCGGCTTTGCCGCCAAGAAAGTCGCGAAACTGCTTGCGGTCATCATCGGCCTTGAGCTGGCGCTGTTCAAACTCCTCGAATCGCGGGGCATCCTGACCGTCGACTGGGACAAACTCACGGCGGGGATGCTCGGCGCCGGTGAGACGGCGACCTCCGCGACCCCACCGTCCTGGCTCATGACGATCATCGAGACGCTTTCGATCGGCGCGGGCTTTACCGGCGGATTTCTCCTTGGCTTTCGGCGTGGATAACGGGCCAACGGGCACGACCTGCCCCCGCACCTAGATTCTTCTAACCGGCGTTCGAGCGTTGTGACATGACGAAAACAGCCGTTATCGCGGGTGTCGGTCCGGGTCTCGGTGCCTCGATCGCCGAAAAGTTCGTCAGCGAGGACTGTGCGGTTGCCTTGCTTGCCCGAAGCGAGGATTACCTCGACGAGTTTACGATGACGCTTCGAGACCGAGGAGCCGACGCGATCGGTATCCCGACGGACATCACACAGGCCGATCAGGTCGACCACGCCATCGATCGGGTGCATGAGGAACTCGGGAGCGTCGATGTCCTGGTTAATCACGCCGGTGGTGGTGGCTGGCAAGGGATCCGTGATCTCAGTGCCGAGGCATTCGAAGGGGCCTGGCGGACCTGTGCCCACGGCGCGTTTCTCTGCTCGAAGGCCGTGCTCGATGACATGCTTGCCGCCGGTGACGGCGCTATCCTCTTTTCGGGGGCGACCTCGGCCATTCGTGGACGGGGCGGTTCAGCCGGCTTCTCGAGTGCGAAGTTCGCCGTTCGTGGGCTGGCTCAATCGATGGCCCAGGAACTCGGTCCCCAAGGGATCACGGTCGCTCACGTGGTGCTCGATGGCGGGATCCTCCCGCCGAATCGCGACGTCGACGATCCGGCAGAGTATCTCGACCCCGACGACATCGCCGAGACGTACTGGCACCTCGTCGAGGACGATCCGGCGACGATGAATTTCGAAGTCCACGTGACCAACGGTAACGGAACGATCGAGTTCATCTAACTGACGCCCGCCGAGCCGTCCGCCGATCCCGTCGGTGTCGGATCCGAGAACTATCGCGTTGAGACTTCGTCTTCGTCCTTGACGATCCGCGTTTCCGCCTCCCCGGAGGAGAGTTCGTTGACCAGATCGTAGAACTCGTCTTGCATCCCGGCGGGGAACTCAACGACGCCGATCCAGGACCCGTCGGGCTGCCATTCCTCTTCTTTGAGTTCGCCGAAATCCCGGATCTGAGATTGGCCCCGCCCGGCGTGTTCGGCCGGAAACTGGACGGCGATGGCGATCTCCTCGAACCGGATCGGGATGATCGGTCGAAGCGCATCCAACGCATCGTCGACCTGGGTTTCGACCGGCTCCATCGGGTCGACCTGAAAGCCTGCCTCTTCGAGCGCCGATTCGATCCGATCGGGCGGGTGGGGGGCGTTGTTCATCTGGGGGTTCACCGCGTTGCGGGCGATCTGGTTGATGAGCTGGCGGCGCTTTTGCTCCTGCATTTCGCGGCGCTGCTCGGCGGTGATCTGGATCTCGCCGTCTTTGATCACCTGTGGGATGATCTCCAACGGGTCGGTGGTACCAAAGACTTCCTCGAGGTCGTTTTCGGCCGGTCGGTCCCCCCGTGAGGCGTCCTCGAAAACGTCTTCGGCGGCGATGACGTCCTCGAGGTCACCGTCGAACTCCCCCCGTTTGATCGCGAGTGCGGCGTCGGGATCGACCAATACCTCGAATCGGGTCCCATGTGATTCGAGTCGCGCCGTCACCGCCTCGTCGAGTGAGATCATACCAACCGGTATTCGGGCCCATCTAAAAGGTGTTTCCCGGAAACGGCGACGGGGAACGACCGACCATCGACACGCCTATCGCGTGGCAGGTCGGGGAAAACGAGCCGTGGTGACTGTGGTCGTTACTCCTCGTCGTCAGCCGCTTCGTCGTCTTCCTCGGTTTCCTCGTCGGGGAGCAGGTCGAATTCGGCGAGATACTCCTCGATCTCGCTGTCTTCGAGCTCGATGAACTGCTCGGATTCGCGGTCGACGGTCGCGACGCCGACGCCTTCGGGGGCGAGCGTATCGTCGTTGACCGAGGCCAGGGCCCGCATCGCGAGTTCGATCCCGCCATCGAGGCCACTTTCGGGATCGTAGTTGTCCTCGAGGAATTCCTGGATCTCGCTGCGATCGGCACCGACCGCCAGGGCCTTCCACTCGTAGGGGGTCCCGCTGGGGTCGGTCTCATAGAGGCGGGGTTCGCCGTCCTCGATGCCACCGATGATCAGTGCCACGCCGAACGGGCGGGCGCCGCCGACCTGGGTGTACTGTTGGATGTGATCGGTGACGTTCTTGGTGAGCATCTCCACGCCGATCGGTTCCTCATAGCGCAGGCGGTTGATCTGTGCTTGTTGGCGGGCGAAGTCGATCAGCTGACGGGCGTCGGCGACGTGGCCGGCGCTGGCGATCCCGACGTGATCGTCGGCCTTGTGGATCTTCTCGACCGACGACCGTTCCATCAGCGGCGATCGAATGCGTTTGTCCACCGCGAGGACCACTCCCTCGTCGGTGCGGACGCCGATGGATGCCGTCCCTCGTTTGACCGCTTCGCGGGCGTATTCGACCTGGTAGAGCCGGCCGTCCGGGGAAAAGATCGTGATTCCCCGGTCATAGGCCTGCTGTTGGGCTTGTCCCTGCATAGTAAATCACTCCAAATCGAGAGTCGTCGCCCCCGTGAACGCGTCGTCAGTACGGACATCGACACGATCCGCGCGTTGGATCGCGGTCCGCGCTGCGTTCCCGAACACGACTCGTTTCTCGCTTCCAGCTTTTTGGCGGGCACGCATATGCTTTTCTTTACAGGCACGGACCGTGCCGCTGATGCCCCTGACGGCGAGGCCAACCGGCTCATCAGCGACCCGGTCGACACAGGCGATCGCCGCCCGGGCTGGTTCGACGTGCTCGTGGGTCGTCCGGACGATCATGTCCCCCTCACCGCCGGTAAACCGAAATCGGATGATCCGGAGATCGACGTCGGCCGAGCCGGCGTCCCCGAGTAACCTCCGGGCCGCAGTCCAGAGTGCCCCCTGGACACTCCGTCGATCCAGGTCGGCGTCGGGCCAGCTCTCGATGCTCACGGCGAGATATCGATATCGCGGCCGGAGGTGTTTCGGGAGAGATCTCATTCCCGATCGACGTCAAATCGCTCGAGCCGGTCGGCGACGATGACGCCGGCCTGATCGTGTACCCGGTGGACTTTCGTGACCGCGAAGCCGACGTCGGTGAACGCCTCGACGAGGGTCCCAACCGTCGCCGGATCGTCGACGCTTGGATCGAAAAACGGTGCTTTCTCGTCGATCTGTTCGAACAGCATGATGTCACCGAGGACGATCCGATCGACGCCGAGTCCGGCGATTACCTCGATCGCTTCCCGTTTTTCTTCGTCGGCGAGGTGATGCATCGCGAAGTTCGAAACGACGATATCGATGTCGGTGCCGTCTTCGAGATTCGGTTCACGGAATCGTCCCTCATCGAACTCGACGTTGTCGATCCCGTGCTCGGTCGCTTTTCGACGGGCTTGTTCGAGCATCCCGGCGCTGATGTCCCGGCCGTAGACGTAGCGTGCCGTCTCGGCCAACCGGAGGGCAAGGGCGCCCGTTCCGGTTCCCAGATCGAGGACGACGTCGTCGGCCTCCGGCGCGGCGCCATCGACGACCGCCGCCACACAACTGCGGTGTGGCTCGCTGCTTCCCTCGTCGTACTCCTTGGCGGCCGCGTCGAACCGGGCGGCATGCTCATCGATCGACTTCTTCATGTCGTCCCCGTTTGATCCCTGGACCAATGAAGGACTCGGAGCGCCGATCACGATTACGGGCGGCTAGCCGCCCCCATTCGGCCAACCCATCTTCGATCGACACCGATTCTAAGCCGATCGCATCCCCCACGGCAGCCAATTCCCGTGGCGCACGCAACTGCAGATGGGCCGTCGGGGCGGCACTGGCGACGAACGGCACGTCATAGTGATCGAGCAGCGTCACGAGGGTCCGTCTCGATCGGATCGCCTCGACGCGGCTCCCGCCCGATCCCCGGAGGATCGGTGTCAGATCGATCTCGATCCGCACGCCGTTGTCAGCGGCCGCTTTCGCGAGCGCGTCGTCGATCCCACCGGTCCCGGCAAGCGGCCCGGTGAGCACGTCGACCTGAGCTTGGTGGACGGCGAATCGATTCATCGCTGGCGAGCCGCCCCGAACGCAGACGATCGTCGTTTTCGGTCGGTAGTTCCCGACGTACCCCGAGGCCCGTGATGGGTCCGTCACGTCGATCTCGATTCCATCGACGACATCGATCCCGAACCGTTCCCGGATCCGCTCGGGCTCGTAGTCGGCCGGATCGTCGGGGCGGTCGCGGACGATCACGCCGTCGAAGCCATAGGCTGCCGCGGTGGCAGCCATGCGGGCGACAGTACTCTCACCCACTGGCGCGGCGTAGATCGCCTCGTACATACCCGCTATGAACGGCCACCAACCACATAAAGAGCCGCGAATCGACCCGTCACTGTCGGTCGAGTGCCCCGCGGTATGGCCGGTAATGTCGCCAGTACCACCAGGTCGCGGCCAACAGGATGACCAACAGGCCACCGGCGAAGAAGTACGCCCCGGGCGAGCCGAGGGCGGCGAGCCCGTCGGCGGCGCCGCTGATCGGTGTCGGCTGGCCGAACGCCGTCTCCGTCGCCTGCTCGGTCAGCTCGACGGATCGATTCGCGGTATCGGCCTGCGGGAGTTCGGTTTCGGTCGGCGTTGGTGCCGGGGTCGACGTCGGTGTCGGTGTCCCGGTTGCTGCGGCCGTTTCGGTCGCCGGTTCGGCCGTCGGTCGTGGGGTTGGTGTGCCGGTGGCCGCGACCGTTTCGGTCGCCGCCTCGGTGGCCGGCTCGACCGGTGTTTGAGTCGGCGTGCTGGCGGCACCGGCGGCTTCCGTCTCCGCCATGGGAGTCGGGGTTTCCGTCGGTGTCGCGGTCGCGGTCTGAGCCTTGGTTTCGACTTCTGCGAGTTCGACGCCCTGATCGGTCGTGGCTGCGTCACCACCGCCGTCACTCCCGCCAGCGCCAGCATCGCCGCCACCGCCGCCACCACTCATGGCGGTTGGCCCCGGTACGCCGAGCGTCCGGATCCCCTGATCGAGCACGAGACTCGCGATGCCGAGCACGCCGATCGCACCCAGAAGGCGTTTCAGTGCGCCCCTGAGTGCGCCGGTACTTTCCTCTTGGCCAGCGGCGACGACCAACGGGTCGTTCGTCGGGGCGTAGACCTTCATTTCAGTTCCTCGCGAGGAATACCAGGTATCGACGATTTCGACGAGACCGGCGTCCTGGAGATTTTCGAGATGGTAGCGAACGTTCTGGAGTGAGGTATCGACCGCCTCGGCCAGTTCCGAGGCGGTGGTCGGTTCTTCGTAGAGCTGGGCGATGATGCGACGGGCTGTCGATGATGAGAGGGCGGCGAACACCTCATCGGCCGATTCATCATCGATCTCGACCAATCGCGGATCCGGTTGCTCGCGTTGGATCTCCGAGGAGCGAAACGGTAGGAGCCGAGCCATATCTTCACAAGCCACCGCTGGAACGGGGCGTATCGATAGCTATGATACCCACTGTAAAAGCCATACTGAAGGGTGAAATAGCGTTTGTACCCTTCAGCGGCAGTCCTTGCTACGGGATTTGGCCGTGGCTCACCGCGTGAGTAACGGACTCATCCTGGTTGTTAGGTTCCGTGAAACGGTTGTTTCAGCGTTGTGATTCACTCGTTGTCGTCCCGGGGCACCACGAGATCCCCGTCGTCCCGCACGGCGAGGCTACAGAGCGGATCGTTTTCGTATACTGCCGC
>JAXINS010000126.1:0-14622 GCA_034190395.1 Chewarchaeum aethiopicum (SeqCode)
TGGACTCGCCGGGATTTGAACCCGGGGCCTCCACCTTGCGAAGGTGGCGATCTGCCACTGATCTACGAGCCCGAAACGCGATTGTGAGTACCCGACCGATTCATTTGAGGCTTGTGTTTTCCCGTTCAAATCCGGAGCAAGCGGGCGCGTCCGGCCAATAAGCCGATGAACAGCCCCGTGAAATGCGCCACCAGCGCCGCCCGTTCGGTCCCCGTCATGATCGTCAACAGCCCCGCGAAAACCACAAACGCCGCCAGCTGGGTCCGCTCGTCGATGTCGAACCGACCGATGAGTGTCGTGGTCACCCGGTTGGCGGTGATGACGTACCCAAGCATCGCAAAGACCGCGCCGCTGGCGCCAAGCACGGCCGTCGGGGTTCCGACCAGACCGCTGACGACGACCTGGACGATCCCTGCGATCATGCCGGTCGCGAGCACAAAGCCGTGAAAGCGCCGTCGCGAGGACGCCCGTTCGAGGATGAGTCCAAGCAGCGCAAACGCCAGGGCGTTGCCAAGGAGGTGGCCAAGGCCGCTATGGGCGTAGACGCTCGTCACCAGCGTCCAGGGGCGGGCCCCAAGCGGGGCTGCGAGCGCGAACCACTCGCGGCCAAAGCCCACGAGGCCGCCGAGTTGCTGGAGGACGAACACGGCACCGAACACGCCGAGCGTCTCGAGCGTCGGACGGCCGCCTCCCTGTTGGGCGGCCGCCGGCTCAGCGCGTTCTACTGCAACGGACTGATCGGCCATCTGTTCTCCGTTGAGGACCGGACGAGTAAAACCCCTCTGGCGGGATCGTGAGCGACCACGACCGGCCAGCATCGTGAAACCACCGTTGGATCCAACGGCTGGAGCAGAGTTAACATATGGCTCCCGCCCGTGGAGTGAAACACCGATCGATACTATGCATACACATACGGCGTTTAAAGACCGGACACGCCTGGCGGACGCCCGGCAACGATTCGCGGAGTACGTAGAACCACACGGGCGGACCGAATCCGTCCCGATCGAGGCGGCCGCCGGTCGGGTCGTCGACCAGTCGATCACTGCCGACCGGGCCGTCCCACACTACCAACGGGCGGCGATGGACGGGTGGGCGGTCCGAGCCGAGGATACGTTCGGCGCGGGCGATCGCTCCCCGGCGATCCTCGAACGTGGATCCGAGTCCGTCACGCCCGGGCGGGCGGTTCGGGTCCATACCGGCAGCGAACTCCCCGACGGTGCCGACGCTGTCGTGATGGTCGAACGGGTCGAGGAGGTCGGCGACGAACTCGAGGTGTTCGATGCGGTCGCCGGTGGGGAAAACGTTGCCCCTGTCGGCGAGGACGTCAGTGAGGGGCAGCCGCTGTACGATCCCGGCCACCGGCTCCGCCCCTCGGATCTGGGGCTGTTGCGCTCGGTCGGCTACGATCACATCGAGGTCCTCGAACGACCGACCGTCTCGGTGATCCCGACCGGCGAGGAGCTCGTCGACGCCGACCCCGATCCCGGGGAGGTCATCGAGACGAACGGGCTTACGGTCTCACGATACGTCGAGGCCTGGGGTGGCGATGCCACCTACCGTGACGTCGTTACCGACGATTTCGACGCCCTCCATGAGGCGATCAGCGCCGATCTGGATCACGACCTGATCGTGACGACCGGCGGCTCCTCGGTCGGCGAACGGGACCTCCTGCCGGACGTCGTCGAGGACCTCGGCGAGATGATCGTCCACGGTGTCGCGATCAAACCCGGCCATCCGGTCGGCGCCGGCATCGTCGATGACACGCCGATCCTCGTGTTGCCCGGCTATCCGGTGTCGTGTATCGTCACGGCGGTCCAGCTCCTTCGCCCGGCTCTGAAACAGGTCGGCGGCATGCCCGTCAGTGACTTCCCCACGACTGAGGCCCGCCTTGAGGAGAAGATCAATAGCGAACCGGGGGTTCGTTCGTTCGCCAGAGTCCGCCTCGAGGATCGCGATGGCGAGCGTATCGCGACCCGGGTCCGAGCGAGCGGTGCTGGCGTTCTCTCGAGTGTCGCACTGGCCGATGGCTGGGTGGTCGTTCCCGAGGCATTGGAGGGAATCGACGCCGGTGAAACCGTCGCCGTCCAGGACTGGGAGTGGTCGCCATGAGCCGCAAGGAATTCAACGAACTCGCGCCCCCCGAACGCGCCCACGAACTCATCGCGGAACTGGATATCCGACCGGAGCCCGACACGGTCCCCCTTGAGGAGGCCCGGGATCGCGTGCTGGCCGAACGGATCGACGCCTCCCTCGACGTGCCGGGGTTCGATCGCTCGACGATGGATGGGTATGCCGTCCGGGCGGCCGACACCTTCGGCGCCGACGAGGCCGACCCCGCCACGCTTGAGCTGATCGGTGCCGTCCACGCGGGCGAGGAACCGTCGGTGACGGTCGAACCGGGAACGGCCGTCGAGGCGTCCACGGGTGCTGTTTTGCCGCCGGGCGCTGACGCGGTGGTGATGGTCGAACGCACCGCCGAGGTCGATGGCTCGGTCCAGATCCGGACGGCCGTCGCGCCCGGGGACAACGTGATGGTCGCGGGAACGGACGTTGCCGCGGGCTCGCGAGCTCTGGGTCCGGGCACGCGGATCACGCCCCGCGAGATCGCGCTACTGTCGGCGCTCGGCGTGACGGAGGTGCCGGTCCGTGGCCGGCCGACGGTGGGGATCATTTCGACCGGTGATGAGCTCGTCCCGCCGGGCAACCCACTGAACAGCGAGCAGGGACAGATCTACGACGTCAACGGCGGGACCCTCGCGGCGGCCGTCGCCGAGGCCGGCGGCAACCCGGTTCGGTATCCCCACGTCGGCGACGACCACGCGGAGATGGAGGATACGCTCGCAACCGCCGGCGCGGAGTGTGACTTGGTGTTGACCTCGGGATCGACCAGCGCCGGGGCGGTCGATGTGGTCTATCGGGTCATCGAAGAACAGGGCGAGTTGTTGCTCCACGGCGTCGCGGTCAAACCCGGCAAACCCATGTTGATCGGTCGGATCGCCGATGCCGGCTACGTCGGCCTCCCCGGGTATCCCGTCTCGGCGTTGACGATCTTTCGGACGTTCGTCGCGCCCGCGATCCGGCGGGCGGCGGGGCTCCCCGAACCCCGTACCGGCACCGTCGAGGGATCGATGGGCGTCCGCGAGCGATACAGCGAGGGCCGGCTCCGGTTTATGCCGGTCGGGCTCGTCGAGGACGAGGCGGGCGAGACCCTCGTCTATCCTGTCGATAAGGGTAGCGGGGCGACCACGAGTTTGGTCGATGCCGATGGGTTCGTCGAGGTGCCGCCGGAAAACGAGTTCCTCGAGGTCGGCGATCCGGTGACGGTCCAGCTGTTCTCACCCGACGTCCGCACGCCGACGCTCTTTGGCGTCGGCGAGGACGATCCGGCCCTCTCGCGGCTCCTAGATCGGCTTGAACGCCCACGCTACCTGCCGGTGGGCTCCCGCGAGGGACTCCGTCGGTTGCGCGATGGTCTCCCCGATTTGGCCGTCGTGGCGGGGCCAACCGAACGCGAGGTCGATACGACACCCCTGGGGGGCTGGGTGCGCGAGTGGGGGCTCGTCGTCCCGGCGGATAATCCCGATTCGGTTGCCGGTGTTGCCGATCTGATCGATCGCGATCTTCGCTTTGTCAACCGGGAGACGAACTCGGGGTTGCGCCGATCGTTGGATCGCACGCTGGCGGATCTCGCGACCGAACGGGACACCGATCGCGAGACGCTTACGGCGGCGATCGACGGTTATGAACTGACGACGAAGGCCCACGAAAGTCCGGCCAGACGGGTGCTCGCCGGGAAGGCCGATGTGGGTGTCGGCCTCCGGGCAACGGCCACGAAACTCGGGTTGGGATTCGTTTCGCTCGGTGACCAGCGCGTCGAGCTCCGGGCCAATCCCGAACGGACCGGCAAGCCATCGATCCATACGCTCGATGACTTACTCGATGACTTCGACGCGATCGTGACGGATCTGGACGGGATCCGGGCCGACGATTGAAACGGGACCGAAGTCGCGTTTTACTCCAGTCCCGTTGATCCCTTTCGATCCAGCCGGTGGCGTCACAGCAATGTTGTAGACGCCCCGAAGGTTACCCCGACTGAGGATCCGACAGCCGGTGGGGTTAGCGTGAGCGCATCGAACGTCGTTCCATCGACTGCCAGCGTGACCCGGGCGATACCGCCCTCGTGGTCGACACGCTCGACCGTCGCCGTCAGGTCCGCCGCGTCGGCATCGACAATGGTGACATCCTCCGGCCGGACCGCCACCCAGTCGGCACCGCCGGTCGTCCCGACGGCTGTCCGGACCGCCGCGGTGGACAACGGGATGCAGTTGCTCCCGGTAAATCGGGCGACGAACGGCGAGGCGGGCCGGGTGAAGACGTCCTCGACCGTCCCCCGCTGGACGACCTCACCTTCGTTTAACACCAATACCGTATCAGCGAGCATCCGGGCGGTCGTGTGGTCGTGAGTGACGTAGACGGCTGTGGTGGCCTCAAGAACGTCGTGAAGGTCCTTCCGAAGCGTCGTTTTGGTCGGGACGTCAAGCGAGGAGAGCGGTTCATCGAGCAGGAGAACGTCGGGCCTGACGTATAGCGATCGGGCCAGAGCGACTCGCTGTTTCTCGCCGCCCGAGAGCGTGGGTGGATACCGATCGGCCAATTCGGCCACCCCGAGGTCCGCGAGCAGCGCCTCGGCGTCGCCGGTCTCCTCATGGTAGCGCTCGCCAAAGCGAACGTTCTCGATGACGGTCAGATGCGGAAACAGCCCGTAATCCTGAAAGACGAACCCGAAGTCACGCTTCTCGGGTGGGATGGCCGTGAGGTCCCGATCGTCGAGCCGGATCGATCCATCGAAGGGATGAAAGCCGGCGATCGTTTCAAGCAACAGCGTCTTGCCACTGCCGCTGGGCCCGAGCACGACCGCCGTCTCGCCGCGATCGAGTTCGAAGGCGATGTCGGTGGTAAACGTCTCGGCACCGGGGGCGCTAAAGGCCGCTTCGATGGTGACGGCGAACGTCATTCTCGCCTCTGTCCGGCGGTCGCTGTGTCGGCGCGATCCGGTCGTCGAATCATACGATCCCTCCGGTCGTGGCCTTGTCGTACGCCAGCCAGCGGATGAGCAGAAACACCGTCGTCGAGAGCGCCAGCAACAGGAACGTCACGGCGCCGCTCTGTTCGAGCCCACCGGTGAGGTACGCGCGACGGATGAATACGGGGGCGTGTTGGGTCGTGACCATCCGCCCGGCGATCGGATAGAAGAAGCTGACGCTGTAGGCGACGATCGCGACGGCACCGAACTCCGAGACGGCTCGGGCCCATGCGAGGATGCCGCCGGTGAGGATCCCCCGGGCCGCCAGCGGTCCCGTCACGCGACGGAACGTCTCGAAACGGGAGGCCCCGTGGATCCGGGCGGCGTATTCCATCCGGCTGTCGACGGCTTCGAAGGCCTCCCGGGCGGCGTTGACCGCGTAGGGGGCACTGACGAATACTAACGCTAGCACGAACCCGACCATCGTGCCCAACACCGACAACTGCGGGAAGGCGCCGCCTTGGCCGAATCCAAAGAGCACGATGATCCCGGCGGCCGAGTGGGGCACGACCAGGGGCAGGTCGACGAGGCTCTCGATGATCGTCTGGCCGGGAAAGCCACGGGCGAGCAACAACGCCAGCGGTACGCCAAAGCCAACCCCGAATACGGCCGCTAGCAGCGGGCCGTACACCGAGAGATACAACATCCGATGGACCGCGGGATTGAGCGCCTGCTCGACGATCAATGCTGGTTCTTGTCGGGCGACGAACAGCGCCAGGGGAAGCCCGATCGCCAGCACGAGGATACTCCCGAACAGCGCCAGGAGCATACCGAAGGCCCCACTGTCGGCGACGTAGGCCACCACGAGGACGCTCACGACGACGAACCCGGCGTAGAGTGTCGGCACGCCGGCTCCGTAGGCGCTCCCGAAGGCGAGAAGTTGCACCACCAGAAACCCCAGGAGGCGTGATCGTCGGGGCAACGATCCGATGGCTTCGCTTCGGTTAGCGTCCTCATCTCCCGTCGGTGGCGTTGACATGGCTCACGGAACGAATCTGTGGGTTCAAGTACTGTAGCTACAGTGTTAATGGACCGAGATTTGACTTCGCATCGGCGGTTTCCATGACCGTCTGTGGGACCGCGTCCTTGCCCGAGGCCGGGACGACCGCCGGATCGACCGGGACCAATCCCTTCTCCTTGAGGATCTTCTGGCCCCGGCCATCGGTCATAAACCTGATCCACTTAGCGCCGAGATCCGGTGCCTCGGCCACGTTCGGGACGGTGATGCCGTAGGCGATCGGCGCGCCGGTGAACGTCCCGCTCTCGGTGTCGACCGACGCCTTCGCGTAGTGTTCGGCGTAGTCGGTCGTCGCCTTCGAGAGGTCGACCTCCGGCTGGAGATCGATGTACGGCAGATCGGCGGTCGAGCTGATCGACTGATAGTAGATGGCGTAATCGAGCTTCCCTGATTTCAGTTGCCCCTCCAGGTTCGTCTCGGTGCCCGTCGGGACGATCGAGTTCGAGCGAAGCGCCTCGTAGGTCGTCTGATCGTAGAGTCGATCGCCGTCGAACGATTCGGTGCCCAGCTGTTGGGTCATGACCGCCCGATAGCCGCCCGGATCGATCGCCGGATCGCTGTGACCGATCGTCACGCCGTCCCGTGTGAGGACCTCCCACCAGTTGTCCGCCGTGATCTCCCCGGCGCCCATCGATTCCTCGCGGTACTGGATCGACATGGCGTTGGTCGTGAAGATCGCATACCAGTCGCCATAGTCGGGCAGGATTCGATCGCGGATGAGCCGGAAGTCCGACACGCCGAGGACGTCGGCGGTCCGACCCTGCTGGGTGATCTTCTTCGTCGAAGCGACCGAGCCCTTGGCCTCGCGATTGACTTCGACGCCGTATTCGTCCTCGAAGGCCGGCTCGGCCGCCGCAAACGGCGGCTCCAGGCTCCCGGCATGGAAGATCGTCATCGACTCGGCCGTTGATCCCGCTTCCGACCCACCGGTCGTTGCGCCCATACAACCGGCGACTGCGGCCACTCCGGCCGCCCCAGCCGACGACAGAAATGCACGACGGGATGGGGTTCGGTCGGAGCGATCCGTGGCGGTGCCCCGGGACTCACACCGTTGTTTCGACATCGATATAACTCCGTTATGTCGTCGATGACATAATACTTTTTCACCGCTCGGATCTATTGGGCGATATGGAGACCACCCCACGGTTCGACGTGTACATCGGCCGTGAGGACACTGCTCTCGAGACCAGCGACGTGACCCTGCTGCGCACCGTCGATGAGGCGGGATCGCTCAACGCCGCCGCCGACGAACTGGGTCGATCGTTCGCCCATGCGTTGCGCCGTATCGAGGAACTCGAATCCGCCTTCGGTCCGCTCGTCGAACGCCACACCGGCGGCCCCGGTGGCGGCGGCAGCGAACTGACGGACAATGCCCGTGAACTGTTGTCGATGTTCGACCGCCTCCAGACCGGATTCGAGGGCGTCGCCGAAGTCGCCACAACCGTCCTCCCGGGGACCGTCGTTGCCCGCGATGGCGAGCTCGCGACGGTCGAGACGGCCGCCGGCGCTGTTCGTGCGTTCGTTCCCGAGGGTGATGGGGAGATCGAACTACTGATTCGAGCCGACGCGGTGACCCTGACCGATCCCGATGATACACCCGTACCCGAGGCCACCAGCGCACGCAACCGGTTCAACGGCGAGGTCGTCGAGATCGATAGTGGCGAGACGATCACCCGCGTCGCCGTCGATGTCGGCGCCGAGACGCCCGTCCTCGCGTTGGTCACCCAGCGGAGCCGTGATCACTTATCCCTGACACCCGGTCGCGAGGTCGTCGTCTCGTTCAAGGCAACGGCCACCAGAGGTGTGCCCGCCTGAACTTGGTACGAACACGGCGTGACCGACCCGCACGATCGGTCGAGGCGAACTGTTTTGACCCGGCGGTGGGGCTATACCGGATATGGATATCGTCACGGCGTTGGCCGCCGATGGGATCGTCTGTGTCGTCGGAGCCGGCGGCAAGAAGACGACCATGTACACCCTCGCCGACCGGCTTGACCGGGCCGTCGTAACCGCCACCGTCCGGATCCCGATTTTCGATGAGTATGTTGCACGGGTGGCCGTTACCGACGATCCGGTTGAGACGGTGCGGACGACGGAAGCGTGGCCGATCGGCGTCGTCCCGGAACGCGAACGTGAGGATCGCTATCTGGGGTACGATCCATCGGTGATCGATGAACTGGCCGGTCTCGATGAACCTGATGCCGTCCTCGTTAAAGCCGACGGCGCACGGATGCGGCGACTGAAAGCGCCCGACGATCGTGAGCCACAGCTTCCGATCAGTGCCGACACCGTCATCCCGATCGCAAGCGCCCATGTCGTCGGCCAACCGCTCCACGATGACCGTGTCCATCGGGTCGATCGTGTCGCCGAGATCACCGGCCTGTCGCCGGGTGAGACGATTACGGCCGCCGATGTCGCCGCCGTGCTCGCGAGCGATCGCGGCGGTCGGAAAGATATCCCCGAGGACGCGACCGTCATCCCGCTGGTGAACATGATCGACGATGCGACGCTGGAGACGGTCGGTCGGGACATTGCCGAGGCAATCCATGCGCGAACGACCGTTCCACGGGTCGTGCTCGCCCGGATGACGGCCGAACACCCTCTGGTGGCAGTTGTCGAGTGACCGAACGGACAAGTCACATCGACTGCGCTCAAAGCTCCAACACCCCTCGTCCGTACTGAGTCGTCAGGACGGCGGACCGATCGCCTCAACATTCGCATGAAGAACAGAAGGTATTTTGATCGCCGCGATAGGGCCAACACGGAGCGACCAGCACGTGACGCTTGAGGGGCTACAGGAGGTACCCACTGAGACGAAGCTCGTCGTGGGCGTCGTGAGCGGCTCGGAGCTGATCAACCACTCCTATCTGGTTTTGTTGCCGCCGATCCTGGGGCTGTTAGCCGAGGAGTTCGAGGTCAGCGTCGCGCTCCTTGGAATCGCGATCGGCAGTCGTGGAGCGGCGAGTGCGATCTTTCAATTGCCGTTTGGCTATCTCTCCGACCGGTATACCCGGACACTCGGACTCGGCCTTTCGCTGGGGCTGGGATCGCTTGGCACGCTGCTTACCGCCGTTGCCCCGTCGTTCATCGTGCTTGCGATCGCACAGGTGATTATCGGCATCGGCATCGCCGGCCATCACCCGAGTCATTTCCCGTTGCTGTCCGATGCCGTCACCGAGGACCAACGAGCGCGTGCGTTCAGCATCCGTGGGTTCGCCGGCTCGGTGGGCTTTGGGGCGCCACCGGCGATCATCACGGCCGTCCTCTCGTTTCCCGGAACGACGTGGCGCCACGCTGTCGGCGCGTTGGGGGTGTTCGGGCTGCTCTATGGCGTGCTCGCCGTGGCCCTGTTTTCCCGGTATGTGAGCGCGGACGTGACCCGTCCTGCGCCCCGCGATGCTACGGCCGACAACTCGGCACTGACCGATCGGATTGCCAGCGAACTCCGGTCGATCGCCGAAATGCCCGCCATTCTTGCGCTCGCAGCCCTTGCCGGGATCACCGCGATCGCCACCGGCGGTGTCCGTACCTACGCTGTGATCCATCTCACGCAGGGGTACGGTGCCAGCCTTGAGGCGGCGAACCTCACGCTCACGGCGATGTTCGTCGCGGGGGCCATCATGATGCTCGTCGGGGGCGTCCTCGCCGACCGGCTCCCCGCCGGGACGGTCATGCTTGCGGGGTATGCCCTCGTCGGCGTGCTCCTCATCGGTCTCGCCTCGCTCGTGATCCCGACGTTGGTGGCGATGGCGCTGGTGATCGGCACGCAGGCGCTCGTATCCGTGACCGGCCCGGCCCGATCGAAGCTCATCGATAAGCTCTCGGCTCGAACCGCTTTAGGGCAGAGCTTCGCGGTGATGACGGTTGGGTTGATGCTCGGTGGGACGATAGCCCCTCCGCTGTTCGGCGCACTCATCGAATACGCCGGCCTCCGGATCACGTTTCTTGTGATCGCCCTGACGGCGTTTCTCGCCTTGCTCGTCGCCGGGGCGGTCGTCGTCACCTACGACGAGGAGTTTTCGATCCGGCGGCCGGTCCATCCCGCCGACGACTGAGTGTCATCTCGCATCTAACTCCCGTGCGGCCGCCGTGAGTTCCTCCTGAGTGTTGATGTTTTCGAAGGTCTTGACGTCGGTGTGTTCGCGGATCTCGGCGTCGCCGACCACGACGTATTCAAGTTCGAACAGCGGCGCGATCACTTTCCGATCACCGCGTTCGAGCGCCGTCTCGCAGGCATCGGCCATCGCTTGGGCCCGGTAGACGGCCTGGGTCGTCTGATACCACTCGTCGTCGAGTTGGGGGACGGCGGCGTCATGTCCGGCCGCTCGTTGCCGGAGATACTCGAGGAAGGTCGGATCGACGAAGGGCATGTCACAGGCGACGACGGCGGCGTATTCGCTCTCGACCGCCCGGAGACCGGTCCGGATCCCGGCGACCGGCCCCTCGTCGGGTTCCGGATCTTCGGCGAACTCGAACGGGCGGTCGTAACCGGTCAGTGCGTCATCGATGGCCTCGACCTGATCGGACCGACAGTTGACGACGAGGGCGTCGACGACTGCGGCCAGCCGATCGGCGACCCGACGGATCATCGGCGTCCCGGCCAGCGCCGCGACGGCCTTGTCACGATCGCCGAACCGTGTCGAATACCCGCCCGCGATGATGACGCCCTCCATATCGATCACATCCGACGGGACCGTCAAAGCATCTTCGTCGACCGACCGTGGTGCCTATGAGCGGAGAGCGGAGAGGGGACACAGGCCATGCCGGGGGATCTCTCCCGGAACAAGCGATTTATGCGTCCCACCGCGGTAGGGGGAATCGATGACGACGCTCGCCTCACGACGCGTCCTCCGGGCCGACCTCTCCGAGCGGACGGTCGAGAGCGAGCGCGTTCCCGACCGATGGCTACACGACTACATCGGGGGCAAGGGTCTCGGCGCCCGCTATCTCTACGCGGAACTCCCGCCGAACGTGGATCCGCTCGGCCCCGAAAACGCCCTGCTGTTCATGCTCGGGCCGCTGACGGGGCTTCTCCCGGGTGAACAGCGCTATGCGGCCGTGACAAAGTCACCCCTGACGGGGACGTTCCTCGATTCCTACAGCGGGGGCTCGTTTCCCGGCACGCTCGCGGGGGCCCTCGATGACCACCTCGGGGTGATCGTCACCGGCCAGGCGGATGAGCCGGTCCGGCTGCTGATCGAGGACGGAACCGCGACGATCGAACCCGCCGAGGAGTGGGGGATGGACGCCGTCGAAACCTGTGCGGCCTTTCCGGATGCGGCGGTCGCCTGTATCGGGCTGGCAGGCGAACACACGGTTACCTACTCGACGATCGCCTCCGACGGCGGCGACCACCACGCGGGCCGTGGCGGTGCCGGCGCGGTGATGGGCGCCAAACGGTTGAAGGCCGTCGTCGCCCGTGGCGAGCCACCCGACGGGCTCAATCGACTCCGTGAGGCCTACGCCGAGCAGTTCGCCGAGGACGATGTCGGCCGGTGGCTGGGCGCAAGCGGCACCTTAGAGAGCGTTGACTTCGCGAACGAGACGGGCGTGCTGGCGACGCGAGGCTGGCAGGAACGGGAGTTCGAAGGTACCGACGGCATCGGGATCGAATCCGCCCGTGAGGCCGCGAACGAACGCGAGTACGAGGAGAACGATCGGTCGACTGCGGGCGATTTTCGGATCGAGACTGCCGACGGCGAGAGCGTCCCCCGGGGAGCGACCCCGATGACGCTGGGGGCGGGATTGGGGATCGACGAATTCGACGCGGTCGCCGAACTCGGTGGCCTCTGTGACCGGCTGGGGATGGACGTTATCAGCGCGGGCAGCGCCGTCGCCTGGGCGATTCGGGCGACTCAGGAGGGGATCATCCATCGGGACATCGATTTCGGCGATCCCGATGGTGCCCGGACGCTCCTCGAGGAGATCGCTGCCCGATCGACGCCGCTCGGCGATGCCCTCGCGGCGGGCGTCGACGCGGTGGCTACCGAATACGGCGGCGAGGAGTTGATCCCGACGATCAAGCGCATGGAGCTGCCGGCGTACGATCCCCGGGACGCCCCCAGTATGGCGCTGGCCTATGCCACCAGCGACCGTGGCGCCTGTCACCGTCGCTCCCGACCGATCGAACGGGAGGCTTTTGCGGCCCATCCCTGGGCGCCCGAGGACGCCGCCCGTGCGGTCGTCGAGTCACAGAACACCCGGTCGGTGCTCTGGAGTCTCATCGCCGATGACTTCGTCGGGGAAGTCCTCTGGGAAGATCTCGGCGCGGAATGGCTCACCGCCGTCGGGATCGAGTATTCGCCCGACGAACTCCGGGTCGCGGGTGAGCGGATCTGGAATCTCACCCGACTGTTCAACGTCCGCGAAGGCTTTTCACGCGAGGATGACGCCCTGCCCGCGCTGCTCGGCCAGCCCGACGCCGCCACCGACGCCAGGGTCGATCCCGAGTTGTTCGAGGAGATGGTGTCGGTCTACTATGAACGCCGCGGGTGGGACGATCAGGGGTATCCAACCGGAGCCACCCTCGACCGGCTCGATTTGCTCGACGTCATCGACAATGAGACACCCGTTGGTGTGGCACCGTCGTCGGAAACCACGGATACGGACGATCACTGACTCCCTGTAGGCGACAGGCCCACAGCCTCAACCGCACGGTAGACCGGTGAAAAAGTGTTAAACGCCGGTTTTCGGATCGGATCGGCCATTCAGTCGTCGGCTCCGGCGGCGCGGTCGGTCGGCTCGATATCGACCTCGATCTCGGCAGCGGCGGCCTTGTATTCGGGGATCTTCGCTCGCTCGTCGAGGACGTCGTTGGTCAGTCGGTTGGCCGACGCCGCGGCGAAGTGTGGGGTCGTCCAGATCGATCCCTCTTTGATGTCCTCGGTGACCTGGGCGGTCACCTCGATCTCGCCGCGTCGGGACATGACTTTGACCGTGTCGCCGTCCTCGATACCGTAGCGTTCGGCGTCGTTGGGGTGAATGTCGACGAAGTTCTCGGGGTACTGCCGGTTGAGCGTCGGCGAGCGTCGGCTCATCGTGCCGGTGTTGTAGTGTTCTTCGAGCCGGGCCGTCGTCAGGATGAGCGGGTACTCCTCGTCCGGCGTCTCCTTTGGCGGCTGGTGGACGACGCCTTCGATGTGGCCAAGCCCGCTTTCGGTATCGAAGGAGTCCTCATAGAGGAACTCATCGCCCTCGTCGCCGGGTTCGTAACACGGCCAGTGGATCCCCTCCTCGCCGAGGGCCTCGTAGGTCATCCCGTGGTAACTCGGACAGACCTGGCGGAGTTCCTCGAAGACGTCCTCGGGCCCGTCGAAATCGAAGCCCTCACCGAACAGCCGTGTCCCGACTTCACAGAGGATCTCGAAGTCGTGTTTCGTGTTCTCGTGGACTTTCTGGACGGGGCGCATCCGCTGGACCCGACGGTCGGTGTTGGTGACGGTCCCACCGCGTTCGGCCCACGTGGTCGCAGGCAGGATGACGTCGGCGTACTTGGCCGTCTCGGTCATGAAGATGTCCTGGACGGCGATGAACTCCAGTTCCTGGAGCCGTTCCTCGACGCGGTTGCCGTCCGGTTCGCTCATCACCGGATTCTCGCCCATGATGTACAGCCCATGGATTGATTTGCCGGCCTGATGGGAGATCTCGACGTTTGTCAGTCCCGGCTCGTCGGGCACCTCGAAGCCCCAGACTTCTTCGACGGACTTGCGAGCCTCGTCGTCGTCGACGAGCTGATAGCCCGGCAGGACGTTCGGCATTGCGCCGACGTCACAGGTGCCCTGGACGTTGTTCTGACCGCGAAGCGGATTGACGCCCGTTCCCGGCCGGCCGAGGTTGCCCGTGATCAACGCGAGGTTGATCTCGTTTTGGACGTTGTCGACGCCACAGGTGTGTTGGCTCATCCCCATCCCGGTGAAGATGGCGGCGTTGTCGGCGGTGGCGTACTTTTCGGCGGCTTTCTCGATCTCCTCTAGGGGGACGCCACACTGCTCGGCGGCTTCTTCCTTATCGAAGTCTTCGAGCGTCTCCTTGAGGTCCTCGAATCCTTTGGTCCGTTCCTCGATGAACTCCTCGTCGATCCAGTCGTTCTCCAGGACGGTCTTGATGACGATGTTGAGCAGCGGGATGTCGGTCCCGGGGTTGAGCTGGAGGTGCTGGTGGCGGTCGGTATCCTCGATCTGGAACGATCGCGTCGTCTTGTTGGCGTGTGGATCGACCTGAATGACCGTCGCCCCGTCGAGGACGGCCTGCCGGAAGTAGACGCTGTTGGCGATCGGATGCTGTTCGCCGGGGTTAGCGCCCTGGATCCAGAGGACGTCACACTCGTTTTTCAGGTCCTCCATGCTGTTGGTCATCGCGCCGGCCCCGAGGCTCGTCCGCAGGGCCCACACCGTCGAGGCGTGACACATCCGCGTGCAGTTGTCGACGTTGTTGGTGCCATAGCGGCGGGCGAGTTTCTGGAGGAGATAGTTCTCCTCGTTCATCGTCTTCGAGGAGCCGAAAAAGCCCATCGCGTCGGGCT
>JAXINS010000099.1:0-14140 GCA_034190395.1 Chewarchaeum aethiopicum (SeqCode)
CCCAGAACTGTTCGAGTTGGGATTCGATGAACATTGGCGTCATCCGGACGAACTCCTCGCGTTCCATGGGGGCGAGGTAGTCGTAGACGGAATTGCGAGTGGCGTCTTGGGTATAGCGGTGATCGACGAGGATGCGAGCGCCACGTTCCTCGGGCCCGCGGATCACGCGGCCGATCGCCTGGCGGGCTCGCCGCACTGCCGGGATCGTCAGGGCGTACTCGAAGGCGTTGGTCGAGCCGAACGCCTCGCCGTAGGCGTGTTTGACCGCCTGTACCCGTGGCGAACCGATATTGACCAGCGGGATGCCGACGACGGCACACGTCCGCAGCTTCGCCCCGTCGTAATCGATCCCCTCGGTGAGGGTGCCGCGGGTGCTGGTCGCGAGGACCTTGCCTTCACCCGCGAAGAACTCCGCTTTGAGCGTGTCCGTCGCCTCGCTTGAGGAGGGTTCATCCAGCAAGACGGGCTTGTCGATCGCGTCCGTTAGGCGGTCGGCCGCCCAGGCGGCTTCGCGGTAGTTCGGCATCGCGAGCAGGACGTTGCCGGGGCTCCGGGCGATCAGCCGGAGGACGTAGGCGTACTCCTCGCGAGTGTCGTTTCGGTTCTCAGGGGTCGGCTCGCCGCGATTACGCATGGTGAACGGCGTGGCGTCGACGATCCAGCTTGCCCGGTTGTCCTCGGGAAAGGGAAGGTCGTAGGTCCGTTCGACGACCGGCCGGTTCGGTCGCCGATCCTCGGCCGCCGTCCCTGTTGTGGTCGTGTCTGTGTCCGTATCCGCCAGCGATTCGAGGCCGACCACCTCCTCGAGGACATCGAGCGGTTCGAGGGTCGCGCTCATGAGGATACCCCCGCCGAGCTGCTCGAAGATCGCCCGGAGTTGTTCGCCGGGCATGCAGTTGTACATCACCAGGCCCGGCGTGTAGACCCGTTCCCAGGCGTACTCCGGATCCTCGCGGTCTTTCGGGCTGTGCTCGAGGGTGATCTCCCGGAAGTAATCGGTATGATCGCGCTCGATCCACTGGCCGATGAGCGTGCCGACGGCCCCACAGATACAGGTGCGATCGGGATCGACCGCTTCGAGGGTTTGCTCGACGGCACCGCCGATCGTGCCGAGTTGCCGGCAGAACGTGTCCCGGTAGCCGGCGTCGGACAGCCAGTCGGTGAGGGCGTCCGGTTCGGATTCGGTTGGTTCCCGCAGCGGAATCTCGATGTCGTCCTTTGAAAGCGCCGTGTGGCCGAACGTCCGGTCGTACTCGGCGTATTCGTCGGTGAGATAGGATTCGATGTAGTCCTCGAGCCACTCGATGAGCTCACTGTAGAACGTCCGTGTCCGTTCGACGACCTCGATCGGGACGTCGTAGTCGTCGAGTCGGTCGGTCGCCTGGTCGCGGTTTTCCCGGCTTTGATTGGCGTATTGCAGGAGGCGATCGAGATCGTTGCGGGCCTGCTGGAGGCTCTGGCGACCGATCGTCTCGCTCAACAGCTCCCGGACCCGGCCTTCGAGGCGATGGGCCTCATCGACGATGACGAAGGTCTCCTCGTCGAGGATGGCCTCGGTGAGTTCGCGGGTCCGAGCATCGAAGAGATGGTTGTAGTTCCCGATGACGACGTCGGCCTCCTCGAGGAGGACGCCCATCACCCGATGGGGACAGGTGCCGTATTCGACCGCCGTCGGCAGGAATTCATCGCTGGTGATGACCCAGTGCTCGCCGGCGTCGAATCCCACTGGCGAGCCCTTGTTGCGGGCGTACCAGTCGGCCTCAAACGGGCAGTACAGCGGCGGCTCGCCGGCCGCGGTCATGTCCTCGGGCGCGCTCGGTTGGTGCCGGACGTACGGGGAGTCGGCTCCGGCCGTGGTGAGCCGCTCGGGGACCTGCGTGCGGAACTCGTCGCTGTCCCGGTGGGCGGCCCGGGCGAGCGTGCTGGCCCGCTGGGGATCCCACCACTCCTCGTCGGCGTTGCGTCTGGCCTGGACGGCGACACTGCCGACGGCCTCGGGCGTGCCGGTCCGGTCGGACTCGGCTTCAACGAGGTCGGCGGTGTGTTCGCGCAGGTCCTCACACCGGTCGTGGGTGCCCACGTCCTCGGGGAAGACGTCCTCCCGGCCGTAGGGACAGAGATCGGTCTTGCCCACGAGGGCGATCCCGGTGAGTGGAGCGTCGAGCCCGGCGTTCATCGTCCGGAGATCGGCGACGAACTGCTGGAGTTGCTGTTTGACCGGCGTGATCACGACGATGTTCTCGTACCGGTCGGTATGTCGAACGAGCGTCGCCCCGGCCGTGAGGGCGGCCATCGTCTTGCCGGTGCCACAGGGACCCTCCATGACTAGAAAGCCCCGCTCGCGCCCGACGTCAATGGCGGTTTCGATGGCGTCGGCCTGGTTGTCGTAGGGGGTCTCGAAGCCGAACAGCTCCCGCCAGGGATCGCTGTCGGCACCAGTCGTCCCCGAATCGGACGCCATACTCGTGTGCTGAGTGTTGCCGGCGAGCGGTATGAACCCGTGGATTGGAGTGCTGGCTGCTTGCGGGGACGTACACATAGACTGAGCTTCCTGTGGCGACAGTCCCGGCTTTCGTCTGTTTCGACGTAATTCAGCAATTTCGCGGCCTCTCTCCGCATAAGTTGGCGTCAGTATTTTTATCGAAATGTGTGACTTGGTACACTATGACACAACAGCGGTTACTCACCCGGCGCATCTATCTCATGCTGGCGGGTGCTGGTTTGTCGGCACTTGCAGGGTGTGGCGGATCCGACGATAACTCGGGTGCCGGGACTCAAACAGCAACGGCGACGAAGACGCCTCCCGCTACACCGACGACCACGCCGCCACCGACGGACACCCCGACGCCCACTGCTACGGCAACGCCGACGCCGACACCGGAACAATCCCAGAAAATACGCCGTCTGGAAACCCAACTATCGAAGGTTTCGTTCCAAGGCGAATACTTCGACACCCACGCCCATTGGCTGCCGTCGATGGGTCCGAAGATTCCCTCACAGTACGCGGCCATGATGCAACAACACGGTATCGGCGCAGCTGTCCTGTTCAGTCCATCTAGGGACGCCGTTGAGCAGTACCAGCGCTTTCTGAAGACACTCACCGCACCCGATGTCGAATATCTCCCCTTCATGTCCGCACCGCCGCCCGGCAAACGATTGGGCACCGAACTCCGGCGGCTTTATGATGGCAAAGAGAAGGCCTTCTGGGGCATTGGCGAGTGGAAACCACAACAAAAGCCCGCCCCACCGTTTAACGGAAAGCGCTACACACCACTGTGGGAACTATCGGCCGACCTCGGTATCCCGGTTATGTTCCATCCTAAGGCTCCCAGGAAGGAACGGTGGAACCGGCACTGAAGGCTCATCCCAACGCCACGTTCCTGCTGCACGGCCATCAGATGATGTCCTATGGGCACGAGAAACAAGCGCTCGGACCGACGCTACCGCGACTGCTCGACGAGTACGACAATCTCTACTGGACGGCGGACATAACGACACTCCTTGCGGGTGTTCTCCTTCGATTCCGGAGTGTATCAGCGTTCGTCGACTGGTATGACACTAGCGCCGAACCTCACATTCGAAACGGGCAAGCGGTTCTCTCGAAGTTGCTCAAAGTAGCCCCGAACAAGGTCATGTGGGGAACCGATATCGCCAGACCTTGGAATACGAAAAACAAAGCCTTCTCTCGGGTCATGGATGCGACTGAACGGATGCTTGAGGCGGTCCCCGAGAAACACCGTGCGGCCTACAAACGTGAGAATGCACTGGCGTTGTTCGGTCTCTGACTAGGGCCCTGCCGCACGATCGATCGCAACAACGGTTCGTTGCTTCCATCGACGATGTCGGTACTTCCCACGGGCGGGTCGGTCTGTTATGGGACAATCGACAGGAGCGACAGCGAGTCTGGCACTCGGTGAACGGATGGACGATCGTCTCGCTTCGCTATCCCGTCGTGATATTGCTCAGTTGGCCATGGCTATGGTCGTAGATTCAATCGTCATCCATCGCCGAAGTGTACGCGGATCCACAATCCGGACATGTCGCCCATCGGGCATCATCAGCGATCGAGTCGAAGGCCGCGTCACAATCGTGACACCAGTAGGTCGTCGGGGTTGACTCGAAGGGGGTGACGAGCGGACTGACGATTTTCCGAACTCCATGCATGTATTGTATACCACACCCAGGCTAGACGGACGCACTCCGATCGAATAACGCCACTGACGAGTTTCGCTATCCGAATCTCCGATCACTCCCTTCCGACGTCGCCAGCACAAATGTACCCTCCACGTCTTGCATGGCTGTCACCTATCTACTTTTCAGTTCCATGCGCTACAATCCAGAATGGCTGTAACGGCTCCGTTGAAGTTAATTTTCACCCGTCGGGACGCTTTCGTTTGAGGACGAATAGCGGGACGATCGCGACTAGCGGGCCGATGGCGAGGTAGGCAAACCCCTGCTGGATACCGACCACGTCGCTCAAATAACCGATCAACACCGGAAAGCCGGATCCGGCGAGCACGACGCCGGTCCAGAAGTAGCCGAAGATCCGCCCCTCGCGGTCCTCGGGGGCCACTCGAGAGATGATCGCGTCCCGGGCGGGGTTGACCGCAAAGAGGGTGCTGCCGATGATCACCGCTACCGCCAACAGCGTCACCGGTGTCAACGGGACGAACGCAAGCGCGGCCAAGGTCACGGTCGCCCCCAGATAGAGCGCGATCATGATATCCCGGGGGTCGTATCGATCGGCGAGGTTCCCGACGACGAGGATCGCCACGCCACCCGATAAGAGCGCGGCCGAGAAGTAGATCGAGGCCACCGATTCGGCGCCGAAAGTGATCCCGGCGACCTCGAAGGAAAAGCCATAGACCTCAGTGATGAACGTCGGCAGGTACGTGCCGATTCCCCGGGAGGCAAACCCTGCGGCGACCATCGTCAGAAAGACCAACACGACTGGCAGCCAGTAGCCGCCCTCGGCCGTCCCCTCGTCGGTCGTCTCCTGGGCCTGTGCGGGGGCGGTTTCGAGGCTCGATCGGGTCATGTAGACGAACAACAACCCGGCGTAGACGGCCGCGACCGCCGCGATGATCGCGAAGACGTCCTGCCAGGCGAGCACGAGGATCGCGATACCGACGAACGCCGGCCCGATCGAATCGCCGATCTTCGAGGCGCTGCCCCACCGCCCCAACGCTTTGCCCTGCTGATCGGGCGAGACGTTCGCCGAGAGTAGCGGATAGCCAGTCGGATGGGTCGCACTCCGACCGACCCCCGAAATGATCATCCCGACGGTGATGAGCAACAGGGTGCCGGTCCATTCGACGTCCCTGACCGTGAGGGTGGGCAGGCCCTCGCCGAGGACCGTCGCGGTATAGACCGTGAAGTAGCCGATGCCGGTGATGAGGACGCCGACCGGGAGGATGAACCGTCGGTCGAACCGATCGGAGAGATGCCCCATCGGCGACTGGCCTAGCCCGTTGGCGACCGAAAGCAACGAGACGATGAGCCCGAGTTTCCACAGCGGCAGTTGGAGATCCGTCGCGATAAGCGGGATCAGCGGGGGGAACACCCGCCCTAAGAAGTGCTGGAGCCCGTGGGTCGAACTGAGGATGAACACCGCCAGCCGTTCGTTGGTGTGGTCGCTACTGCCCATTATCCTCGCGTTGACTGTCCCGGCTGTCGTCTCCACTCACTGCTCGCCACCACACGATGCGGCGGTTTGCGATCGGTCCTGATAGCTTTACCTGATTCGGTATCAGTGGTGTACCTTCCTCACCTTCGATCTTCATTCACTGGTTGGTTTCTTAGGACGCTGACAGATCCTGCCAAAAGTTAACTTATCTCACGATATAGTTCATGATCGATGTCTATAAATAAACACGACTGTCCGCTCTGTGATGTGACGAGGGACTCCTCGACGGATCTTTACACCCATTTGATGCGGGAGCATCGAAAGAGTGCCATCACCAAGGCGTTGCTCGACACCGCGGACGTTTCGGTCGAATTGACCTCCTGAGCCGGGTGACACACTGGATTCGAGCACTCTACTCGTTACGGTATCGGACGGGTGTTTCGGGATCGAGTCACGGTGTGGATCGCGCCACTGAGGGTCGATCTCATCGATGATGCGAGACAGCACGTCACCGATGATCCGCTCGCGGAGTGACGGTTCCGTTTCGCCGAGCACGAGGAGGTCATACTCCGCCCCGAGCGCGACGATGTCCTGGAGCGGGGTGCCCGCCTCGGAGAGTTGCCACTCCACCCGCTCGTGGTCGATCCCGTAGTCGGTCACCCGCTCGACCGTTCCCCGGAGGAGGAATTCGCCCTGGCTGGCTTCGTCGTCCTCGCTGACCGAGTGAAAGAAAGTGGCGGTGGCGTCACCCTCCCGGAGCAACTCCGCGACGACGGCGACGATCCGTTCGATGTTCGCATCACCCCGAATCGGGACGAGAATCCGATCGATATGGTCCGTGTCGCCGGCCGTCAATACTGCATCACAGCCGTACTCGTCGGCCACCCGATCGATGGTGGCCTCCCGGTCGTGGGTGAACACCAGCACTTCGGTGACGTCGGTTCGGCCGGCGGCGATCGTATCGAGCCTCGCCCCCGCTTCGTCCTCGTATTCGTGTTTGATGAGTGCTGGTTCCGCCTGATCGGGGACGGGAAAGTACCCGAGCAGAATGACCTCAAACGGAAACAGGAGATCGACCACATCCAATGCTGGCGGGTCCGATTCCGAGATATCGATCGGAATCAGAATCGTCAACTCGCCTATCGGGGACTCCATTAGTTAACAATTCACAGGGCAGCGATTGTCAATCCATCGTCTGGCCTCACAGCGAAGAAAGGGTGGTCGACACCTGCTTGAGGGTGCGGGAGATCGTCGCTCGGTCCATCTCGGTCCACAACCGCTCATATCCATAGTACACGCCCATCTTCGCGACGTTGGCGATGATCCCGATATCGAGGGCTGCCCCCGTGTCTTGGAGGATCAGAAAGGCAACCACAACGGTCACGACCACGCTGAGAATCCGATAGCCGACGGTCTTCACCAGCAACGACCGACCGGGAACCATGGCCCGACCATACCCCTTGACAATTGTTGACAACATACTACAATATAGTACTATATAGACTATATATGTTTCGCGGGTGTGTATCAGTTTCCACGATCACTCTGACCACGGGACGATCCGCGGTCGCCGCTCGGGGTCGCGTGGCCAACTCGGAGCATTCGTCCGTCGTGATCGGGACCGTTGGTCGAACGATAGGGACTCGCGTGTTCCCTTCAGCAATCTCTTTTGCTCACCACGCCCCGTTTCGTCCATCAGTCTCGTCACCGGCCCAACACTTGCGCTTTGGCGCGGGACGGATCTCAAATCCCTGTTGGCTCCGGGTGGCTGGCTATTTTGCCGCTTCTGTGGAGGGTATATCCAAGCGCCAGCGTGGTTACCGAGGTCCCTGCAGTAAAGATGGGTGACCACCAGCCAGGTAAGTGGTGAGGCCCCCAAAGTACGACCCCGACGAACCATCCACCCCAGATGGCGACGAGCCCGAGTACGAACACACCACCGATCTGTGAGGGGATCCGGAGACGGGTACTGGCGACGCCAACCAGGGCCAGCCCGATGAAAATCAGGCTGATGATCAGGGCCGCCAGACCGCCGGGTGGCAACGACCGGTTTAGCAGACTCGCAAGGATCGCCCATCCAAACGTGATCGCCAGCAACACCCCTGCACCCGCAATCGGTATCATGCTGAGGCGCGCTAGGCGGGGACGTTTTTCGGATAACGACGGATACACACCGAGGACACCGGCCAGAGTGAGCATCAGTGCGGCGACAAACAACACGACGAACACCCCACCAGATAGGGAGGTGTCCGTCAATAGGTCGAGTGTCATGGCGCCCGTGTCGATACCGTACAATCCACCAGCCACGAGCAACGCCATCGAGCGATACTTTTCGAGCAGTTTCCATCCATCCAGGCTCATCGTTCAGGATGGCGTTCGATGCTCGACTCATTGTGGATTGCTCCCAGTACTCGGGGCTGATTTATTACAGCCCAGAATGGGAGGCTGTCAAATCCCTCCTGCGTGCTTCTGTTTTACCGTAAGCGGTCCAACGACAGATTCAAACGACCAATCGAGTAATGAAACCCATGCCCGGGGATACGTGGACAGACGTGATACGCCGGGTCACTCTCGGTGGGATTGCGCACAATTTACCGTTCGATGTCCGATTGCAGCCGACGGAGGTCTATTGTCTCGACTGTGGGAGTAATGATTGGACGACGAAATCGGACGGGACGCGAATCTGTCGGGCGTGTGGCTGGATGTATAATCCGGATCCGGATTCGGAGCGACCCTAGCACCGGACAGCGATCATCTGTCGGCTTCGGACTGCATGACCCGGCGACACGCATCGCGCCCCGATCACGGAACGGACACGGTTTTGGGTCGGACTGGCGCTATTGGATCCGTCCTGAAGCAGACTTGCTTTCACTAGACGACGAACCGACTGCCGTGAGATTCGACGCGGCGGTACTGTGAGATCGAGCTTCTGGAATGGTTGCACTCCGGGAACGGTGCGGTTCTGGAGCGAAATCCCGAACCCCGAATTCGAGATCGTCGGGTAAAAAGGAGAACACAACGAATGGACTGACACCCGCCGTGTCGCCCTCCCGCCGCAGGTTCCTCTCGGGATTGAGTACGACTGCCGGCGTCGCGTTGGCAGGCTGTTCCGTCCCGTTCTATCAATCCGGCATCCAGATCGGCGAGATCACGATCGTCAACAGGGATGACACACCACATACTGTCCATCTTCGGATCGAGACGGCAACCGAGACGGTGTACGAAACCACCCGGACGATCCGTCCAGTGAGCGACAGTCAACCACCGGCAACTGGCGAGCAAGCACTCATCGGACCGGAAGACGGCCTCCCGACTGCCCACGGCCGGTATACGATTGTCGCGACGCTCGACGATGGTGTTGATACGATCGAACGGACGTATCCATCCCCGCATCGAGACGGCGACTGCTATTCGGTGATCGTCAGGATCTGGACCGACGGCACATTCAGGGACATGCCTGTAACTTCACACTGGGAGGGCTGTGTGTAGCGTGTCGCCGCTCAGCTCCGTTGAGGGTGAAGCCACCTCCGTGGCCCAACGACTCCCTGGGAGTAATTGTCCCCTCGATCGCCACAGACGGTCAGGAACCGAATCGATACACACAGATGGGCGACCGATCATGTCACCGATGGGGATCGATGACTGACCGCGACCAGCTCCGTCGAACCATCCGCCGAAGTACCGCTGTGATCGTCGTTGCGTTGGGCATTCTTACGTCGACTGTAGCTGATCCCGGTAGCGAGATCATCGGGCTCGTGATGAGTGCGTTCGGACTGGTATATCTCGTCGCAAGCTTTGTGTACGTTAGTTGAGCGGGCGCTACGCTCTCAGGAACGAACCGTACATAAACGCACGAGGAGCGCAGTCGGGACGAGTCGCTTCGTAGTGAGTCCCACATGAGTCATCCTCGTGAGTTGTCAGAAACGGTGTGCACGATGGAGGACGCATACTCAACATCCCAGCCCACCACGGATCGCTACACCGTCGCGGGTCCGTCGGCTGACGGCGTTGGTGTTCAGATCCAGTACTGACCCTTGCGTAGAACTTATACTACAGTAATACATATAATACACCATGGCGAGTGTGAGTGTTCGTGTCCCCGATGACGTGAAAGCACGGATGGAAGAACACGACGAGGTGAACTGGAGTGCGGTACTCCGTGAGTACATCGAGGAGGAACTCCACAGCCTGGAATCGCGGAATATCGCTCACGCAGTTGCGACCAGCGAGCGATTGAGCAGTGCCATCGACGCCGATGAGGTAGCGACGACGAACACGGCAGACACGATTCGTGAGTTCCGTGATACCCGATACGGAGCGGAGTGAAGCTGATGGCGGACGTCGTCATCGACACCAGCACTGTCGTCAAGTGGTATATCCCCGAACAGCATCACGAACAGGCCCGAGCGCTCCGTGACGGATTCCTCAACGGGAAACACGATCTGTGCGCACCGGCGCTCATGCCCTTCGAAGCACTCAACGCACTCAATTACAGCGGGCACTACGAGGGCGAGCGACTTCGCGAGGCCGCAACCTCGCTCACCAACTACGGTATCGAACTCGTCTCGTTCGGGTCGGTCGGTCCCATCGCTGAGATCACGACCACTACCGGCATCACGGCCTACGACGCTGCCTACGTCGCACTCGCTGTCGAACGGGATGCAACCGCCTACACTGCCGATGGGAATCTTTTGCAGGAGTTAGCAGGGAGTGAGTACGCGGATACCGTTGTCCACATCCAGACGTACTGAACTGCAGTAGGGGTCGTTCACTGCCGGAGAGACATCGGGTGACGGCGGGCTGTCCCCGGATGCGTGCCGAAACGGTCCAACTCGCTGTCGCCGACGTGTCTGCGACACCTGCCTCCGATCACGTCCTTGAGGAGCGCAGTCGGCTCGCCCAGCGGGGATTCGCTTCTTCGAAGCGGACGGGCAGCGCAGGCGCCCGGTCGTCCGGTTCGACGAACTCGTCATCAACCTCCCGTTTGCCCCAACACCCGAGACACAGCGGCTGCAACACCGTCGCGGCACGCATGCTGTCGATGCAGACATCACTTTTTCGGGCGCCAGCGGCCACCGATTTCCCCGCGTGGATAATCCTGATAGGTACCGTCGAGAAACGTCGTGACGCGCCCGTCCTCTTCACTGAGCGTGATCACCCACAGGACCTCCTCTCGGATCGAGGTCTCCAGTGCGCTCATGTGTTTGGCCCCCATCCACTCGGCGTATTCGAGGGTGTCGAACCGGTCGATGGCCTCCCGGCTCGGGCTGCGAACTCGGACCATCTGCTCTTGGACGGTGCCGTCGCCAGTCACGACGATCGCACCGTCCCGGCTGAACGCCACGTCCCGGGCGACCTGTGTGAACGTGTCGGGTGATTCGGTGACGACCCGACATCGCTCGATCGGCCACCGATTGTCCCCCATCGGATCGGTGTATGCATCGAAGTTGACCTCGGAGACGATCAACACATAGAGGCTCGGACCGCTTACGTACTGTTCGTCCCACTGGTCGAATTCCATGCTTAGGGACTCCGCAGAGTACCTGATCTGGTCCATGAGCTCCTGGCTGGTCGCATACCGGCCCAACACACGGTCGAGTTCCTCCATGCTATGGGTACTCACGGCTCCTGCCCAGTTAAATTCGTGCCGGCCATCCGGACCGTCCGGTGGCCTGCCGTCAGCTTCCACCGGCGTTCACACCCGTCGGTTATAGATCCCCCGCCCGTGTCAGTGCCGGCAGATGAAAATAGCGCATTCCCGTCTGGATTTCGTCGATCCACACAACTGTACCGATGTCAAAGAGGAACGGGGCGTCCACGAGGCGCTGTTCGATTCGGTCGTGACGAGAAATCGGCAGCTGGAGATCGTCCCCCATCTCGCACAATCGTGGGACGTCAGCGACGACGCACGGACGTGGCGGTTTCACCTGCGCGACGATGTCGAATTCCACAACGGGGAGCGACTCGACAGTGCGGCAGTCACGTATTCGATCGAGCGGATGGCGAGGCCCGATCTGGGGGAGACGTTGGGCGCCTCCGGGGTGTATTCGCAGTATCTCGGCGACGCGACGGTGACCGCCGAGGATACCGAGACGGTTGTGATCACCCTCGAGACCCCGACGGCCGATCTCCTGGACATTCTGACGGAGGCGTATATCGTGCCCCCGGGATCGCTCGACGATGGGTGGGAGCCGGCTCACACCCGGCCGTGTGGCACCGGCCCGTTCGTGTTCGCCGACTGGGAGCCCGGCGACCGGCTCCTCGCGCGGGCGAACGAGTCGTATTTCAAGGGGACGCCGGCATACGATGAAGTCGTCTGGACGGTGGTTCCCGAGCCGAGCCAGCGGGTGGCTCGACTGCGATCGGGGGACGTCGATCTCATCTCGAGCGTGCCTCCGGACGCAGTCTCAACACTCGAGGAATCGTCGGGGACGCAGACGGTCTCGGTGCGGAATCCGACCTGTATCATCTACCTGTTCAACTGTCGGACGGGGCCGTTCGCGGACCACCGGGTCAGACAGGCCGCAAACCTGGCGGTCGATACCGACGCCGTGATCGAGACGGTGATCGACGGTGCCGGGGAGCCGATCGCCGGGTTTCTCAGCCCGCATCATTTCGGCTATGATCCCGACGTGGCGCCCTACGACTACGATCCGGACGCCGCCAGGGAACTGTTGGCGGACGCCGGGTACGGGGACGGGGTGGCGGTCCGGCTGGACAGCCCCGCGTCGTATCCCGACGAAGCGGTCGAACTCTCCGAGACGGTTGCCAACTATCTCGAGGCCGTCGGGCTGGCCGTCGATATCAACTACGTCGAGGACCGGGAAGCCTACGCGAACATGGTGCGACGGAGCGAGATCGGCGATCTCTGCTGTTTCGATTCGAGTCCCCTGAGCACGTATCGCGTCCTCCAGGAGAAGCTCAGTTCCGAGCGGCAAGGGGCGTGGTGGCAGGGCTATGACAACGCCACCGTCAACGAGTTGCTCGCGAAGGCCAGCCGGACGACGGACGCTGCCACTCGCGAGGCACTGTATCGGGACTGTTTCAACATCGTTCACGACGAGGCGCCGTGGCTGTTTCTGTACAATCCACGGAACACCTTCGGACTCGGTGGGGCCGCCGACGGGTGGCAGCCACGATCGGATGGCTGTGCGGTTGTCGGTGTCGAGTGATGCGATTGACCCCGTGATCGGTGATCGGCTCCAGCAAGCTGCAGTTGCTACGGCAGCAACCACTGGCATTATTGTAGTTTGGTCGCTATCGAGGCGCTCCCAGTCGAGGACGGGGATGGCTGCTGTCCTGGCGGTCACCATCGAGGACGGCGCTGTCGTTGCGGTCGCCTTCGATCGCGTGGCCACCGACGGCAACAGGAGGTAGCTCAATCGCGGTTCGATCGGCTGGCTCGATGGCTCCGAAGCGGGTGATGATCTCCAGGATGCGTCTGGGTGATCGGGGTACAAAATTCAGGATGGGTGATCCTGAACCCCCGCCGACAGTAGTGCAACCGGATTGGTTGGAGCGACAGATGGATCATGTCAGGGTGTGATCCGGTGCGGATGCTAGCGGGGGTACGTGCGTCTATCAGATGCGCGGTTGTATGTCTTCTGGCAGTAACCGGCACCGATCGATCGCCCGTCGGATGACAGCCTCACGAAGACGAACTGGGACCGCCTGTGTTCGCTTCGATCGTTCGCTTTTCAACAACGGTTCACTGGCGTATCCTTCGAGGGTTAGCGAACGCCGAGATACCCAGCGGCTTTCTGTGCGATGTTTTCCGTGGTCTTCTCGATCAGTTGGTTTTCCTTTTGCTGGATGTCGGCGTGTCTGATCGATACAACAGTCCACGGGTTGACGTCGGTTTGACGTGGGAGCCCGCCACGTTCGACGTCGTCTTTCGAGAGAAGAATGGCAACTGTTCGACGAGTCGTCGTCCCGGCGGGATAGAGTCCTTCTTCGTCACCGAATGGATGGGTGTCGTTACTGAGACACACGTACGGACGGTAATCGTAGTCGGCGAACAGATCCGGACCCTTGACGACGGCACCACGGTCGTATGTCATCCACCCTCATCATAGTAGTCGTCAGTCGTTGCGGTCGAACTGGCGTGCATCTGAGCGGCGTACGACGCCAGATGGTCGTCCTCGCCGATGGCCCAGTACCGTCCCTTGTGGCGAACGAGTCCTCGGTCTTCGAGGCGTGACAGCGCGGCGCCGACGCTTCCACGCTTGATGTCCGTCGCCTCGTGAATTTCCGTCTGAGTAAACGCCTGATCGTCGTTTTCGGCGAGAAAGCGAAGAATCTGGTACGGCTGTGTTCCTTCTTGAAGATCGAGGACATTCGGGGGTTCCTCCTCGAAACGGTCGATGTCGATGGGCATATGTAATAGAGCGCAATATATCGTAATAAGTGTCCGGATAATCCGCAGAACGCAACCCGTCTACACCGTCGGTTATGTCGGGAAGATGCTCTCGGGGAGGTATGCCGAGACGACCCAGTTGGGGGCGTCGACGACTT
>JAXINS010000102.1:0-14041 GCA_034190395.1 Chewarchaeum aethiopicum (SeqCode)
TGGGACGTGCGGTAAGACGGTGAAGCCGCGGGGCTTGCCCCCGCGGTACTTCACGACGTACTGTGCCGACCAGAGGAACGTGTCTACTGTGTCTTCAAGGAGTGCGGCGTCGTCACTGTCCACGTCAAGTGAAACGGGGACAGTACGCCGCACCTCCATATCTTATGTGTGGCACTGGTGTTTCTTACACGTTGGGAGTCGCCCTGCTACTGGAGCGTTGTTTGATTCCCAGTTGTCGGCTTCATCCCACGGCAAACCGTGGGTTTTCGCCTCGCACTTTCTATAAAGCCTCGACGACGATGTCCCAGACGGTTTTAGTTCCGCTCCGTGAGTGGATAGCCATGCGTGGACTGTTCATCGGCCGATTCCAACCGTTTCACGAAGGCCACCGGTTTCTCATCGAACAGATCAGCGACGAGCTCTCGGAGGTGATCGTGGCCATTGGGAGTGCCGAACGATCCCATACGATGGAGAACCCGTTCACCGCTGGTGAGCGGTTGCGAATGGTGCAATCAGTGCTCGATCCGATCGCGGAAACGACGTACACCGTTCCGGTTCACGATATCGACCGTAATGCTGTCTGGGTGAGCCATGTCACGACGCTCTGTCCGTCTTTCGATGTCGTGTATACGAACAACCCGTTCGTCGAACGGCTCTTCGTGGAGGCCGGGATCGATGTCCGGGGGACGCCGCTACATCAGCGTGAGGTCTACCGCGGGACGACGATTCGGGAACGGATGCTTTGCAACGAAGAATGGCGATCACGCGTCCCGGAACCCGTTTGTACCGTTATCGACGATATCGACGGCGTCGAACGGCTTCGGATGGTTGTCGAGGACGATACCGAGACTGTCTGATGACTCACTGAGATAACGATCAAATCGGTGTCATCCGGTAGCGAACGCCGGGATGGTCCTGAATCAACGATGGACGGTCACCGACTCGAGGAGTACGTCCTCGAGCGGTTGATCCTGACTGTCGGTTTCGACGTCGCCGATCGTCCGTACCACATCCATCCCGTCGGTCACCTCGCCGAACACCGCATGGCGATCATCGAGGTGGGGTTGGGCGTCGAGCGTGATGAAAAACTGCGAACCGTTCGTGTCGGGGCCGCGGTTCGCCATCGAGACGACCCCCGCATCGTCGTGGCGCAGATCCTCGTGGAATTCGTCGTCGAAGGTATACCCCGGCCCGCCCTGGCCGGTCCCGGTCGGATCACCGGTCTGGATCATGAACCCGTCGATTACGCGATGGAAGGGGACGTCGTCATAGAGCGGTTCACCGCCCATCGGCTCGCTTGTTTCGGGATGAGTCCAGTCCTTCTCGCCGGTCGCCAGCCCGATGAAATTCTCGACGGTCCGGGGGGCCTTTTCGGCGAAGAGTTCGATTTCGATGTCGCCTTTCGATGTATGGAGGGTTGCACTCGGTTCGGCCATGCATGAGGGAGGATACCGATGGGAAAAAGACTGCCGTCTTCCTCGGTTGTGTACCGATTATTCCCGCCGACGGTCCCGTACATATTTATTAGCAGTCTTGCCATCTATCGGACACAAACGCCACACGCTGGCGTCGGGTGACCGGACCCGGTGGGTCTACTAACCACGCCGGTGGGACCCGTTTCGCGGGCGGCTGTCCGCGGTCGAACCAACCATGTCATCGGATTCCACTTACGACGCGATCGTCATCGGTATCGGCGGAATGGGGAGTGCGGCGACCTATCACCTCGCCAAACGTGGCCTCGATGTGTTGGGACTCGAACAGTTCAATATCCCACACAACCGCGGCTCCTCGCATGGTGATACGCGCATTATCCGGTTGGCGTATCACGAACATCCCTTCTACGTCCCGCTGTTATTCCGGGCATACGAGCTTTGGGAGGAGCTCCAGGACGCCTACGGTCAACAGTTGCTCTATAAGACGGGCTCGATCGCGGCGGGGCCGGCCGAGGGCGACCGCGTCGACAACGTTATCGAGTCCTGTGAACGCCATGGTGTCGAGTATGAACTCATGTCGTCGGCCGCGGTCAACGAGACGTATCCGGGCTATCAGCTCCCCGAGGACTACGAGGCGGTCTACCAGCCCGATGGCGGGTTCGTCACGCCCGAGCAATGCATCGCCGCACACGTCGAACGAGCCCACGCCCACGGCGCCGAGATCCATGGCCGCGAAAAGGTCCTCGATTGGCGTCCGACCAGCGGCGGCGGTGTCAAGGTCCGAACGAACAAGGACCGCTACGAGGCCGAGAAGCTGGTCGTGACCGCCGGGGCGTGGGCATCGAAACTACTCCCGGCACTCGAAGCACACACCAACGTCGAACGCCGGGTCATGGCATGGCTTCAGCCCGAACGGCCCGCCCAGTTCACGCCTGAACAGTTCCCCGTGTTTACCCTACAGACCCGCGGATCGAGCTACTATGGCTTTCCCGTCTTTGGCGTTCCCGGCTTCAAGTTCGGCCGGAGTCCGGAGATCGCCGAAACGGTCGATCCCGATGCGTTCCAGTCCGAGGAGCCGACCCCCCAAGACGAGGAACTGCTCCGTGGATTTGCCGAGGAGTTCTTCCCGGCCGGGGCCGGTCCGACGCTCAGTCTCGAGACCTGCATGTTGACGATGTCCCCGGACGATCACTTCATCGTCGATCGGCACACGGAATATCCACAGGTCACCGTTGGGGCCGGGTTCTCCGGGCATGGATTCAAACTCGCGTCGGTCGTCGGGGAGTTGCTGGCCCAGCTGACGACCGGTGACGACATCGATTTCGACATCGAGACGCTCTCGATGGATCGGCTCGACTCCTAAGGCCAACGCCCCATCGTGTGGTCGCCATCGGTTCAAGCGACCTGTCCGCATCCATACATTTATACACGGCTGGCCGATCCTTTCGAGGCATGACCAACCGTCCACGTCGGCCATGCTGTCGTGTTCGTCTCGGGGGGCGTGATTATGACTGAGCACGAACAATACGCCACGATCGGCCGACAGCGGGCGACCTGTGAGGAGTCCGCCATCGTCGAGGCCGTCGAACGGCTCGTGACCGTCCGGACCGAGAACGATCTCGACACCGAGCCGCTCGTCGAGAAGTTCGAACGGACTCTCGCGGGCCTCCCGGCCCGCTACCGGAGGGAGTTCGAGGGGATGGCCGACGCGCTTCCCGTCTCGCGGGAGGCATTCGGGATATACGCCTTTGCCCTCTCGAAGCTCTCCTCGGCATTGACGGACGACGATGCGGACGCTGATCCCGATCCCGACCTCGGTGAGGGCTGTACGAACGTCGTCGTCAGCGGCGATCGAACCGCCGACGGTGCCCCGCTCGTGCTCAAAAACCGTGACATCTCCGGTCGTGGCGTCCGGCCACAGGCCGCTATCGAGTATCCGGCGATCGATGCCCATCACGGCTTTGTCACGGTTTCGACCTGTGGGACACCGTTGGTGTATCAAGGTGTCAACGATGCCGGTCTCGTGGCCGCCAACTCGTTTATCAACATCACACAGGACGGTGTGACGCCCGAACAACGGTTGCGGAACGGTGTTATCATCCGGCATCTCCTCGAGGAGGCCGCGAGTGTCGTCGAGGCTTGCCGGCTCGTCGAATCGATGCCGATCGAGTACATGAAGGGCTTGACACTCGCGCTGGCCGACGCCACCGACGCCGCGTTGCTCGATATCGATCCGATCAACGAGGAGATCCGACCGGCCGCAGGCCCGATCATCGAGCGCGCGAACCATTTTCCGGGGGATGAGGAGACCCGTTATGAGAGTTCGGGCCATCGCTACGACCGGATGCAGGACCTGACGGCCGACTTTCCCGAGGAGATCGGTATCGACGACCTGTTTGGGGCCGCCGCCGATCACGACCACGGCCGCCATCCCAACTCGATCTGTCGGCATGGCAACGACGAGTCGGACCCGCTACGGCTCAATCAATCAACGACGGTGAGTACGACCGTCTATCGGGGTGGAGAGCCAGTTTGTCACGGTATCGTCGGTAATCCCTGTGGGTCGTCACCGATCCGGTACCGGTACGGCGATGACCACGCTGTTTCCCACCGGTCCGGTGGTCATTGGCTGGATACCGTCGGCACGGCCGTCGCCACATCCCCGAGTGACGATTGACGCTGTCCGTCCCAGGCCGTCCAGTTTTGATACGCTCTCCCGAGCCCGGGTTCGCTGGCGACCTCTCTTCGTTCCAGCGGATCGCTACCGCATGGATCCCGGTACTAAGCCTACAGGACGAACAGTTCCCGTGGATACTCCCCGAAAACCTCGACCCCACTGCTCGTGACACGGATCGTTTGACTCAGCTCGAGCCCGACGTCGTCGAGCCAAATTCCCGGGATCACGTGAAACGTCATATTCTCCCTTAGGATCGTCTCGTCGCTCGGTCGCAAGCTGGCGTTGTGCTCGCCCCAGTCAGGCGGATAGCCGATCCCGACCCCGTAGCCGATCCGTGATTCCTTTTCGAACCCGTGGTCGGCGATCGTCTCCCGCCAGGCTTGCTCGACGGTTGCACAGGTCACGCCGGCTTCAACGGTCTCGAACGCGGCAGCCACCCCGTCAGTGATCGCGGTCGCGACCCGCTGAAGTCGTTCGGGCGGGTCACCGACGTATACCGATCTGGCCATCGGTGAGTGATAGCGGTGTTTACAGCCCGCCAACTCGAGAATGATCGGGGTTTGCGGTTCGATTCGGTCGTCGGTCCAGGTGAGATGGGGGGTGTTGGTTCCCTTTCCGGTCGGCATCAGCGGGACAATCGCGGGATATTCGCCACCGAAGGCATCGGTACCGCCGATCCCTGCCCGATAGATCTCGGCGATTACGTCACACTCCCTGACGCCAGGCTCGATCACGTCAAGCGCCGCATCCATGGCGTGTTCGACGAGGGTCGTCGCCTGGCGCATGTATTGGATTTCGCGGTCGGATTTGACGAGTCGCTCCCAGTTTACGAGCAATGTTGCGTCGACGAACTCGGCGTCCGGGAGCCGATTCGTGAGGCGTTGATACGACCGAGCGGTGAAGTAGGGAGCATCCATCTCCGTACCGATCGTTCCCGTTGCCGTGGTTCGGTCCCGGAGTACGTCGGCGATCACGTCCATCGGATGTTTATCGTCGGGTGATTGAACGTAGTCGTCGGTGTAGTAATGGATGTTCTCGGCATCGAGCCACGTCGTCTGTTCGGCCGCTGCCGCATCCATTTCTCGACCGATCCAGATCGGCTGGGACGCTTCAAGCGAAAGGACCAGTGCCTGGGGGACGTAAAACGACCATGCATCGTATCCCGAGAGGTAGTACATGTTCGCGGGATCGGTGACGACCAACACGTCGATCCCGTCGCGTTCCATCCGCGCCTGGGTGTTCTGTATGCGAGTTTCGTATTCGGCTGGGGGAAACGGTGGCATGCCGGGGTCCTCACTGCCGGACGGAGTAACCGGACCGGATTAAAACTGTATTATGTGACGATGGGTGACCATGACCGGTCGTTAGGCCGACTCCGGCGCAATCCAGCGGATGATGTACGCGACGTTCGGACGGCGGCTGTAGCCGACCGCAGCTGTCGTGGCGGTTGCCGCTGGGACTTCGAAGACAGCCCACCCGCTGGTCGTTGTATCCGCTGTAAGCGTCGTCGTGGTCGTCCCGACATATGGCTGTCCAGCGTGATCGATCCGGCCCTGATCAAGGCTTGAGTCCTCGGCGAGTCGCGTGAGCTGTCCGGCCCCCGGGATCACGGTTTCGCCGGCCAGGATCCCGAACGAATCGAGGGGCGGCGGCGGACTGTCGAAGACGTTTTTGATCGTGATCTCCGCGAACAGAAAACGCCAGCCGTCCGCGGCGCCGTACGTCGTTTCGCCGGCCGTCACCGTCGATTCGATCGCCGTCCGGTCGATCGTGATCTCGAAGCGACTCCCTATGTGGGTGACACCGAAATCGTACTCGACCGGTGCGACTTTGATCCGCCCCATACCCCCGCCATCGACCGTTCGTATCTCCCGAAGCCCGTAACTCCGGAAGACGAATGGGCCGAGTTCGGTGAAGGCAACGCTGTTGGCATCGACGCTAACCGACAGCGTGCGCGTGTCCGCCACGCCGGTGTTGTCAAGCACGACGAGTTGGGTCCAAAACAAGCCCGTGACGTCACTCCGGTTTCGCACACCGACCGTCACATGAAAGGGTTGATACGGCCGGATGCTGTCCGGCATCTGGAGGGTCGTTACTTCGAACTCCGGTTGGGGACCGGTCGCGGGTTGGTCGGTCGACGTTGCCGTTTCACTTCGGGGTGGCAGGGTCGACTCGGCAGGTGTCCGCTCTTGGTTCCGGTCGGGGTCACTCCCCAACAGCCCGCTGAGACGGCTCGCACAGCCGGCCATCCCGATCGTCGCGGCTGTACTCAATACTGCACGCCGTCGCATATCACGCACTGGGGCAGCACCAACAAGAACCTTGGCCGATCCTGTCGGCTGACCACACTGCCCGCTTTGCGGTCGATATATCGTTATCAATCCAAAACAAGTCGATATGTCGTTATCCAGTCGATCGGTTCTCAGTCGTCGGCGGCCACTTCGGCCTGTTTGTGTTCGGCCGCGATCGACCGGAAGTTAACGAAGACCTTCTTCGCCTCACAGGCCCGTTCGTAGCTCTCCTGGGTCACGCCGTCGAGGATCCGTTGCCGACGCTCCTCGTCGATACTGTCTTTTCCTTCGGCCACCCGTTCGGCGGTTTCGAGATCGAACTCCGGATGGAACTGTACGCCGTAGGCTGTTCCACGCTGAAAGCCCTGGATACAACAGTCGTTTTCGGCGATCAATTGGGCACCCGGCGGCAGTTCGGTGACCTGATCGTGATGGGTCGCAAACGCCAGGAACCGGTCGTCGATTCCTGTAAACAGTCGTGACTCGGCCGTCTGGGTCATCTCGCGATAGCCCAATTCGTACTCGCCCATGTCCTCGACGGTTCCACCTAAGGCGTCGGCCACGATCTGGTGGCCGAAACAGACTCCGAGCATCGGGATATCGCGGGAATCGGCCTCCTGGAGCCATGTTCGGAGCTCGTCGATCCATGGTTCATCCCAGTAGGTCGATGCCCATGATCCTGTAACGACGACTCCATCCCACTCGAAATCACCCGGAAGCTCGCACGCTGTCGCATTAAATTCGATCAGATCATTGCCGACATCACGCATGAAATTTTCTCGTGATGCATCACCATTGCGGGCGGCGTTCAACAGCGCCAGACGGAGCGTACTCATTATACAATCCTCTGGTGAGACCGACGGTCAAATAACTTTGTTCTGCTCGATCGAGGTCGATTCGCTGGAGGTGCCTGTGTGCTTTTGTCAATCATATCATAATAGATTCATGTTTGCGATCTATTTGGATCCCAGTTATTCCTGGTAATTGATCGTTATTGATCGTGCTTAGTGACCCCGATATTGCTTCCGGACTGCTGCCTTGTTATGCAGTCGTTCACAACAGAATATTTCCCTTCGTTGAGTGATTATCCAGCCGCTTTTTGGCGATTATACTAAGACTTTTATACACAACAACCCACTTTCGGGGTGTATGTCACAGGATGGCAGCCCAGACTTAGATAGACGTAACTTCCTCAAAGTCGCAGGCGCATCGGGGGGCCTGTTTGGAATGAGTACCCTCGCCGGTTGTTCCGGCGGCAGTGATGGTGGCGGTAGCGGCGATACCGAAACCGAAGCCGACAGCGGTGGCGGCAGTGGCGGTAGTACGGAGACCGAGATGGATTCCGGGTCGTCGATGGGTGACGCTCTCCCGGAGTACCGCTATTTCAACAACCCGCCGAACTACAACCCGGCGCGTAACGACGCGATCAACCTGATGGGCGAACAGCTCAACAAGGCCGGGTTCAACATGAACGTGAAGGTGTTCGAGTGGGGGACCCTCTACAACAAGGTCACCAGCGAGCAGGACTTCGAGTTCACGACCTGGCACCGTGGCCTCGGGATCGACCCCGGTCGTCGGTACCCCGAGATGTTCCACTCCTCGAACACGGGTCCGGGCCAAGGGAACTTCGTCGGCTATGTGAACAAGGATCTCGATCCGAAACTGATGAAGCAGATGCAGACGACCGATCGTCAGGAACGGATCAACCTGCTTCACGACATCCAAGAAGTCATCACACGTGATTGCCCGATCAACGCGATCACGCAGATGCCGATCCTCGTCGCGTATAATAGCGATCAGGTGAGCGGCTGGGTCGACCACCTTGGTGGATACAACTATTACTACAACATGACCTCCATTGAGGTCAATAATAAGAAGAACCAGCTCCGTGGGTCCTGGTCGGAGACACTCGGCACGCTCAACGTGCTCGGATTTAACAACGAGACCAAGCTGCTCCACCAGTTCGATGTCCTCTACGACAATCTGATTCGGTTCAACCCCGACCTCCAGCCCGATCCGAAACTCGGCCTGGCCACTGATTGGGAGCGCCCGGAGAAGACGACGATGCGGTACACCATCCGCGATCATCAGTGGCACGATGGCGAGGACCTGACCGCAGAGGATGTCGCCTTCACGTTGAACTACATCAAAGAAAACGAGATTCCGCTGTACTCCACCCAGACGGATATGTACAGCGACGCCGAGGCCGTTGATAGCCAGACCGTCCAGGTCAACTTCACTGAGGATGGCGCCCCCGGGCCGGTCCACACACTCTTTTCCAGTCAGATCCCGATCCTGCCCCAGCACATCTGGGAGGGGCGGGATCAGCCAAACAAGATGCAGGTGAAAGAACCGATCGGCTCCGGGCCGATGAAGTTCGACTACTGGGATACTGGATCCGAACTGGGTCTCGTAAAGAACTCGGACCACTGGCGACCAACCAACTTCGACAGCCGGATCTGGCGGATTATCCCCGAATCCTCGACGGTGTGGTCGCTGTTGAAGCAGGGCGAGCTGAATTACCTACCGTTCTCGCGGATCGGCAAGCAGCTTTCTGACAATCAAGAACTCGACCAGATCGGCGTCAAGCAGATGCCTGGCGACTCCTGGTGGCACATGAGCATGAACGAGCGTGTGCCGGGGCTCGACCAGCGCGCCGTTCGGCAGGCCTGTGTCCACTCGATCCCGAAAACGGCGATCGTCAAGCAGCTCCTCTACGGCTTCCCGGACAAGGGCTTTAACCTGATCTCACCGGCGTTCGGCGAGTTCCACAATCCGGACGTCATGCGGTTCGAAGAGGGTGTCGAGCCTGCGAAAAAGCGTCTCAAAGAAGCCGGCTTCAAATTCGACGACGACGGCAAGGCCCACTTCCCGGCTAACTAAACAGGGGCCTCGTTTTACGATTACGTCGGTTTTTGAGCGTCGTCGTGAGGGTCCGTTTCCGGTGTCATTCTCCGTTGGATAGCTGTATTTGCTGCCGTGACGATTGGATCTATTCCTGGCCTCTATCATTTCGATTTCCGACGCCGTATGCGAATTGTTCCACAAACGCGAAAGCCTTTAGATGGCTTGCCCCTCAGCTCTGTTAGTAGGCATGGGCAAGCTACAGTTCTTTGTGAGACGAGTCGGACAGCTGATCCTGACGCTGTGGGCTGTCGGAACCGTGCTGTTCTTTTTGTTCCGGCTGATGCCTGGTGATCCAACTGCGTATATCATCTCACCACAGATGGACGCGGAAGCACGTCAGGCAATCATCGCCAGTTATGGGCTGAATCAACCGTTACACATTCAGTACATCAAGTTTCTCGAAAACCTTGCTCAGCTCAACCTCGGCCGATCGTTCCACAGCAACGAACAAGTAACGAGTATCCTGTTGACGTATCTACCGAACACGCTCATTCTGATGCTTTCGGCGTTCGTGATCGCCTACATCATCGGCATTACGGCGGGCGTGTTCACCGGTTGGTATCGTGGCTCACGGTTCGAGAAGACAGCCGTGTTTACGGCGTTGATCGGCCGGTCGATCCCTAGTTTCTGGACCGGTATCCTGCTTTTGTGGATCTTCGGCGCTGGACTGGGCTGGATACCCCAGTCCGGTATGACGTCGATGGGGGCCAATCCGAGTAGCTTCTGGGCGATGGTGTTCTCCGTCGACTTCCTCTGGCATCTCATCGGGCCCGGTGCCGTCCTCGCGTTCTACTATCTCGGCTATCCACTCTTGATCATGCGAAACAGCATGCTTGAGACGCTCGCCGAGGACTTCATCGATGTTTGCCGTGCGAAGGGCTTGACCGAGCGGGCGATCATGTTCAAACACGCTGCCAGGAACGCGATGTTGCCGGTGTTGACGGCGGCGGCGATTGCACTGGGCTTTGCCGTTGGCGGCAGTGTCCTGATCGAAACAGTGTTTGCCTGGCCCGGCATCGGGCGGGAGATGATCCGTGCGGTGCTCCGTCGGGACTACCCGGTTGCCCAAGGGGCGTTCCTGATGCTCGCTTCGTCGGTGATCATCATGAACTTCGTCGCCGATCTCCTCTATGGCATGTTCGACCCCCGGGTAACCTACGACTAACACCAGGAGTAATACATAATGGCACAACAATCCAGTTCGATCGACGGGCAACAATCGATCTTCTCGAATCTCGATGAGTACGCCGAGGGGGAAGACGAATACAACCAGTGGAAACGCAACGTCCGGCTGTGGAAGGACAATCTCGCCGAACAGTGGGCGATCCTGACCGATGATACGATGGTCGTCGCCGCTATCGGGACGCTGTCGTTTTTTGTCCTGGTCGCGGTATTCGCGCCGTTTCTCGCGCCGTTCTCGCCGACCGAACGGCTCTATCAGGACGGCGGCGTCCTCATCTCGAAGTGGATGGAACCTGCCTTCCTTGGCGGCCCGAATGAATACTTGATGGGGACGACCGCCGAGGGCTATGACATCTTTAGTCAGCTCATCTACGGGACGCGTCCGGCGCTGATCGTCGGATTCATCGCGGCGATCCTGACGGTCGGGATCGGCACCATCATCGGCCTGATGGCCGGCTATTTCGGCGGCTACATCGACGACCTCCTGATGCGGCTTGTCGACTTCGTCTACGGGATGCCGCTGCTTCCAACAGTCATCGTCCTGGTCGCGATTTTGGGGCCAAGCTTCACCAACGTCATTTTTGCGTTGGTCCTGATTCAGTGGCGGACTTCCGCCCGGGTGATCCGTTCGCAGGTACTTTCGTTGCGCGAACGTCCGTTCGTCCAGGCGGCGAAGGTGTCCGGGGCGAGCGATTGGCGGATCATCACCCGCCACATCGCCCCGAACGTACTGCCGCTGTCGTTCCTCTATGCGGCGTTTGCGATCGCGTGGGCGATCCTGACCGAGGCCGGGGTTTCGTTCCTCGGGCTCGGTGACCCGAGTCAGGTTTCTTGGGGCGTCATGCTCCAGAACGCCCGCACCTACAGCGCCGTCGTCGAGGGGGCGTGGTGGTGGTTCGTGCCGCCCGGAATCTGCATTTCCCTCGTTGTGATCAGCGGGTTCCTCATCGGCCGCGGCTACGAGGAGATCGTCAACCCCGAACTGCAGATCGAATGACCACCTCTCGATGCCGGTGCGATAACTCGGTGTTCGACCCTTCGGCTGGTTCGCTGCCGGTGAAGGAACCGTATCGACCGTCGATGGTGATCGACACGACGGTCGTAAGAGGAGATGTATCGACACGATCGAACAGAACTCAACCACACTCACACAGACACAGAATTACCGATTTAGCATGATACAATCAGGATGGGCAACGACACGACTGGCTTTGGTATTCCCCGCTCGAGGCGGGACGACACGGCTGTTCGAACCGCTCGGTCGGTGGTCGCGATGACACAGACCCTCGAAGTCGAAGACCTCGAAGTCAACTACAGTAGCGAGGAAGGTACTGTCCAGGCGGTCGATGGCGTGAGTTTCGAGCTCGAACAGGGCGAGAACCTCGGGATCGTCGGCGAATCCGGCTGTGGCAAGACGACGCTCGCCAAGGCATTGCTCGGTATCCTCCCGAAAAACGGCTACGTCAACAACGGCTCGATCAAGTTCAAAGGCGAGGATATGACCGAAATGACCGAGGAGCAACGCCGGCAGTTGCGGTGGGAAGAGATCTCGATGATCCCCCAGTCGGCGATGAACGCCCTCGATCCAGTGTATACGATCCGCGAACAGATCGTCGAAGCGATCGACGCCCACCGCCCGAAGATCTCCCGTGCGGAGGCCAACGAGATCGTCGATCAGATGTTCGATCTCGTCGGACTCGATCGGGATCGCGCCAACGATTATCCACACCAGTTCTCCGGCGGGATGCGCCAGCGGGCGATGATCGCGATGTCACTGGCGCTCGACCCGGCGCTGGTCTTGGCCGACGAACCGACGACGGCGCTTGACGTGATCATGCAGGATCAGATCCTCAAGCGAATCAGCCAGATTCAAGACGAGATCAATTCCTCAATGGTTGTCATCACCCACGACGTGGCAGTCGTCGCCGAGACCTGTGACCGCGTGATCGTCATGTATGCTGGGAAGATCGCCGAGGAGGGGCCGATCGACGAGGTGTTCAACACGCCGTATCATCCTTACACCGTCGGCCTCCAGAACGCGTTCCCGAACATCCGGGCGAAAGACCAGGATCTGGTGAGTATCGCCGGCTATCCACCGGAACTCGTTGACCCACCGGATGGCTGTCGATTCGCCGATCGGTGTCCGATGGCGACCCAGGAGTGTTACAACGTTGAGCCGCCGGCCCAGGAGATCGGCAACATCCGCTCGTACTGCCATTACGCCGAGGATATCGACGAGGAGCTCCGACCGATCGCCGAACAACCATCGACGTGGGCGAAAGCCGCCCAGGAAGCGGAGGGTGATTAGATGAGCGACACCGACTCCACTGGACGGATGGATAGCGATACCCTGGTACGGGTCGAGAACCTAAAGAAACACTTCCGTGTCAACTCGGGACTGGTGACGGACATCACCAATACGATCCGGGGCGAGGAGCCGGACATGGTCCATGCCGTCGACGGGATCGACTTCGAACTTCGCCAGGGCGAGACCCTTGGCATCGCCGGTGAATCCGGCTGTGGGAAGACCACGACCGGCATGCTGTTGACGAAGCTCTACGAGGCGACCGCCGGGAGCATCTACTATGACGGCCAGGACATCTCGGACGTCGAGGGTGAAGGGCTGCGGAAATTCCGCCAGAACGCCCAGATGATCTTCCAGGACCCCTTCGAGAGCCTGAACCCTCGCCGGACGGTCTACGATACCGTCGTCGAGCCGCTTCGGATCCACAACATCGGCAACCAGCGGGCTCGGGTTCGGCGGGCCCTGGAGTTCGCCGAGCTCCGGCCGGCCGATCAGTTCTTCGATCAATACCCACACGAACTGTCCGGTGGCCAGCGCCAGCGGGTCGCGATCGCCCGAGCGCTGGTCGTCGATCCGGAGTTCATCGTCGCCGACGAACCGGTCTCCATGCTCGACGTTTCCCTGCGGGCGGGCGTGTTGTCCCTGCTCGAACGGATGACCCAGGAGTTCGGCCTGTCGGTTGTCTACATCAGTCACGACCTCTCGTTGCTCCGGCACATGTGTGACCGCATCGCCATCATGTACATGGGGAAGATCGTCGAGATGGGCCCGACGGAGGCCATCGTCGAGAACCCCAAACATCCCTACACCAAGAACCTCATCAACGCCGTGCCGGTGCCCGACCCGAACACCGGTCGCGAGCGGGTCGAACTCCCCGGAGAGGTCGGCGATGCGATCGATATCCCGACCGGCTGTCGGTTCAAAGAGCGGTGTTCGGAATACATCGGCGATGTCTGTGATAAGGTCATCCCGCCGATCGAGCAGAAAACCGATTTCGAGGACGAGCGTGGGGTCGCCTGTCACCTCTATGAGAGCGCTGAAGGCTTCGATCCGTACGCCCAAATGGAAGGATCAGGTTCGGCCGCAAACGGTGCCGATACCGAGGCGGCGGCCTCCTCGGACGATTGATCGGCTCCGCGCCGTTAGCTCGCCGGATGCCGGTGAGTGATCCTTTTTCCTTTTTGACGGTTCGGTACGTCGCGGTCACCTCGACGGGTGCGTTCATCGGATCTGCCGATTATCTCAC
>JAXINS010000077.1:0-13934 GCA_034190395.1 Chewarchaeum aethiopicum (SeqCode)
AACCCTGTGGCGGCCGACCGTCAGCGACGCCCACGCTCGCAAGGCGGTTACGCTTCTCGAACAGACTGTCGAGGCGGGTCGCGACCGCTGGACGGAACTCGATACCGACGACCAGTTTCCGGCCGCCGGTGGCTGGCTCGACGACGCCCGGGAGGCCCTTGCGGCCGGCAACACTCACGAGGCGCTCTTCGACGCCCGGTATGGCATGCAGTTCGCCGCCGAGGCGCTCGGGATCGCGTTGGCAAGACTCGATGCCGTCGATCTCCCGACGCTTGCCGATCGTGGATACGCACTCCTCGATCGGGCCCAGCAGGTTCTCGATGACATCACGCCGTATCCCGTCGAGACACCGGCCCGGGATTTAGCCTGGTACTACCGCATCGAAGAGGAGCTCCGGTTCGGACGCCGGCATGTCAGGTGGGCTGGGATCGAGGCCGCCCGCAACGGCGTTCATGACGCCGATGGCCCCGATCGTACTGACTTCGAACCCTACGAGATTGGCCAGCTCCTCGCCGGGCTCGGACAGGGCGAGATCCACATCCTGAGTGCCGAACAGTACCGCGATCGCCACGATGCGGTGTTGGACGCGCCGACGGACACGTACGCCGACCAGCTCGCAGCCGTCGCCTCACGGTTCAAGACGGTTATCGACCGGTTTCCGGATCGGGACGAGGTGCTTGCCGAGTATCTCGATGGTTCGACCGACGAGGAGACCAGTCCCTATGAGTTCGCCCACCATCGTCTCGTTCGGTGGTGTTACGATACCGGGTATTACGTCGTGCTTGAGGAGAATCAGGATCTCTCGGTCGTCCCCGCGGTCGAACTTTCGAAGGGGATCGCCCAACGGCGCGCTCACGATCTCACGACCGAGCAGCTGGTTGTCGATCCCGCGGATGAGGGTTTCGATTCCGGGCATACGTTGGCCGAGAAACGCCGAGCACAGTCGGTGTATCGGTCGGTCGTCGGATCGTCACCGCCGCCCTTGCTGACGCTGCAGGTCATGCGGGCGGTCGAGGATCTCCAGGTGGCCAAAGTCGGCTTCGCCGGTTCCTACCAGCAACCGATCTGGCGCGAGCGGCTCGAGGCGTACCTGTATGCATTGGTCGGTCGGGCAAAGCTTCGGGAGTATCCGACACTGTATCGCCGGATCGTCGGCGATTCCGGATAACCCGCCGCGCTCGTTATTCGTACTCCGCGACGAGCGTCTGGGCCTCGGGACCGTATTCCTTGACCGTCTGCATCGATTCACGGGCTTCCTTTCGGGTTGGATACGTCGGCAGGCTCTGGCCGATGGCATCGCCGTGTTCGTTGACGAGCCGCCACCGCCAGCCGCTTTCGGCCCGATGGAGTTCAAAGGTCGCGGTATCGATCTCGATGATGCTTGCACCACCGACGATCGTCCGGATCCGCTCGACGACCGACAACGCTGCCTCACGGGAGTCATGGCCTTCGATGCCTTCGGCGATGGTTCGCTCCCGGTCGTCGATGAGCCGCCAGCGCCAGCCCGCATCGTCTTCGAACAGCTCGAAGGCGGCCTCCTCGAAGTCGACGGCATCGGCTTCCGGTGCCAGCCGCCGGACCTGATCGATCACTTGGCGGGCAGTTTGTTCGTCATCATACCGGTCGGCGGCTTCCATCAGGGCGGTCCGTGATTCGTCGATCAACGCCCAGTGCCACCCGTCGTCTTCCTGGCGCAAGCGAAAGACGGTTCCTTCGATGTCGAACACGACCGTCTCGGCGGCGTGTGTCTGGAACGCATCGACGACCTGTTCGACACGGCCGCGATCGGAGTAAACGAGCGAGCTTGTCGCTAAAGGACTCCGGTCGCGATCGACGATCTGCCACCGGAACTTCCCGTCGGTCTCCATCACAACGATCGCGAGGTTATCGAACGTTTTGATCGTCCCCTGAGCGGCCTCCGCCCGGAGGTCCTCGATCGCCGCCACCGTCTGATCGCGGGTCGCGTGGGTCGACGTCCCGTCGGCGACGATCGATCCGTCACTCAGGAGGAACCGCCAGCGCCAGTCCCCGTCGTCAGCATAGACCTGGAAGGCCGCCGCCTCCATCGTTCGCTGGTCGGCCGACGGCCCGTCCTCAACGAGCCGATCCATCGAGAGTTTCGCCGCCTGGCGGGATGGGTGACTGTCGCCCGCCCGGGCGATCAACTCGCCGTCCTCATCGATGAGCCGCCAGCGCCAGGTGTTATCGTCCTCCTGATAGAGTTCGAACGCCGCCGTATCGATTTCCAGCAGTTCGGCATCCGGCGCGTACTCCTTGAGCGTAAACATCGACTGGGTGGCCTCTTCACGGGAGAAGAAGTCCTCACCGCTGTCGGCGAGCACCTCGCCGTCCTCGTCGATGAGCCGCCAGCGCCATTCGCTTTCATCCTCGCCGGCCCGCGCCTCGTAGATCTGGAACGCGGCCTTCTCGAACTCGAGGAGATCCGCCTGAGGTGCCTGCTCGCGCGTTCGTTCGACGGCTTCCTCGGCCGCCTCTCGTGAGTCGTAGGGCCCGGGGCCTTTGGCGATGTTGTTGCGGTCCGCATCGACGGCTCGCCACTGCCAGCCCTCCGCCGTCGAAAACACCTCGAAATCGATGTCCTCGATCTGGATAATGTCGGCGTCGGCGGCGTTCGATTTCAGCCGGGTCGCGGATTGCTCGGCGCCGTGGCGATCCGTGGTGTTCTCGTGGCTTTGGGCGACCATATCGGTCCCGGCATCGATCAACCGCCAGTACCATTCGCCGGTCTGTCGGGGAGTGATCTCATAGACCGGCTCGCCGGCCTCGATGACCGGTGCCGAATCGACGGTTTCGAGGATGTCGTAGACGGCGGTCTCGACGGCGTTTCGTGACTCATACGCCCCGGCCCCTTCGGCGATCTCCGTGTCGTCGACATCGAGCAACCGCCAGTGCCACTCGGTGGCCGCCTCCTCGTCGGTTGTCTCGTAGAGTTCGACGCCGAAGTGGTCGATCGAGAGCACGCCCGCCGTTGCGACCGTCGCTCGCACCTGTTCGGTGACCGTCGTGGCGTCCTCCCGGTCGTCGTATGCGCCGGGGCCGGCCGCGATCGTGTTTCGACGCTCATCGAGCAGCCGCCAGCGCCATCGATCACCGTCGGGATAATAATCGAAGGCGGCCCCGTCGATCGCCAGCGGTTCGGCCGCTGGCCCGTATTCTTTGAGCATCGAGACGGATTCCTCGGCGGCGTCCCGTTCGGCGTACTTATCGCCGCCGTCGGCGATCATCGCCCCGTCTTCACCCATCAGCGTCCATCGCCACCGGCTCTCATCGGTTTCGTAGAGTCGGAATGCGGCCCCTTCCATATCGAGCATCCCGGCGAGTTCGATCTGGTCTTTGACGTGATCGACACGATCCTCGGTTTCGATGCGGGACTGATACCGATCGTCCGTATCCGCGACGGCTTCCTCTTCAATGAGCCGCCAGGTCCAGCGATCGCCATCGTGAAACACCGCAAAGGAGGCGCCGTGGAGCGTATCGCCGAGGATGATCGGTGGCTGTTCGTCGGCCGCTTCGACCTCGGCCGTCTCCCCGAGGACGCTCCGCTCACCGGTGATGATCGGGACGAGGACGGCCATGCCAGCGATCGACCCGACACCGGCGGCATAGACGCCGATGATGAGGGTGCTGGTGGCGTCGCCGATCGCCCACTGGTCTGGATAAATCGTGGTAAAGACACCGATAGCCACGATGCTCGCGATACTCCCGAGGATCGCGATCTGGATGCCACGACGCCGAACCGGAAGCATGAGGACGATCCCGAGTAAGGCGATCGGCAGACCGACCGCCGCCATGACGATTGCGATCTCCCGATAGAAGAAGGCGTCCGTGCTGGTGCTGGCGGGACCACCGAGGAAGACGGCGATCCCGGCTAAACTCACGAGATAGCCGACGATGAAGATCCAATACCCATAGACACTCTCGCGCGATTCGGGTTCGCCGACGTACCGAGCATACAGGCCAACTAATGGATCGTCAGTGAGTGATTGTTGCGCCATCACCTAACAGTCTCAACCTTCTGACATAGATGTTTGGCACAGTTTCATGAGTTGAATACCGAGTTAAGTACCGAATAAAGAGGATATAGAGGTCAATAGTGTCGTCTGTTGGCGACTATAGCTTTATATTATCGATTAATATATTATTTTTTACACATTACTATGATAGTCCCAGACACGTCATTTAATGGGGTGGTCGCCGGGTCCCACCTGGTCGGTGTGGCACCCAACTCGTTGTCCTGTCAACTTAGTGAAGACGCGCGTGTCACTTTTTATTCGATTTCATCGAACCGCTGTCGGTACGTCCGGTTGCGTGAGAGTCGCCTCGATCAGTACTGTGATAGCCTTCGATTTGAGCCGATGTGACGTGAATAGGTACTCAGCGAGAAACCGGTGGGTTGGAGTAATCGGACTCCCAGTCGGAAGCTATCCTGGACAGTGATCGATAGGCAGACAAACGAGATCAGTTCCTGACTGACGACGGCTCCCAGAACGTCACACCAAAGATGATGAATATCCCGGCCGGGAGATACCGGATCGCCGGCTTGCGGTCGTGTTACGGACCATCGAAATAGCCGGTGTTTTTCCTCTCCGCTCGGAACAGTGAGCTGTATGCCGAGCAACCGCGTCTTTGCGCTTACCGCTTCCGTACTCGGGGTGATCGCGTTGACGCATGCCGTCCTGACATGGCCTCCCAACGCGGTGGTGGCGTTTTTTGTCGGTGGTGGGTTCGTCGCTGTCGTCGCCGAAGCCATCGCCATCAATCTCGGCTGGCTCGATCACCACATCGGGCCTCAGGTGATCGGGGTCCCGGTGTATCTCCCGCTCGCGTGGACTGGCTTCGTCTACATCGCGTTTCGGCTTGCCCTTCTCGTGAGTACGGGATGGCCGGCGGTCGTGCTCACGGCCGCCATCGCGACCACCTACGATTTGCTCACCGATCATCGCGGGGTCGCTGAAGGTCACTGGAGCTATACCGATGACCTCCCCGGACCCCACCGCCGTGGCGTACCGTGGTGGAGTTTCGCCGGATGGTTCGGGATCAGTTCGGCCACGGCGGCGATCACCGTTCCGTTTCTCTGAACCACTCGCCCACCGACTTTCTCACCGACTGAGACTCTCTAGTCGGGATTATCTCCCGTGAGCGTGTCTTATTGGTTGGTGATCATATGAACAGCATGATGACAACCACCGATGAGCGTGACTACGCGACTGTTCGGCTATTGGGGCGGCCGATCCGACCGATCCGCTTGGTATATGCCGTTGGTATTTGGCTTGGTCTGGCGGTGGTGGCTATTCTCAACGCGACGGTCCGTGAGGTCTTGATTTCACCCGTCGTCGGTAACTACTGGGGTCACGTCGCCAGTACGGGCACTTTCATCGCCCTCCTCGCGATCATCGCCGGGCGCTATTTTACCCGCTTGACGGATCACACGGTCGTGGAGTTGCTCGCGATCGGTGGACTGTGGCTCGTGTTGACCGTCGTCTTCGAGTTCGGTTTCGGCCACTACGTTATGGGTGCCTCGTGGGAGCGGTTGCTGGCCGATTACGACCTGCTTGCTGGCCGGGTCTGGGTGCTGGTCTTGGTGGCACTCGCGACGTTCCCCGTTCTCTTTGGCCACTACCTGGATCGGTGAGGCGGTATCGGGGTTCGCCGGTTGGAATCGCCGCTGCATCGTCGGTGGTTGTCGGCGGCATACATTGGCCGGCCCGTCGGTGTCGATCGGCTGGTCCTCACTCGTTGGCGAGTTGCATCGCCCGGGTGATGATGTACATGAGGACGATGCCGGCACCGACCGCGAGGATGAACTGGACGGCGACCATCAGCAACATGCCAAAAACCGAGCTGTCACCCAGCAGGAACACAAACAGAAACGGGATGAGCGCGAGTCCAACGAAGAGCCCGATCAATCCGGCAAGCGGCAGAGCTTCCTGGAGGATCTGATCGGTGTCAAGCGAGTTATCGGTCGGATCGACGAACGGGGGTGTGGAGGGCATCCCTTAGAACGGCCTCCACCTGGCGTATGAGCGTTGTGATTCAGTTTCAACGCGGTGATCGATCAGACGAGGACGGTGTTGAACAGTATGCCAATGACCGCCCCGATCGTGACGACCGTACCCGCATAGACTGCCAACAGCCGGCGTTCGAACAGCTTGTTCAGTAGGACGAGATTGGGAATGCTCACGCCGGCGCCACCGATGACGAACGCGAGGACGGTCCCGATCGCGATACCCTGTTCGCTGAGCGAGGCGGCGATGGGTAACATGCCGCTCATGCTGACGTAGACCGGCGCGCCGGCCACTGCCGCGAGGGGAACGGCAACCGGGTTCGATGGTCCCAGAACCGCCTGGATCGCCGAGACGGGAACGACGCCGTGGATGAGGGCGCCGATGACCATCCCAACCAGGAGATACGGGAGTGTCTCGATGAAAAACGACCACGCCCCGTGTGCGGCCGTTGTGACACGTTGACGGTGGGATCGCGTACCGGTGGCCGCCGATCCACAGCCACAGCTACCGTCGGCGGTACCGCCATCGGCCACAACCGACTGATCGGTTCCGTCCGACATGGCTATCGGCTTGAGATGCTCGCTAAGTCCGAGTCGCCCAATCAGGATTCCACCGACGACGGCGGCGGTAAAGGTCGCGGTGACATACAGGACAGTCACTTTCAGGCCGAACAGACCAAGCAGGAGGATTACGGCGATCTCGTTGACCAACGGCGATGCCAACAGAAACGAAAACGCCAATCCCAGCGGGGCCCCGGCTCCGAGGAGTCCGGCCAGGACCGGCACCGTCGAACACGAACAGAACGGCGTGACGGCGCCGAAGGCGGCGGCGAGTACGTTCCCGGTGCCGTCGTCGTGACCCCGGAGTTTCCGTTCGACCAGTTCCGGTGGGAGGTATTCCTCGGCAAGCCCGACGAGAAAGGACCCGCCGATGAACAACGGGATCAACACCACCGCGAGGTGTTGAAAGAAGGCCCACGACTCCCGGAGAGCCGCTGCGGTCCCGGGTGGCAAGGGATTCATGTTTGTTCCCTCCGGCCGGATTGGCCCCCGCGGTGTTTTCGATCGGGATCGGAAGCAGACGGATCGGGTGCCCGATCCGAGAGTCGGTCAGCGTCAGTGAACGATGGTTTGGCTTGGATCATATCGGGATATCTCGTTTTGTTATTTCGATTATTGGATTGTACGTTCTCGATTTCAATTTCCATATTTGTTTTCCCAAATCGCCGTTTTTAGTCTTTATTATCCGATTCGAAACGATTTTGAGCAATTATCGGATGGTTTTGTATGCTGCTCGCCGCACAAATATATCGAATAAACTCGATACGTAAAAACGCTGTGTTACTCCTCTCGATCGGCGTAGCCGGGAGCCCGTCGTTCCAGTTCATGATAACTGGCCAACATATTTAACGGGCTTTCGGACATGCTTTGAGTTACATCAACCCCGAGTCACGTCCGCATGAGTGTTGATAGACGACGGTTGAGGCCGCGCAGTGTTGGCCGGTCCAGTCGGCATTATTCATCGTCGTCGAATCTCCACGCGCTCACTGCTCAGACCCGTCGCCGCCAGTACCAAGGCTGAATCCATGATCGATACTGATTCCGATAATCCACGCCGCCAAGCCTACGAAATCGTCAACGAATCGGAGCTCTCGTTGTCGGAAAAACAACGTCGGATTCTCGAGATCGGCCGATCGGTCCTCGACGTCGAAAACGGCCACATCGAACGGTTCGATCCGAACAGTCAGACAAACACAATCGTCGCTAGCGTCGGCGGCGAGGCCGATTTCCTTGCCACAGGAACGATCCTCGATCGTGCGACGACCTATTGTCGGCGGACGATCGAGCGTCGATCGCCGCTTGCCCTGTCAAACGCCTCACAACAGGGCTGGGAATCCGATCCCGCCTACGAGAAACACGGACTCGAATGTTATCTCGGGACCACGATCTTCACCGACGGCGAACCGTACGGGACGATCTGTTTCATTTCACGGGACGTCCGCGAGACGGCGTTCGATGCCGACGAAAAGGCCTTCGTTGAACTCCTCGGTCGGCTGATCGGTCGCGAGATCGAAGCCACTCAACACAGACGCACGATCGACGAACACCGTCGCGAACGGGAACGCTCCGAAGGGAAGTTTGAGTCGCTTCTCACCGCCGCGCCGGATGCGATCGTCCTCGCGGACGCTGAGACGGCACAGCTACAGGAGATCAACGACGCCACCACCGAACTCACCGGGTACGATCGGGCCGAATTGCTCGACATGAACGTCTTCGACCTCCATCCGGCGGAAAACCGTGCCCAGTACCGGGCCCAGTTCGATCACTTCCTCGATCACTCAGACACCGTCGATCGGTTCGCCGACGGATCGCCGCTGTACATTCGCACGAGCGATGGGCGGGACGTCCCGGTCGAACTGAGTGCCGACCGCATCGAACTGGCGGATCGCCAGTACATGATGGGGATCATTCGAGACATCTCCGAACGCAAGGCGCGCGAGCGCGATCTTGAGCTCAAAAACCGGGCGATCGAGACCGCCTCCGTCGGGATCACTATCGCGGATGCTACGACGGATGATCTGCCGCTTACGTACGTCAATGAGGCGTTCGAACGGATCACCGGCTACAGCACCGAGGATGCCCTTGGACGGAACTGCCGCTTTCTCCAGGGCCCCGAGACGGCGACCGAGCCGGTCGAGGCCATCCGGACGGCGCTGGCCACCGAGGAACCGATCACGACCGATCTCCTGAACTACCGGGCCGACGGGACGCCGTTTTGGAACGAATTGACCCTGACACCGGTGACGGACGCGACCGGTGAAACGACTCACTTCGTCGGTTTCCAACGGGATATCACGAGCCGGAAACGACGCGAGCAGGTGATCAAGGTGCTCAATCGGGTCCTCCGACACAACCTCCGGAACGATCTCAATGCCGTGCTCGGATACACCGAATCCGTTGCCGATCGTGTCGATGATGAACTCGCGTCACAACTCCACCGAGTCCGGGAGATCACGACCCATCTCGTCGATTTGAGCGAAAAGGCCCACACGATCGAACAGACGATCCGCAACCCCGGTCGATATCAGGCCCGAAACGTCGTCACGATGGTTGAAGAGGTCCGCTCGGAGCTTGAGGAGGCGTATCCGACGGCCTCGATCACGATCGAAGGGCCGGATGAACGGACGATCACGACGACGGCACAGTTTAGCGATGCCCTGTACGAACTCGGTGAGAACGCGATCGTCCACAACGACGATTCGCCGGCGATCACCTTCCGTATCGGCGATGGTGACCGTGATGACCGGGTGACGATCGCCGTCGAGGACAACGGGCCTGGATTGCCCGATCACGAACGGGACGTGCTCAAGAAAGGTCGGGAGACGGTGTTAGAACACGGCAGCGGGATCGGGCTGTGGCTGGTCAACTGGATGACGACCCGTATCGGTGGGAACGTCTCGACGACGGTTGATGGGGATGGGACGACGGTTACCCTCTCGTTGCCGGCCAGCGATGGGTGTCAGCACCGAGATGCCGGGATCGATCGGCCGTCGGCCCTTATGGCCGGATCCGAACCTGGGACCGGATTCAGCTCCGGTTCGAGTTCCGGCCGGTGACGCCCCTGGTCGATAGCGGTGATTCCTTCCCCCGGGGATCCGGACGAACACGCGTGGCCGACCCGTTCGATCCATTGGCTGTGTTTGCCGGCGCCTGCTGGTGGTGACAGTAACAGCCGACACTAACCGTTCTTCTGACGCTAGAGGTACAGCGATCGGGATCCCGTCCCAGCTCACTTCGACCGGGAGTTCGTCGAGATCGTTTCGGCGGGCTTGGATTGGCGACCACTGTGGGACATCACCGAGTAGACAAGCAACCCAAACCCGACCGCGAACAGCACCGCTTCGATCGACTGGACCGTCAATACCTCCGTGTGGAGCAACTGTTCACCTTTGTTGGCCGCAAACCCCAGTTCATACACGGGCTCGACCAATCCGCCGACCGTGATCGAGCCGAACCCGAGCGTTGCCGTCCGGAACGTCGATGACCGCCCACGCCGGCGGTAAACGAAGTAGCTCAGTGTGGTCATCAGGGTCCCGAAGCCGAAGACGACCAGATTCGAGAGGAGAAACGCCCAGAGTTCCGGTCGATCGGTCACCGATGTCAGTGGATTGGCGATCGTGGCTATGAATGTGGTCGCCGACAGTTCCGATGACGACATCCCGGGAACTAACAGTGCCACGCTACACAGCTTCACGCCGGCTATCACTCCTGTCCCGGCGCTGGCGTCGGTCGCCGATCGGATCCCACCCAACTGGATCGCCGGCCCGAGACACGGCTGTTTGGGACTAGGGGTCGCCGTTACCTGTGGGATCGTTCTGGGTGTCCCTTGTGCGTACATCATGGTCGGTTGGATCGGCAATTGCTCATAGTTGGGCGTGTAAGATACATCAAAGTATTCCCCGTCTTTCGGACACCGAAATTGGCCCACCTACTGATCGATCCCGATCGATCCGGGAGCGAATACCACCCGATAAAAGCATGCCGTCACGGGCTGACTTTGGCCGTTCGGTCGGATCGACTCCGTCCGCTCCCTTCATCAGCGAGAGAGTCCCGCCGTTTTACGGCGATCGGAGTACGCCAAGACGGCGGAATCTTGCCTCCGTCGGTGTCGGACCGGCCCGATCTCGAGCGCGAGGGAACCCCGGCGTTTGCGCCGGGGGGGATGTCATTCGTAATCCGAAATGCCGAGCACCGCGTCGCATTCCGGACAGGTCCAGATCTTCGGTGAACTGGCTGCTGGTGCCCGTTCGAGCCGATTGGCCCACTCGGAGATATCCGCCTCACAGTGTGGACAGATCGCCATGATTGAGTATGACAGATGATGACACATCAATGTACTGGCACGTCCAACCAACGAACCCGAAACACGGAGGTGTCGCTGCAGGAGCCAGCAACGGATCAGTTCGGGAGACTGACTGCCGAGAAGACCCCACGACCTCCCACACCGTATTTGCGGTCCGAACACGGTCCGAACGACAGGGAGTATACTTTCTCGTCTCACGAAATTGGCGAACAGTCTTTTGTCGGTAGAGCTATAACTCCGGGCGACTCGATGGCTCGGTCCGCGTCGTTGGGCGTGTTACTCGATCACGCACAGGACAAGATCGTGCTACTTGATGAGGCGGGTCGATTCACCTACCTCAACGACGCGGTCGAACGGATTCTCGGGTACGAACCCGACGAACTCATCGGCGAGAACGCCTTCGAGCTCATCCATCCCGACGATGTCGACGATGCATGGACTGCCTTCGAAGAAACCATCGAGAGTACCACCTTTACCGAGCGGACGGCCAACTACCGCATTCGAGCCAAAGACGGCGAGTGGGTCTGGCTTGAAAGCCGGATGTCGAACCTCACCGATGAACAACTCGATGGCTACGTTGTGAGCTCGCGTGATGTCACCGACCGCGTCGAAGCCCAGCGCGAACGCCAAGAAACCGCGACACGGTTGCAGGAGCTCGCGGCCACGACCAGCGATGTGCTGTGGATGTTCAACGGCGATTGGTCGGAACTGTTGTTCATCAATCCGGCGTTCGAGGAGCTCTACGGACAGCCGATCGCGGAACTCGAGGCCGATCCCGAGCGATTTCTCGACACGATCCACCCCGACGATGTTCCGGCGGTCAAAGACGGGATGGCATCGCTTGCGGCAGGCGAGTCCGTCGATATGGAGTATCGAGTTAACCCCGAGAAGGACTACAACGTCTGGGTCTGGGCCCAGGGCGAACCGATTATCGAGGACGGTGAAGTCGTCCGGATCACCGGCTTCAGTCGGGATGTTACCGACCGTCGCCGCCGGGAACGCCAGCTGTACGTCATGGACAACCTCCTGCGACACAACCTCCGCAACGATCTCAGCGTCATCCTCGGGAACGCCGAGCTCATCGAAAAACAGGCCCCCGAGGTAGACGAACAGACCGCAGTTATTCGCCGGACCGGCGAGGAGCTCCTCGCGAGTGCCGAAAAGGAACGCGATATCATCGATCTCCTGACGACGGACGTCTGTCCCGAACGGCTCGATCTCGTTGCGGCCGTCAGGCGTGGCGTTGGTACGATCGAGGATCGGTTTCCATCGGCTCAAATCGATGTCACCGGTCCTGACACCGCCCCGGTATTCGCATTAGAGGAGCTTCATCTCGTCGTCGTCGAGTTGCTCGAGAACGCGATCCGTCACAGCGACACTGATCCGGTATCGGTCTCGGTGGCCGTCCAGCTCGAAGCCGAGCAGGTCGCGTTGATCATCGAGGACGAGGCCCCGCCGTTTCCGGACATCGAAGCCAACGTTCTTACGGGCGATCACGAGATGAACGACATCTACCACAGCAGTGGATTGGGGCTGTGGCTCGTCTACTGGATCGTCGAGCTGTCGGATGGATCCATTCGTGTCGAGACGTCACCCACGGACGGCAACCGCATCGAAGCCCGATTCCCGACGCCGACGGATTGACCCAAACCGCGCTGTGGTCCCAGCGATGAGCGGCTAGATCACGTCGCCACGAACGGTCGCGCCCGATTGCCCCTCGCGATATTCCTTCAACGTCGTGGCCGCTTGTTCGGCTTCCTCCTCGTCGAGGCCGAGCATCCCCAGCGCGTCGGTCAGCGTCGGCAACACGAGTTCGCCGTTGCGGAGTTTCCTGAGGGCATCCTCGCTGTGTTGGCCGTCGATCCAGAGACAGACGCCACGGGGATCGAGGATCTCCTCGTAGGCGTCACGGGCTTGAGCACCCTGCAGGCGCTGGGTGACGTTGTCTTCGAACCCGGTGTTACAGATCTCGAGGTGAATCGGGTCGTCCTCGGGCAGGAGATGGGCGGCCAGACACTGCTCGGGGGCGGCGTGGCCGTTGGCGTTCGCCCGGAGGTAGTCGGGATACTGCTCGGCCCACTCGGCCCGGACGGTCTTACCGACGCCTTTGATTCCGTGGCGATCGACGAATTCGGCCTCGCGTTCGGGGGCGTCCCGCAACAGCAGATCCTTCGTGAGATAGACGTTCAACCGATCAATCGGATCCAGTCCGAGGGCGATATCGCCGTAGACCCACACCTCCCGGATCGGTACCGGCATGACCTCCGTGTCGATCGTTTCGAGGATCGTCTCGATCCGATCGATGGCGACGGCACGCTCCATCGATGCGCAGTACTCGAGCCACCGGCTAAATCTCACCGGTTACCGGTTCTATCGAGCGACCCCCCACCCTGTCCCCTCTGGCGGTACCAGAGAACGGCGACGTAGAGGGTTCCGACTCCGACCGACGCGATGAGTGCAAGCAGAATCACGAACGCGGCGTACCCCACCAACGGGTTCGCGTACGGGCCGATGACGTCTGCGGGTGGTTCGATCGCCCACGGACTGATGTGGACGTATGCCAACAAGACGGCACTGAAGCCAAAGACACCGGTCCAGTACCTGACACCGACCCGGTCGGTCACCGTCAGATACACCCCGATCACGATGAGCGGATAGATCACCAAGCTGTAGGTAAACGGGTTGACGTGGGGGGTGATCGGCCAGCCGACGTGATTCCCACGGATGATGTGATCGATGTGGTGCGCCAGTCCCAACAGCGTCGGGAGCAGTACCACCAGATAAAACAGCGGTCTTCGACCGCTGTAGTCGGCCGGTCTGTCGATGGGTTGGAGATCCTTGACGTCCATACACCTGGATTCGTTGCTAAGGCATTCAGTATTTCACCAACATGTTGGTGTTATTCGATCTCGACCGTTATCACGGCCCTGTGCGGTCCGCCTCATCCCGATCCGTCACCCGATGCCGTCGGACGGCCCACCGCTGTGGGCCAACCCTTATGCCGGCATACACTAACCACCGGGCAGACGCCCCGGCGTCGACACC
>JAXINS010000107.1:0-11416 GCA_034190395.1 Chewarchaeum aethiopicum (SeqCode)
TTCGAAAAAGCACCAGTCGACTCAACGTCGGAGTTCTTCAAGTCGTCGACGACAGCTCTCGACAGAGTACTCAACCTCGAACGCCTCCCGGATGTATTGTTGGACCAGCGTCGGCGTCCACGACGATTGATTATAGCCAACATCAGTCGGTGATCGTTGGAGTGTCGACGCCAGTTGTTGTTCTTGGGTGTCGCTTAGTTTCCGGGGACGGCCTGAACGATGCCGGTCGCGAGCTGCCGCGACGAGATCGTCTACCCCCTCAAATCGTGTCAACCAGTTATAGACGGTTTTACGTTCAATATCATACCACTCGGCGAGCTCGGTCTGTGTGACGCCGCGTTTGTACGCGATTGCGATCATTAGCCGCTGTGTCGGACGTTTGTTCTCAACCATCGCGAGAGCATCGCGGAGAGCTTCGATGGAAACATCCTCCAGACGAGACATAATCAACAGATCGTATTGTTCGAGTAAATATTTTTGCACTACTTATCCGTTATACGGTCAGCAGCGTTATTACCACCGAATTGACGAAAAGGTGGGTGTCCGATGGCTAAATGGTGGGCGCCGATCAGTTCCATCCGGAGTCCAGAACTCGCCACCGATGCATCGGCGATGTCCGCAATGGGTGCGACCGAGAATCGAGCGTCGTTTCCGTCGATCGGTCGATGACGGCGGATGGCCTGCCCATCACCGACGCTGACATACCGAAGCGTTCCCTTGGCTTCGGCCGGCCGCCATGTTCGATAGATTCCGTAGTCGGGAACGGTGGTCTCTCCGATCGCCTCAAGTCGTTGAGGCGGTGTCCAATCAAACCCAAGCCACTCCGAAGAACGTGGTTGATCCCAGTAATTCCAAGTACGAAGATTCGGTGGAAGACGCTTGGAAACCCCCCTTATCAGTGTGTCATCATCAACGGGCCACGGCCAGCGATCAGTGATGAGCCGATGAATCGCGATCAGTGCCGCCACGAGCCCACGCCTGAACCAGCGACCACGATCCGCACGCGGCGGTGTCGCGTACGACACGTCGAAGACAGTCGAGTCGAGACGCTTGCCGGTTCGAACGAGCCCGCGTGTCAACTCAGCATCGACGGCCCCTGACCCCGGCACGGATCGCCCCTCACGGTCGGAATAGACCGCCGAGACTAGCTCGGTCAACTGCGAACCGAGGGACATCGAATCCTGGTCGAACTCGACGACAGCGAGCAGGCCGTCGATTGCCGGATGTCGAAGCCGATAGATGCCCGGACCGTCGGTCGTGAGATCGGTTTCGATCGAGGCGAGATCACACCACGACGACCACTCAAGTCCGGCCCAATCGGGTTGATCGATCGCCGCCGGAGTGAGACGATCCCGATCAAGTGTGACGGCCATGGTCGAAGGAAGGTCGTGATCGAAACCCGTTCACGGGGAGAATCAATCGACGGGACAAACAGTGGATCGAGAGCGGTAACTCAGGGGCCCTCAAGCCGTGCGATCTGGGTTTCGAGTTCGTTGAGCCGGTTGATGAGCTGGCGTTGACGGAGGAAAAGCAACCCGAACAACACGAGCACGATAAAGCCGGAAACCGCGACCCGTCCGCCGAGCTGACTAACGAATGCGGCGACTACCAGTACGGTTACGGCCACGACCAACCCAGCGAGTTCACGACGAAGCCAACCGCCACCATCGTTTGTCGTTCCATCGGCGTCCTGCGTACTCGAGACTGACATGTCACCCACTTACACGTCAGCCATCTTGAAACTGCGGTCCGCGACAGCGGCTGTAGAGAGGAAAACGGGGCCGATCGGTCGCTACGGTCGCCGGGCGGTACTCACTCGACGACTAATCGAAGCGTGATATCATCAGGATCGGTGACTTCGAGCGCCCCGTCGTCGGATTCGAACACGGCACCCTGATCGGCAAGCGACGACTGGAGCCGATCGCGGGTCTCGTGATCCGGGACGACGACCTCAAACCAGGCGAGCCCGCGGCCGCCACCGGCGGCCGAACGACGATCGTTCCACGTATTCAGCCCGATGTGATGGTGGTACCGGCCGGCGGCCAGAAAGGTCGCCTCGTTCCCATAGCGTGAGCGGACCTGAAACCCGAGTTCGTCGACATAAAACGATTCGGCCCGTGGGAGATCGGTGACTTCGAGATGCACATGCCCGATATCGGTATCGGATGGCAGCGTGTCGACACCGGTTGCCTCGGCGGCGATAGCGTCGAGGTCAAGCGGGAGGGTATCGATATCGACGGTCTCGTCGTCAGCCCAGGTCCACGTGTCACGCGGCGTATCGTAATAGATCTCGACGCCGTTGCCCTCCGGATCACGGAGGTACAGCGCCTCGCTGACGAGATGATCGGACGCGCCAGTCAGGGGACCGTCCTGTGACCGGATACGCTCGAGCGCATCGCCAAGCGCTGCCCGGGACGGAACTCGAACAGCGAAATGAAACAGGCCGGCCGCATCCGCTGGACGGTCGGTTCCGTCGGGTGTTTCTTCGAGAACGACGAGCGGATCGTCGTTGGCGAGCAACCGAGCACGCGATCCGTCCCGGTTGATATCAAACCCGACGATATCGCGATAGAAGGGAATTACCGCATCGAGTGATGCGACACGAAGGGCCGTCCGACCGATGTGAGTCGCCGACGGCAATTCGGTGATCGACGTGGTATCCGAGTCGGGAGGAGCCATACGCGGACTACGCGATCAACGTAGAAAAACGTCGTCGCCCCGGCGAGACCGTCCAGCAGGTGACAAGCGCTGACAGCCACCGAACATCGGCGGTAGTTATGCGGATTCGATCGCCAACTCGGGGAGCCCAGCTTCGATCTCCGATCGACGATCTTCCAACCAATCAGGGAGCACCAGGCGCTCGCCCAGCGAATCGAGCGCCTCGTCGACGGTATAGCCTGGCTCCTTGGTGGCAAACTCGAACAGAACGCCGCCCGGCGTTCGGGCGTAGACCGACTTGAACCACTTGCGGTCGATGATCTCGGTCGGTCGCAGACCCGCCTCGAGCAGCCGATCGCGCCATTCTGGTTGGGTCGCCTCAGTGACCTGGAACGCGACGTGGTGGACGGTTCCGGCCCCGGGACGGCCCTGTGGCGCTTCCGGGTCCTCGAGGATATCGACAGCGTATCCCAGCTCGCCGTCGGCCTCGTAGCGGTGTCGGTGGCGCTCGCTGTCGGTCGGGGTAAACCCCATCGTCTCGAGTAACGAGACCGTCCGATCGGCGGCCGCAAGCGAAAGCGTGACGCCGAAAAACCCCCGAATCGCGTGGTCGGCCGGGACCGGTCCCGACGGCGGATCACCCACAGGCGCGTCGTCGCGGCCGACTAACTCAAGCGGGAGGCCGTCGGGGTCCTCGAAGGAAAGGACCGGATCGCCGAACCGTGTGGTCGTTTCGAGGTCATCGGCGCCGGCTGATGCGAGGCAATCGTGCCAGTAGTCGATCGACGCCGCGGGAATCAAAAACGCGACGGCGGTCGCCTGTCCGGTGCCGACGCGACCGGGTCGTGCGTCGGGATACGGGAAGACGGTCATACTCGTACCGGGCGAGCCGCTATGATCGCCGTAGAACAGGTGATACACCGAGACGTCGTCTTGGTTGATGCTCCGTTTGACCAACCGGAGTCCAAGCGTTTCGGTATAGAAGGCGAGGTTGGCGTTGGGATCGCTCCCGATGGCGGTGACGTGATGGATACCGGGGATAGTCGCTGTCATGATGACCAGTAGGCGACCGACACGAATGAACCGCTCGGCACACCAGTCAAGAGTGTCTCTCAGGCACGATGCGTTAGAACCCGTTCCCAGAACGCAAGGAAATTCTCGCCGAGAAAGCCACTGATCTCGTCGTCGGAATACCCCCGTGCTTCGAGTTTCTCCCGGATCACGGGCCGGTCGGTATACTCACGAATCGGCCCGAACCGTCCCCGAACATCGACGTCTCCAGATCAGTCCGGGAGCTGTGTGTCACATCTTCGAAGAAATTCATTGCGGGACGAACGGATGCAAGGATATCGGACATGGTGAGGTTCCAATCGGTGGCGTCCCCGGCGGGTCGAAATCGAAGACTGGTATAGCTGGCGACATCGCCCATAGATCACAGAAAAGCAGCTACTTAGCCATGCACGTGTGGCCGGCCACGTTGTAGGCGAAGCGGTCTCAGAGCCAGTTCTCGGCCCAGGTCTCGAGATCATCGAAGACCGGACACAGCGCCTCACCTTTCTCCGTGAGCGAATAATACGTCGCGATCGGTCGGTCTTCGACCCGACGATCGACGAGATCGGCCTCCTCTAAGTCATCGAGCACCCGCGAGAGCGTCCGGGAACTCGCCCCACTCGAGCGCTTGAGTTCGTTGAACCGCTGTTCCCCGTCGGCAAGGTTGTGCAACACGATCAGTCGCCACTTCGCCCCGATCTGATCGAGCGCCTCGACGACCCCACAAACCTCAGCATTCCGCTCGGCGACCGACTCATCAGTTTGCTCAGATATCGATGACATCGGTGTTATCTACTGGCACTTATGTCGCCGAGAATATATGTAGGTTCTGGAACGAACTACATAACGTAATGAAACCAAGATTCCAGACAATAGTTGGAACCGTTCGACGACCGCCACGCCCGTTCGAGCACCGGGAGGTGGCTAACTGATGGTCGTCTCCGGCATCGAAGGGATCGCCCTGCTGTTCGGGCGGCTCCTCTTTGGCGGTGTCCTCGCCTTCATGGGGTTGAATCACTTCCTGCAGACCGACCAGATGGCCGGTTACGCCGAGCACAAAGGACTGCCAGCGCCGAGACTCGCAGTACTCGCTTCCGGCGGCGTACTCGTGCTTGGCGGATTGAGCATCGTGGCCGGTATTTTCCCGGTGATCGGAGCGATCGCCGTCGCCGGCTTCCTCGTGAGTTCGGGACTGCTCATGCACGATTTCTGGGCGGTACCGGAAGACCAACAGCAAGACGAACTAACGCAGTTCCTGAAGAATACCGTCATGGCCGGCGGCGCGCTTACTTTCGCCGCCCTTGCCAGCGAATCCTGGACGTTCAGCCTCAATATCGGTCTGGTCTGAACGGGTCCAGCGCGTCGGGACCCCTAAGCGGACCGATTCGGGCCTCCGGTTTTTTGTGCTGCCCGTCGAGTGAGCGGTATGGATCTCGATATCGAGGGCAACGCCGCACTGATCACCGCATCGAGCAGCGGTCTCGGGAAAGCCGCGGCCACGGCGCTGGCCCGTGAGGGGGTCGACGTCGTCATCAACGGCCGGGATACGGACCGACTGGCCGAGGCGATCGCCGACATCGAAACCGCTGCGGCCGACGGCGCCAGCGTCGTCGGTCAAGCCGGCGATCTCACCGACCGAGCGAATATCGAAGCGCTCGTCGACCGAACGCTTGAGGAGTTCGGCCGGCTCGATCACCTCGTAACCAGTGCCGGCGGGCCGCCCCGAATGCAGCCACTCGAACCCGACGACGAGGACTGGTACTACGCCTTCGACATGCTCGTGATGGGTGTCGTGCGGGCCGTCCGGACGGCCGTCCCGCACCTCCGTGAGGACGACGGTGGGACGATCGTCTCGATTACCTCCCGGGTCACGAAGGAAGCGACTCCGAGCAACGTCCTCTCGAGTTCGGTACGGATGGCGGTCATCGGCTATGAGAAGACCCTCTCGAAGGAACTGGCGCCGGACATCCGGGCCAACGCCGTCCTCCCGGGCGCCCACGAAACCCCACGGCTGACGACCGGTTGGGAACAGGCGGTCGAGCGTGGCGACTACGAGAGCATGGCGGCAGCCAGGGCGGCCCGAAGTACGGATATCCCGATGGATCGGCCCGGCGATCCGATGGAGTTGGGCGATATGGTCGCCTATCTCTCCTCGCCGAAGGCCGGGTTCGTCAACGGGCAGGCGATCGTGATCGACGGTGGGTCCGGGAGCGCGACGTACTAACGACCTCGATTTCGATCACGACGGAGCACCACTACGGACGAACGTTTTTGAGCCCGCCGACGGGCTATAGAGCATGGAATCCGGCCAATCGAGACCAGCAAATCGATTCTCCGAGCGAGTCGCCGGGATCGAACAGAGCGCAACGATCCGGTTCGGTAACATCGCCCGGGAACTCCAAGCGGACGGCGTTGATGTCGTCAGCATGGCAGGGGGCTCACCCGATTTCCAGACACCCGATCACATCCGCGAAGCGGCAATCGATGCGATCGAACGCGACGAAAACCAACTGACCACTACCCAGGGCTTACCAGCCCTTCGGGACGCCATCGCCGAGAAGCTCCGCACCGAAAACGACATCCCGACCGATGCCGACCAGATCGTCGTCACACCTGGCTCGAAGTACGCGTTGTTTCAGGCCATTTTCACGCTGTTGCAACCCGGTGATGAGGTCGCGCTTCTCGATCCGGCCTGGGTCACCTACGAAGCGATTGCGACGGTCGCCGGCGGGACCATCAATCGCATCGGGCTCGACCCGGAGACGGGGTTTTCCCCGGGCAGCGTCGATCTCACCGAGGCGATTACGGACGAGACCCGGTTGATCGTCGTCAACAATCCCTCGAACCCCGCCGGCGCGGTCTTCTCGCGGGGGGAGCTAGCGACCATTCGCGATCTCGCCGTCGATCATGGCTGTTGGGTGATCGCCGACGAGATCTACGAGCGCCTGGTTCACGAAGGCGAGCACATCTCCATCGGCGCGCTCGACGGAATGGCCGACCGGACGGTGACGGTCAACGGGTTCTCGAAGGCCTATGCCATGTCGGGGTGGCGACTCGGCTATTTCAGCGCTCCGACGCCGCTTGTCGAGCAGGTGCGAAAGCTCCAGTCGAACACAGTTTCGTGTCCGACGACCCTGGTCCAACACGCCGGGGTGGCCGCTCTGCGGGGCCCGCAAGCCGTCGTCGAGGAGATGCGTCGGACCTACGAGGACCGCGTCGAGTTGGTGATCGACGCCCTCGCTGACGCCGGGATCGATATCCCCAAACCGGCCGCCGCGTTCTACGTCTTCGTCCCGGTCGGGGAGGACGATCTAACGCTCTGTGAGGAACTCCTCCGCGAGGAACACGTCGGGACCGTCCCGGGGAGTGCCTTCGGCGTACCGGGCTACATCCGGCTGGCGCTGGCGACCGACGCCGACGCCATCGAAACCGGCATCAACCGGATCGCGCCGTATCTCGGGGCGTAGCCGGCCACGACCGAGTCACTGCCAGGAGGTTTTATAGATGGTCGAACGAAGGGTTGGACGAATGAATATTGGGATCGAGCGGGTCATCGCAATCGTGTTGGTGACGCTGATGATCCTGTCGTCGATCGCGTATGCGTTTGCTATCTGACCGCTGTACCGACACGGGCACCGTCGAGGGGTGATGTGTGGCGATTCGGCAAGCCACTTCGATGGAAAAAGATCAAAAAACGCTCTATCGCCGATGACGGCGATGGGCACGACGGTGGTCTTTCGCCTCGCTACTGCTGTAAAGAGGATCGACCACAGATGTCGGCGGGGGCGCTGATCAGCGAGAAACTCGCCAGCAGGTTTGGAGTGGAGCCTGACAGAACAGGTAAATTTTGCATGGAAAAATATATGATGATAGACAATGTACGTTAGCTAGACCCATGAGTATCGGTGACAAAGTACGATCGTGGATCGAATTCTCCGCCGCGACGGTCCCGCTGTATCAGTGCAGCGACTGTGGCAAACCGGCCCACGTCGAGGACGGCGAGTGCCCGGAATGTGGCGGCGAGATCGAACATAACCACGTCGCACCGTACGTCACGAACTGGTACTGACGAGACCGTCTGTAAACCGGCGGGATCGAGTCACCGAGTGTGAACGCTTTTCGCGTGGTCGACGACAGGGGAGAGGAGCCATCCACGTCCTGACATTCTGAACCGAAAGTCTGGCCTCGGTTGCCGGCGTGTGCTCACTCGCCATGGATGAGACGGTTCGGGATCGGCTCTGGGTCGGCGCGCTCGCGCTTGCCAGACGACGGCAATCGTTCACGGTCGATGAGGTCCTAGACGTCGCTGACGTCGATCAGGACCAACAGGACACGGCGATCGCCGTCCTCACGACGATGGCGGAGTACGGGTTTCTGACCGCCGAAGCCGACGGCGGTCCCTGGCGGACCGGCTCGTCGACCCCGCTGACGGATCCGGATCCCAGCGGCTTCGATGGGACGTTTACGTATCTCACCGCGCCACAGACCCGATGGACGTTCGAGCCACCGGCTGTTCGGAAATGGGTCGAGCGTCACCTCACGGGGCGTGTTCTCAACCTCTTCGCCGGGGCGACCGAACTCGCCCACGACGGGACGGTCGTTCGCAACGACATCGATGAATCGATATCGGCCACCTACCACGTCGACGCCGTCGATATCGGCGCTCACGTCGCCCCCGAATCGTTCGAGACGGTCGTGCTCGATCCACCCCTCAGCGACCGATCCAATAGGTCGGCGTCGTCGACGCCACGATCGATAACGCCGGGGAAACTCACGCGTATCAAAAATCAGGTGGTCGAACTGGTGGGGATGGGTGGAACGGTCCTCACGTTCAGCCGGAGTTCAAGCGGGCTAGGATCGACGCGTGGCTTCGAGAAACGGGAGCTCTGTCTGATCAACCATCCCGGTTCGTTCGACGATACGATCGCCGTCGTCGAACAACGCGTCGAGTGAACCACGGAGCGTATCGGCGTACCGTCGTGGTGAGCGACGGTGACAGAGTTATTCCGCCGAGTGGACCTCGGTGCCGCCCAGGAACGTCCGTTCGACGTCGATCTCGTGGATACGGTCGGGATCGACGGCGGTCGGATCGTCCGAGAGCACGATGAAATCGGCGAGTTTGCCCGATTCGATCGAGCCCTTGAGCTCCTCTTCGAACGAACAGTAGGCCGCGTCGGCGGTGTAGATCCGGATCGCCTGCTCGACATCGATCGCCTCGTGGGGAGCGATGGTGTCCCCACTGCGGGTCTTGCGGGTGACCATCGTTCGGATGCCAAGCAGTGGCGGGAGGAGCCCGGCGGAGTGATCGCTGCTGCCCCCGATCGGGATATCGCGGTCGCTGTAGGAGCCGTACGGGAACATCCGGTCGAGGCGGTCGCCGTACTCGCCGAGCTTGTCGTCGCCGTGTTGGTAGATGTACGTCGAGAAGGGCAACACACAGAGATCGAGCGCCTCGATCCGGTCGAGGATGTCGTCGGTGATCATCGTCGCATGTTCGATCCGGTGGCGGTGGTCCTCGCGTGGATGGGCTTCAAGCGCCCGTTCGTAGGCCTCCAAGAGCATCTCGATGGCGGCGTCGCCGTTGGCGTGGACGCCGATCTGATAGCCCGCCGTATGTGCCTCCATCACCTGCTCGTTGAGTTCCTCTTGGGTGATGACGAGATCGCCACGGTCATCCCGGCCCTCGTAGGGTTCGTTCAGGTAGGCGGTCCGAGCGGCGATCGCGCCGTCGACGAAGTTCTTGATCAGCCCGATCTTGACCATCTCATCGCCAAAGCCCGTGTCGATCTGTAGGTCGTTGAGGGCCTCGAAGTGATCGTGTAACACCATCAGATACCCCCGGACCGTGAGGTTGTCCTGCTTGACGCCGTCGCGGTACATCCGGATCTCGTCGGGGCCGACGACGGCCTCGCCGACACTGGTGATCCCCTGGGCGTTGTAGTAGGCACAGATCTCCTGAAGCGCTGCCTGATCCTCCTCGGGGGTCGGATCGGGGATCAGTCCCTCGTGGCCGTCACCGCCACGAAACCGGTTGCGAGCCGCCTCGTGGAGAATGCCGTTTGGATAGCCGTCGTCCTCGCGTTCGAAATGCCCACCGTCGGGGTCGGGCGTGTCGGCATCGACGCCGGCGACCTCGAGCGCCCGGGTGTTCACCATGCTGACGTGGCCGCCGGCGGGCGTGATGTAGATCGGATGGTCGGTACTCGCTCGATCGAGCACGTCCCGGGTCGGGTGGCGGCCCTCGTCGAGTTTGGTGTCGTCGTGGCTGTGACCACGGATCCACTCACCGTCGGGCGTCTCCTCGGCTTCGGCTTCGAGGGCCGCGATCAGCTCGTCGAACGACGATACGCGTTCGGGACTGAGATCGACCTCGAGATACTGTCGGCGGCCGGCGTTGACCATGTGACAGTGCGCGTCGATAAACCCGGGCAGGACGGCCTTGCCGGTGGCATCGAGATGCTCGGTGTCCGGACCGGCGAGGGCTGTGACCTCCTCGGCGGTGCCGACCTCGCCGATCGTATCATCGTAGACGGCGAACGCTTCGGCGGTCGAGAAGTCGTCATCGACGGTCAGGACTGTCTCGGCTTCGACGATCAGATCAGGTTCCATGATGGAGGCCTAACTCGCCGATAGCGGTATTAAATGTCGGGGTGATCCCGGCCGTCGGCTATCGGACCTGGTACTGCTCCCCGAGCGGATAGATGTCCTCGGGGATGTTCTCGTAGGGGAGCTTCGAGAGATCGGCCGGACCCAACCCGGGCGCATCGACCTTGACGACCTCGCCGGCGATCCCTGGCTCGACGAACCCACGCCGGAAATGGACACGGCTTTTCAGCGCGACGATGTCGACGGCCTCGGGAAACGGGATATCCAGCGCATCGAAGATCGCCGGGGAGGTGACCTGATGGAGCGAGGGCGTCAGGATGATGCGGTTGTTCTCGCCGAATCGGAGGACAGCGATCGTCTCGAAATCGTGGTAGTGATCGCTATAGCCGCCTAGATACTCGACGTCGCCGGTGATCTCGACGGGATCGCCGGCGTACTGATCGGCGTACCCGCCGACGTCGACGGTGACCTGCTCCCCGACGGTCGCCTGCTCGGTGATCGTCTCGATGGCGCGCTCGTCGTTGAGCGTCGCGATGAGGAAGTCACTGGCCCCTTGGTCGATCAGCTCGGCGAGGACGTGTGTGGCGTTGCCGGTACGGTCGGCGTGATCGGCGATGATGACGGGGGTGTTGCCGGCCTCGGCGGCCTCGATCGCCTGGCTGACACCGGTCTGGGTGTCGGGGAGGGTCTTGCCCGCAAACGACTCCCGCACCCGCCAGATATACTCGGCGAGATCGTCGGCGATCCGGTCGGCGAGTGCCTGATCGTCGTTGGTCAGGACCATTACCGTCGCGCCGACGGTCGGAACGTCGGCGTAGGCAAACCCGAAGGCGACCGAGGCGAAGACGTCGTCCTCGCGACGTTCCCAGCGTCGAGCCCGCTCCATGATCTCCATTGCCGGTGATTCGGCGGTGCCCTGAAACACCGAGGGAGTGATCACACCCGGCTTGCGGGTCGCCATCGTCGGTGTGTAATCCCCACGGAGCTGACGGTGTAACACCCGGGCAGCTCGTTCGCCCTGGTACCGGGAATCGTAGTGGGGGTATCGCTTGATGATGAAAACCGCATCCGCCGCCTCCGCTAGTTCGTGATCGACGTTGGC
>JAXINS010000107.1:11516-13824 GCA_034190395.1 Chewarchaeum aethiopicum (SeqCode)
CCGTACCACTGACCTCCCGGGTTCGGGCGACGAATCCCCGGATGTAATCGTTCGCTTCGAGGACGGCCTGGCCGTCGATCGGCGGGCCGTGATACTCCCATTCCTCGATCCCGGTGGGGCGGGGACAGAACGTACAGGTCTCCATCGAAAAGCGTGCGACACCGACCGTGAACGCCTCACCGACCACCGCAAGGCCGGCGTGCGAAGCGGGCGTTTCAGCCATAACGGGATATCCCATCCCACCACAGCCCGGCTGATAAGTCTACACGCTCGGGCAATGCAGTCAGGCGATCTCAGAGGGAATGGCTCGTATCCGCATCCGTTCTGCCGTGCCAGAATACCGTCATACTGAAATTGAGCTGACCGGGACGGAGATACGTTCATCAGCGCGCTAAACCGTCTCGGGGTCAAGCCCCGAGGCACTGGCCTGTCCCGCCTGTCGATGCAGTTGCGGAGCTACCGTATGAATCGGGGAAAGCGCTATCTTTCGTCTGAGTCATACCGCCAGCGTTCAGACAAGATTTCGAATCTCATCGGCAAATGCTGTTGGCGTGTAGATATTCCGGATGACAATCTCCAAGGTACCACCGCCACCGGAGGCTACCCGCACGTTGCCAAGCCCAACGATGGCTTCCCAGACTGATTTTCGCTCCTCAACACCGCGAACCTTCCCAAACGGCAGTTCCTGGCGAACCAGCGAAATGAATCGGTATTCCTTGATCAGTCGTTGATTCGTCACATAATACGTTGTGAGCGTGTTCGTCCAATAGGCGTACAATCCCGTCGAAAAGAGATAGAGACCGACGAATCCGACTGCCGTGGGGTACACATACGGTCTGAACGTAAAAAACAGGAGATAGCCCGCAACCATCAGGAAAAGTAAGCCGACGATGGACTTGGCTGCGGCTGCTCGTTGGGCTGGATTGCGGGTGTCGATAATCTCCTCATCTTCACGGAGCGTCGGTGGTTCAGGAGCGGCGACAAAGTGGATGTATAGTCCGACCACGATCACGAACAGCCCAAACACAATGATCGGCAGCCCCGCATTTGGTGGAGCAGCCGTTTCGCCAACGAGGACATAGCCGCCACCCCCGACGAATGGTAATCCAAGGAGCGTACTCCACACACCCGGGAGACCGCGCGCTTTGGTGATTGATCCAGCGATCGGCTCCCGTTGGGGTGATCGGTCTATTGAATCATCAGGAGCTGCTGTGGACTGCTCGTCATTGGCAGTGTCCTTGTGCTCATCGTTACTGGGAGGTCCATCGTTAGCATCGGATGCCGTGTCGGCAACGCCATTGGATGTACTTTCATCGGGGTTCGTTCGTTCGGACATGGATTATCGTCCCTCCATCATTTGATAGATCAATCCTGCGGCTGACATCAGAAATCCCAGCATTGTCAGGTTGAAAACATTCGAGAGAAATGCCGGTTCATTGCCGGAATTCGAGAAAAATCCACGCTGCCGCCCGGCCGCACTATCGCTATCCGATCCCGCCTGGGGTGCTTCGGTTGCCCCCGTCGCACCCTCTAAAGTGAGTGTGAGCGATCGTTCTTGATCAACTAACACCCGCTTGATTGCGGGTGGACGACCCTCCGTCTGTGCTCCAGGCGGCCACGCACCGATCTGAATCGGTCCGGCGAGATCAACACCGGATTGGTCGGCACCACTATGTTTGACATAACCGTCTTCGTTGGTCGTAAACGAGCCTGGTGGGAGTCCAAACCCTTTACTTCTGATTTGTATCCCAGCACCGCTAATGGGACGATCATTGGGATCGACGACACGTGCCTCCACGCGATAGGCTTGTGGAAGCTCAATTGCACCGAGGTCTTTCTGTTCGCTCCCGACGTTTATTCTCCGAATCAGATGATGTGATGGGATGTTATCCGGACGATCGGAGACGACCTGCAGACTGGATGATTGGGCATAGTTGAGTATGTATTGCGTATCGCCCGGAACATCGAGCTGAAAACGACCGTCCGAACCGGTCGTCGTTGCGAATGTTTCGTTTGTTTCGCTATCGACGAGCTGAACGAAGTTTTCAGCGACGGGATCACCGGACGCGGAGAGGATTTGACCGGTAACTGTCACCGTCGATTGTGCCTTCGCCATCGATGTTTTCGATACCGATGTTGCCAGAGCGACCGTCCCGAGTGATTGGAGGACTCTCCGCCGGTGACACACTGGCATGTCAGAGAGTACCAACAACCGACTATAAATAATTCACGTGCTATATATACACCCTGCAACTACTGTCGAGATCGCATCACCGTGGTGCTATAACCACGTTCACCCCACGACGTT
>JAXINS010000014.1:0-13375 GCA_034190395.1 Chewarchaeum aethiopicum (SeqCode)
CGGTCATGAAACGCCTCGTAAACGTCGCCGGCCCGATCGCCGTTGTGGTCGGCGATCACCTCGACGAGCGCCCGTTCGGAGTCGGTCAGCGTCCGCAGGCTCCGGGAGAGGTGGACGTATTTCGAGGTGTCGTAGGCCTCCTCGACGTCATCGGTACTGATCGTCCGGCTCGCTCGCATCTCGGCGTTGAGTCCGGCCCGCCGGAGGAGATCGATTCCCACCCGGAGATCGCCGCTCTCGGCGGTCAGTTCGGCGACGCGATCGAGCACTGGCGCCGAAATGACGTCGTCGTGAAACCCACGATCGATCCGTTCTTGGAGGATATCGGCGATCTCGGGTTCGTCGTATTTCGGGAAGTAGACTTCTTCGGGGCGGAAGACACTCTGGACCCGTCCGTCGAGCGCCTCGATCACCTCCAGATCGAGATCCGAGGAGACGAGGATCGTGCCGATCTTCGCGCCGGGTTGGACCTCGTGGGCGCGCAACAGCGAATACAGCGTATCCGAGGCTTCGCCCTCATAGAAGAGATAGTTCACATCGTCGAGGGCAACGACAAGCACCTCATCGTCCTCGATGAGTTTCTCGGTGATCTGGCGGAACAGCTTCTTAAACGAGATCCCCGAGGAGGGTGGCTCGTAATCGAAGACGTCCTCGAACAGCCGGGCGAACACCGAGTATCGCGTCGAATCGACCTGGCAGTTGACGTGGATCGTTCGGACCCCCGACTGGAGGCCCAGCTCCGAGAAGAGCTTCTGGACCGCGGTGGTCTTGCCCGTTCCTGGCGGGCCCTGAGCGAGTACGTTCAGCGGCCGGGAACCACGGACCGCCGGCCGGAGTGCGTACTTGAGGCTCTCCATTTGGGTCTCACGGTGAATGAACGCCTCGGGGACGTAGTCGATCTCGAAGACGTGTTCGTCCCGAAAGACCGACTCGTCCCAGGAGAGCATACCCTCGTCGGGATCCTCATCCATCACTTTCACCACGCTCGCGCGCCCACTTAATCGTTCGCCCCTCCCGGGGTGAAAGTGAAACTCCCTGGTCGACGGATCGATGAACGGGCCGTTCGCCGACCGCGTTGTTACTGGAACTTCCCGAGGAGCCGGTCGTAGAACTCACGATCAGCGTCGATTTCGGCATCGTCGGCGAGCTTTTCGACGATCAGTTCCGGTGTCGATCGGGCGAGATGGTCCTTGACGGGCGAGCGGTTGACCTTGAGTTCGCCGTCTTCGAGTCCGAGGGCTTCGATCCCATCGACACCGACGTCGATGCTGGCGACATCACGGATCTCGCCGGCCAGGTGGGAGACGAAGACGGCGGTCGTTGCCGTCTCGGTGAGCGTTTCGAGAATGCCCGCGATGATCTTGGCTGAGGCACCCGGTTCGGTGATGCTCTCGAGTTCGTCGACCAACACCAGCCGCGGTCGTTCGTCGGTGGCGACCTCCGCGAACTCCCGGACAGTGTGTTCGAACGCCCCCGCGTCGAGGGTGCCCTGGGTCTTGGCGTGGTAATACAGCGATTCGATGGGCTCGACGCGGGCCTCCTCGGCGGGCACGGGCAGACCCATGTGGGCGAGAACCGTCACTGCGGCCAGTAGATCCAACAACGAGGTCTTCCCGCCGCTGTTGACCCCCGACAGCAACGTCGCGCCCTCGACGGCGTAGTCGATGGGCTCGACCGCCGCGAACGGTTCGTCGAGCAGCGGCGATCGGCCACCGTCGATCCGGATCCCGCTCCCACCGAGTTCCGGCATGGTACACTCGAAGTCGGCGGCGAACCGGGCGATCGCGAGTTCGACATCCAGTTCGAGTGCCTGCCGGACGAGTGTCTCGACGGCCTCGCGGCTGTCGGTCAACTCCGCGGCTACGTCGCGTTTGAGCCGGGCAGCACGCCGGTCTCGCATCGTCGTCAGCTCCTCGCGCAGGCGGTTCATCGCCTGTTCCTCGCGTTCGACCGGGTAGGTCGGCTCGTCGGGAAACGCCCGGTTGGCGATCGCCGCCTCGTCGTCGGTGAGCGCGAGGGCCTCACGCAGGTGCTCGCGAGCCGCCTCGACGGCGGCAGCGTACTCCTCGGCGAGCTCGCGACTCAGCAACGAATCGACGCCGGCGCCTTGCTCGACTAGCGAGAGGAGGTCGGTCCCCTCGATGGTGACGTCGCGTTCCTTGATCGCCTCCCGGAGCCGCTGGTTGGCGAGCTGCTCGGCATCGGCGGCCACCCCGTCGAGGTTGTCGACTGCGGCCGCCAACCGGTCCAGCTCCGTATCGCCGATGATGTCCCCCGACTCGTCGAGTCGTTCGAGCTGGTCGTCGAAGGTATCGAGATCCAGCGGGGTCTCGAGGTCGGCGGCCCGATGGACGGCGATCGCTGCCCTGATCCGGTCACGATTCGCCGCGAAAAACGACAGAATCCGCTCGGGGACGATATCGGCCGGCCGCTCTAAGGCATCGGGTTCGACCCGGACGTCGCCCTCCACGTCGACACCGGCGAACGTCTCATCGAGCGCAATGACGGTACTGTATCCCCGTGCCAGTTCGGCGAGATCGCGGGCGTCGTCGACGATCTCGACCGAGAGTTCGGGCATGGCCTCCCGGGCGGTCGCGTAGCGTTCGGCGTCGGTCGTCGCGAGACACCGATCCCGAACGACGACATCGGGTGCCGGCTCCAACGGTTCGACCCCGGCAAGGGCCTCATCGACCGCGTCAGCCGGCGTTCGTTCGAGTGCACGCTCGGTGAACTGCCGGGTTTCCTCGATGCGTGACTCGACGGCGCTGGGATAGAACGTCTCCAACCGCCGCGCGCCGTACTCCGTCACGGCCCGGTCCGTGAGCAACTCCAGCAGTTCCCGGTAGACTTCCTCGGCCCGGTCGGTCGCCAGGAACTCGCCGGGGTCGTCGTGGCGACGGCGGATGGCACCGCGGGCGATCCGGACGGCCCGTCCCGCCGAGATCCCGGGAGCCGACGCCAGGCGGGCGACGTCGCCCTCCTCGATCGCCCGCTCGACGTCGTCGAGTTCCTCGAGTGCCGCGGCGGTTTTCTCGCCGACACCCGGGATCGCCGTGAGTTCCATTCGCCCCGCCGTAGACGCCCGTCGACAATATGATTCCCGGATCCGCCTTCGGCGGCCGTCGAGGGAACCGTTTTAACCCCCTGCTCGGTAAGCCGGTGGCATGACCACGACTCTGGACGAGAAGCTTACCCAGCTCCGGGCAAGGCTTCGTGAGCGGGACGGTGTCCTGATCGCCTTTTCCGGTGGCGTCGACTCGAGCGTCGTCGCTGCCGTGGCACAGGAGGTCCTGGGCGACGCTGCCGTTGCCTGTACCGCCAAAAGCGAGACCCTCCCGGATCGCGAACTCGCGGACGCAAAGAATGTCGCCACGGAGATCGGCATCCGCCACGAGATCGTCGAATTCTCCGAACTCGATGACCCACGGTTCGTCGCCAACGAGGGCGATCGATGCTATCACTGTCGGACGATGCGGCTGGGAAAGATGTACGATCGAGCCCAGGAACTCGGCATCGATACCGTCTGTGACGGAACGAATGCCTCCGATCCCGGCGGCGGTCATCGACCCGGCCTCCGGGCAGTCGAGGAACTCGATATCTTCTCCCCGTTGTTGGCCTGTGACATCACCAAAGCGGAGGTTCGGACGATCGCCGAACGATACGAGCTGACGGTTGCGGATAAACCATCGATGGCGTGTCTCTCCTCGCGGATCCCAACCGGATTGGAGGTTACCGAGGAACGGCTCAGTCGGATCGAAAAGGCCGAACGACTCCTACGGACGTGGGGATTCTCCCAGTTTCGGGTGCGCGATCACGATGGTCTCGCCCGGATCGAGGTTGCAAGCGACGAACTCGAGGCGGCGCTCGATCCGGCCTTTGCCGAGGCGGCTCGCGAGCACCTCGGTGACCTCGGTTTTGACCACGTCACGCTCGATCTCCACGGATATACGACTGGCAGCGTCAGCCCGGACGACGACGAGCCGGTGGTCGCGAACGTCTTCGATGCCGAGTATCCGGGAGCCGGTGACTGATTTCCCGCGGCCACGATTTTCCGACCGAGTTACTGATTGACCGTTTCGTTTTGTCGGACGATCGTCATGGTCGATGGGGTCAAGCGGAGTTCGTTGATCGCACAGTTGGCCTGCTCGATCGTCGCGGCGCTCTCTGTGGGTGTCAGCTCCTGTAGATAACCCAGTGCCTGTCGGATCGGCCCACCGTGGGCGACGACCAGTACCGTCCCGCCGTGGTCACGGAGCGCATCGAGTTGTCCGGTCACTCGATCCCGAAGCTCGCGGAGTGATTCGCCGGCCTCCGGCGCCGCGGTTCCGTCGAGCTGGTCGGCGCCGGTGAACGCGATGGTCGGATACTCCTCGCGGATCGTCGCATAATCAAGCCCCTGGAGCACTCCGAAGTGTCGCTCTCGCCACGCACGATCGAAGGTCAGATCCTCGACGGAGACCGTCTCGGTGATTGTTTCGGCGGTTTCACGGGTCCGTCGGAGGTCGGAGGCGATACAGCGATCGACTGTATACTCAGTGGCGATGGCCTCGGCGACGCGTTTCGCCTGCTGTTTGCCACGGTCGGTGAGTCCCGTCGGCGCCCAGCCCTGGACACGTCGATCGCGGTTCCACGTCGTCTCACCGTGGCGCACCAGTAGCACAGTCGTCATGATGGACACTCCGGTGTCGCTATCATTCTGATCCTCCGGGCCGTCCAACCGGGCTGAACCAGCGGCTGGGTCATTCGTCTCACGTTCCGGTTGCCCGCGAGCGGCGTTGGGTCCATCCCACGAGCAACAGCGTCCCCTCGAAGAGGACGACCATCGTCAGCGCGATGACGATCGGTGCCATTCCCGTTGGGTCGGGGCTGAAGATGAACGAAATCCCGAGGAAACTCCCCCAGATCAGCAGGCGTCGCTGAGCGAGCCACTCGCGGGTGGTCAGTCCCATCATGATCGCCAGCATGACGAACAGCGGGATCTGAAACACCAAGGCGAGATATCCCATCAACAGCAGGATGAGATCGAACGTCCGCCCCAGCGCAAAGCCGATTTGAGCGACGTCCTGGGAATAGTAGAGGAAATAGGTGAAAATCCCCGGCAGGACGATAAAGAAGGCAAAGCCGACGCCGATCAGTGCCAGAATGAGACTCGTCGGGACGGCCGCGAGATAGTACCGCCGTTCGTGGGGATAGAGCCCCGGACGCATGAACCGATACGTCTGATAGACGAATACCGGGAGGGCAACGATCAGCCCGGCGAGACTGGCGGTCTTGAGCTCCGTCAGTTTCAATTCGAGGATGCCGTAGAGTCGTGGGCGGGCGACCTCAGTTCCTGGGAGGATCGAGTACCACAGGAAGTTGATGATCCGTTCGGCGAAGGGAAACGTCGCGAGGCTGACGATACCAGCGATCGCGACGACGACCGCTAACCGTTTGATCATCTCCTCGAGGTGGACCGTCAGGGGCATCTCCTGGTCCTCGGCCGGGCCCTCGGGGCCGAAATCGGTCCCGTCCATCGTCCCGTCGGCATCGTATCCTGGCGCCGCTTGATCGAGGTGGGGAGTGAGCTCTTCCTCGGCACTCATCTCACCTGACGGCGATTCGCCCGATTCAGCTTCGGCGTCAAGATCGTAGTCGGCAGCGTCGTCTTCGCTTTCGCCGCCCTCGTCGTCTTCGAGGAGATACTCTTTTGGGTCTTGGTATGCCGGCCCGGTTCCGGCGAATGAGGTGTTGGGATCGGTCTGGGGTGGCGGGATATCGTCCGATCCAGTCGCTGGCTCCGTCCCTTCGGCGGTCGACTCCGTCGTGGTCTCGTCGGATGGGACAGTGTCCTCGAACTGATCTGTGTCTCTCTCGGCCGTCGAGCCCGATGGTTCCTCGGCGCTTTCAGTCTCCGCCTCGGTATCCGGAGCAGTGTCGGGATCGGCGTCGGCCCCTCCCCTCGCGTCCGATTGGGACTCGGACGCTTTTTCGGTTTCATCTGACGACGGCTCTTCGCCCATTCCTTGGCGGGAGTAGGTCTTTTCGTGGTTATAGGCCTTTTCGTGACGGTCGAACCGACGAAACACCGATGATGACCGAAAAACGTGTCACTACTTTTATATATTAGTGTATGGTGATTGTATTGACATGTGGCTCTCACGTCGGCGTCTGATCGGGGCCAGCGCCGGTGGCGTCGTCACCGGGCTCGCGGGGTGTGCATCCATCTCAGGGGGTGGTCCTCGGATCGAACGCAACGTCACGATTAACGAAGGGTCGTACGCCAAATTCAGTTTCACGACCGAGGAGACCGCAACGCTTGTGTATACCATCGACGTCGTCCAGGGACCGCCGATCGATGTGCTCCTCCTCCCCGAGGATGAGCTGCTCGCCTTCGAGTTTCGGGGTCGATGGTCACTCCATACAGAGGGTTCATCCGCCGGCGTTCGCCAGACCGAACAGTCGATCGAGCTGCCGGCCGGCAAGTGGATCCTCGTGCTCGATAACTCGAGCCGATGGCAGACGACACCGCCGGCCGATTATCGAAACACCAAGCCAACCATCGCGTTTCGCTACGAGGTTACCTCATGATGGCCGACACACGATCCTGACTGTCACGGGGTTCGCGATGAGTCGATGAGAGAAGATTGATAACCGGCAGGTCGTTACTCCCCCTCGGTAACGATGGCCGCTGGGGATATCGTCGACGAGGACACCCGTGAGAGCCTAGCGGCCGGACGACGCACCTTCGGGGATATGCTCGTCGCCGCCCGGTCGAAGTTGCGACGGGTGTTTATCGTCTTCGTGATCGGGCTGCTCGCGACGATCTACGCCTTGCGAGTCTGGATCTGGCCACAGCTCAAACGGGATCTCCTCGCTCAGGGTGCGTCAGTCGTCGTGATCACGCCGTTTGACGTCATTCTATTGCAGGCGAAAATCGGTATTCTCGTCGGTATCATCCTCTCGATCCCGTTTTTTATTTACTACAGCCGTGACCCGCTCAAGGACCGTGGCTGGTGGCCAAAGGAAGGCGTCGCCGACTGGAAGCTCGCATCGCTCGGTGGCCTCGCATTCGTCCTGTTTCTGGGTGGCGTAACGTACTCCTATCAGCTGTTTTTCCCGATTATGTTCTCGTTTCTGGCGAACAATGCGATCAGTGCCGGGTTTTCCCCGACCTATTCTATCGTCGATTGGACGCAGTTCATTCTCGTCTTGTCGCTGTCGTTCGGGCTAGCGGCCCAGCTGCCGCTGGTCATGACCGTCCTGTCGTATACCGGGATCGTCCCCTACGAAACCTTCCGGGACAAGTGGAAATACGCCATTGTCATCATGTTCGGCTTCGGCGCGATGTTCTCGCCCCCCGATCCGTTTACCCAGTTAATGTGGGCGCTCCCCCTCGTCGGGCTCTATGCGTTTAGTCTCTATCTCGCTCGGCTGGCGACGGCCGCTCGTCGGGAGGACACCATCCGACAGGTCCGCCAGAACTTGCGGACCAACATCGGTAACCTCGCCGGCGCCTTCGTGCTCATCGCTGGCGTCGTCACCTGGGCACTGTTGAACGGTGCTATCGAGACGTTCAACCGGGCCGTTCGTCCACAGATACCCGGGATGATTCGGCCCCAACCGGTCACACTCGACGCCATTGCTCCTGCTGGTGGTGTCGTCGGTGCGGCCATCCTCGGCGGTGTGCTTGGTCTCGCCGTCGTTGTCGTCCTCGTGGTGTATTACTCCTGGCCGTCTTTCGATAACGCCCCCAGGTCACCTGCCGATTTCGGTGAACCCGCGGCGATCGATCTTGAGTCTCTCGATGCGGCCGGTGTCCGTGCCGCCCCACCTGAAGTGTTCGCCGAGATGGATGAGAACGATGCCCTCATGGCAGCCAACGAGGCCATGGACGCTGACCATCCCGAGAAAGCCAGGGCAATTCTCGATCGGTTCGATGCAGTCCAGGAGATGTCGGATGCCGAAACGGAGGCGGCAGAGACCGCCGACACGGCGGCTGCCACCGGCGCCGAGGCTGGGACCGACCCGGAGACGGCCGGCGGTGGCTTCGAATCGGCCGCGGCAAACATCGCGACTGCGATGACCGACGAGGAGACGACCGAGGAGGATATCGGTGGCTACTACACCGATATCATGTTCATCCTCGATAGCCTGCGGTCACGGGCCTTTCGGATCTTCGCGGTTTTCATCGGCGTGTTGGTGGCGGTGTTTTCGTTCCTCTATGGCGGCGGGATCGGGTTCATCAAACGCGACTTTATCGCACGTCTCCCCGCGTCGGTCCAACCCGAAGAAGTCAGCATCGTTACGCTTCACCCGGTTGAGGCGCTGGTGTTCGAGGTGAAGATCTCGACGCTGTTGGGGGCCGTCTCGACGCTTCCGTTTCTGCTGTACTACGCCTGGCCGTCCCTCAAAGAGCGGGGTCTGGTAAGCGGTGATCGGAACGTCTTCTTCACCTGGGGGGCGTCGGTGTTGGCTGGCTTGCTCATCGGGAGCGCGATCGGCTATCTCTACATCGCACCGGCGGTGGTTTCCTATCTCGTCTGGGATGCTCTCCAGGCGAACATGATCATCGCCTATCGGGTGTCGAATTTCTTTTGGCTCGTCTTTTTCACCACCGTCGGCATCGGCCTCTGGGTCGATATCCCGGTCACGATGTTTCTGTTCCATCGCGGTCGGATTGTGACTTACCGATCGATGCGCCGACGGTGGCGGGAAGTCACGCTTGCGGTGCTCGTGTTCGCGGCGCTGTTTACGCCGTCGACAGTTCTCTCTATGGTGCTGGTGACGATCCCGATCATGCTCGCCTATGGGTTCGGCCTCGGAATTCTCTGGCTCTACACCTTCGGCGGCCGGCGGTCACCGCAACCGGCGGCTCGATCCGGCTGACGGCACCGATCCTGGCAAGCACCCTACAAGTTCCACAAGACACTTTCCAGTTCTTCCTGATGTTCCCAGGAGTATGCCCCGCGAAGCCCTCCTGCTGGGTGGGGCAGCCGGCGTCGCCGCCCTTTCAATCCTCGTCGCCGCTGTCGCCCCCGGCGTCATTGCTCAGCCAGAGATCCGAGACCGCCCCGGTGAAATCGACATCGTTGAGGTCATGATCGCCCCGGGAACGGTTTCGGGTCGTACCGCAACATTGTCCGTCGACACCCGACTCCGTCATCGCGGTGGCCCGTCCGGGAACGTCTCCGTGTTGTTCCGAGCCATCGATCTCGAATCTGGGTTCGTCGAGACCGAACGGACTGTCGCCGTCGAACGGGTCACCGGGACGCGTGAGATCGCCGTCGTCGGGAACCTCTCGGTCGAACGGGCCGGCGGCTACCGCATCGAGACGATCGTCTTTCAGGACGGCGCTCGCGTCGCCCAAGGTGGGCGCACCGTCCAGGGTGTCGGGACGCTTGAGCCGGAGTACGCCCGCACGCCGATCGAATTTCACCGATTTACCGGCCCGGGAGCGGACTTACCGGTGCTTGAGTATTCGATCGCCAACACTCAGGACAACCGTGTGACGCTCTCGGTGTCGACGCACTTGACGAACACCGGCGATACGGCGGCCGGGGGCCTCCGATTAGTGATCAAGGCCCGGCAGGCAGACTCGAACATCGTCGCTGACGAGACCACTGTCCGGATCGATCGGATCGGCACCGGCCACACTGCGACACCGTCGACTGAACTGACGGTGCCGGATGGCTACGATTACTACCTGGATGCCATCCTCTGGAAGGACGGTGTTATCGTCGGCACGGCCCGATCGGCCGCGAACTTGGATCCCACCGAAACCATTGCCGTCAACCGGACGCGTCGTTCGATCGGATTGGAAGTCAGCGATTTCGATCGAAGCGAAGGAACCGCGGAATCCGTCCGACGAACACCGACTGCCGCAGCCGCTAACACGCCCGGCCAGCCTGGATTTACCCCCGTTGTTGCGGTCATCGCACTGCTTTGTGCGGCCTTCCTTCTGTGGAGGCGATCGCCATGAGCCAGGATGCCTCGGAGGCGAATACCGACGACCTCGAGGTCGATGACTCGGGCCGATCGTTCGATCCCGACGACGCAATCCGTTATCTTGAGTGGGCTGGGTTGGCGTTGCTGTTCATCCTTGCGACACTTGCGATGTTTCGATTTTATACCAGCGCTGGGCGGACGATCGACGTGTTCGTCGCCGATCGCTATGAGTCTCTGTTTCAGGCGGCGTTCAACCTCGTCGTCTTGTTGGTCGCCGTCACTGGTATCTCGGTGTTGATTCGACGGATGACGGCGGACTGAAACGCGGCGGATTATCGCCCGTCCTTGTGTCGATAATACACTCCAAAAGAACCGTCAGGTAAAACACCCTGACCCGCTTGTGCTCGATAGAACTGTGTCGCCGACGATCCGGCACCGAGCCGTCGTTGTCGTCGTGCTGTTTGCAATCGTCATCAGTGGGTGTGCTGGCTCGTCGCCCGATGGCGCTACAGCCGCTCGATCGCCGACGTCCGATGGATCGACAGTCGACGGACGGATCGTCACTATCGTCGAGGTGATCGACGGCGATACGATGCGGATTCGCTATCCGAACGGGAGCTCTGACACCGTCCGCCTGCTCGGTGTCGATACGCCGGAGGTCCATACCGCTACGGATCCGGCCGAATTCGAGACGATCCCGGATACGACCGCCGGCCGGCAGTGGCTCGGTCGCTGGGGACAGCGCGCCAGCGAGTTCGCTCGAGATCGACTAGCTGGGGCCCGTGTTCGCATTCGGACCGATCCACGCGCCGATCGACGGGGTGGCTACGGGCGGCTGTTGGTCTACCTCTATCACGATGGGCAGTTGTTCAATCTCCAGTTGCTCCGACAGGGCTATGCGCGGCTGTACGAGAGCCAGTTCACAGAGCGGGATCGCTTTACCGCCGCCGAAGGAAAGGCCCGAACGAATGGTGTGGGTCTCTGGGAATACGGGCCGTCAGCAACCGCCGAGTCGAACGACTCGGCCAGTTCCCTCGCGATCGTCACGATCCACGCCGATGCGCCAGGTAACGACCACGACAATCTCAACGAGGAGTACGTTCGCCTCCGCAACACTGCCAACAAGACCCTCACACTCACCGGCTGGACGGTCGCCGATGCGGCCGGTCATACCTATACGTTCCCCGATGGTTTCACGCTTGATCCCAACGAGACCGTAACGCTGCATACCGGTCGTGGCACTGACTCGACGAACGCACTCTACTGGGGGCGTACGAACGCCGTCTGGAACAACGATGGCGATCGCGTCACCGTCCGGGACGTCAGTGGTGTGATCGTCGTCGAACGAGCCTACTGAAACCCGCTCCGTTTCGCTCGGTTTATACCTGCCTCTCTCAGTATATCGGCACATGACAACGTCGAGCAACGGGGCGACACCGTTGCCGGTGATCGGGTTGATCGCCCTGTTCGTGACGAGTCTCGTGGTCGGCCAGTTGCTCGCCGTGAAGGTCATCGCGTTGCCGCTTCCGGTGGCACTGCCGGTCGTCGGGGCGTCGATTATCGCCCCGGCCGGTGTCCTCGCCTACGCGGTGACGTTTTTCGCCTCGGACTGTTATGCCGAGCTCTACGGCCGGCGATCGGCCCAGCGCGTCGTCAACATCGCTTTCCTGATGAACTTCGTGATGTTGGCCCTGTTGTGGCTGGCGATCGTGGCCCCGGGCTCGCCCGCCGGTGCCGATCCGGCTGCCTTCGCTCGGGTCCTCTCCCCGAGTACGGGCATCGTTATTGGCAGCCTCGTTGCCTACGTCGTTAGCCAGAATTGGGATGTCCTCGCCTTTCATTTCCTCCGCGAACGGACCCGCGGTCGGTACCTCTGGCTCCGCAATATCGGCTCGACAGCCACGAGTCAGGCGCTTGATACGGTGATCTTCATCACGATCGCCTTTTGGGTCGTGCCGGTCGTGCTCGGTATCGGTACGCCCTCCTCGGCAGGGTTGCTCGCAAAGCTAATCGTCGGTCAATATCTGCTGAAACTCCTGATCGCCCTCCTTGATACCCCGTTCGTCTATGCTGTCGTCGGGTACGCCAAATCCACTGGCATCGGCGTCCGGCAGGCGACGATCTGAGGCTGGATTACCGCGGACCCGATCTGAACTCTGCGAGCATCGATACTCGTCATCTCGATCAGTCGATTCGCTGGGCGAATCCGAAACGAGGCTTGACGTCCTCGACTCTGATTTCGACGGTTTCGCCTTCCTCAGTCGAGGGCACGAACAGCGTAAACCCATCGACGTGGGCGATTCCGTCACCCTCGTCACCGATCGTCTCGATCGTGACCTCCAATCGATCGCCGGTCCGGACCGGTGCCGTAAGGCGCTTTTTGGCGACGATATAGAGTTCCGAAGACGACTCACGGGTGGCGTCGGGTTGGGTCGTTTTGACGAAATCGAACTCCTGGTCGATGTCCGACCGGAGGTCGGCAAGATCCGGGCCCTCGAAGGCTTTTACAACGAAATGGCCGCCGTCGGCGAGCACCTCGGTCGCGACAGTAAACGCTTGGCGGGCGAGATGGACCGACCGGGCGTGATCGAGTTCGTACTCGCCGGTGACGTTCGGCGCCATATCCGAGAGTACGACATCGGCCGCCCCGACGCGCTCCGTGATGGCCGACTGCGTGTCGGCCTCGGTGATGTTCCCTCGTATCGTCTCGACGTTGTCGAGATCGGTCGTCTCGATCCGCTGGAGATCCACCCCGAGCACCCGCCCCTCCGGTGTTCGTTCGGCGGCGACTTGTAGCCAGCCGCCGGGAGCGGCCCCGAGGTCGACCACGGTGGCGTCGGGCTTGATGAGGCTGAACGTCTCGTCCAGCTGTTTGAGCTTGTAGGCCGCCCGTGACCGGTAGCCCTCCTGTTTTGATTTATTATAATAATGGTCCTTCTGGCTCATTTGCGTACACACACGTACTCCACCGGTGCGGATACGCTCTTCGTTCCTCAGGGCGCCCTTCGGGCCGTCTCGCGGCCCGGCAGGAGCGGTTCCAGCAACGGCGGTCGGTCGCCGGTTGTGATGTACTCCGCCAGTAATGTGCCGACCGCTGGCGCGAGGGTAACACCGTGGCCGCTCATGCCGACGGCGACGTGAAATCTGTTGACATCGGTGGGGCCAACGAACGGATGGCCGTCCGGCGTCACCGTCCGGACGCCGACCCACTCGCTGCTGATTTCGGCATCGGCCAGCCCGGGGACGGCCTCCTCGATGAGCGTCGCCATCTCCTGGTACATCGTCTCGTCGACGCTGTGAGCCGCATCGGGATCGACGTCGACAGCGGTGTCGTAGTCGGTTCCCAGTTTGCCGGCGAAGGCCTGTCGTTCCCCTTCTTCGCGCAGATAGTAGCCGTCCTCGAAGAACGTCAGCGGCATTCGGATCTCCTCGTCGCTATTCAACACGA
>JAXINS010000023.1:0-13042 GCA_034190395.1 Chewarchaeum aethiopicum (SeqCode)
CCGCGAGCCTCCACCTTATCAGAGTGGCGCTCTACCTGATTGAGCTACTGGCCCAGAGCAGATGATGGTAGCGTGGTAGACTGTTTAAGCGTTTCCTTCTACGGCTTTTTCTGGTCGTCGTCGCCGTCATCGATGTCGACGTCGTAGGCATCCTCGTCGAGATCGTATAGATCGTCCTGCTCGGATCGGCCCTCGGCGCCAGTGGCCTGGGATCCACCGCTGGAGCCGCCGTCCATGTTCGGGAACCCACCGACGTAGACGTTTCCGGTGACGAATCCACCGCTTTTCCGATCGAGTGCCGGCACGACGACCCACCGCTTGACCGCCTTTCTGATCACGTACCGGGACGGTGGTAAGACGAGCAACAGCCCGATCCCGTCGGTCACGAGCCCGGGGGTCAACAGGAACGCGCCGGCCGCGATGAGAAAGCCGCCGTCGAGGAGTTCGTCGGTTGGGGCTTCGCCTTGAGCGACCTTCCGTTGGATGTTGTTGAGGGTGTGACGGCCCTCCGCTCGTACCAACAACAGACCGATCAGTCCGGTGAGGACGACCAACAACACCGTCGCGACGGCGCCGATCAGTCCGGCGACATAGATCAGCAGGGCGATGTCGACCAGCGGGATCACGAGCAGCCCGAGCAACACCCACCGGGTCTTGACCATGGTTCTATCCCGGTTACTGGGCCGGCAGTCAAAACCCTTTCCGCACGATCCGAGCCCCACGGATCCGATCGACTGTGAGACCGACGGTCCGGACCGACGTCGTCTTCGAGCAGGCGGCGAATCGTCGATTCTGGTCACCCGACACCGTATTGCTCGACGATCTCGTCGGGCAGTTCGACACCGAGTCCCGGCCCCTCGGGCACCGCGACGCGACCGTCATCGATATCCAATGGCTCGCTGAGCAGTCCCTCAAGCAACGGGAACTCGGTCACATCGAGTTCGAGCCACGCACAGGCCGGCGTCGCGAGCATGAACTGCAGCGTTGCCGCCAGCCCGATGCCCGAGGCAAAACAGTGGGGACTCACCGTCACGTCGAACGCCTCGGCGACGCCGGCGATCTTCCGTCCCTCGGTAATGCCACCACACCGCATGAGATCCGGCATCGCGTAATCGACCGCATCGGCGACAAAGAGATCTTTGAATCCCCATTTGGTGTACTCGTTTTCCCCGGTCGCGATCGGGACCGACAGCGCCGCCCGCAGCTCCGCGAGCCCGTCGATATCGTACGGCGAGAGCGGTTCCTCGTACCAGTAGACGTCGTACTCCTCGAGCATCTGCCCGACCCGCAACGCGTCGGCGTAGTCATAGCCACAGTTCATGTCCACCATCAGTTCGGCGTCCCCGATGGCCTCGGTCATGGCGGCGACGCGGTTCTCATCGGCTTCGAGCCCGTTCCCGAGGTGGGTCTTCACCGCATCGAAGCCACGATCGGCATACGCACCGGCTTTGCGTGCCATCGTCTCCGGATCGTCCCAGAACAAGTCACTGGCATAGGCTTCGATACGACGATCCGGCGTCGTCGCACCGCCCAGCAACGCCGAGACCGGTTCCCCGTAGTGTTTGCCGGCGAGGTCCCACAGCGCCATATCGACGCCGCTGGCGGCGGCCACGCCCTGGCCCTTGCGATCCCAGTAGACGTCCTCGACGAGCAGTTCCCGCCAGAGCCGTTCCCGATCGAGCGGATTCTCACCCTGTAATCGGGGGGCGTACTTTTCCTCGACGATCGTCTCGGCGATATACGGTTCCGGGCCGACCGCCTCGCCGAGCCCCTGGAGTCCGGTGTCCGTTTCGACGACGACGACCGCCACACCACGCGAACCGATGGCTCGCTCCCGCGAGAGTCCGTGTGCCGTCGGCAGGTCATGTTCCAGCTGGACGACGGCGACGTCCGTGATCTCCATAGTGGATACTCAGCGGCCGCCACATTAGCTCCTCGGCCGAGTCCGTCCCCGGTCGGCCCCGTCACGCCGGCTGTCGGCAGTCGAAGAGCTTTCGATACTGCTGGCCGTCGATTCGGTATGGATGAGTCGGCCGACGTGACCAACGTTGCCTGGCAGCCCTTCGGCCCGGCTGCTTTCGAGACGGCGACACGGACCGAACGTCCGATCCTGCTTTCGCTGACGGCAACGTGGTGTAGCGAGTGTCAATTGATGGACCGGGAGGCATACGCCGAGCCCCGGCTGGCGGCGAACATCAACGACGATTTCGTCCCCGTTCGGGTCGATGTCGACCGCCACCCACGGGTCCGTGATCGGTACAACATGGGTGGGTTCCCCTCGACGGTGTTTCTGACGCCGGCCGGGGAACTACTCACCGGGGCGACCTATCTCTCCCCGGAGGCGCTCCGAAGCGTCCTCGAACGGGTGCGCGAGCGGTGGGCCGATCGCGACGACGACGTCGGCCGTATTCCCCGCAGCCTCCGATCAACCCCGCCCGACGGCGATGTCACCGACGAGATCGAGCGGTTGATCGCCGGCCAGCTCCGCGAACAGTTCGACGCCGAGTACGCCGGCTGGGGGACCGACGCGAAATTCCCCATGCCCCGGACCGTCGAATTCGCGCTCAAACGCGAACGGACCATCGCCGAACGGACGCTCGACGCCATCCGGCAACACCTCACCGACACGTACGGCGGTGGGTTCTTCCGGTATGCGACCGAGCGCGACTGGAGCGATCCCCGTCGGGAAAAGCTCCTTGATGAGAACGCCTCCCTGCTGCGAGCGTACGCCAACGCCTACTGTTACACTGGCGAGGACGCCTACCGCGAGACGGCCGCCGACACGATGGGCTATCTCACCGGCACGCTCTGGACTGGCGAAGCATTCGCCGGCAGCCAGGCCCCTGGCGATCCCGAACAGTACCACCAGTCCCCGAGCGATCGCGAGCGGGCCGACGAACCGGCCATCGACGAAACGATCTTCGCCGACCGTAACGCCCTCGCCGCCGAGGCGTTGTTGACCTACTACGCCTACACCGACGACGACACCGCTCGACGCTACGCCGAACGGACCCTCGAGTATCTCACCTCGACGCTCCTCGACGATGGGACCGTCCGGCATTTCGTCCATCCCACACACGACGCGACCGGCGAGACGGGATTGCTTGCCGATCAGGCGCGGGCCATCGCCGCCTTCACGACGGCCGCCCAGGTCCTCGATTCGGCGTATATCGAACCGGCGACCGCGGCCGCGAACCGGACCATCGAGCGGCTCCAAACCGACCACGGGTTCATCGACGGCCCGGCCGCCGGTCCCGGGCTGTTGGACCGGCCGCTCTATTCGATCGATATGAACGCCGAACTGGCCGACGCCTTGATCGACCTCCACTGGCTCACCGGCACCGATCGGTTTCTCCGGGCGGCCCGGACCGCCATCGGGGCGTTTGCGGGCGCCAAAGACCGGTTTGGTGTCCAGGTCGCGGGGTATGGGGCCGCCGCGGCCCGACTGGTCACGCCGCCGCTCCGGATCGAGATCGGCGGTCCGACGGGATCGGAGCTCCATCGGGCCGCACTCCGGATCGCCGACCACGAGAAGGTCGTCGTTCCGGACGCCGGGGTCCCTGCCGGTACCGCCGTCCCGATTATCGACGGCGAGCGCCGTGCGCCCGTTGGCTCCCCCGACGAGTTGCTGGACGCGATCACGACTTCCCTGTAATCTCGACTGGTGCGTTTCGCGACCGCACCACTCGCGTTGCGTTTATAGTGATCGGCTTTCTGAGTTCGGTACTGCCATGTCCTCGCTCCGGGATCTCGGGCTGGGGGACTATGAGGCCCGGACCTATCGGACGCTGTTACAAACCGGCCCGGCGACCGCCAAGGACCTATCGCGTGCGAGCGATGTTCCGATGGGACGGATCTACGACATCCTCAACAGCCTCGAATCGGATCAGCTGGTCCGCAGCCAGGAATCGAGCCGCCCGAAAAAATACATCGCCGTCGAGCCAGAGACGGCGCTTGATCGACTGTTCGAAAGCCGGCGTGCCGAACTCGAGGCCGAGATCGAACGCTATGAGACGATCGCCGAGGAGCTGACCGAGGAGCTCGATCCGGCCGAACCCGCCGACGAGCAGTTCTGGACGACGGCCATCGGGCCCGAGGATACGGTCGATCTGTTGGTCGAACGGATCCGGGCGGCCAACGAACAGCTCATCATCGTCGCCTCGACGCCCTCCTCACAGTTCGATATCGGGACGGTCGGCGACCGGATCGTCGGCAGTGTCGAATCGGCGCTTGTCCGGGATGTCACTGTCTCGGTACTGATCACGCCGGCGCTGTTGGAGATGCTCCCGCGATCGACGTTCGACCGATATACCGATGCCCTCGCCGACTTCGAGCATTTCACCGTCCGGACGACGACGGATCTCTCGGGATCGTTTTACCTCATCGACCATCACGAGGTTTGTATCGAGGTGCAAAACCCCCTCGACTCAAACGAACCCTTCGGGTTGATCGACCTCAAGGACGCCGAATTCGCCTCGAACGTCCATGAATCCTTCCAGGAACGGTGGACGAACGCCGACCCCGTCGATTTCTTTGGTCGGTCCTACGTCCGGGAGAATTGATCCGGACGTCCGGTTGCTCACCGCCGTCCTACTGGCTGTCGCTGTGGTTTTCGTTGAGCGATTGGCGGAGACCTGGCGACGACGAAGAGCCAACCGTTAAGAGGCTCCTCCCGTGTGGTCAGCCATGCCCACCTGCCGAAACTGTGATTCCTTCGTGACCGAGGCCTATGTCCGTGTCTTTGCGCCCAACGACGAGACACGGCCCCGTGTTTGCCCGAACTGTGAGGATAAAGTCCGGACCGGCGGTGAGGTTCGTTCCAGCCGGAGCTAATCCCCACGCCCTGATCGCCACACGGAGCTGTCACCTCTTCGGGGAACTCCGCATATAAAATCCACAAACGGCGAGATACTCGCTATCGCAACTAGTCAGTCGTCGGTCGGATAGTTGGGGACTTCCTCGCGGAGCCGGCCGAACTCCGCCACCCGCTCGGCGTGGGCGTTGTGCTGGTGGATCGACTCGTCGTTGGACTGTTTCATCGTCACGATCGCGTCGTCCGGGAGGTCGGGGAAGTGTTCGACGACGCCTTTGGCCATCGAGCGGACACAGTCCTCGACGAACTTCGCGTTCATGTGAGCCTGGTAGGTCATGTGATCCTCGTCCGGCCGCTTGGCGAGGTTGTAGATCCGGGCGCTCATCGAATCACGGGCGACCTCGATCAGTTCGATGAGGTCGACTTCCGGGGCGCCCTTGCTTTCGATGCTGAGGGTCGCGTGGCCCCGCTGGGCGTGGCCGGCCTGGGGGACCTCCTGGAGGAATTCCCGGACGGCGTCCTTCTCGACGTCGAGGTCGTAGAGTTTCTCGCGAGCCCGGCTGCTCATCATCCCCTGGGAACAGGGACACACCGTCATCCCGGTCACCTTGGCGCCGATCTCCTCGTGGGTGCCGTCCTCGGTCGCGGTCGCGCCGGCGAGGATCGTGGCGGTGTTCTGGGTCGGACGATCGGATTCCGGCGTCTGATCTTTGGTGATGAGGTCGGCTTCCATCCGGACTTCGGTTTTGGTCGTGTAATCGTGTTTCCCGAGCAGCCGTTCGGCGGCGTCACCACAGACGTCCTCGACGCGGTAGGTGGGTTCGCTGACGGCCTCTTCGAGAATCTCGTCGATGACCTCCATGTTGCGGCTCATGTCGGCGCCCTTCCGGCTTCCCGGGAGGTCGACGAAGACTTCGAACTCGGCCATGAGGACGATCGGGCGTTTTTCAGGGCGGGCGATCTCAACGAGTTTCTCGACGCCCGTGACGCCGACCCGGTTGAGGCCGACGGAGACATCGGGCGTCGATGCCTGTACATCAGGGAGTTGTCGATCCATTGGTGTGGTCTTGATGACGCACCCGATTAAGCCCTTCTTTTTTCGATTGTTTGACACCTCTCTGTCGGACCGACCGGCTCATTTGAGTTTGCCGAGAGCCTCGAAAAAATCACCCTGCGGTCCGGCGATCCGGGCCGGGTTGGCGGCCACCTCGATCCGGACCGCAAGCGGTGTCGTGACTTTCCGTCGCTCCCCGTCGCTCGAAAGATAGGCAAACTCGGCGTCGGTCGCCCGGATCGAGACGACGCTGTCCTCGGGGACGGCCAACGACGGCATCGGCTCGGCGGCACACATCTCCGTGATGACCAGTCCCTCGACGGCGGGATGGACGAGCGGCCCCCCTTCGCTGAGATTATACGCCGTACTGCCCGTCGGGGTCGCGACAAGCACGCCGTCCATCCGGCTTTCGGTGTAGACACCTCCATCAACACTGATCTCGATGTCGATCCCCTGGCCGTGGCCTCGTTGTGGTCCCTGGACGACAACCTCGTTGAGTGCCGGCGGAAGGTCCCACTCGGTCGCCGCCTCGTCGGTGACTGTCAGGCGGGAGACTTCCCGGAATCGCGGCTGGCCCTCGTTGCGGATCCGTTCGATCTCCTCGCGTAACCGGTCGCGGGCCGCCTCAGGACGGATGGGGTTGAGGAAGCCGACCTCACCGAGATTGATCCCCAGGATCGGGGTCGCCCCGACGTATCGGGCGGTATAGAGGAACGTGCCGTCGCCGCCGATGCTCACGACGAGGCGACATTCACCCATCGCCTCGATCGCGGTCGGATCGGTACCGATTGCCTCGGCCGTGTTCGGATCAGTGTAGATGTCGTGGCCGGCTTGACTGAATTCCTCGTGGAGCTCGGCGGCGAGGTCGAGCGCCCGGTCGTTGTCCTTCTGGGCGACGATCCCGAGTTCCATACCTCGGCTTTCAGAATCAGATGATAAAAAGCCGCTGTCCGATTCCCTTTTGTATATCACCGTCGATCCCCTCGATTTGGCCCCGAATCGGCCGTTAGCGTCTTTACGCCGGACAAGATACTTGACGCTCCATGGCTGAGGTACAGATATGGACGGGCGTCGATGGGACGTACTCCGGACCACTCGCTGGTCCGAGACGGGGGAGCGTCCGCCATTGAGGGGTAACTGATGAGCGAAGAGGAGGCCGAGGACGACTGGTTCGAAAGCGCGTTCAGCGAGGACGATACTACGGAGACCGAGAGTGACGACGCCGCCGACGCCCACGACGCGGACGAGGACGAGGATGAAGAGGCCGTCACCCCCGATCCCGACCCCGAATCCGAATCCGAATCCGACGACGATCCCGATCCTGACGCCCCTGCTGAGGGGCCGAACGCGTCCGAGGACGGAGCCGCTACCGGGACAGTGACCGAGCCGGCGGCCAGTGCCGACGCCGATATGGCCGAGGCTGGTCCCACCGATAGCGATGAGGGCGAGGGCGAATTCGGGGGATTCGACATGGACGATGGGACCGGATCGCCGGCCGACGCCGGCGTGTCAGACGGTGCTGACGAGATGCGATTCGATCCCGACGCCGGTGTCGGTGGTGGCGACGCTGGTCCCGACGGTACTGATGTCGAGGATGGGAACCTCTTCGAGGACGACTTCGCGAGCGCCTTCCAGAACGCGCCGTCCCCTGATGCTGGCCCCGGCGGCGGACCGGGTGGCGCCGGCGCCGGGATGGGGGAGTTCGGCGGCGGCCAGGACTTCGGGATGGACGAGGGGTTCGAGGCCGACGAGGACTTCGAGTCCGACATCCCCCGGATCGAGATCGGCATCGAGGGCCTCGATAGCATGATCCAAGGCGGGGTTCCCCAACGGTCGCTGATGGTCACGATCGGCGCCCCGGGCACCGGGAAGACGACCTTCGGCTTGCAGTTCCTCCAGCAAGCCCTGGAAGCCGGCGACAACGCGGTGTATATCACACTCGAGGAGAGCTACGACCGGGTCCTCAACACCGCCGATGACAAAGGCTGGGAGTTCTCCGAGTACGTCGACAACAACCAGCTGGCGATCGTTGACCTCGATCCCGTCGAGATGGCCAACAGCCTCACGAGCATCCGTTCGGAACTCCCGAGCCTCGTTCGGGATTTCGGGGCGACCCGGCTCGTCCTCGACTCGGTCTCGCTGCTTGAGATGATGTACGATCAACAGGCCACCCGGCGCAACGAGATCTTCGATTTTACCACCAGCCTCAAGGAAGCCGGCGTGACGACGATGCTCACCAGCGAGGCCTCCGAGGACAACCCCTTCGTCTCACGGTTCGGGATCATCGAGTATCTCACCGACGCCGTCTTCGTCCTTCGGTATATCCGTCCGGACGACTTCCGGGAGACCCGCCTGGCGGTCGAGATCCAGAAGATCCGGGATGCCAACCACTCCCGGGAAACCAAACCCTACGAGATCACCAACGAGGGGATCTCGGTTTACCGCCAGGCCAACATCTTCTGAGCGTTCCGTTTTGTCGGGACGTCCTGTGACAACGTTGCCAGAGCCGACAGCCGTGCTAGTCGGTGTTAATGGCGCCCGTGCCGGGGCGATCGCTGTCGACCAGTTCGATGTCGCCGCCGGGCATCGGGACGCCGTCGTAGGGATCCTCGGCAAGCAGCAACGAGCCGTCGAGATCGGCGTAGTCCAACAGCGGCGCCAGGTGACAGCCCGCGGCGATCGAGGCGTTCGACTCGATCATACACCCCAACATGAGTTCCAAGCCGTGGGCCCGGGCCGTATGGATCATCCGGATCGCTTCCCGGAGACCGCCACACTTCATGAGTTTGAGGTTGGCGATATCGCACTTATCGGCGATCCGAGGGATGTCCTCGAGGGTGACACAACTCTCGTCGGCGGCGATGGGTAATGCCGCCCGCTCGTAGACGAACTGCATCCCCGCCGGATCCTCGGCGGGTACCGGCTGCTCGACGAATTCGAGGTCGTAGTCGGCGAGTCGGTCGATCTTCGTGACGGCCTCGCGGGGTGACCACGCTTCATTGGCATCGACGCGGATCTCCGCGGCCGGGGCGACCTCCCGGATCGCCTCGATGATCTCGATATCGCGGTCGGTACCGACCTTGATCTTGAGCCGGTTGTGGCCCGCTTCGAGGGCGGCCTCGGTCTTTTCGACCATGCGTTCGACCGGATCGATCCCGATCGTGTAGGTCGACTCGATACTGTCGGTCGGGTCGAGTCCCCAGTACCGGTACAGCGGCAGATCGAGCTGTTTGCAGACCAGATCATGCACCGCGATGCTCACCGCACAGCGAGCGGCCGGGTTGCGATGGACGGTCTCCTCTAACCGACGTTCGAGCCGGGCGAGGTTGTGGGGATCGTCGATCTCCTCGAGAACGGCCAGGAGGTCCGGCAGGACGGCCTCGACGGTCTCGGCGGTCTCGCCGTAGTGGCCCGCCGGGGCGGCGCCGCCGATCCCCGTGTTGCCGGCATCGTCGCTGACCGTCACGATCACGTTTTCGGCGACTTCCTGGGTGCCACGGGAGATGGTAAAGGCGTCGGCGAGGGGCAATTCGATCCGTTCGAACGCGGTGGTGAGGCTCATACCAGCGCCTCCAGGAGCTCTTCACCACCAAACCGGACGGGATCGGTTGCGGGTGCCCCGATCGCCTCGCTGTAGGTCTCGACCGCATCGCGGGCGGCCGCATCGTCCTCGATGTGGCTCGTGTTGAGGGCTCCGGCGGCGACGGCCGTCTCATGGACGGGATTGGCGAGGTTCTCGTAGAGATCGACGTACTCGTCCGGTGTGGGCAGTGTCGTATCCTCGTAGCCGTGGATGACCTCCCGGCCCGCGACGTGACAGAGAACGAGTTTATCGGGCATCGACCCGTGGAGGATCGATGTCGTCACGCCCGAGTAGGCCGGATGGACGATACTGCCCTGCCCTTCGACGAAGAGGTAGTCGTAATCGTCGCCGCGTTCGACGATCATCTCCTCGACGGCACCGGCGGCGAAATCCGAGATCACCCGATCGATCGGATGGCCCCAGCCTTCGATCATGATTCCGGTCTGGCCGGTCGGAATAAACGCCGCCGACGTGCCGGCCGCTTGGGCCGCCTGGTACAGTTCCATCGTCGTGGTCATCTTCCCGACCGAACAGTCGGTACCGACGGTGGTGATGATCTCGGCATCGACCTCGTCGGCGACGCCATCGGCGACCGTGAGGTCCTCGTCGGGCTTGCGGACGTCCCACAGCTCACAGCCGTAATCGGCGGCGAGGGCGCTGAACTCCTCGTCCTCGCTGAGGAAATAATGGAGGCCGGCGATGATATCACAGCCGCGCTCGAGGGCCGTAGTCACGTCCGGTCGCCAGCTCTCATCGAACCCTCCGCCGATGGGAGCGATCCCGATGATCAACGCGTCGACGTCGGTTTCGATGTCGGCCATCGACTCGACGATCGGGGCGTCCTGGACGTCCGGGAGATACTCACTCACCCGTTGGCGGTCGTTATCACGGTCGAGCACCGCCACGACGTCGTGATCAGCATAGCGGAGAATCCCGACGGCCGTCTTCGCCCGGCCGGGGAATTTCTCGTGTGCGAGTAATGCGACTTTCATCGTCCGGCTAATGGCGAAGGGGGGACTTATCAGATACGGTAGAGCGTCGCGGTAAAGAGGCTCCGCACGGCGTCCTCGAGGGCTGTCTCGGGTGTGCCGGTTGCGTCGACTGCCCGGGTGCGCTCGGCTCGGTCCTCGAACCCATCAAGCACCGTCCGCTCGCCGACGACGAACAGCCGATCGGGATCGCGTTCGTCGAGGTGGTCGTGACAGCGATCGAGGTGGGTTTCGATCTGTTCGTCGCGCCGCCGCTCGAACCGTCCCTGGGAGTAGCCCCCTTTGGAGTGGTTGCTCTTGACGTCGCTTTCGAACCCTTCGAACGCCGTTTGCTCCTGGCCGATGTACTCCCCATACGCGAAGAGATCCGACCGGACCAGGGCGACGGCATACTCATCGGTCGGCCGGAACCAGTCGCGATCGATGCGAAACGACTCGGCCCACTCGAGGAACGGTGCCGGCGCGAGCGGGGGGTCGACCGCGGCGCTAACCACCCCGGCGTCGTCGGTCACAACGAGACATGGGGCCGCCCGAGCCACCAGCGCGACGTGATCGCCAAAGGCCGTCCGGACCGGCTGTGGGAGATCGCTGCCGTCCTCGAGCATGGCCGTGAGACAGGCCTCCGAATCGGCTTCGAACCGTTCGAGCCGCCGGAGCACCGCATCGAGACGGCCGCCGCGGATCCGATCGACCCCTCGGTAATCGATGTTTTCACGCTCTTCCTCGGCGTGTTCGAGTTGACCCTCCAAGTCGGCGATGCGATCCTCCAGGCGGTTGACCCGTTCTTCGGCGTCCTGTCTGGCGCGGGCAGCCTCGGCTCGCCGTTCCTGCTCGGCTTCGAGTTGATCCTTGAGACGATCGCGTTCGGTCTCAAGGGTCTCGATACGCTCTTTGAGCTCGGCACGACCCAGCAACTCATCGAGCATACTTGTGATTCACCGGAACCGCGGTCCCGACGGTCTTGTAGCTTCCGACACTGTCGAGCACAAAACGGTCTTACTGTAGTAGATCGCCCTGCCCGTCGCCGTGATCGCCGAACCAGGCTAGGAGCCGCTCGGCTTGATCGGCCTTTGCGAGCAGGACTTCCTTGAGCGTCGGTGGGTTTCGCACGCGCGTTCGCTCGAGGAAGGATTCGGGTAAGGCGAGTGTGTCCTTGGGTACGCTGTCGGCGCCATGGACCGGAAAGTGGTGTTCATCGACTTTCATCACGAGCGGGGAGTCGAGTCGTTCGATCCCCTCGCCAACGGTGTAGAGCTGTTCGTTGACGCGCTCGTGTTGGTCAGTTTGTATGGCCGGCTGCTCACCGCCGTACGGCTCAACGTAGAGCCGACCGAGGTAGTAACCCTGCGAGAACTCCTCGAACATGGTAGCCAATCACACGCAAGGCGTGTCGTGAGTTAAGCCTTGGCCAGCCGTTTTTTATAGTCGTGCAAATCAACCCCGCCGTCAGACTGAATCGGCTGCCGGCGGGGGTTTCGATCGACTGTTTAAACCGTTCACCGCTCGCGCGCCCGCGTGAACGGTCCGAAACGGCCAGACCGCTTTTTAGTGGGGATGGCGTAAGCCATGGTATCCATGCAGGCTGTCCGTGTCGTGACTGTGGTCGTCGCCGTGATCGTGGCCGCCGCACTCGTTCCCGGTGGGGGAGTGGCGGCGTCGATCACGTCGGTCGACTCAGCGACGACCGCTGTCGATCCGGTTTCGACGACTGCCGCGACGCTAGCCAACGAGACGAACACGACGGCCAATACGACCGGAACGGACGGCCCAGATACGACCGCCAACACGACGACCGACGGGAATGCGTCGTTTGGCATGCAGCTTTCGGGGTTCATGCAATCGAACGCCGGACAAACCGATACGAGCGTCGACACGGGACTCTGGGCGGCTGAATTCGACGACTCCGAGTCGAACGAGACGCGTGCGAAGCTCCTTCGAAAACAGACCGACTCGATCCAAGAACGCATCGAGACGCTCAAAGAGCGCAAGGCCGCGCTCCAAGAACGGAAAGCCAAGGGCACGATCGATCAGACCGCATATCAAGCCCAACTCGCGAGCATCGTTGGACAAATCGCCGCGCTGAACGAGGCAGTCGAGGAAACCGAGGAACGCTCCCGGAAGGTTTCCCCTCCGGATCCTGATTCCGATACTGACCCCGATTCCGGCGATGAAACCGATGCCGATCCCGACGACGGAACCGATACTGATCCCCAAACCCGGGTTGCTACCCTCAAGGACCAGGTTCGGGAGCTCAGTAATGACAAAGACATTCGGTCGGTAGCTAAGAACCTCGCCGGCGAGGACGAGGATGACCAAGACGATGGTTCCGACGACGGTGGACCACCTGATTGGGTAACCAACGGCAACAACGCTGACGACGGCAACGCCGAGGATACCAGCAACGACCGTGCCTCCGGTAGCGGCGGTTCGGACGAAAGCGGTAACCAGAGTGCTGGCCCGCCGGACGAAGCCAACAACGGTGGTCAGGGAAACGCCAACGGGAACGCGGACACCAATAGCGGCAACGACGACAACGGTAACAGCGGCGGCAATGGCGCCGATGTCGGTAACGCCGGAGACGAAAGCGACGATAATGCCGGGAA
>JAXINS010000084.1:0-3806 GCA_034190395.1 Chewarchaeum aethiopicum (SeqCode)
CACATGTTTCCAAGCGGTTTGCCCGTGTCTTCGCCGACGGCCAGGGACGACTTGAGGCCTGTCCTGCGTGTTCGCCAAATGCAGGTATCGCCCAGTCGGCACACAATCGCAGTCAGACCAAAGAATAGTGGATCTGATCCTGAAACTGTCCTCTATCGGATTCAGTCAATCGAGGAAAATCCATAACCATCGGCTGAAACATGAGGCATTCAACTATCCATCCGCAAGAATCTGTGAAGTGACCTTGCCATGCCCAGCCGCAGGCAAATCCTCAAATCCGGGGGTACCGCCCTCCTACCCACCATAGCAGGATGTAGTACTCGAGGGAGAAAACCTGGCCAGTCCCCGGCCACGACTCCGTCTTCTCCATCACCAGCAGCAACGACATCATCACCTACCCCCACCGCTCAACAAAGCCAGTATACACGTGTTTATCAAGCAGCGATTGATTCGGTTGTCCTCGTCCAGACGGCGCGAGGACAGGGCACCGGGTTCATGTATGACGACTCTCATATCGTCACGAATGCCCATGTGGTCAGCCAAACTGACACTGTCCAAATCCGATTCAGCGAGGGCAGCTGGACGACCGGTGACGTAACCGGAACCGACCTGCATAGTGATTTAGCGGTCATCACGGTATCGGAAACGCCACCACCTGCCAGTTCCCTTTCATTTCTCCAATCACCACCAGTGATCGGCCAAGAGGTCGTGGCGATCGGCAATCCTTACAATCTGAATGGCTCGTTGACGACAGGCGTGATCAGCGGTGTTGATCGGGCGATTCCTGCCCCGACCGGCTACCGGATCCCTGATGCCATCCAGACGGATGCAGCTGTCAATCCGGGAAATAGTGGTGGTCCGTTGATGTCGTTGGATAGCCGGGTAGTGGCCGTAATTAACTCGGGCGGGGGTGAAAACATCGCGTTCGGGATTTCGGCGGCTCTTACCCAGCAAGTGGTTCCAGTGCTCATCAAGACCGGCGATTACGATCATGCCTCTTTAGGGATTTCGTATACCGATGTGACACCAGCGGTTGCCGAAGCGAATGACCTTCAGGAACCACGAGGATTGCTTGTGCTTGAGGTTCGTGACAACGGGCCCGCAAATGGGATCATCCAACCAAGCACGGATATCGAATACGTTAATGGCCGACGTGTTGGGGTGGGTGGTGATATTTTGCTGGCGATTGAGGGTTACCAGCTATCAACGACAGAAGACCTGTTGAGTTACCTTGCCTTGAAAGCCCGACCTAGTGAAACAGTCCGTCTTACACTCCTGCGGAATGGGCGTCAGTTAACTGTCGAAGTTGAATTGGGAACCCGTCCCGAGATCAATCGGGTCTGAGTGATCACTTGGTCTGGTTGGCGATGAAACTGTACTCGTGACTTCAGGGTAATCTAAGTTCTACATTGATGTTGAGGACCCGGATGACAGCAACGTCGTCAACGCGATGAGAAGTGCAATGCCAGCCACCCCAAAAAATATCGTATAGAGTCGTCGATGCGTCTCAATCCGCCATTCGAACAATTCGAAGGTGACAGAGAGTATAGTCAACGTGACAAACAGTAGACTGACCAGAATCCGGCGGCCCCATAGTCGGGTCATCTAGCAGCTCCCCTACCGTGTCTTGTAATCAACCGTTCTCGTGTTGGCGCGATTGAATCGTTGCTTGGGCCGCTTCACACCGTTATTCGCCTGCCGTCTCCGTCGATTGGCCGACCTCCGGTTCCATTGGTCGGGGGAACGAATCCATCCTGACAAACCGGGCGATCCGCCAGAGCACTACACCCACTCCAATCATCGCAATCACACCGGTAACGGCGACACTTGTCCAATCGCCATCAGTGAGATGAGCTTCTACCACGATCAGCCAAAACCCAGTCCAGACGGCCCCACCAACAAGAAAACTGAGTTCACGGAGTACAGCCTTGCAGAACTGCCACCCAGCGGCGATAATCCCATCACTGTCGGTTGTCTGTTCGGATGCTGTCGTCGTGTCGGTTGCCATCAAGTGATAGTTCGACAAAAGATGTTTAAACGGTTAGACGGTTTTCAGTCCGCGAAATCAGCTGATCGATCACCGATACGAACGGATCGAACGCGCGTCAGACCGCTATCAACGCAGTTTCTGGTGTTGAAAGCGGACAAAAAGTTCATTTTTCGACAGTTATTGTGATTCGATGGGTCCGATCCCCACCGACCTTATGCGGGCCTCTGTCCAAGCCGTAGTGATACGCTCGCTCGGACCCGATCCAACACCTGACGCCTGTGTGGGGCGGTTCTCCAATTGCAGACGCAATATGGAGCCATTCTCCCGCAGGTTTTGCTCCTGTTCAGCGTTGGCCACGATCTCATGATTACGAAAAAGCAAGGAAAATGAGTGAAGAGAGTGGCAGCAAAAGAGGAGGTACATCAACTCGCTATCCGTCGAACAGGCGTCGATTTCTGGATAGATGGAGCGGAAAGTAGTTTTCCGGTCCTGATCGGTACGAAAGCTTTCGTATTCGGTTAAGCTCGAAAACCGCTGCATCGGGAAAAATCCTCGTTCAACCGATCCCGACCGACAGGAGGAAACGCCGTCTTTGAACAGGACAGCTGTAGGCTATGTAAATCGCGCGACCGGATCCATATTCATCACCCGGACAATCCCCCAGAGACACACGAGAACACCCAAGGAGGCAAACACGCCACCAAGGACTGCCCCAATGGTACTTCCCTCAATGAAATTGATACGCGCAACGACCAACCAAGGCGCAATCCAAAGCAGTCCAAACACAATCATCATCAGGTTTTGGACCGTGAGATCAATTCCGCCGTCTGACTGATTGTGCTCGCCAGGTGTGGCCGTGCTCTCAGACTGGCCTTGTGCCGTACTCATCGTGACCGGACCCACCGCCAACAGCCGTATAATTACGGGCGTCCCCTTTCAGATCCCGAAAACAGCCCACAGTCACCGCGAGTGAATCAGTCACGTCGATCAATCCGAGTCAGATTCCGGTGTATACCTCTCCGAATACGCCGTATCGGGACCGCGATAATGGAAAATCGAGTACACGAGCAAGCCAAAGCCGATGGCAAACAACACGGCTTCAACCGTCTGGACGATCAACACCTCTTTTCGAAGCACTTGCTCGCCTCGCGTCGCACCAATCGTGAGTTCATACACTGGTTCGATGAGTCCACCGATGGTAAAGATGCCAAACCCGGCCTTTGCCGTTCGAAACGACGCAGAGTGGTTTTGACGTCGGTAGACCACATAGCTCACAGCCGTCAACATCGTCGCAAACACGAACACGGCGGCATTCGAGAGCAGGAATGCCCACAGTTCGGGTCGGTCACTAATCGCGGCAAGCGGGGTGGATTCACCCAAGATGTGGCTGAGTATCGTCCGTAGATTGCTGTTCGGACTCGATAAAAGCGTGTGCTGGAGTAAGATCAGTCCAGAGGGTTTCAAATTGGGCAGCGATATCGGATCGTCCCTTGAGCTGGATCTGAACTTCGCCGTCCTCAACGGTGAGGATGCACTGATGAAGGGTTGTCTTGTACTGGTGGTATTGGTTCCCCGCGGGATCAGTGGCAAGTTGGCGTGTGAGTAGGTCATATTCGGTGAGGGCGTTTATTCGGCGGTAGATCGTTGGGAGCGAGACATCGAGTTGATCGGCAAGTTCACTGGCTGAAGCCGGTTCATCGTACACAGCGGGCAGGATATCGCGGGCGATCTCATCGGTGAGCAACGCGAAGATTGAGTCGGGATGCCATTCTTTGGATCCCATCGGTATCAGTGTGTGAAACAATCACATCCGAGG
>JAXINS010000084.1:3906-9429 GCA_034190395.1 Chewarchaeum aethiopicum (SeqCode)
TAGTTCGACGAGGAGATATCGAGGCGGATCCGGTGACCGGCCTTGAAGACGTTCGCGGTCGGATACGGTTCGAGTTCGAACTCGTAGATCTCCCCCGGCGTGACGAGATCGGCCTCCCGTCGGTAGCCACGATACCGAGCCCGACAGATCGAGTCACAGAGGTTCAGGGCAAACCCGTTGGGAAAATCCGCGGATTCGGGGTATTCGTCGATCAGTTTCGCGGTGAAATCCGTATCCGGGGCGTCGGTCGAAGCGAAGATCCGGACTCGAATCGGCCCGGCGATCTCGACCGGTTCCTCCAACGGCGGCGTGCGATAGACGAGGACATCGTTGCGTTCCTCGAGCGGCCCGTAAGGCGGCTCCGCACCGAAAGTATCGGGTCGCGTCCGTTGATCCCAGCCCCCCCGGCCCGTAATACTGATTCCCGGTCGATCGCTGAGTGGCAGCTCGCCGATCGACTCCTCGCGCTGTTCGAAGGTATAATACGACGAACAGTTGCCCCCGATCGTGGGCACCGGATCGGTCGGATCGAATTCGTACGTCGTCGACGATTGGTTCGCACTCGGTCGATCGGTCCGTAACCGGCCGTCCCCATGGGCATAATATTCGGTGAACTCCGTTCCAGGGAGCGGCCAGTCCTCCGCCGAATTCCATTCTCCGCCATGGTTGAGACGGTCGTCGGTGGTGATCGTGCCGTCGCCGGTGCCCATCCGGAAGTACTGGACCGGCGGTTGGTCAGCCCAGGTGTCTTCGCCCTTGAGATAGTGATCGAAAAAGTCCAATTTCGTTTCGAGGTAATCCGTCGGCATCGCCGCCCCGAAGTCGGTCTCCCCGGAGTACGTTCGCGTCCAGGTGGACTGTCCACCGTGGGTCCACGCCCCCATAATGAGATAATGGTCGCTGTCCTTGCGGTCTTTGAGCGCCCGGAAGTTGTCCTTCGTGGCCTTTGCGTAGGAATCGTACCACGAGCCGGCGTATACGGTCGGGACATCGGCCAGCTGGTCGTAGTGGGCCTCGAAATTGATCGAGGGCTGATCCCAGAATTCGTCCTCGCCCGGCGTGTCCATGTAATCGAAGATGTACTCCTGGTAGTTCGGGATGTGTCGGAGCGGCGATTGTTCGCGAAACACCGGGCCATCCGCCAGCAGGTCACGGGTGTCGACGTTGGCGAGTCGCTGCTGGAGGGCCGGATCCTCCAAGGCGCGTTTCGCGAATCCCCCACCGATGGTCAGCGCCCAAGTCAGCCACCGAAGCTCGAAGGCGCCGTTCTGTCGCAGCGTCGCCTTCCAGGCGTTGGCCGCCCCCTGGTTGACGAACATCGCCGCCAACCCCTCGGGCTGTTGGGTGGCAAGCGCGCTTTGGACCCACGCCATGTAGGAGGTCCCCATCGTCCCGACCTGCCCATCACAGTACGGGCGGTCGGCGAGCCATTCGACGGTGTCGGCACCGTCCTCGCCCTCGTTGGCGAGCAAATAAAACTCCCCGTCACTGGCGTACCGACCCCGGACGTCCTGGACGGCGACGACATACCCGCGGGCCGCATACCACCGGCCCTGTTGTTCGATCCGGTTGCGTTCGCGTTTGTCATACGGGGTCCGTACCAACAACGCGGGCCGCGTATCCTCGATCGGCTGGCCGGTCGTCGAATCCGCCGGCCGATAGATGTCGGTTGCGAGATCGACACCGTCACGCATCGGGACCCGGATGTCCTGATGGACCGTAACGCCATACTCCGGAGTTGAAGCCATGTACCCCTCCCCCGTCCGGCCCCGTCTTAACTCTTACAGGCTAAGTCCGCCAACAGTTTTGCCGACCGGCGTCGATCATCGAGCCGATGTCCGATCAATCGCTTTTCGATTACATCGACGCGAACGCCGATACGTACCGCGAGGATCTCTTCGAATTACTCCGCCAGCCGAGCATCAGTACCCAGGGGGTCGGTGTCGAGGAGTGTGCGGAACTCCTGATGGAGACGATGCGCGAGTACGGGTTCGATCCCGAGCGGATCGAGACATCGACATACCCGTTGGTATACGCTGAAGAGATCGTGTCGCCGGACGCGCCGACCGTGTTGTTCTACGGTCACTACGACGTCCAACCCCCAGGTGACGAATCCGACTGGGAGAGCCCGGCCTTCGAGCCGACGATCCGGGACGGATCGATCTACGCCCGTGGCGCCGGCGATAACAAGGGCCAACTCACCGCCCACGTCTTCGCCGCCGCCGCGGTTCGATCGGTCCAGGGGGACCTTCCCGTCAACGTGAAATTCCTCTTCGAAGGTGAGGAGGAAAGCGGGAGTGCCGGCCTCATCGAATTCGTCGAGGACAGCCCTCCTGAACTCGATGCGGACCTGATCTACGTGGCCGATGGCCCGATGCATCCCTCCCGTCGACCGACACTCATGTACGGCAATCGCGGTATCCTCTCGGTGGAACTGACCCTCCGGACGGCCAACAGCGACCTCCATTCGGGGAACTTCGGGGGCCCGGTCCCCAATGCCGCCAACGAACTAACCGAGGTCCTGAACACGATGTACGACGGCGATACCGTCACGATCGATGGATTCCACGACGATGTCGCGATCACGGATGCCCAGCGAGCGGTGGCCCGGGAGATTCCTGTCGACGGCGAGTCGATCATGGCCGATCTCGAGTTGACCCACCTCAACGTTCCGGAGGATCGGTACTACGAACGCCTGTTGCTCGAACCGACCCTCACGATCAACGGACTCACAAGCGGGTATCAACAGGAGGGCATGAAGACGATCATCCCCCACGAGGCGACGGCTAAACTCGACATGCGGCTTGTTCCCGACCAAGATCCGGATGCGATCTTTGAGCTGGTTCGTGACCACGTCGCCGATGTGCATCCCGACGTCGAGATCGAAAAGCAAGGTACCTTCGCGCCGATGAGTACGCCCCTCGATACGCCGCCGGCCGATGACGTGTTGGGGGCACTAGAAGCCGCGTGGGATCGTGACCCTGTCGAAATGCCGATGATCGGCGGGAGTCTACCGGCAGCGTACTTTCGGCGCGGCGTTGACGTGCCGATTCTGATCGTCCCCTACGCAAACCCGGACCAGGGCAACCACTCGCCGAACGAACACCTCGATGTCCACTGTTTCGAAAACGGGATCAAGGTTTCCGCGGGCTTTATCGACCGCTTTGGCCGATAAGCCGGTCGAGTCGGCCGGCGAAGCTGATCGGGGGCAAACCCGATACCAGACGACCGGCCCTTCAATATCGAGAGAGCCCAATACAGTGCAGCGACCGTTCATTCCGGAGGCTCTCCGATCAACGCCATCAGGATGACGGTGGTCGTCGGGAATCACCCACTGGATGGAGCGCGTATCCAACAGCTAAGCTGTCGACGACCAGCAACCCAAGGACCAAAAACAGGATCCACCGTGGCGGACTGATACCGACCATTGCACGACTGACCTCCCCGAGTGTTGCAACGACGACGACGCCACCGCCACCAGCCAACAGAGCGCCAGCCACCCCGAGGTCGTGATCGTTTCGAGTGAGAGCAAGGCCGGACAACACAAACGCGCTACCGAGCCCGGTAGCCATCACGAGGCTGAGTAGCACGAAGGCACCCGTTGGCCGGGGAAATGTCACGCCAAAGAGACCACCAACAATGGCGGCGAATCCGACCGTTCCAATCAGAATGACCGCACAGACGCCAGCGATCACCGCACCGGCGGTTCCGACGACCGCCAGTCCTGGCGTGCGTTCGTTCATTCGAGGATAGAGACCGACGACCCCGACGGCGATCATCACGACGGCGCCCCCGGCGAGGATGAGACCAAGGACCCATGACCACGGTATGATCACCGTCAAAAGCGGGGGAACGACGAGGCTGCCAGCGAGCAAACTCCCGCCGATTTTGAAGGCTGCTGTCGGTCGATGCGTGAGCGATAACAACTGTGATCGTTGACGGTGGGTGGACGCAGTATCGGGATGTTCTCCCATTGTGTCACCTCACCATCGATACCGCGTCCGATCCAATCCGCCTATTGCCCAATTGCCTGGGTGGGTTTATGAGACGATTGCCAAACGAATCGCTCGTCGACAGCGAGTATCGACATTGACCGATCAACGACGGCGACTCTGATAGGAATATATCTTTATAACATACAAAAAACATATACGTGATATCCATGTTGGGCAAAGAAGGGGTATTCTTCAAATATTCATTGGCTATGCAAAAAGAATTAAATACCCATACTCCATACGTTATGATAGATTATGATGGGTTACTACGACCTCGTTTTGGGCCTGATCCCACTGACACTGCTCGGACTGATCGGCGTCTTCTCGTTTGCGGGGCTGTCGCTGACAACGGCGGTGCCACTGGCCGCGATCGCGCCTCTGTTCCTCATCGGTCACGCCATGTTCGTCCGTGCGCCGGTCGACGACACGTCCCCTCTGGCCGCGGACCCGACGAACTGATCGATCACGACCAACCGACATTCCGGCTGTTCTCTCCAGATCCCTCAACGGTTTTACCTGGTCCCGTCGATAGGAGCGGTATGACCGAGACCCGATTTGTCCGAACCGATGAGATCCGCGACCTCGCAACGCCCGCGGAGTACGTCGACGCCGTCCGCGCGGCCTATCGCCAGCGGGGCGAGGGTGCGCCAGCGAAACCACGAACCCAACTGTTCAACGAGGATCCGGGCGGTTCGCTGACAGCGTATACGACGATTTTGTCCGAAACCGGGGCGATGGGCGGGTACATGTACTCGGCAGGATTCGGTGCCGGGGATGCATGGTTTATGACGCCGCTGTTCGACGCCGAAAGCGGCGAGCCGATCGCGATCGTCGACGGCGCGCACATGAACCCGTTCAAAACCGGTGCTGCCGGTGCTGTCGGTGTCGATGCCCTCGCCCGCGCGGACGCCTCGACGTTGGCCGTCATCGGGAGTGGCGCCCAGGCGCGGGGCCAACTGGTCTGTACCGCCACGGTACGGGAGTTCGATCGGATCGCAGTGTACTCTCCGACGAAGGAACACCGCGAGTCGTTCGCCGCCGAATTCAACGACCGACTCGATGCGACGGTGAGTGCGGTCGCCTCGAGTGCTGCGGCCGTCGAGGGTGCCGACGTCGTCATTACAGCCACCTCGGCCGGTGAGCCGGTCTTCGACGGCGAACTGCTCGAAGACGGGGCTCACGTGACCGCCATGGGCCAGTACAGTCCCGATCGGCGCGAACTCGATACGACCACGATGAAACGATCGATCTACGTCCCCGATCTCCGTGACCGGGCCCTTCAAGACGCCGGATCGTTCCTGATCCCCTACGAGAACGGCGAGATCGACGAGGATCACATCCACGCCGAGCTCGGCGAGGTCGTTGCCGGAACCACGACTGGCCGTTCCGCACCCGATGACATCACGGTCTTCGACAGCGGCGGGACGGCGATCGAAACCGTCGCCGGCGCCTACCTGCTCTATGAAAAGGCGGTCGACCAGGGGTTGGGAGAGACGATCGACTTCTCACCAGCCAGCGAGGCCATGCC
>JAXINS010000084.1:9529-11505 GCA_034190395.1 Chewarchaeum aethiopicum (SeqCode)
TTCCACCCCGGCCGCCAACGAACCGAGCAGATATCCGCCGATCGCGCCCCCATTGAGCAACGGCAACCCGGCGTGTGCCCGTCCTTTTGCGACCATCCACATCAGCATACACACACCAACGACGGTGCCGACCATCGCCATCAGGGCCGGCAGGTTGATCGCGATACCCGGGACTCCAAACGCTGGTGCCGGCGAGAAAAACGCCGCGCTGGCGACCATCACTGAGGGCATGACGGCGTCACCGAGGCCGATCACGAACGCATCCCGATCGACAAATCCCTGGTCGTCGTCCCCCGAAGCTGTCGTCCGATCAGGTGCCGAATCCTCGGGTTCGGGATCGTTTTCAACCGCTGCATCCTCGCCACTACCGTCGCTAGCAACCGGGTTCGCCTCGAGAAACGAATACGAGAGGGTGACTGGGATGATCAGGATGAGCGGCAATTTCAGATCGGTTACGCCCTCGGCGAGGGTCAGCATGTGTTCAGTGCCGTAGACACTGACGGCGTCGTAGACTGCAAGGACCGAGAGGAGGAGAATCGCCGGAAGCGGACCGAAACTGATGCCAAAGAGCCCGGCCCCGCCGGCGCCGACGATAATGCCCGCGATATCGATGACATACCACTCGGGGTAAGCATACAGGGTCGCTGCAACGCCGATCGCCATCACCCAGGGAGTGACGTTCAGTCCCTGATACGTGATGAAAGGCGGGACCAGCACCGAAAAAACGTACAACGACAGCAGGCCGCTCGTCGAAACGATCAACAAGCGGAGCAACCGTTCGATGCCGAATTTCAACACGGCCAGAATAACGCCCGTCGCGATGAATATCGCCACAATATAGATGAGGCTATTCGTCGGATCCGACGGATTTTCGACGGTTTGGTACCCTGCTTGTTTGAACGGCTCGATCAGGCTGAGGGCACCCAATTGGATGACCACGAAAATCCCGATTGTCGCCCCAACCGCCACATACAGCCGTCCCCGTGAAACCATCGCTACCGACCGTTCGTATCGCCACTACGCGCTTATGGATTTGGTTTCACGCATCCTGCGACCACCACTCAGCGAACGTACACTCGTTCGTTCAACAACGTCGCCGGAGCGGGACCGTTCTCAACCGGTCTGATGACGACGAACGGACGATCAATCGGGCCCATGATATCGACGATCCGGCCGACGGTCGTCAGGGATTCATCGATGACGGTAGCCCCGACGTCAGGGGGCGTGTCCGTATCGGCCCGGACGACGATCGAACCTTGTGCGGTCCGGACGACCGTGCCGATGCGTTGCATGCCGGAGTCACTCCCGAAGCACGGCGACGTATGCGGCGACCGCCCGGACGAGATCGTTTTTGCCCGTATCATCGGCATTGCGCACCCGGACCCGGCCACACTCCCTCCAGGGTTCGCGTGGATACGTGGCGTCCCGTTCGATGACGGCATCGTAGCCGACCTGTTGGACGGCCGCGGCGATCTCATCGACCTCCGGGTCGTCGATAGCTTCGTCCTCGGGGACCCGCCGACCTTCCCGGCGGCTCCGATCGGAATCGAGGTACGCCGGCCAGATCACCTTCTCGACCATAGCGAATCATAACGGTCGGGACGTTTTACACCTTCCTTCCCGAGCCGGACGGCGAGTTCTCACTGGCAGTATTGCAAGTTTTATTTAGCTAATCAAAGTAGAGCAGAATTGATGGCTACTGCCGTCGGGCGCCGGACGCTGACATGGTCAGCTGGCTTGACGACACTGCTGATCGCCGTGGTGATCACGAGCGCAGCCATCGGCCCGGTCTGGATCCCGCCGGTGGTGATCTCGAAGGTGTTGCTCTCGGCGATACTGACGGCCCTTGCTGGGCTCGTAAACGCGACCTCGCCGATTGGTTTCGAGGTACCTGACACGGCCGTCACGATCGTCACGACCCTTCGGCTGCCACGGATCACGTTGGCAGCAGTCGTGGGATTCGCCTTGGGCACGGC
>JAXINS010000084.1:11605-12739 GCA_034190395.1 Chewarchaeum aethiopicum (SeqCode)
GCCGTGGCCCTGCCGGTGACGCTGGCGGGGTTCGGGCTGTTGATGTTGTTCGTCCAGGACCTGAACGCGATGGTTCTCGGCGAGGAGACGGCCCACACCCTCGGGATCGACGTTGAGACGACAAAGCGGCTCTTGCTGGCGGCCGCGAGTCTCGTGACGGCGATCGCTGTCGCCGTCTCGGGAGTCATCGGCTTCGTCGGGCTGATCGTACCACACATGATGCGGCTGCTCGTGGGGCCGGATCATCGCGTGTTGTTGCCGACGAGTGCGATCGCCGGCGCGGTCTTTCTGGTCGCGACGGACACGATCGCTCGCTCGGGCGCCGCCGAACTCCCCGTCGGGATCGTCACCGCCTTTCTCGGCGCCCCGTTTTTCCTGTATCTCCTCCGGCGGCGGGAGGTCTACGCGCTATGACCGAGCAACCGGTCGCGATCGAGGAGCTCACCGTCAGCTTTGGCGATCTGACCGTCCTCGAATCACTCTCGGTCGACATTACCGCCGGGCAGTTCGTGGGGATCGTCGGCCCGAACGGGACCGGGAAGACGACGCTGTTGCGAGCCGTCAACGGCGTCGTGACGCCGGATGCCGGAGCGGTGCGGGTTTTCGGAAACGACGCCACGGGACTGTCGGCCCGCGAACGCTCCCGGCTGATCGCGACGGTCCCCCAAGACGCCAGCATCGGGTTCGATTTCTCGGTGCGCGAGGTCGTCGAGATGGGCCGCTACCCCTACCGGTCACGCACCGGCTGGAGTGATCCGGACCCGGAGGCCGTCGATCGGGCTTTGGATCGGACCGAAACCACCGCCCTGGCCGATCGATCGGTGACGACCCTCAGCGGTGGTGAACGGCGCCGCGTCGTCCTTGCCCGAGCCTTAGCCCAGGACACACCCATCCTCCTGTTGGACGAACCGACCGCCAGTTTGGATATCAATCATCAGATCAGGACCCTCGAACGGGTCGATGCGCTCATCGATCAGGACAAGACCGTCATCGCAGCGATCCACGACCTCGATCTGGCCGCTCGCTACTGTGATATGGTGTTGCTGCTCGATGATGGCCGGATTCGTGCACAGGGGGCGCCGAAGGACGTCCTCCGGAGTGAGACTATCGACCCCACATACGGGATCGCGACCG
>JAXINS010000005.1:0-12730 GCA_034190395.1 Chewarchaeum aethiopicum (SeqCode)
TTGGTGTTTGCCACGACGTAAGAGCGTCGAAATCAAAACGCGAGCCTCCCGCCCACGTCCGACGAAAAACAACTCCGATAACTCCAAATCCGACCGCTTGCGGTCGGATAGGAGTACCGGGGGCGTGGCATTCCCTGCAACGGCGTCGGGTTGCGAACCGTGGATTCCCACCCATCGGAATTGACCGGAGTACCATCGGAACCTCGGGAAGCCCCGGCCGCAACGAGCGTCGAAGACGCGAGTAGGCCGGGGAGGATGTCACAGAACGGAGCCTCGATACCCACTGGCGAGGACGTTGTTGCGTTTATCGAGATACCAGGCGACAGCCATCCGCCAGGGCAACAACAAAACGATACCGCCGATAACGGTCACTAGGACGAATACCGGGGCGATGGTGGCCCCGGCTTCCATGTTCGCCCGGATCACGACGCCGAGGACCGCGGCCGGGACCCAGCCGGCGATCAGTCTGGCCCCGGCGGCCCGCGGCGAGTCAAAGGCCCGAAAGGTATAGACCCGACCGAACGGCGCGACGATGAACCAACCGATCAAAAACTGGCCGATCGTATCCAGTCCACTAAGGGGTGGGACTCCGTGGCGCAGCTCCCCGATGGTGATGAAGAGAGCGATCAACAGGACGTCGCCGAGGGCGATGAGGGCCATCGTCGGCGACAGCGCAAGCCGACCATCGAAGAGTTCCCTGACCATACCCCGACTTGCCCGCCCGCCGTTATGTCGTCCGCGGTTTGTGGCCGACTACGGTGTAGGTAAAGCCCCGCTCGATGATCGATGTGGTAAGACCGGCCGATTCGATCCGATCGGCGAGATCGCTGACCGCAAAAAACCGTGATCCCATCCCGATAGCGTGTTCGGCGGCGACCAATGCTCGGCCCCGAATGGTCGCCGGATCGAAATCGCGAATCACTACGACTCCGCCAGGCGCCACGACGCGACGGCATTCAGCGAGCACGTCCTCGACGTCGGGGATGTGATGGAGTGCATCGACGATCAGGATGGCATCAACCACATCATCGATAATCGGCAGTGCCGTCGCGCTGGCCCTGATGGCGCCGTACTCACCCGGCACCAACGCGAGCATCCCGGCCGAGGCATCGATGACGTATCCGCGCTCGATGTCGAGCGCCTGAATCGCCCGCCCGGTACCCCCGCCGATATCGGCGACCCGGTCGATCGGGCGGGTTGCTTCGGCCAGTCCCTGCCGAAGGGACGCATCATCGGCCGCTGGCATGACCAGCCGATACAGCCGTGCCACTCGATCGAAAAACCACAGATCGCCATCGGCCATACTGGCTCCAGTGGCCCCACCGATAAGAACTCTCCCGGCAGCCTCGTTGAGCGACAGTTTCCTGGGTATCCGGTGTGAAGCCACCCTGTGGAGTATACCGTCCTCGGCAGGCCCGACGCCGGGCTGACCCTCCGGCTCGATCATCGAGAATTCAGTTACGCCGGGAAGTTCGTGATGTCGAATACCGGTAAGGCGGTCGCCCGTGCGGACGGCTCGATCGTTGCGGCGGTGGCGTTCAACCGGGATCGAACCGACGAGACGACCGTCTGGTTGCGCTACATTACGGTTCGTGGTGACCGTCGTGGCGAAGGGATCGGCGCCCGCTTGGCGGCGTTTCTGGTCGATCGATCGCCGGTGGCCGCCGACCGGTTTCGGATCGCGGTGAACAACTCCTTCGCCTACGAGGCGATGTACAAAGCGGGGTTTGGTTACACCGGCGAGCGGACCGGGATCGCCGAGGTGATCCTCGAACACCCCGCCGACCGATCGGCGGACCGCTATCGTACGGGGTTGGCGGTCTTTGCCGATCGGGAAGAACTCACCCCGGCCGAACGACAGTTCATCGATCGCAAACGCGAGCGTGGACCACCAGAGCGCGTCGATCCACCCGACGGATAACGGACCGGAATGCCGGGCGGGGGATTCAAACGGCCCTCCGACTTATACGGTGGCAATGGGAAACGCTGATCTCCGCCAGGTAGGGTGCTTTCGTTCGCTCCCGCTGGCCGATCTGGCCGGCGAGACCGTGGCCGTGGATGCCCACAACTGGCTATATAAATACCTGACGACGACCGTGAAGTTCACCGACGAATCGACCTACACAACCGCCGACGGCCAGGAGGTCGCGAACCTGATCGGCATCGTCCAGGGTCTCCCGAAATTTCTCGAACACGATATCACGCCGGTGTTCGTCTTCGATGGGGTCCCGACCGACCTGAAAGCCGATGAAATCGAGGAGCGCCGGGAAGCCCGCGAACAGGCCCAAGCACGGCTCAAGGATGCCCGCGAACGCGGTGATGCCGTCGAGATCGCCCGGCTGGAGTCTCGGACCCAGCGGCTCACAGACGTTATCCACGAAACGACCCGTGGGCTTCTTTCCCGGCTCGATATCCCCATCGTGGAGGCGCCGGCCGAAGGCGAGGCCCAGGCAGCGTACATGGCCCGCCACGACGAGAGCATCGACTATGCGGGTAGCGATGATTACGATACACTGCTTTTCGGGGCCCCGTTGACGCTCCGGCAACTCACCAGTGCAGGCGATCCGGAGGTGATGGATCTGGCGGCGACTTTAGACGCCCACGATATCACCTGGGAACAGCTTGTCGACGTCGGCATCCTCTGTGGCACGGATTTCAACGAGGGCGTGACCGGGATCGGCCCCAAAACCGCCCTCAAACTGATCGACGAACACGGGGATCTGTGGTCGGTCCTCGAAGCCGAAGGCGCGACCATCGACCACGCCGATCGGGTCCGGGAACTGTTCTTACAGCCGACGGTCAGCGAGGGCTACACCATCGATCTCGCGATCGAACCGGATTTGGACGCCGCCCGGACGTACGTCACCGAGGAGTGGGGTGTCGCTGCCGAGGAAGTCGACCGTGGATTCGGACGGATCGAGGACGCGACTACCCAGACCGGCCTCGATCAGTTCACCTAACCGGAGCGTCGAAAGCACAGTCGGGACGGGAGGCGATCCCGAGTCTCAGTCTCCAGGAAGTGTCGGAGGATTTTACCCCGCTGCCAGGCGAACGTCAGCGTGTATGACCAACAGCGACGACTACCGGACCGAATCGGATAGCCTCGGCCAAATCGAGGTGCCGGCCGACGCGTATTGGGGCGCCCAAACCCAACGGGCGGTACAGAACTTCCCGATCAGCGACACGACGTTCGGCCGACGGTTCATCCGTGCCCTCGGAATCGTCAAGAAGGCAGCCGCCCAGACGAACCGCGATCTCGATCTCGTGCCAGCCGAGACGGCCGAAGCGATCATCGAGGCGGCCGATGAAGTCATCGCCGGCGACCACGACGATCAGTTCCCCGTCGATATCTACCAGACCGGCTCGGGAACTTCGACGAACATGAACGCAAACGAGGTGATCGCCAACCGGGCCTCCGAACTCATCGGCGAACCGATCGGCTCGAAGGTGATCCATCCGAACGACGACGTCAACTACGGGCAATCATCGAACGACGTCATTCCGACCGCGATGCACGTCGCAGCCGCCGAAGCACTCGAAAACGATGTCCGGCCAGCCTTGGAAACGCTCCGGGACGCCTTAGCCGAGAAGGAAGCCGCCTTTGAGGATGTCGTCAAGACCGGTCGGACCCACCTCCAGGATGCAACGCCGATCCGGCTCGGCCAGGAATTCTCCGGCTATCGGGCCCAGATCGAGAAAGGGATCGAACGGATCGATGCTGTTCGATCACACGTCCGGGAACTCGCCCTCGGCGGGACCGCCGTCGGGACGGGACTCAACACCCATCCGGAGTTCCCGGCCCGGGCAGCCGAGTATATTGCCACCGAGACCGGAATCGAATTCCGGGAAGCGGACAACCACTTCGAAGCCCAGGCCGCCCACGACGCGATGGCCGAAGCGCATGGTGCATTGAAAGTCGTTGCCGGCTCGATGAACAAGATCGCCAACGATCTGCGACTTCTCGCCTCGGGCCCGCGAAACGGATTCGGCGAGATCAAACAACCCGAAAACCAGCCGGGCTCGTCGATTATGCCCGGCAAGATCAACCCGGTCGTCGCCGAGGCGATCAATCAGGTCCACAAACAGGTCGTCGGCAATGACGCGACCATCGAGTACGGGGCCGCCGAGGGACAGGTCGATCTCAATCTCTACAAACCGGTGCTCGCGCATGATTTCCTCGAATCGGCCCAGCTCGTGGCCAACGGGGCCGAAACCTTCGCCGAGATGTTCATCGCTAAACTCGATGCCAACCGTGACGTCTGTGCCGAACAGGTCGAGCGAAGCATGGCGCTGGCGACCGCTCTCAACCCACAGATCGGATACGATAAAGCAGCCGAGGTCGCCAAGGAAGCCCTCGCCGAGGGCAAAAACATCCGTGAAGTCGTCATCGAAAAGGGCTATCTCACCCCCGAGGAGGCCGATACGGTTCTCGATCCCGCTCGAATGACCGAGCGGGATATCCTGGGCGACTGACCACCTCGACTACACTTCCTTTGTTTTCGGTCGCGGGATGTGCTGGCGGGTGGGAAGCCAGTGCATCCAGATCGTTAGCCCTAGCATAGCCACCGCGATCACCACCAACCACGGCTGAATCCGGTAAATGCCCAGCCCGACGAGCAATACCAGGAAATACAGGTGAAAGAGCAACCCAACGGTCAGGATTGACCGAGGCAACGGCGCCGGTCGCTGTCGTGGCGATTCGCGTCCGATGACCCAGAGGGCCACCACCACGATCCCGACAAAGACGAGCACCTCCCAGAGCAGTCCATTTGCCTTGATCAGCTCGATATACAGCTCTAGGCCGACGAGTAAGCTAGCCACCGAGGCGACGAGCGTGCCGATCACCTGCAGGAGTCGATTGGCCGTCAGTGATCGAAAGGCGAGATACGATCCCGTAAACAGGATGGCGACCAGATACCAGGCGACGAAATTCCCCAGTGGCACGCCAAACCAGACCCCGCCAGTCTGCCATTCCCAGAACGGGACCCGGATCGCGACCGCATCGATCGCGATGTCGATGTGGAGGGCATAGAGGGCGACAAAAAACGGCAGTTGGGCTGGCCGAAGCCCCAGATGCGTTCCCGTCTGGATGGCAGCGTAAATGATCGCGGCCCAGGCCAACGCGATGGCGATGGGCACATCGAGCAGGGTCACCACGAACTGATCGGTCGCATAGACGTATGCCTCAAAGGCAATGATCGACCCCTGTTCGAGGAGAAAGCCATAGATCAACGCCATGGCGAGTAAGGTCAGTCGGTCGGCGTCCCCGCGGGCGTGAACGAAACAAAGAGCCACGGCAACGGTTGCGATAGCCGTCGTGGCCGGATAGATGAGCGCACCCTCTGCCATCGCTCGACCTTCGGTCCGCACCGCGATGGGCTTTTTCGTTCGGATCGCTGACACGGTCATCGACCGCTAACTTGGCCACCACCAGCAGGTCAATCCGCAACCAAAAACAAGCGGCCTTTATGATCGCCGAACGTGGGGTATTATGTAATGTATACTGTTTTGCTACCGGTCGATGAAGCAGTCGGTCCCGCCCGTCGCCAGGCCGAATTCGTCGCTTCCCTCCCCGCTGCCGGAGAGGCGATCGAAGTCACCCTCACTCATTCGATGGCGGCCAACGAGTCGCTCGATGAGGACGAACTCGCGTCACTGAGTCAGGTCGAGTCGGTCCAGACTGCCAAAGACCACCTCGTGGCCAACGACGTCGACGTCGAAACGATGGCGGTTTCCCTCCCATTGGAGGACGGGATCCCACAGTTGGCCGAGCAGATCGATGCCGATCAGATCGTGATGGGCGGGCGGAAACGCTCGGCAGCGGGGAAAGCCCTGTTCGGGAGCATCACCCAAGCCGTCATTTTGAACACCAATCGATCGGTGACCGTCGTCGGCAGCCAGGACTAACCAGCGGCGAATCCCGACTGGACGGTTTTTTATCCATCCATCACCCACACCGGGACGATGACCGCGTCCGAGCACGGGTACGACCACGATTACGAGGATCTCGGGCTGACCGCGGGGCTTGAGATCCACCAGCAGCTGGATACCGACACCAAACTCTTCTGTGAGTGTCCGACCGACCTCCGGGACCCCGACGACAGCGTCCGGTCGTTCACGCGATATCTCCATCCCACGCGCAGTGAACTCGGCGAGATCGACGAGGCAGCTCTCGAGGAGAGCAAAGTCGATCGCGAGTTCGAGTATCTGGCCTTCGATACCACCTGTCTCGTCGAGGAGGACGACGAGCCACCCCATCGGCTCAACCAGCAGGCCCTGGCGGTGACTCTCGAAATCGCCCAACTGCTGGATATGAACGTCGTCGATCAGGTCCAGGTGATGCGAAAGATCGTCATCGACGGATCGAACACCTCCGGGTTCCAGCGATCGGCACTGGTCGCCCGCAACGGGATAATCGAGACCGATGACGGGCCGGTCTCGATCGAGGATCTGATGCTTGAGGAAGAAAGCGCCAAACGGATCGCGGAAACCGATGCGGGCGTCCGCTATGGGCTCGATCGGCTTGGCATTCCGCTGGTCGAGATCGGGACCGGACCGGATATCTCGACGCCCGAACAGGCCCGGGAAGCGGCCGAACGGATCGGCATGTTGCTCCGGTCGACGGGGCAGGTCAAACGCGGGCTCGGTACCATCCGCCAGGACGTCAACATCTCGATCGCCGATGGGGCGCGCGTCGAACTCAAAGGCGTCCAGAGCCTCGATGACATCGACGACATCGTTCGCAACGAGGCCCACCGACAGGTCCGACTGCTCGAAATCGCCGAGGAGCTCCAGGCCCGCGATGCCGAAGTGGGGAGCCCGACCGACGTTTCCACCGTGTTCGATGATACCGACAGCGGCGTGATCGGCGGCGTCATGGCCGATGGCGGGATCGTCATGGCCGTCCCGCTGTATGGCTTCGATGGGTTGGTTGGCGCGGAGCTCCAACCCGACCGGCGGCTCGGAACGGAACTGTCCGATCACGCCAAACGACATGGCGCCGGGGGGATCTTCCATACGGATGAGCTTCCGGCCTACGGGGTGACTGAATCGGAAGTCGAGGCCCTCCGGGCGGCCGTTGGCGCCGACGAGGCCGATGCCGTCGCGATCGTCGCCGCGGACCCGGATATCGCCGAAACGAGCATCGAGGCGGTGGCTGAACGGGCCGAAACGGCGATCGAGGGGGTTCCCGAGGAGACCCGGGACGCAAACGAGGACGGGACGACCCGGTATCTCCGCCCGCTTCCCGGGGCGGCTCGGATGTATCCCGAGACGGACGTGCCGCCGGTCGAACCGGCTGTCAGCGACATCGAGGAACCGGAGTTGCTGACCGAGAAGGTCGAACGCTATCAGACCGAATACGACCTCGATGCCGGGCTTGCCGAACAGGTGGCTTACAGCGAACGGATGCCGTTGTTCGAGGCGGCCGTCGAACGGGGCGTCGATCCGACCCTGGCCGCCCAGACCGTCGAGAGCACCGTCACGGAACTCCGGCGGGACGACGTCCCCGTCGATCAGCTCACCGAGGACCACTTCCGAGGGACCTTCGAGTTGCTCGCCGACGGGGAACTCGCTCAGGAGGGCGTTCCCGAACTCCTCCGGGCGCTTGCCGAGCGACCGGCACAAACCCCCGCCGAGGCCGCCGAAGCCGAGGGGCTCGGCAGTGCTGGCGAAGACGAGGTCCGGGCGGCGGTCGTCGAGGTCGTCGAACGCAACGAAGAACAGGTCGAAACAGAAGGGATGGGCGCGTTTTCGGCGCTGATGGGCGAGTGTATGGGCGCGTTGCGGGGCAAAGCGGAGGGCGATCTCGTCAGTGAAGTTCTCCGTGAGGAGATCCAAAAACGCGCTTAATCGCTGGTGTCATCCGATCCGCGGTCGGCCCGCTCGGTTGCCCGCCGGAGGATACCGGTCAAGGTGACCGCTTCGCGGCCAGTGGGATGGGCTCGACCCAGCACGCGACGCAATAACCGCTCGGCTTTGGCCCGTTTTTCAGCCGGATGGTTGATCGCCGCGAGGAACTCCTCGAAGGTATCATAGAGCCGTTCGAGCTGGGCTTCGTCGGCACGACTATGTCGGTCCTCGGGCTGTTGGGTTGTCTCGAGTGTCAGCGACCGCAGTTCATACAACGCGATGGTCGCCGCCTGACCGAGGTTCAGAACGGGATACTCCTCGGCAGCCGGGATCGAACAGCACCGATCGAGCCGGGCGAGTTCGTCGTTGGTCAAGCCGACCCGTTCCCGGCCGAACACGAGGGCGGTATCCGTCTCGACTGACTGCAACTCCGTGGCCAGCTCCGCCGGCGTCGCCACGGGATAGCGGACGTGTTTGCGGTCGTCCTCGTTGGGATAGGCGGTAAAGCCGATCGTGTAGTAGTTCCCGACGAGGGTATCGAAGCTGAGTTCGCGGTGGTTCGGCAGGATGTCCTCTCTGGCCTGCCCCGCTAAGCCGTAGGCCTCGCCGTCGGGATCTAAGGGCGGCGGATCAACGAGGAGGAGTTGTCCACAACCGAAGTTCTTCATCGCCCGGGCGATCGTCCCGATGTTGCCGGGGGTTTGGGCATCCACTACCGCGACCGCGAGTTCGCTCATCGGCGTGGGTACTCGGCGTCAAGATCGATCTCCGTCTCGTCGAGATCCACCGGCGTTCCCGCTTTATCGTCGGCCTCCTCCGTCGGCTCGTCATCGAACTGTCGGAGATCGAGACGAACTGCGTCGTCCTCGGTTGGCTCGACATCGACGGTCGGGAATTCGGGAGCCGGTGGCGTCCGGACGTTCTGGGGATCGGTGTCGACGTGTTCGATGCCGCCGTACCCCTCGGGCGCCCGGCCCCCATCGGCGAACCACTCGTGGAATTCGTCCTGGAGTTCCGGCTCGCCGCGATACGCCTCCCCGCCTTCCTCGCGGTACCAGAAGAGGAAGTCGGCTTCGTGGTCTGAACAGAGCAATACTTCCGAGAGTGGTTCGCCGTAGACCACGTCGGGGACGTTACACTGGTCGCGGTTATCGTCCCCGTGGATCAGCCAGCAGGCGTCACAGGGTTCCCGAACCAACACCATCAACCGCTGTATGCGATCCCTGGTGTCGGGCGGCATCTCCTCGAGGGGCCGCATGGTGCCGTCATCGGCAAACACGTCGTCCTCATCGAAGCGCCACCCCCGGAGCCCGATACTGACCTTTGCCATAGTTTCCCCTTGGCCTGAGGAGCATAAAAACACGCTGTCATGGCGGCCGCCGACCGGAAAACGAACCGTTATGTCAACGGACTGACTACGACTGGACATGCGAACGGTCGATGCGGCCGGCCTGAAGATCGGTGATCCCTATCCGCCACGGATCATGGGCGTATTAAACGTCAGCTCGGAATCCCCGTATAAACCGAGCGTCTACAACGATCCCGGCGAGGCGGCCGCCTATGTCGACGAGGAACTCATCGGTGAAGGCGCCGACATCGTGGATGTTGGCCTCGAGTCGGCGAACAAGCGTTTCGAGGTGCTCTCGGCGGACGAGGAACTCGAGCGTCTCGACACCGCAATTGCGACGATCGAGAGCGTCAGCGGGGATGCGGTCTATTCGATCGAAACCCGCTATCACGAGGTCGCCGAGGAAGCCCTCGACCGCGGGTTCGACATCGTCAACGATATCTGTGGTTTCGCGGACCCCGACATGCCCCGTGTCTGTCGTGAACGGGACGCGGCCGTCGTCAAAATGGCCAGTCCACCGGATCTCGAACGACCCGGGGCCATCGAGGACGTCGACGACATCTACGCCGCGCTCGAACGCGAGGGTCTGACCGAGAAGACGATCGTCGATCCCGCCTTCGGTGGCTGGAGCGAGGCCAAAACCCTGGCCGACGATCGCGAGACGTTTCACCGGCTCCGGGAATTCCGGGGGCTGGGCCAACCGATCCTCGTTTCGATCAACCGCAAGAACTTCCTGCGGGACCTCGCCGATCGTAGCACCGAAGAAGCACTGCCGGTGAGTTTGGCCGCGACGGCGATGGCGGTCGAGCGGGGCGCCCACGTCATCCGGACCCACGACGTCGCCGAAACGAGGGATGCGGCGATCATCGGTGATACCTTTACCGCTGATCGGATCCGGACGCCGACCGTTGAGGAGCTCGACGTGCGGACAGCCCGGGAGGCCCGTCGCCATCTCGATCGGCTCCACGCCGACCCCGACCTGGCATCCGACAGCGCCAGCAAGGTCTTCCAGATCATGGATATCGAAGCGGTCGATCGGTTCGTCTCGGTCGCCCGCGACGCCGGGGCGGCCGTTAGCCGGACCGACACCCATCCCGAGGGGACCGTTTATCTGGCGGGGACATACGAGACGTTACAGGCCACCCATCACGCGCTGGCCGACGCCGGGTTTGAAGCCGTCGCCGGTCCGATCGCCGATGGGCTCGCCGATCGGCCCTAACGTCTACCCACAGCCATGGATTTCGAGACCTGGGAACCGGTGTATGAGGCCATCCTCACGGATTTCGGCTTCGACCGTACTGCCGACGAACGGGCGCGTGATCTCCTCGCGGAGTATGTCGATCCGATCACCGAGGAGATCCTGCCGGCCTTCGCCGGCGCGGAGGTAGCCATCGCCGGGGGTGGCCCGACCCTCAAAGAGGAGATAGCGATCGCTGGAGAGGCCGATATCGTCGTTGCCGCCTCGACGGCGGCGGATGTCCTGCGTGACGCGAACGTCACGGTCGATCTCATGGTCACGGATCTCGATAAGAACACCGAGACGGCCCGACAGTTCACGCAGCTCGGTCGCCCGGTCGCGATCCACGCCCACGGCGATAACATCCCGGCGTTGCGGGCGATTATGCCCCAGTGTGATCCCGCGTGGGTCGTGGCGACGACACAGGCCGAGCCGCTTCCGGCGGTCGCGAACTTCGGCGGTTTCACCGACGGGGACCGTGGCGCGTTTCTCGCCGATCATTTCGGGGCGGAGAGGTTGCGATTCCCCGGCTGGAGCTTCGATGATCCGACGGTCGATGCCATGAAACGCCGAAAGTTGCAGTGGGCCAAACGGCTTCTCTACTGGCTCGAACGGCGCCGGGGGGATCGCTTCGCGGTGCTCGACGATCATCGGGAGGCGATCACCACCGATCGCGACGGCCGACCGCTCCCGCCCGACCGGTAAATTGACAAGAATCCAACACCCTGACAGGCTATGCTGCTCTTCTGGCACCGACGCGATCTCCGGGTTGCCGACAACCGCGGTCTCGCCGCGGCTGCCGACCGGGATACGGTCGTTCCGGTGTTCGTCTTCGATCCGGTCGTCCTCGAACACGCGAGTCCCCCGCGCGTGGCCTTCATGCTCGACGCCCTCGAGCAGCTACGGGCGGCCTATCGGGACCGCGACAGCGACCTCCTGACGGTCCGGGGCAACCCCACCGACCGGTTACCCGAGGTCGCTGCCGCCCACGACGCCGACGGGGTCCTTTACAACGAGGATTACTCCGGGTTGGCTCGACGGCGTGATGCGGCCGTCGAGGAGGCTCTGGCGGCCGAGGGGATTGACGCTGAGGCCTTCGAGGATCAGCTCCTGCATGAACCGGGATCGATCACGACCAACGAGGGGACCCATTACTCGGTGTTCACGTACTTCTGGCGGAAGTGGCGCGATCGACCAAAACCCGATTCCGTTCCAGCCCCGTCGGCCGACGCCTTCGCTGGTTGTTCGGGATCACCGCTGCCGACGAACGAGGACTTGGGGTTCGATGCCCCGTCGGCAACGATTCCGGCGGCGGGGACCCAGCCGGCTCGTGCCCGACTGGCGTCGTTTTGTGACGGACCGATCTACGACTACGAGGACCGGCGCGACGATCCCGCGGCCGATGGGACCTCCCGACTGTCGGCCCAACTGAAGTGGGGCACGATCGGTATCCGGGAGGTCTACGAACGAACGGCTGCCGCCCACGAGCAGGCGCCCGATGAAGCGGCCAGAGAATCCGTCGAGGAGTTCCAGTCCCAACTCGCCTGGCGGGAGTTTTACACACACGTCCTTCGGTTCAATCCGTCGGTCGTCACCGAGAACTTCAAATCCTACGAGAATCCGATTGAGTGGCACGACGACCCGGAGGCACTCGAAGCCTGGCAGGACGGCGAGACCGGCTATCCGATCGTCGATGCCGGCATGCGCCAGCTCCGTGAGGAGGCCTGGATGCACAATCGGGTGCGGATGATCGTCGCGTCCTTCCTGACGAAGGATCTCTTACTCGACTGGCGGGCCGGCTACGATTGGTTTCGCAGGCGGCTGGTCGATCACGACACCGCAAACGACAACGGTGGCTGGCAGTGGGCCGCGTCGACGGGGACCGATGCCCAGCCGTACTTCCGGATTTTCAATCCGATGACCCAAGGTGAACGCTACGATCCCGACGCCGAGTACATCAAAACCTACGTCCCCGAGCTGGAGGGCGTCCCAGCCGATGCGATCCATTCATGGAACGAACTGGCGGTCGATCGGCGGCGGGATCTGGCTCCGGCGTATCCCGATCCGATCGTCGATCACGCCGAACGCCGCGAGGCGGCACTGGCGATGTTCGAGGCCGCCCGTGGTGATGCGTAGTCGACAGATCCGCCGGCCTGTCAGGTTTTAAAACAATCGGGATACCGAGTCGTGATCGACAGGATCACGACTCCTGCCCGCGATCAGCGAGGCAGCATCGACACGAATCACATACATTTAACAGCTTTGCAGAGTATCAGTAGAATGGAGGTTCAAAC
>JAXINS010000064.1:0-11115 GCA_034190395.1 Chewarchaeum aethiopicum (SeqCode)
GCAAAGCCCGCACAGAACCGCTTGCGGGCCTGGAGAATGCCCAACAATCCACCGAAGAGTGGAACCACCGCGAACAACAGCACCCGGGTCGGGAGGGGGATTCCGGCGACAGCAACGACCAGCAGCGCCGCCGCGCCAAAGCCCAGCCACCCAAAGGTCCGCCGCTTGCGCTGTTCGGCGGCGCCGATATTGCACTGCCCCGGTCGGTATTCGCTCGACATACTGCGCTCTATGCCGCTAAAACACATTAATGGACTGACATCCGATCGGGGCAATGCGGTACGTCTATAGTTGGCTATATAGGCCTACGTAATACGATGCCACTGTCGGTCGGTGAGCGAATCGGGTGGTCCTATCGGCACGCCGCGCTCTCGTTGTGTGTTCTGTCGTATCTGGGTATTCGATTCACGCAACTGGTGATCAGCCCCCTCGTGCTCGATATCGTCGGCACGTTCGACACGACCCGGGCCGCGATCGGGACGGCATTGACCGGCATGTGGGCCGCCTACGCGCTCGCCCAGCTCCCCAGCGGGGTCTTCGCTGACCGGTTCGGTGGCCGACGGGTCGTCCTCCTCTCGCTTGCGGTGACGGGACTGAGCGGTGTCGTTGCGGCGCTGGCGCCGACGTTCCTGTTGTTCGGGGGTGGCGTCATCCTGCTCGGCGTCGGGGCCGGGCTCTATTATAACGCCGCGACAGCGTTGTTGACACGGCTGTTCGACGGTTATGGCACCGCGATCGGGACCCATCGTATCGGCAGTCAGCTGGCCGGTGTCACGGCGCCGATCACCGCTGTTGCCGTCGCAGTCCGGGTCGACTGGCGCTGGGCGCTCGTCGTCGGCGGGGCCGTTCCGCTGGTCGTGCTGGGTGGATTTGCGGTCATCGTCCGACCGACGGCGGCGGCTGACACACGGACGACCGATATTGATTGGGGTATCCTAGCGGACATCCTTCGACGTCCGGCGATCGCTTACACGACAGGGCTGGCGGTCCTCGGGGAGTTTACGGCCTTGGCCACGATGGCGTTCCTGCCGGCCTTTCTTCAGCAATTTCACGGATTCTCGACCAGCGCCGCCGGCACCCTCTTTGCCGGCTATTCCGTGATCATCGGCACCGCGGGCCCGATCAGCGGCGCCGTCTCGGATCGGTTCGGCCGGCAGCCGACGATCATTGGGACGATGGTGGCGGGTGTGACCGGCTATTTCCTGCTGATCGGCTTTGGCGGGCTGGCGATCGTTCTCGTTGGAACCGCCTGTATCGGTATCGCGATGAGTTGGATCCCGCCGATCCAGTCCCGCATTATGGATCTCCTCGGCGCCGACGAACGGGGTGTAGGCTTTGGCGTGGTTCGCACCTGTTACATCCTCCTGGGATCGATCGGGACGACGGTCGTCGGCACGGCTGCCGATGTCAGTGGGTGGGGGCTTGCGTTTGGCGTGCTTGGAGTCCTGCATGGGGTCGCAGCCGTGTCGTTGCTCGCCAACCGGTTGCTCGGTCTACAGCTGTAGTGTGGCGCCATCTATTTGTCGGTCGGCCGCCCCTCGCCGACTATGACACAACCAGTCCAGCCGTGTGATCGTAACACAGAGGCGGCCACCCATGTCCGCTGAGGAGGGCTTGCTCTCGGAGGTCACCGTCCTCGATGTCACGCAGGTCGTCGCCGGCTCGTTCGCGTCGATGGCACTGGCGGATATGGGCGCCGAGGTGATCAAGATCGAACGCCCCGATGGCGGGGACATCGGTCGATCGATGCCTCCCTTCGTCGGGGAGATGAGCTCGTATTTCAGCGCCGTCAACCGGAACAAACGGTCCGTAGCGGTCGATCTGTCGACGGCCGACGGACAAACAATCATCAGGAATCTCGCCGCCGAGGCCGATGTCCTCGTCGAGAACCATCCGGCCGGCCGGATGGCGAAGTTCGGTCTCGACTACGATGCGCTGTCGGAAGTCAATCCGGCGATCATCTACTGTTCGATCACCGGGTTCGGCCAGACGGGCCCGTACGCTTCCATTCCGGCCCTCGATATGATGGCCCAGGCGATGAGCGGCCACATGAGCTTGACGGGGCCACCCGATGGCAAACCGTATCGTGCCGGGCTGCCGATCGGCGATCTCACGGGGTCGATGTACGCGGTCAGTTCGATCCTGGGGGCACTGTACAAACGCGCGATCGGCAACGGCGAGGGACAATATATCGATGTCTCGATGACCGACGGTCTGATCGCGTGGTTGTCGGTGCGGGCCGGATACACCTTCGCGACCGGGGAGGCCTATCCCCGGACCGGGAACGCCCTTCAGGAGTATGTTCCCTACGACGTCTTCGAAACGGCCGACGGGTATCTGGCGGTGATCGTCGCCACCGAGGCCCACTGGCGGAAGCTCTGTACCGGTATCGGCCGGCCGGAGTTGGCCGAGGACGATCGCTTTGCGACGATGGCGGATCGCCGCGAACATCGTGAAGCGGTGACCGACCACCTCTCGGAGGCGCTCGCTGACCGATCCGCCATCGAGTGGTTCGAAACACTGGCCCCCGATGGCGTCCCGATCGCCCCGGTGTACGATACGAAGGAGGTTTGGGCGGACGACCACGTCACCGCCAGGGGGCTCAAACAGGAATTGTCGGTCTCAGGTGAATCATTCGGTGCGATCGATTTCCCCGTCAAATTCTCGGAGACACCAACGTCGATCCGGCGTGGCGTGCCCAAACTGGGGGCGGATACCCGGGAACTCCTGACAGCACACGGTTACGACGACGAAACCATCGCCCAACTTATCGCCGATGGCGTCGTCGGAACGCCCGAGACGGTCGACGACTAGCGATCCGAGACCGGGACCGAATGGCTGGGGAACGCCGCGGCAATCGGTTCGGTTGGCTGCTCGAAATCCTCCGGATGTAAGAGACCGGCCAGATACTCGAGCGAGTCGACGAGCCGCGGACCCGGTCGATTCATGTAGTGATGGCCATCCATTGCGTAGACCTGATCCTCACGAACGGCCGTCAGCTCCCTCCACCCCGGTCGATCCGTGAGATCACTGGCGTTTTCCATCGTCTGGTCCAGGTCGAACCCACACGGCGCGACGATCAACACGTCGGGATCGTACTCACGGATGGCTTGCCACTCGCGGGGGCGGGATCGATCGCCCGGATCTGCCAATCCGTATCGCCCGCCGGCCAGCTCGACCATTTCGGGAACCCAGTGGCCCGCGACCATGGGTGGGGCGGTCCAATCGAGGACGGCCACCGATGGTCGGACCGTAATCTCGCTCGTCGCCTGCTCGATCGCATCGATACGGGCTTGCAGTTCGGCGACAAGGACGGTGGCTCGTTCCTCGACACCGGCGGCCGCACCGATCCGTTCGATATCCGCGAGGACATCCCCGAGGCTGTGGGGATGGGTGGTGATGATGTCGGTCTTTAACTCCAGTTCCGCGACGCTCTCGCGAACGAGCGTATCATCGACGGCACAGACATCACAGATCCCCTGTGATACGATCAGATCGGGAGCCGCCGCTTCTAAGGCGGCTAAATCGAGCTCGTAGACCCCGTCTTCGGCGACCGCTTTCTGTACCTGCTGGTCGATCTCCTCGGCACTAGCATCGGCATCGATATGTGACCGGTTGATCGCCGGTTTATCGGCAGCCGCCGGTGGGTGATCACATTCGTGCGAGACGCCGACCGGCTCCAAGCCAAGCGCGTAGACGATCTCGGTCGCCGAGGGCAGCAACGATATTATATCGATAGATTCTGCTTTGCCCGTCATATGTTGGTGGAATTCATACTGATCATTATTCTAACAAGGCAATAATCTAGGGAGGTACGTGAATAGCATGGCTCTCCGATTTCTTGATATTCTGGCCTGTTTATTCCGATCCGTCGAACGCCTGTTAGTCAGCGTTCTAAGTTCAAATCAGTCGCTTCAAACCGAGTAGCACCATGATCAACGGCTTCTCGGATAGCCTGAGGGCTCTGCATAACGAAGACGGTATACCCATCTTGCCGCCAGTGAGCAACTGCGTTCCGAAGGATCCCCGCGTGATTTGTCTGCTGTTTTTTGACCACAGCGAATTCTTCGAGTTGGATGATACGGCGTAACTTATACTGTTGTTGCTCAAGCAATCGCGCTACTTCCACGAGGTCATCCTTTGGCACCTCAAACCGGTACTGATCGTCGTTGTAGTAATCCTGTAATTCGGCGAAAACCCCCGTCCGCGGCACGTATTGCTTGAACACATAATAATCGTCAATCAAAAATATATAGATTCGTTTCCGTTCGGACATGCCCGCACTCGTTTGGGGGTTGTTGGCACCTTGATAAACTTCCGGTATCTTATCTGAAAGACCAACACGAGATCCCGTCCACAAGGAGCATGAGGCTTCCGATACTCCACGGCGAAAGCACAACAACCACCGTGGCTGATCAACAGCGGCTTTCTTCTCATCAATCGGGACTCGCACCCACTTAGCCAGTCGTGAATACCCACATCCGGCTACCGCTGTTGGACATGGAGATCATCTTCGTCGGTTATCATTCCGGAAAAGTTGATTTTATCTGATAGGAATCTGTCAGGAGCTATCCACGAGGGCTCATGGTAGATTCGACACGACGCCGTCTCATCGGAACGGTTCTGGCGACGGTTTCGTTCTGGCTCGCGGGCTGTGACTCACCACCAACCATCGCCGATACCGATGGTGATGGCGTCCCCAACAATGAGGATTACGCGCCCCGAGATCCCGCCGTCCAATCCAAGGCTGATTTTGACACCCCGACGCCAACACCGACGGAAACACCAACTCCGGAGCCAACACCGACACCGGAACCAACCCCGACGCCGACGGATGTTCACCTCGAACCGCTGGGTCATTCGTTGCTCACCCACCCTGAAGACGGGTTCGGTGGCATCGATGTGACTGAGGATGGGCAGTATGCTGTGGTCGGCTCGTTAGGACAGAGTTCGACCGGCAGCGTGCTCGTCGATCTGCAACGTCTGCCATTACCACGTATGGTCCATCACCTGCCCTCGCCCCCCAAGACCGCCGACGGTGATGTGAAATTCGACAGTCGGGATGGGCTGTATTACCGGTCACTGGGCTCCTCAAGCGAGGACGGAGCGGACGGATTCGAGGTTGTCGATTATGGATTTCGAAGTGGTTCTCCCACCGATCCAGTCGTGCTTGGCCATGCAGCCGCCGGCGCGACACATAACCTGTTTCCACATCCGAGCACCGACGTGCCTCTTGTCTACACGGTAAATATCCACGACGGTTCCACACCCGGGCTTGATGTCTGGGATGTTAGCGATCCAACCGCCCCCGTGAAAGTGACCGAGGCCGGTCCAAACGGTCGGCTTCACGACGTGACTGTTGATCCCGACCGCAAACTAGCTCATCTGGCTTACATCAATGGAGACTTCACGGGATACGTCGCCATAGACGTGAGCGACCCGCGGTCACCGGTTGAACGTGGACGCCTCGATTACAGTACATTACCGGATTATCCCGACGACTCGATGGGCGCGGGATTCGAACGAGCTCACTACGTAACCTTCGATCCCGAGCGTGCGCTGGTCGTCGTCGGTGACGAAAAGGGGATGGAGACCCCTGGTGGCAAGCAGGTCCTCGACATCGGCTGGGCGGACGGGTCGCCAGCCGATCCGGAACCCATCGGGTTCGTCCGTTCGCCGACGGCCCAACACCAGGATCGGTTTCAGAAGGAACGGCTCGACTGGACCGGCCACAACTTCGACATCGTCCATCGTGAGGGCCTCCCCCTCATCGTCAGCGGGGACTACCACGACGGCGTCGTGGTGTACGATCTATCGAATCCGCGGGATCCGGAATCGGTCGATCAGTATCTCCCCGTCGCCGGTGTCGATCAGGCTCAAGGACCGTTTGATAAGTACGGCAGCGCTCCGATGACCTTCGGCGCGTACTACAACCAGGCCCGCGATATGGTCGTCGCAGTGGATATGCTCACCGGTGTCCATACGCTTGAGATCCAGTCCTGATTGGAGCTGATCGTCGGATCGAGTATACCTGGGTTATCAGACCGATTGAATCAGGGCAAATTTCCGTGGACTGCTCGGAGTCAAGCCCTGAAGCACTCGTCTCGTTTCCTTGTTGGCCAGCGTATCATCATTCCTCCCGTGGATACTACGGGCGTTCGCCCGCGAATATATAACTGGATACAGGCCTAACCAAGCATAACCACACGTCGATCCACATCTCCAATGGTTTGGCCCATTAGTCACCTGGTCGGGAGTGATCAGCTCCCAACGGCACTTCCGGCCCCCAATCAACGACTAACCGTCCCGATCAGTGGGACTCGCTCAGTGCACGCGACGGAGCCCGGACGATGAATCCGCGTGGATCGATATCGAGAGGATTGCATCGGATGTTCGAGGGATATCTGAATCGTCCAATACCCGGCAAATACGAACTCCTTGCTGGGATTTCGGCGATGGTCCTGACACTGTCGTATCTGAGCCTGCTCTTTTATTTCGTTGACGTCGTCGGCGGTGTCCGCCTGTTCCTTGTCGAGATCGTTGTGGTCCTGTTGCTGTCGTTTCTCCTTTCACGGCGGCTGTCGGTCCGGTGGGCGGTTATCCTCGGGGCAGGTTGTCTCATCGTCGGAGTTATCATCTATCTCGCGATGGCGCCGGCGGCCTACGTCAACATCACCCGCCAGATCACCGACACCATCGCGATCCTGACCGGCCTCTCGATTCTTCGAACCACCAACGCCGAAATCTGGACGTTAGCGGTTATGCCGGGTCCGGTCTTCGTCTCGTGGTTTTTCTTCTTCCGACGGCAGTATACCCCGGGTGTCATCGTGGGCAGTGCGACCCTGGGGTTGTTCGTTCTAAGCGGGGACGCCGGGATCGTCGTGACGTTGTTCGGAGTGCTCGGAGCGATCGGAACGCTTGGCTTTGGTGACCTTGATCACGGCTTCCGTCGCCGTGATCCACCGGGACGGTTTGCCGCCAAGTCTGCGGGGCGGACGATCAGCAGACAGTTGACCCGACGGATGTTTCTGATGGGGGTGGCCACGACCTCGATCAGTATCATTCCCGGTGACAAACGCAAGCCGCTCTTGCTCGATTTTGGCACGCCGACGATGGAGGGCGGGTTGCTGTCGAATCCGGATGAAGTCTCGATTCCGGGAAGCGTCCGCCTGTCACCGACGGTTCGGTTTACCGTCTCGGCCGATCGACCGGCGTTCTGGCGGGTCGGCGCCTATGATCGATACACCGGCGGTGACTGGATCCGCACCGGTCGATCCAAACCGTATCCCGGATCGTTGGCCCGGCCACAGGGCCGCTCCGAACAGATCCGCCAGTCCTTCCGGGCCGAATCGCCGATCGATACGATGCCGGCCGCCTGGAAGCCGGCCCAAATCGAAACACAGGCGACGGATGTCCGTGTGACCGATCTCGACGGGATCCAGCCCGCCGGGAGTTTCTCGGCCGGTGAGCGCTATGACGTCGTAAGCTATCACCCGAAATGGTCCCCTGACCAACTCCGGGAGTCCGGCCAAGCGTATCCGACCGTGATCGAAAACCGGTACCTGCAGTTGCCCCAGAGCACGCCCCACCGTGTCGCGACGTTCACCGAAGAGCTCCTGTCGGCAGTCGACAACTCCTACGATGCGGCGCTGAAGATCCAACGGTGGCTCGAGGCCAACAAAGGCTACTCCCTGGAGGTACGGCGTCCGAACGACGATATCGCCGCGAGTTTCCTATTCGACATGGAGCGGGGCTACTGTGTGTACTTCGCGACCACGATGGTCGTGATGTTGCGCACCCAGGGGATTCCCGCTCGATTCGTCGTCGGCTACACACCCGGTCAGCAGGTCGATGACAACCGCTGGGTCATCAGGGGCTATCACTCCCACGCCTGGGTCGAGGTGTACTTCGAAGACGTCGGCTGGGTCGAGTTCGACCCGACGCCGAGTAGCCCTCGGAGTGCTGCTGAGACGGCCCGCCTCCAACAGGCCCGGATCGCCAACGAAGCCGGTATCGATACCAACGAAAGCGTGGATGTCGGTGCCGGCGCCGGATCGGCATTGCCGGCACCCGGTGAGTCGACCTTTGGCGATGAATACGGCCCGGTCGGTGACACGTTCGTCAACCCCGAACAATCGGGAAACCGGAGTAATACAACGTCGGGCCAATCCAACCGGGTCCGGAATGCTGGTGGAGCGACCAGTGGCCGGGAGGGCGGCCGGGACGGCACGGAGCTCTCCTTGCCGGATCAACGGACAATACTGTATGGTCTCCTTTTGCTCTCGGGTATCGGTGCCGGTATTCGCCGTTTCGCAGCCTTCGAACGACTGTATCGTGTCCTCTGGCTCCGAATTCCTCCGACCGGCTCAACGGGCGATCGGATTATCGGGGCGTTCAACCGGCTGGAATATCTCCTTGGCCGGAAATATCGGCCCCGGAGGCCCGATGAAACCCCTCGGGAATACCTGACTGCCCTGCAGTCCCGTGGGCTCGACGGCCGCGTCACCGAGGTGTTCGAACTCTACGAACGGGCCCGGTACGGCGGCGAGATCGATGTCGACAGTGCTGATCGGGCGGTCCGATTGAGCCGCGAACTCATCAAACGGCTTCGCCGGAACTGAGTATCCCTAACCATCAGCCCCGTTCCTCCGGCGGGCAAGCACGCCGTAGGTATCGGCCTCGTCGGTAACGGGAGTCCCACGGAGATCCGCCCAGACGTCGCAGAGGGCCAATCCCGCGGCCGCGAGCATCTCCTCGATCGACGCGCGATCGTAATACCGCTCCCAGAACCGATAGATGGTCGCCGTGCCTGAGGTATCGATCACGGTGTGTTGATCGAGGGAGGCCAACGCGGCTGGATAGGTAATCGTCTCGGTGAGCACCAGATGAGTGTCCGGCCGCCAGAACCCACCGTCGCTGAGCTCCCAACTGGTGGACTCGGTCATCTCTGAAAGTGCCGACTCGTCGTAGATATCGAAGGCGAATCGGCCGCCGGGAACGGGAGCGTCCCGCACGGTCTCAAGGATCGCATTGCGATCCGCATCGCCGAACGTTCCGAAGTCGAAGTAGACGAGGATGACGGCATCGAACACCGACTCGACGGGCATGGTTTGGTAATCCGCCTGTCGGTAGGTGATCGAGTGGTCGCTCTCGGCGGCCCGGTGGGTTGCTCGTTCGACCGCTGTCGCGGAGATATCAACACCGGTAACCTCCAGTCCACGGTCGGCCAGCCGTTTGCAGTACAACCCCGGCCCACAGCCCAAATCAAGTACTCGATCCCCCGGAGAGAGATTCAGTGCATCGATGAGCCAGTCGGTCTCAGCATCGATTCGATCGTGTGGGCGGCTCGCGACATCGCGTTCGGGATCGAGGTGGGCTTCAAGCAACTGTTCAGCGATGTATCGATCGCCCCAGAACGGGGCTCCGGCGGTGAACGGCGAGACCGATCGGGTGGCAGTCGAGAGAGCCTCAAGCGGGAGGGTGTCTGACTGAAGTAGATCGACGGCCGTGTCGGCTATAGCGAGGAGAACGGGAAGATGGTGGATAGCCTTTCTACTCTATCCACCTACCCCACTATCGGGGTTGCTCCCACTGTCGATGGCCGCGACCGGACCATTGGGCAGTGTGTGAATACCCTCCCCCGCTGACCGCAGAGGAAACACCGATAGGGCCCCGCCCGCAACGCCAAGGAGATACCGTGCCCTCCATTCCAAACCCCGTCCGATTGACGATCCGGTGGATCGGCCTCGGACTGGCTCGATTCGGGTTCGTCGACCCGGACCGCGTCGATCGGACCGTCGATCTCGCTTGGCCACGGATCGTCACGGGGTTGGCCCGCATGTCGAAAAACGCGGTCGATGTGGCGATGGTCGGGATCGGGGTCGGCTCGGCGGCCATCGCCGGTGTGGGGTTCGCCGGGCCGTACTGGGGAGCGGCGTTTACCATCGGCGGTGGCCTGGCCGCCGGCACAATCGCGCTCGTCTCCCAACGGTACGGGGCCGGCAAGTTCGATCAGCTCGGGCGGGCCGTCCGTTCGAGTGTCCTGTTGGTGGTCGTGATTTCGTTGCCGATCGCGGGACTGTTCTGGACGATCCCGACCCAACTGATCGATCTGTTGACCGACGATGTGGACTCGATCCGATTGGGAGCCACATATCTCCGCATTCTGGCCTTTGGCGTTCCCTTCGCCGGCTTGAATCTGATCGGCAGTCGCGTACTCATCGGCGCTGACGATGCCTGGATCCCGATGATCCTCCGGGGTGGCGGTGCGGTCACGAATATCGTCCTGAACGGGATCTTTATTTTCGGCCTGGGGATGGGGGTTGCCGGCGCCGCGATCGGGACCGTGCTCTCGAACGTTGTCGTCACGACGGCGTTCGCCATCGGGCTGGTCGCTGGCCGGCTTCCCGGGACCGGTGAATTTCCGGTGACGGTCTCGCCGGTTGGCACCTACGTTCATCGGGAAACGATCACCGATATCGTCCAGATCAGCCTCCCGGTGGTCGGACGGAACATGGTCTGGACGGTCGCCCGATTCCCGATGCTTGCGTTCGTCGGGCTTTTCGGCCAGAACGTCGTGGCTGCCTACATCATCAGCCGCCGCATCTGGGGGTTGATGAACGCCCCTGGCTGGGGCTTTGGGTTGGCCGCCAGCAGTCTCGTCGGTCAGTCGTTGGGCGAGGACGACGAACGCGGCGCCGAAGCCTACGGTCGGGACATCATCCAAATCTCGGTGGCGACCTACACGCTGGCGGCGGGGCTGGTGTTCGTGTTCGCCGAACCAATCGTTCGGTTGTTCGTCGGCACGGGGGAGGCGGCGACCGTTGCGATCGCGGTGCCGCTGGTCTATGCTGCCTGTCTGGCGGTGATCGCTCAAGGCGTCACCAGCGTCGCGGCGGGTGCCTTAGACGCCACTGGCGACACCCGGTGGCCGTTTTATAGCCGCACCATCGGGATGTTCGGCCTTGCTTTGCCATTGACATACCTCGGGGCGACGACTGCACTCGGGATGTTCGGTTTGTACCTGGCGTATTTCGGCCAGACGGTTGTCCCCGCGGCGATCAACTACCGTCGCTTCTCGTCGGGTAAGTGGAAGGCGATCAGCCGGCAGTTCCG
>JAXINS010000064.1:11215-12598 GCA_034190395.1 Chewarchaeum aethiopicum (SeqCode)
AAACTGGTGGCCAATGTTTCCGTCGCGGTGTTGAATCCTCTGGAGACGAAGAAGGCCGGCAGTGCGATAACGGCAAACGGTATCGTCGTCAGCAACAGGAGGCTGAACCCCACGGGAGCAAGCAGAAACCATCCCGAGGTGCCGAAGGTCCGTTCGATCGGCGATGCTAACCAGGACCCGACCGCCGCGGTCCCCATCAGGCCGGCGTACAGCGGCCCGAGGGTCGACGGCTGAAACCCGAGGTCGATCGCGATCGGCTGGACGAACACCTCGATGGTCTCGGGGACGGCGAGGACGATCCCGGACATGACCACGAACAATCGAAGTTTCGGTGCCGTCACGATCGTCCGGAGGGTTTGGATGGCCTTTGGGAGGGTAAACCGACCCTGCGAGTGTGTGATTTCGGGCACTGGAAGGGTACTCACCACGACGGCGGCAAGTGTCGTCGAGATCGCCGCCGCAAAGAAGGGCACATCCTGGTTGAATTCATAGAGGACACCGCCGGCTAAGGCCGTCGTCGCTGCCGAAATGTAGAACATCCCGGTCGATCGCCCGCGGATCCGAGTGAACGTGACCGTCGCGTCGTGATCGTCCAATAGATCGTACAGCCACGCATCGCCGGTGCCCGAACGGAAGGTTCCGGCCACCCCCCAAAAGCCATAGATCGTCACGAACGCGACGAGCGTCTCGGAGAGCGCAAAGCCGATATGGGTAACCGAAAGCAAAAGCGAGCCTACAACGAGACCATTCCGACGCCCGATCCGATCACCGATATACCCTGTCGGAATCTCGCCGGCGAGCCGACCAAGAAAGAACACTCCCGTGGCAAGGCCGACGTCCGCCAGATCCAGCCCTTGGGCGAGCGCATAGATCGTAATGATCGGATAGACGAACCCCTCGGCAGCGAGCCCCCGATAGAGGTAATAGCGATAGACGGCCCGCGTCGGCGTCGCCATACCGAGGGGCCGTCGGAGCCTCTGTTGAAGCTACTGGTTTCATCGCTGGATCTAAATCTGGATCCGGATGCACTCATCGTGATTCAGCGAAAGAACCCCAGCGTCTCCGCGAACGGCAAGCATGTCGACCCAGTGTTCACACTCAGGACGGCGTAAGGCGACCTGAATCGGGACACGTTTTAGCTGATAGCAGGCGCTAAGCCCCCTCCCTCAAGGAGCACCGCAGTCCGCGTAAGCGGACAAGGAGCGCAATAGGGAGGTGATACAGCGCCGTCATCGTCTTACAGACACGCTCTTGTTGCTGGCCCACAGGCCCACAGACTGACTACTTTCACTCCGGATGGCAAATGTTGATACTCCAGTCAGTTCTCCCTCGAAGTGCGTGGAATGAACTACAACTACAGGTATCGCCTCACGCCGACCGAAA
>JAXINS010000049.1:0-12561 GCA_034190395.1 Chewarchaeum aethiopicum (SeqCode)
AGTCGGCCTGGATCGTCGTCAAGGCGCTCGTCTCCTCGGGGGTCGCCATGTCCATCGCCGGGAGTTCACGGCCCGCCAGCGGCGCCGAACACCTCTTTTCCCACCAGCTCGATCGTATCGCCCCCGGCGAGGCGTTACACGGCCACCAGGTCGGCGTCGGCACCATCATGAGTATGTACCTGCACGACGGTGAGAACGGTCCCTGGCGGGGCATCCGGGATGCGCTTGCGACCATCGATGCCCCGACGACCGCCGCGGATCTCGGCATCGAACCCGACGCGATCATCGAGGCGCTGACTACCGCCCATGAGATCCGGGATCGATATACGATCCTCGGCAACGGCATCCATGAGTCGGCCGCCCGCGAGGTCGCCCGCCGGACTGGCGTGATCTGAACCCGTCGGTAACCGCGATCGAATTGCTGTCAACTGCCCCGTGTCCGCCCACCGAAAGGCACGTCACCTTCCTATCATTACAGTGAAACGATGCGTCCGGCGATGGTGCTGGCGATGGGCGTGATGCTCGTGACGGCCGGCTGCACGGCCGGTTTCGACAGTGGGACCGGCACCGGGGGATATCCGGTCTCGGCCCCCTGTGGCGCCATCGGGCCGAACATCCCCGGCGGTATCGCCCAGCCGGACCCGCCGACCGATCGATTGGGCTGGGAAGCGGGCGTGTGGGCCAACGAATCGCTCTCGGTATCCCAGGCCGACGGCCTGACCTGTGACGAACTCGAGTTGGTCGTTGCCCGGACGATGGCTCGCGTTGAGCTTCTGCGGGAGCTTGAATTCGAGCAAACGCCCCGGGTGCTTTTGCTCTCACGGGATGCGTTCCAACAACAGACGGCCGGTGGGTCCGAACCATCCGCGGCTGTTCGCCGGTTCGAGAACGCGAAGTTCGAGGCCCTGTTTATGATCGGCGAAGGGACCGACGCGATCGCGACCCAACAACGGAATCGCGGCGTCAGCGTCGGTGGGTTCTATATCCCCGGGCGGAACGTGATCGCGTTCATCGGCGATACACCAACCCCACAGATCAACACGGGCGTCCTCGCCCACGAGCTCGTCCACGCCCTCCAGGACCAACATTTCGATCTCAACAGTCGGACCGACATGGATATCCCGATGGCGGCCACCACCGACGGGCGACTGGGTCGGTTGGGCCTCATCGAGGGTGATGCGAATCTGGTCGAATTTCGCTACGAGCAACGCTGTACGATGGATCCGGCCTGGCAGAACACCTGTCTGATCCCGGAACCGGGGGATGCTCGTTCGGACTCGGACGGCCAGCTGGCAAGCGTCGGGCCGTTTCTGGTCTCGTTTCAACCCTACAGCGATGGCCCGGCGTTCGTCGAACGGCTCCGTGAACAGGGTGGCTGGGAGCGGGTCAATGCGGCCTACCAGCGTGTCCCGGTCAGTGCCGAGCAGACGATCCATCCCGACCGGTACCCGGATGATCGGCCGGCCGAGGTGACGGTCCCGGACCGAAGCGCGGCAACCTGGGAGCGGGTTCGCCCGCCGGACGGGCCGGCCGACCGACTCGGCGAGGCGAGCCTGCTGGCGATGTTCATGACACCCTATTTCGACAGCGGTCGCGAACGCGAGTTGATCCCGGCCGCCGAGTTCTTCAACCGCGGGGCGGATGGGGAACTCGACGCCTTCGATCCGTTCAACTATCGCCATCCATACGCCGATGGGTGGGAGGGCGACGCACTGGTCGCCTACACTGACGGTCAGGACGGCGATGGGTACGTCTGGAAACTCCAGTTCGCTTCGGCTGCCGAAGCCCGGGAGTTTCAAACCGGGTATGCGTCACTGCTGCAGTATCACGGCGGCGAGGAGCTTCGCGACGGTGTCTGGGTAATCCGGGTGGGGCCCTTCGCCGATGCCTTTCGGATCAGCCGATCCGATGGTACGATCGTGATCGTGAACGCCCCGACCGTTGAGGCCCTGTCCGCCGTTCACCGCCCGTCCGACACCACGGGCGCGTCATGACTGATCGCTGGCGGTCGACTATACGTGTTCGTCGAGGAATTCGACGATCTGTTGGTAGGCTTCGATCCGGTTATCGAGCTTGCTGAAGCCGTGACCCTCGTCGTCAAAGATCACCTTGCCGACGGGGACGTGTTCGGATGCCGTCTCGACGATCTGTTCGGCTTCCTCGACGGGCACTCGCGGGTCGTTCGTGCCGTGTAACACCAACAACGGCGCCCGGATCCGATCGATGTTGTTGATCGGGCTGATCTCTTCGAGGAACTCGCGGTCCTCCTCGAGACTCCCGTATTCGGCTTCGCGGAGCTCCCGCCGCCAGCTGCCGGTGTTTTCGAGGAACGTCACGAAGTTCGCGATGCCCACGATATCGATGCCGGCGGCCCACAGCTCGGGATACTCCGTCAGGCTCGCGAGCACCATGAACCCGCCATAGGACCCGCCCATCGCGACGATCCGGTCGGGATCGATCCGGTCGTTTCCCCGTAGCCACTCGACGCCGGCTTTGATGTCTTTGACCGAGTCCATCCGGTTGCGCACGTCGTCGAGGCGAGAGTAGGCCTTCCCGTAGCCGGTCGACCCCCGGACGTTCGGCTCGAAGACCGCATAGCCGTTCGCGAGGAAGTACTGTTTTACCGGGTTAAACGATGGCCGTCGCTGGCTTTCGGGGCCGCCGTGGATGTCGACGATCGCGGGTGCGGGCTCGCCGTCAGTCCCGTCCGGGAACGACAGGTACGCGGGGATCTCCCGGTCATCGAAGCTCGTGTACTGGACGATCTCGGCGCTTTGGAACGATTCGCGCGGGAGACCTGCCGTCGCCGCCCGCGTCCAGCGTTCGGCCCCGCCGCTTTCGACGTCGATCACGTAGACGTTGGCGTTCTGTGCTGGGCCAGTCACGGTGATGGCGAACCGGTCGCCGTCGGGGCCGAAATCGACACCGCCGTACACCCCTGGGGGAAGTTCGGGGCTTGGATGTGGTTCGATCGTCGTCTCGTCGATCAGGTCACCGACGGTCAGTTCGGTGTAGCCGTCGACGTTTTGCGAGTAGACGATCCGGCCGGTGTCCTCGTCGATGGCGACGCCGTCGACGTTCCAATCGCCGCCCGATTCGACGGTTCGCATCGTGAGATCGTCGAGTTCCAATCGAGCGAGGTAGGTCGTATCCGTTTCTTCGTCGGTGATGAGATACAGCGCATGGCCGTCGGGCGCCCACTCGACGCTGCCGTAGCGGACATCACCCTCGTGGGGCGTCACGTGGGTCAACTCGCCGGACTCGGTGTCGAGGACGTAGACGTCCTGATCGAAGTTCGAGTATGCCTCGTGGACGAGCAGCCGGTCGTCGTCGGGACTCCATCCCGTGACCGAGAGCCATCCGTCGCCCTCGTGGATGCACTCGGCGTCGTCGCCGGTTTCGTCCCGACCCTGCGTGTAGATATCGAACACCGATTCGTCGCGGCGGTTCGACGCGAAGGCGAACCGCGTCCCGTCGCTGTTCCACCCGCCCCAGCGGTGTTTGGCGTCGGGCATTCGGGTCAACGGCGTCACCGTCTCGCCGTCGGCGTCGAGCCGGAACAGCTGGGCGCGTTCGTTGCCCCCCTCGTCCATCCCGAAGATCAACTCCGGCCGTTCGGGTGACCACGACCCGAAGGTCACTCGTTCATCGTAGAAACTGATCTGTTCGGGCCAAGCACCCGGGCCGTCAAGCGTCCAGAGCTGTGGGACGCCCGTAATATCGGTCAGAAAGGAAAGCCGGTCGCCATCGGCGCTGAACGACGCCGAATGGGCGCTTCGAATGTTGAGGTACCGCTCGATATCGGGGGCGGCCATACCGGCCGCACGGGGCCGGTCGCCAAGTATCATCGGATCTCACCGCTTTCCTTCCGATTGATCGGATCCATCCCCCGTCGCTTTTGCCCACCACCATCGAATATCGGTTCGTTGGCGGGTTGATCGATGGCCCCAACCAGGGATCACGTACCGGCGCTGTACACCGACCTCGCGGCCGAGTACGATCGGATATACGGCGAGAAGGACTACGCCGCCGAGGTCGAGTTCGTCCTCGCACGCTGTACCGAGGCGTCCGGCACCCATCCCGAGCGGGCCCTGCTCGTCGGCTGTGGCACCGGGCGTCATGCCCGACATCTCATCGACGCTGGCGTCGACGTGCTCGGAATCGATCCAAATCCGTCGATGCTCGCGGTCGCCAGACGAACGGCTCCCGAGGCTCGTTTTCGATCCGGTCGACTCCCAGACCTCGCTGTCGATATAACGGCGCCGTTCGATCTGATCTGGTTGCCCTTCACCGTCATCAACTATCTACGGCCAGCCGAACTGGCGCCGGCGATCGGAACCCTCACCGACCACCTCACCGATACCGGCGTTTTTGTCGTCGATAACGGGCAGTTCCCGACCGATCGCGATGTCGAATTTGACCTGATCGACGGTCGGGCGGGCGGGTGTTGTCGGTTCTACGGGTTCGAACGGGCCGGCGACACGCGGATCCGGATGATCCTCCTGTTTGTCATCCCACCCGACCGGTTCGTAGCCGATAGCCACACGTTGACACCTTTCGAGGATGCGACAGTGCGGGGGACCCTTTCGGCGGCCGGGGTCACGGTCGACCGATACGGCTGGTACGTCGACGAACCGCCGGCCGTGGATGGGCCGTCGGTGTTCGTCGGGAGCCGCGAAAAAAAGCTGGGTTTTTAGCATCGCCCGTCGTGGCCGCCGGTATGCGCGTCGCTTTCGTCGCGGCGAACACGGTTCACCACCGTGACACGGATTTCACCGCGCGAATGCGACGCCTGGCCGAACTGCTTGTCGATCGCGGCCACGAGGTACGTGTCTTCTGTTCACAGTGGTGGGAGGGCCGGCCGACCGAATTCGAACACGAGGGCGTCCGCTATCACGCGGTCATCGACGACGTCGAGGGACCCGGCTGGCGGTTCGTCACTGGGGCGCCCGGCCCGATCCGCCGGTTCGATCCGGACGTCATCCACGGGATGAACACCATGCCCCGGGATATCTTCGGGGCGTGGCTGGGGAGCATGTACAGCCGAACCCCGTTTCTCCTCGAATGGTACGATCCCAACCCCGCCCTTCAATGGTCACCCCGAATGCGACGCCTCTCGGTGACGGTCCCCCATCACATCGTCGTCCCGGCCCACACCATCCAGACGCGGGTGCGGGAACTCGGCCGGGATCCCGCCGACATCGAGGTGATCCCGACGGGCATCGAACTGGATCTGATCCGTTCGGTCGAGCCCGCCAACGGGACCGATATCGTCTATTCGCGGGCCCTCGACGAGGCGGCCAACCTCGAGAGCCTGTTGCTCGCGCTCGCGGAACTGCGGGACCATGACTGGGAGGTCGCCGTGATCGGCGACGGGCCCCAGCGACGGCACTACGAACGCCAGACCAGGGACCTCCGGATCGCCGACCGCATCGAGTTCGTCGGCGAGTGTTCCCTTGAAGAACGCATCGCCCGGTTCAAGGCCTCTCATGTCTACGTCCAGACGGCCCTGCAGGCGTCGTTTCCGGTCGACCTCCTGCGGGCGCTCGCCAGTGGGTGTCTCGGGATCGTCGAGTATCACGCCGAATCGAGTGCCCACGAGTTCGTCGAACAGCGGTCGCGGGGCTTTCTGACGACCTCCGAGGCCGAACTCACCCAGGCCCTCCGCGACGCTGGCTCTTACGACCACCGTGAGTTCGATGGGTCGTACACCGAGTACGATCAAACCCGGATCCTCGAACGGTATCTCGACCGGTACGAGGCCCTCCAGCGCTGATCACGGCCGGTTGGGCCAGACGCCAGTCCACGGTTTGTATCGTCGATCGTTCGCCCGCCGACGCTCAGCTCCCGTCTGTGTCCATGCTGTGTGGATCGTTCGTTCCCGCGACCGCCCGGATCGCGGCGACGTTCTCGGGGACGTCATGTACGCGGACGATGTCGGCACCCCGATCGGCGGCCAGTGCCGTCGCCGCGACGGTGGCGTGTTCACGCTCGTCGCCACCGTAGCCAAGCAGCTCGAACATCGATTTATGCGAATGTCCGACCATGATCGGACAGCCAAGCGACTTAAACTCCCCCAGCCGGCCCAGGAGTTCGAAACTCTCGGCGTTGTTTTTACCAAACCCAAGGCCGGGGTCGGCGATGATCTTCGAACGATCGAGCCCGGCCTTCTCGGCGCGTAACACGCGTTCGTCCACCTCTTCGATGACGTCCTCGACGACGTCGTCGTAAGCGACCTCCCGGTCGGGATTGACCGGCGTGTCGATACTGTGGGCGACGACGACCGGCACGTCGTAATCGGCCGCCAGCAGCCGCATCTCCGGATCGTCCAGTCCCGAGACGTCGTTGAGGATATCGGCACCCGCGTCGAGCGCTGCTTCGCCGACCGCCGCCTTCCGGGTATCGACCGACAGCATGGCGTCGATGTCGGTTTCGACCAGCCGCTCGATGACCGGGATCACCCGATCGCGTTCCTCGGCGACCGTGACGGGATCGGCCCCCGGTCGGGTACTCTCGCCGCCGATGTCGACGATATCGGCGCCGGCGGCGGCCATGGTTTTCGCCTGTTCGACGGCGTCGTCGATGGCCTCGTACTCGCCGCCGTCGTGGAAGCTGTCCGGGGTGACGTTCAGGATGCCCATCACCGCGGTTCCGGCCTCCCAGGGATACCCATGTCGGGTCGGTTCCGTCTGGATCCCGAGGCCGTCCTGGAGGTCCTGGGCGAACACCGAGAGCCCGTAGGGTTGTCCATCGAGCTTGTCGATCAGGCGCTTGAACTGCGAGAGCGTGCCCATGAGCGCGATATCGAGGTTTTCCCGATCCTGGTCGTTGAGCCCGGAGATGGCACATTCACCGCCCAGCGAGAGCATCTCCTCTTTGAGATACTGGGCCTGCCGGGGCTGGACGCGGGTCTTGACGACCCGGTGGACACCCTTGCCGCGCATCCGCCAGACGCCCGGATTCGTGACGTGGGTCCCTTCGAGCACGTCGCGGGCATCCTTGATCGTCCGGACCCGTTTGGGGATCTCCCGGCGAGTCCAGCGCATCCGGGCCTCGCCGACGACCGCGATCGAGCCGGCGACTAACACACAGTCGTCGGGATCGGCGCTCGACAGCGCTTTCTCGACGGCGCTTTCGACGGCGGCGACCGTCTCGACGGTGTCGGTGTCGTGCCGTTCGAACACCCGGGCGATGACGCTTTTCTCCTCGGCGCGATCGAGGTTCGCCCGGGTCGCGATGACGCGATCCGTCGTCGGCAACGCCTCGACCATCCCGGCGATGTCCTTGTCGTGCATCGCTCCGAAGACCAGGTGCAACCGGTCGTAGGAGAACTCGGTGAGCGTCTCGGCGAGAGCTTCACAGGCCCCTGGATTATGCGCGCCGTCCAGTACCGTTAGCGGCGACTGGTCCATGACCTCAAAGCGACCGGGCCACTCGGCCTGGCGAATCCCCCGAGCGATCGTGGTCTCATCGGCATCGGCGACCTGTCGGGCGAGGACGGCGGCGATGGCGGCGTTACGGGCCTGATGGGCACCCAACAGCGATAACCGCGTTTCGACGTGCCAGTCGGGGCCATCGATGGTGACGCTCGATTCGATGCTGTCGGCGAGCCGCTGGTACGTTGCCGAGACGTCGCCGTCCTCACCGACGGTGATGACGTCGCCGGCCGACTGGCGGACCGCTTCGAGGGCGTCCCCGGTCGCGGCGGTAACCAGCGGCCGGTCGGCCGGAGCGACCGTGGCCTTGTCCTCGGCGATTTCCTCGATGGTATCCCCGAGGACGTCCGTGTGTTCAAGTGAGACGCTGGTGACGGTGCTGGCGACCGGATCGACCACGCTCGTCGCGTCGTAGCGCCCGCCGAGTCCCACCTCAAGGACCGCGACGTCGACGTCCTCGCGGCCGAAATGCCACAGCCCCATGCCGGTGAGCACCTCGAAGAACGTCGGTGGCGTGCCGGCGGCGGCCTCCTCGGTGACGTACTCTTCGATCGCCTCGACGTACTCGATGATCGCCGTCTTTGGCATCTTCCGACCGTTGATCCGGATGCGTTCGCGGACGTCATCGAGATGGGGCGAGATATAGAGGCCGACGTCCAGCCCCGCAGCGTTGAGGATCGAGGCCAGCATCGTCGCCGTACTCCCCTTGCCGTTCGAGCCAGCGATCTGGATATACGCCGGTCCGTCCTGTGGATTATCGAGATGATCGAGGAGGTCCGTCACCGTCTCCAACCCGGGTTTCGACCGAAACCGGCGGAGATCGAAAAGGAAATTCGCTGCCGCGTGATACTCCATACACAGGCGGTTCTGCCCGCGTCGCTTAGACCTAACGACCCGAGTAGATGCTGTCGACCGACACCCGATATGGACGTCGCTATCGTCCTATCAGATCGATAAAAATAGTGTTCGGCTGTGCGTCGAGTCGAGCGGCTTTGGCTATAGCCGATCAGTCCTCTTCTTCTTCCTCGTCTTCCTCTTCCTCCTCCTCGTCTTCGTCTTCCTCGTCTTCACCCTCGTCGTTTCCTCTCCCTTTGCCGGGATTGATCGCCTCGAGGGTTGTGGTCGCACTTAGCCCTTCATCACCCGTTTCGGGACCGGCATTGCCGATAACATAGCCGGTGACTTTGGTTCCCGCCTCGAGTGTGACCGGTACCGACAATGCTCCGGGACCGACGTCGATCGTATAGTCGCCGGGCGGGAGTTCGAGATAGCCGGTTGCGTCCCCAAAAGAGACACCGGGGATCGTCTTGAGCGTCTCTCCGTTCTGTTTGACGACGAGATCGACCTCGCCGGCGTCGGGCGAGGCATGGACGAGGCGGACGAGCGTGGCATCCGCAGGCGGGAGTGCCGTGTCGTCGTCGCCGTTATCAACCAACGGTAGTGCCTGAATCCCCGGCTCGTCACTTTCAGGACTGAGTTCACCGACGGCGAGGAGCGTGTAGTCCGTGTTGGCCTCAAACGGGAAACCATCGACATCGATGACCTGCGGGCTCGTCGCACCGGCCGGCGTAACTGCGATGTCGTACTCGCCGGCTTGGAGACCCAGATATTCTCCGCCGCTTCCTGGCGCGAAGTTCGGATATTCGAGTCCACCGATCGTCGGGTCGCCGTCGGGTTCTTTCCCGACGTAGACATCGACGCCGGGTGCGTCGGGCGAGAGGTGACCGACTCTGACCTCGGCGGTCGTGCCGTCACCTTGCCCGCTGCCGGCGTCGGCCCATCCGACGCCGCTAGTCGTGAGTACAATTCCCCCACCGATGCCGAGCGATTTAAGCACCGCTCGGCGTGTTTTGTGATCGGACATGAACCGCGAGTGAAACATAGGAATTCGTTGACAAATACTTGATGGCCGATTGACATCTCCGGCCGTGACGCTCGTGGTTTCTCGGCCCATACCGCCCGATACGAAGATTCGCCGTCGGTCAGTCGTGGCGGAAACAACGGGTTCCCGTGAACGTCATCGCCATGCCGAGGTCGTCGGCGGCCGCGATGACGTCCTCGTCGTTGACCGAACCGCCGGGCTGGATCACGGCCTCGATGCCCGCCTCGGCGGCGGCCTCGATCCCGTCGGGAAACGGGAAGAACGCGTCCGAGGCCATAACCGCCCCGGCCGCGGATTTGCCCTCGGCGTGGTCGGCGGCTTTCTTGGCGGCCAGCTCGACGGCATCGACCCGGCTGACCTGTCCCATCCCGACACCAACCGTTTCGGTCCCATCGGCGAAGAGGATGCCGTTGGATTTGACGTGTTTGAGCGTCCGCCAGGCAAACAGCATCGTCTCGATTTCCGCCTCGGTCGGGGCCCGCTCGGTGACGACGTCGAGATCATCGGCCGTCAGCGTCTTTAGATCGCGTTCTTGGACTAGGCGTCCGCCGACGATCGGCTTCTCGGTGATCCGTTCGCTCGGTTCGAGCGATCCGCCGACAGCAAGGATGCGAAGATCGTCCTTCTCGCGAAGCACCGACAACGCGCCATCGGAGTAGCCAGGCGCGACGACGACCTCCTTATACGAGTCGACGATGGACTCGGCGGTCGCGGCGTCACAGGGTCGGTTCAACGCGACGATCCCGCCGAAGGCACTCATCGGATCGGTCGCGAGCGCTCGGTCGTAGGCCGTTGCCAGCGACTCGTCAGTCGCACACCCGGTGGGATTGGTGTGTTTGATCACCGCCGCCGCCGGGTCGTCGAACTCCTTGATCAGATCCAGTGCCGCGTCGGCGTCGTTGTAGTTGTTGTACGATAGCGCCTTCGCACCTGGATTCAGCTGGTCGGCCGCGATGACGTTGGCCTCGGTGACCGTCGCGTCGGCGTAGACGGCGGCGTCCTGGTGGGGGTTCTCACCGTACCGGAGCGTCCGTACCTTATCGTCGGAGCCGAGCCGGCGCGTTGGGAGCTCCCCGCCAGTGTCGTCCTCGATCTCCACGGTTCCGGTATCCTCATCGATCGACACGCGGTTCTCGGCGATTTCCCTGACAGCCCGGTGATATGCTCGGGTAGCGCCCGCGGTCCGGAGTCGGTCGGTCAGCGTCGCCTCGTCGTCGTCAGTGTAAACCGGGACGGGTTCTTGGGCGATGATCGCCCCGTCGGTTGCATCATCGGCTACGACGTGGACGGTCACGCCGGTCACCCGCTGGCCCGACGCGAGGGTATCCGCGACCGGCGTCTCGCTCGCCGTGTTCGGATCCAGTGTGGGTGTCATATCGAGGACGAGCGGTAGTGCCCCAACAGCTGCCGCCGGCAGGGCGTCGTCTCCGTCGAGACAGACCATCTCGACATCGTAGTCGGCGATCGCATCGACCACCGCCGACGCATGGTCTGCCCGTTCGCTTCCATCGGCCGCCGGCACTACTTCGGTGGGGATTCCCCGTTCGGCCGCCTTTTCGAGGATCGGTGCCGCCTCGTCGGTTGCGATCACGACCGCCAGCTCGGCACCGCCGGGGCGCCGATCGTCGAGTCGGAGCAGGGTCCGGCCGTCACCGTTCGCCAAGCCCGCAAACCGTGTCATGTCTTGATCACGCCGCCCCGATTGGAAAGTGGTTATGGTTCGGCCGGTGGTGGTATCCATGAATATGTATAGATAGCGCGAAAAGCCGCCTGTTTATCGTAGATGTATACACGAGCGTGATGGTTATCGCATCGACATCCTTTTGCCGATTCCGCGGACAGCACGGCGTATGCCAACACCTCTTTTCGCCGTTTCGCCGCTCGATGGGCGGTATGTCTCGCGGACGGCTCCGCTTCGAGAGTACGCGAGCGAGGCCGCCCTCCAGCGGGCGCGTACCCACGTCGAGGTCGAGTACCTTCTCGCGCTTGCCGACCTCGATGCGACGCCATTGACGCTCGACGCCGACGAACGGGCTACCTGTCGGGCGCTCTATGAGGAGTTCGACGACGAGGACGCCGAACTGATCAAGACCATCGAAACCGACGGCCATGGTCCCTACGAGGCGACCAACCACGACGTCAAGGCCGTCGAGTATTTTCTCCGTCTCCGTCTGCCCGATGACCTAGAGCGTGTCCATCCGTGGATTCACTTCGGCCTCACCAGCGAGGACGTGACGAACCTCGCCTACCGGATCCTGCTCAAACCGGCCGTCACGGAGATCCTTCTCCCACGGCTTCGAGCGGTTCGGGACGAACTCGTGACGCTGGCCCACGAGTACCGCGAGACGGTGATGCTCGCCCGGACTCACGGCCAGCCGGCGACGCCGACGACGTTCGGCAAGGAGATGGCGGTCGTCGCCGCCCGCCTCGGCCGCGCCATCGGCCGCGTCGAGGCGGCGACCGAGGCATTAGCAGGCAAACTTGCCGGCGCCTCGGGCACCTACGCGGCCCATGTCGCCGCCTATCCGGACGTCGATTGGCCGTCGTTTGCCGAGGCATTCGTCCAATCGCTGGGCCTCGACCATCAGCCATTGGCGACACAGATCAATCCCGGCGACGATCTCGCAACCCTGTTCGATGCCCTGCGGGGGGCGAACAACATCCTCCTGGATCTCGATCGGGACATGTGGCTGTACGTTTCCGATCGGTACCTCGGCCAACGGACAGTCGAGGGCGAAACCGGGTCCTCGACGATGCCACATAAAGTCAACCCGATCGACTTCGAGAACTCCGAAGGGAACCTCTCGAAGGCCAACGCCGATCTGACCTTTCTCGCCGACTACATCACGACCTCGCGTCTCCAGCGGGACCTCTCGGATTCGACGGTCAAGCGCAATATCGGATCCGCGCTCGCGTACTGTCTGCTTGGCTACCTGAAGACGGTCGATGGGTTAGAGACGGTCGTCCCCAATGAGGTGGTCATGCGCGAGGACCTTGAGGCGACCCCGGCGGTGATCGGGGAGGCCGTCCAGACGATCCTCCGACGGGAGGGTTACGCCGATGCCTACGAGCGGGTCAAGGAGGCGACTCGTGGCCAGGATGTCACGATCGAGGACTTTCGAGCGCTCTTCGATGAGCTTGATGTCCCCGCATCGGTCCGATCCGAACTCAATGCACTGACGCCCGAGCATTACACCGGCATCGCGGATACGCTGGCCGATACCGTCGGGACCGATAGTTGAT
>JAXINS010000025.1:0-12234 GCA_034190395.1 Chewarchaeum aethiopicum (SeqCode)
TGGAAGCAGGAAGCCCCTGCCTCAAGGAACGAGCGGCTATCGCCGCGAGTGAGTAGGCAGGGGTAGTTCACTCGGGCGGACGCGTGAGGTGGGCGGTGACCTTGACCGGCCGCCAGCTGATATACAGGAAGTACGCGAGGGCGAGAAACAGTCCGGCGGCGAACATGTATAATCCATTCCAGAGCGTCCAAAGCATGACGAGGACCGCGCCAACGAGCATCGTCCGGGTGAGGATCAACCCGAGGAGGGTACTAAGCGGCCCCATAATATTACATGATAAAAAGGGATGAAAGGATAAAGCCCTTGTGTCGCGTTCCTCATCGACTGCTGACTGCAGGGGCGAATCGAGGATCCATCGGCCAATCGAAAGGGTTAGTGGGCCGTCCTTCGAGCCATCGCGCATGCAGCACGTCAGATTTCGTGATCCGGCTGGTTCAGTGCGCAACGGCGAATGGACCGATAGTGGGATCGTTTTCGCGGGCAAGACGTACGATCCAAGCGAGGTACAGATCCTCCCGCCGACTGATCCCTCCAAGATCGTCTGTATCGGGCTGAACTACGCCGATCACGCCGAGGAATCCGGTTCCGACATCCCCGACCGCCCGATGCTCTTTCTCAAGGGGCCGAACACGCTCGCGGCCCACGGCGATACCGTGTCGTTGTTGGCGGGCAAAGACCGGATGGACCATGAGGCCGAACTGGGTGTCGTCATCGGCGAACAGTGTCGACACGTCGATGCGGCCGACGCGATGGACGTCGTCCAGGGATTCACCGCCGCGAATGACGTCTCAAATCGCGATGACCAGTCAGAAGAACAAAACTGGATCCGTGGCAAAGCCTTCGACAACGCCTGTCCGGTCGGACCGACGGTCGCGACACCCGATGAAGTACCGGCGGACGCTAGCATCCAACTCCGTCTCAACGGTGAGCTCAAACAGGATTCCTCCCGTTCAAAACTGTTGTTCGAGATCCCCGAATTGATCGAGGAGATCACGACGTACCTGACCCTTGAACGCGGCGACATCATCATCACCGGCACCCCTGCCGGAGTGGGGCCCCTCAAAGACGGCGATACCGTCGAGATCGACATCGAAGGCATTCCGACCCTTCGCCACGACGTTTCCGGTCCCTAAGCTCCGCTATCGGGTGGATCCTCCTCGAATTTCACCCGTCCGCCGTCCTTTGTTTCCGGGAATAGCTTGCCGGGGTTGAGGATATCGTTGGGATCGAAGGTCTGTTTGATACCCCGCATGAGCGCAACCCCGCGGGCGCCGTGTTCGGCGGTCATGAACTCGCGTTTGCCCCGGCCGATACCGTGTTCGCCGGTAGCGGTGCCCCCGAGTTCCAGCGCGCGATCGATGATCCGATCCATCAGCTCCTTGCCGAACGCCACGTCATCCGGATCGTCGGGATCGACCAACACCGTATAGTGGACGTTGCCGTCGCCGGCATGGCCAAACGCCGGGATCAGCCGATCGTGTTCGGCGGCAAGCGAGCGGATGTACCCGACGATCGTCGAGTACTCGCCCATCGGGACGGTCACATCGCCGAAGGTGAGCATCCGCAAATCCTCGCGATACCGCCCGACAGCGTTTGCGAGATCGCTTCTGGCCTCCCAGAGCCGTTCCATTTCGGCGGGCTCGCTCGCCATATCCATCCGGAGTAATCCATGGTCGTCGAAGATCGCCCGACAGCGATCGACTTCCGTCTCGATCGAGTGAGCGGCGTGGAACTCCAAAAACACCATCGGGGCGTCGGGGAGATCGAGGTCGAACTCCTCGTTTGTGATCCGGGCCGAGAGCGGATCGATCAGTTCGATGGTGGCCACGTCGATCCCAGCCGTAATCGCCGCCGAGATGGCGTCGGTCGCGGCGGTGACGGATTCGAAGACCGCCCGACCACCGCGGATCTGGGCGGGTTTTGGCGTGAGCTCAAGCGTCGCCCGGGTGACGACTCCGAGGGTTCCTTCGCTCCCGACGATGAGATCCTTCAGATTGTAGCCGCTTGAGGATTTTTTGGCTTTGCTCCCGAGTTCGACGACGCTGCCGTCCGCGAGCACGACTTCGAGCGCCCGGACCCACTCGTGGATCTCGCCGTATTTGACCGTCTTGGCACCACTGGCGTCGTTGGCGATCATCCCCCCGATCGTCGAGATATCCGCCGACTGGGGCATCGGCGGGAAGAACAACCCGTATTCCTCGAGTGCCGCGTTGATCTCGCTGCCGATCAGTCCCGGTTCGACGTCGATCTGGAGATCCGCCGGCCGAATGGCTTCGATCGCGTCCATCCTGGTGCAATCGAGGCTGATTCCACCACGGGTCGGGATCGGATTTCCCTCCAAGCTCGTCCCGGCGGCATACGGTGTTACCGGGATGGCGTGATCGTTCGCGGCCTCAAGCACGGCCGCGACATCGGCGGTCGACTCCGGATAGACAACGGCCGTCGGGGCGACGCCGTCGGCGTCGTCGGTTCCCCAATCGGTGGCGTGTTCGGCTCGGACCGTCTCATCGACGCTGTATTGATCGGACGCCAACCCGAGGTCCGCAAGGAACGTGATGTCGGTGGCGTCGGCCATTAGTGGGGTATCTCGTGGGTGGGTCTTGGGTGTTTCCGCGATCCAACCAAGGTCGAACCTACGATCGAGTGGCCACCGCCCTCAGCGCAACCGACCGAACAACCGGTAGTCGTGATCAGGGGTGTAGCGTCGGAACAACAGGCTATTCGAGAGGACCGACACCGACGATAGTGCCATCGCGCCGGCCGCCAGGACCGGCTGTAACAGCCCGAGGGAGGCCAACGGGATCATCGCCGTGTTGTACCCAAGCGCCCAGAAGAGGTTTTGCTTGATCTTCGAGAGGGTGCCGGCGGAGATCCGGATCGCCTTGAGGACGTCGGCCGGATCGTCCCGCATCAGCGTCACGTCGGCAGCCTCGATAGCCACGTCAGTGCCCGATCCAATGGCCACCCCGACCGCTGCGGCCGCGAGCGCCGGGGCGTCGTTGACGCCGTCGCCGACCATCATGGCTTCCCGCCCCTCGGCCTGGATGGCTTCGACGGCATCGGCCTTGTCCTCGGGAAGGACCTCGGCGTGGACGTTCTCGGCCGGAATCCCGACCTCTTGAGCCACCGCCCGAGCCGTCCGGTCGTTATCACCGGTGATCAACATGACATCCAAACCGCGGTCCCGGAGCGACGACACCGCCGTCGTTGCCGAGTCTTTGATCGTATCGGCGACCGCGAGCACGCCGATGAGCTGGCCGTCGAGGGCGACCAGCATGGCGGTCTTGCCCTCGGACTCGAATCGCGCGAGTGTGTCCGTCGCCGGCGCTGGATCGATGTCGTTGTCCCGCATGAGCTTGCGGTTGCCGACCAGTACATCGCCCCGGTCGACCGTCGCTGTGACGCCGTGGCCGGGGACGTTCTCGAACTCGGTCGGCTCCTCGACCGTGAGCCCACGATCGGTTGCCCCCTCGACGATGGCTTCCCCAAGCGGATGTTCGCTGCCGGCCTCGGCCGTCGCAGCGACCTCAAGGACGACTTCCTCATCGATCGCGATCACCCCACCGTCGGTGGATGCTTCCCCACCGTCGGCAGCCCGTTCGATCACTGCCACGTCGGTGAGCTGCATCTCGCCGGTCGTGAGCGTCCCGGTCTTATCGAAGACCACCGTATCGACGTCCCGGACGCGTTCGAGGATATCGCCTCCCTTGAACAGGACGCCGTTCGAGGCCGCGATGGCCGTCCCTACCATCGTCGCCGCCGGGGTCGCCAGCCCGAGCGCACAGGGACAGGCGATCAACACCGCCGAGGCGAAGACGATCACCGCGAACTCAAAGACCGAGACGGTCCCACCAGCGATGATCGGCCCGCCAGCCACGGGCCCCCACAGCGGTAACGATCCAACGACCGACGCGAGGGTTTCGGGAAACAGATACCAGACAGCCGCCCAAAAGAGGGCGTTGAGGATAACCGCCGGGACGAAGTACGCCGAAATCCGGTCGGCAACGCGTTGGATCTCCGGTTGTCGCGACTGGGCGTCCTTGACCATCCGAACGATCTGCTGGAGGGCGGTCTCCTCGCCGACCTTCGTCGCCTCGACGAGCAGGACGCCGTTCTCGTTGATCGTCGAGCCGATGACTTCGTCGCCCTCGGATTTTTCGACGGGGACCGATTCGCCGGTGACCATCGATTCGTCGACCGCGCTCTGGCCGTCGATGACGGTGCCGTCCGTGGGGATCTTCTCGCCCGGCCGGACCTTTAGGTGATCACCAACCTCGACGTCCTCCAGCGGGACTTCCCGTTCCTCGCCGTCCTCGACGATGGTTGCGGTATCGGCCTCCATTTCCAGCAGCCGGCGGATGGCCTCGCTGGCACGGCCTTTCGAGCGGGCTTCGAGGTAGTTCCCGAGGGTAATGAACACCAAGATCAACGCCGCTGTATCGAAATATAGCCCACCCTCGATGAGGCCTACCAGCCGCGCGACCGAGTAGAGGTACGCGGTGGACGACCCAAGCGCAATCAGGACGTCCATGTTGGCGGTCCGGTTTTTGATCACGGCGGTGTAGGAGTTCCGGTAGAACTGTCGTCCCAGTACGATCTGGACCGGCGTCGCGAGCAGGAACGACACCCACCCGAACTCAACCCCGAAGACGTGTTCGGGCAACAGTCCCGGGCTGAACAGTTCGGCACCCAGGAAGGCGACCAACGGAGTCGAGAGCGCAGCCCCGAACAGCACGAGCCGGCGTTGGTGGGCGATCTCCTGATCGCGGGCATCGTCCCGTCGTTGCTGGACGGTCGCGTCGGTATCGTCCTCGGATTCACGCACCGGCGAGTAGCCGGCGGTTTCGATGGCCTGATAGAGGGCCGTACGGTCGACGTCCGCCGCCGGATTGACCTCGACGACCGCCTCGTCGGTCGCGTAGTTAGCCTCGACGTCGATGACGCCCGGGACCGTGTTCAGGGCCTGTTCGTTGGCCTCCGCACAGTTGGCACACGACATGTCCGTGATCCCGATCGTGATCCGGTCGCGCCGCGGCGAATAGCCGGCATCCTCGATCGCCTCGAAGATCGCCGAAAGCGAAACCGCCTCGGGATCGTAGGTCACCGTCCCCTCATCGGTCGCGTAGTTGACCGACGCTTCCTCGACGCCTGCCAGCGATTCGACGGCCTCAGCGACCGTCGCCGAGCAATTGGCACAGCTCATCCCCCCGATTTCGATCCGCTCAGTCCGACTCATCTCGCGTGATCACTCCTTGTTTGATCATATGGTCCCCGTACTCATTGGAGTTGTCCCTTTGAAACCAAGGGAATATGGAACTCATACAAAATAAACAAAGGCCAACGTCGGTGATTAGGCCGATTCTTTCATCGACTCGTAGCGTTCGACGAAGTTCGACCGACAGGACCCACAACAGAAGTGGTAAATCGAATCGTCGAGCCGGACCGTTTCACCCTCGCTCGTCACGCGGTTGCCACACTCATCACAGGCGACCGCGAAGCCGGCCGCCTCGAGATGGGGGCGCCAGGTCGCGTTCTCCAGCAGTCGGACGTCGATTTCAGTAATGGCGTCGAAATCGACGTGTTCGGCGAGCAGATCACGGACCGCGCCGTCGGTGATCCGGCCCTGGAAGACGACATCCCCGTCGGCGGTGACGAAGACGTGCTCGACCGGCTCGATATCACCGATGGCTTCACGAACACCGTCGGTGGCGGCTGGATCAACGGTCAGTTCGACGAGAACCGGCAGCCCCTCGTCAAGCATGTCGCGGTTGAGGTCGACGGTGAACCGCCGAATGACGCCGTCCTCACGGAGTCGATCGATTCGATCGGAGACCGATGGCGGGGAGAGCCCGACCTCGTCGGCGATTTCGCGGTAAGGTCGGCGACCGTCCTCGACGAGCAACCGGAGGATCGTCAGATCGGTTTCATCGAGTTCGCGCATGCGCCAACAAGGGGAACACGGCTTATATGAGTGTGCTCGTGCCCGTCACTGGTTTGATTCCAAAGGCAAAGGCGTCACTGATTGGTGGTTTGTTAAGATAAATTCGTATAAGCCAGCCGCCCTACTAGCCACTGATGTCGATGCAACTCACCGTCGAAGGCATGAGCTGTGAGCACTGCGAGCAAACCGTCGTTGAGGCGCTGGAATCGGTCGAGGGCGTCACGCACGCCCGTGCGGATCGGGAGACCGATTCGGCGACCGTCGAGGGCGACGCCGAACCGACGGCTCTCATTGAGGCCGTCACTGACGCCGGCTACTCCGCGTCGGCCTGAGCGTGCTGGAGCCGGTTTACCGATTCGGTCGCACCGAAACACGGAAACCCCGAGTCGGTGAACTTTCCGCTAGACCCCTGGCATGGCACTCGCGGATATCATCGATAGCGTCGAGGGCTCGCGAAAGACGCTGACGATCCTCAATCATACGGGTCCCGAGCGGATGGTCGATGCGATCGAGACCTACTTTACCGTCCAAAACGTCGCTGTCGAGTGTATCGAAACGCCGGCCGGTGATCCGGAGAACTTCGCTGTGCTTCACGATGGCGACACCTTCGAGACGGCCGGATCGGTCGCGGACCTCTACGAAGCGATCTCGTTCGACAACGGGATCGCGGCGGCAGACGAATTCAACCGGACTACCTATCCGGAGTTGTTGACCCACGTCGACAACACCGTCTTTAGCACCTACGACAAACGGCGCATGATCATCGCTTCCCGGGAGATCGAGGAAGCGGCCTGGCGTGAAGGGTCTCCTTTCGAAACGACCGACAACACTGAACGGTCGTTGTACACCGGTTTTCAACGGCTCTCGCTGTTTCGCGATCAATCGACGCTTTACTCCCGGCTCGCCGATCGCGGTATCGATGTCCACGTCCACGGGATCCCCGACTGGACGCCATCGGATACCTACGACGTCTCTGTGCACGCCAAGGACGATCCGGAACTGGGATCGGTATGGTTCGTCGTCTTCGACGATCTGACCGATCCCACCAACAGCTGTGCGCTGCTGGCCGAGGAACGGGGGGACAACGAATACACCGGCTTTTGGACGTATCGGCCATCGCTCGTCGAACAGATCGTCGAGTACATTCGCCGAACCTGGCACTGACCAGTCCACGAACAGGGCCAGGCGTCAGAGTGGGACGGGACGGTAACCGTTTTGTCGGCCGGTCTCCTCGACAGAGAGGAGGCCATGTCCGACCAGCGTCGCCGACTGCTCTCGTTTCTCGGCCTTGTTGTCTTTATCGTGTTCGGCTATGCGCTGTTGTACGATTACTCGATGTCGGCCTTCGAGGGGCAACCGCGGTCGTTTATGCATTCTCTGGGGATCGTTATCGAGACCTTCACGACGACCGGCTACGGCGAGGATGCGGCCGTCTGGAACTCGATACAGGTCCAAACCCTGATGATCTTCATGCAGTTGACCGGTGTGTCGATCATCTTCCTGACCCTGCCGCTGTTCATCGCTCCCTGGTTCGAGGAGCGGCTGAGCGCGACGGTGCCATCGACCGTCGACGATATCGAGGATCATATCGTCGTCTGTGAGCTCAGTGCCCGGGGTGAGGCCCTCATCGATGAGCTGGAAACCTGGGACCGGGAGTACGTTATCATCGAATCCGATCGAAGCCAGGCTGCCGACCTCAACGACGATGGCTATCGGGTGATCCATGGGGATCCAGAGGAGATCGATACCCTCGAAGGAGGTGCGGTCGAACAGGCGGATACGGTCGTTGTCGATGCCCCTGACGAGGAGAGCGCGAGCATCATCCTCTCGTTGCGGGAACTCGACTCGTCGGTCCCGGTGATCGCCTTTGCTGAGAATCCACGGCTTTCGCGGTATCTCGACTACGCCGGTGCTGATGAGGTGTTTTTGCCCCACGAATTGCTCGGTCAGAGTCTCGCCGAGAAGGTCACCACGGCCGTGACGATGGAAGTCGGCGATACCGTCGAAATCGGGACCGACTTCGAGCTGGCTGAACTGCCGGTCCAAACCAACAGCGAACTCGCCGATCAAACCATCGCCGAAAGCGGTATCCGAGAACGAACCGGGGCCAACGTGATCGGGCTTTGGCGGCGTGGGACCTTCGTCGCGGCGCCGCAACCGGAAACCGAGATCGACGACGATACCATCCTGCTTGTCACCGGTAGCGAAACCCAACTCGAGCGACTCAAGGAACTGACCCTTACCGCGGTTCGATCCCATCCACGGGGCAACGTCATCATCGCTGGGTACGGGGAAGTCGGGCTGGCGGTCGATCGGGCGATCGGAGATGACATGGAGACGACGATTATCGATGAACTCGACATCGAAGGGACGGATGTCGTGGGGGATGCGACCGAAGAGGAGGTTCTCCGGCAGGCAGGGATCGGCGAGGCGACGGCGATCATCCTGGCGATGGGTGACGATACCGCGATCATGTTCGCCACCCTCGTTGCCCGGCAACTCGACGACGACATCCAGATCGTCGCCCGGTCGGAGGAGGCCGAAAACATCAGCAAGATCTACCGGGCGGGTGCCGATTACGTGCTCTCGCTGTCGACAGTCAGCGGTCGGATGATCGCCTCGGCGGTTCTCAATGAGGAAGTAATGTCGCCCGAAACACAGATCGAAATCGTTCGGACGAATGCGCCCGAACTCGTCGGCCAGAGTCTCGCCGGCGCGGACATCCGGTCACGGACCGGCTGTACGGTCGTCGCGGTCGAACGAAACGGTCAGGTAATCACCGATCTCGATCCGGAGTTTCTCATCGAACCGGATGATCGACTGATCCTCGCCGGTGCCGACGAGGGAATCAACCAGTTCAACACCATCGCTCACTGAGAGGTGATTCTGTTAGGAATCGGGAGTGTCCTCAATTGACCGCGATACGCAATTTTATCTAAGCATCAGGCGGGCAAGCCCCTGGCGACCTGAATCAATCGGGTGGATTCGTCGGCAAGCGTGGCCAGCGTCGTGCGACCGTGATCGCCGGCATCGCACGGGCAGCGAGGACGGTAGGATATACACGCAGTGGCCGACGGCGATTGATCGGCTTGGGATAACGTAGCGCTACGGGTGGTGTCCGGGTGGGAATCCGTTGACGGTAGGGAGTACCTCAGTCCCATCGCGGGGTGTTTCGGATGCACAATAGCTTAGTGGACTGCTAGTGATGCACGGGTATGACAGGGCTCGTCTTCTTTGGCAGCAGCCAGCTCTCTGAGACAGTCGCGTTCTACACTGAGGAGATCGGGATGGACGTCTGGCTCGAACAATCGGCATGTACGATCCTCAAATACGACAACATGTTGCTTGGGTTCTGTGACCATCAAGACGCCGAAACCGAGGGGACGATCACGTTCGTCAGCGACGATCGGGATGGAGTCGATGCTTGGTATGAACAGTTCGAGGATCGGGCCGAGGGCGAACCGAGCGTCAACGACCCCTTTGACATCTACAACTTCTTTGCCCGCGATCCGGAAGGCCGATCGATCGAGTTCCAAACGTTTCTGCATCCGACCGATCCGGTCTGAGTGATCGACCCACATGACGAGCGTCCACACGGTCCCAGCCCATCCTGTGGCGCTTTGTCATGCGTTTAGCACTTGCGGTTACCCAACGCCTGGTCACCAGTACAGAGCGGCCGTTCCATCAATACCGAGGTTCGATTTCGGGCCTTAGACACCCAGTCCGGGGCCGTCACCGTCGTCGTTCCAACCCCCGAATACTCGAAGCGATAGGTCGCGATCGCAGGCCCGAACTCCGTATCAACCGGGTAGCGGACCGTCAGTGCATGGATCATGCCGAAGGTATCCACGACGGCCCGGATGGCGTAGGGCTGAAAACGGTCACCGACGGTTCGGATCTCGTAGGCGATCCAGCCATCCCGGCTGACCTCGGTTACGGTCGTTCGGTTAACGGCACCGAGATAACTCCTGATCGCCGATTGGCCGTTGAGCATCTCGGCGTTCACCGGAGCCGATGTCGGGTTGAACCGCTGAAATTCGGTTCGGTTGTCCGTCTCGTTGCCAGTGGTCGAACGGACATAGGTGAAGTTCCCATCCGACCACGCGTCGAAGTTCCGTCGTGGCTCTAATTCATGCGGGAATGGACCACTGGCGTTCTGTCGGAGCCAAAACTGTCGATGGGCCGTATCGACCTTGAGTCGGGTTACGCGGCGATACGTCCTCGAGCCGTTAATCAGCTCGATCCGTACCACCGCCAGGACGGTATACGACCGGTCCTGTAGGGAGTCACGGTGGGCGGCGGCGAGTCGATCGACATCCGTCACGCCGGTGGTCGCAACCCCGGGAGCAGCGACGGACGGTTCCGGCGTGGATGTTGGAGTCGTCTCGCGGAGATCGCCGATAGCCCCCTCGCATCCGGCCAGTACCACGAGCGTACAAAGGAGGGCAGTGGCGATCAGCGAACGGAACTCCATAGCCATCGTTCACCGGTCAATAACCAAAAGCTCTGAGTCGTCAGTCGTCCTCGCCGATTACGGCGGCAGCGAGTCGAAACCCCGGCGGTTCAAAAGCCAATAGAGGCGTCAGTTCTCCGTGAGTTCGGTACCATCCCGGGGACAGTAATCGTATCCCGGCTCCGTGGTCCGAAACCCACAGGTCGGACATTCCCGCATTTTCGGCTTGCCCTCGTCTGATTCACGACGAAACAGGATCGGAATGAAGGGGACGAAGAGGAAAAACAACAAGGTGTCGAAATACCACCAGCCGATCGCACTGAGCACCAAACTGAGGAGGAGGCCGACCAGCGCGGTTGCGGTTCTGGACCGCATCGTGGTGTCGGATGGTTTCGGCGGACTCGCTATCAATCCATCGTGTCGGTCGGTGACTCGACATCGATCGTAGCCTTCTCTTCGATCGACCGTCGATTGCTCAGCATGAATGGGCGGGTTGGTCGGATGCGATGGGTTTTCGTCGTGATCGCGGCGGTGGCGATGGGTATCGCCGGGACCTACCAGTTCGCCTGGTCATCGATTCGGATCGCCCTGGGGGCGCAGATTGCCGCTCCGGAGGCGGCGCTCGGAACGGTGTTGACGGTGTTTGTGGTGTTTCAGACCATCTCGCAGTTTCCGGCAGGGTGGATCCGTGATCGGTACGGGCCGAAACTCCCTCTCCTTTTGGCCGTACCGCTGGTGACTCTGGGCTACGTGGGTGTTGGGTATGCCGGGCGGCCGCTTGATGCCTATCTGGCCTATGCAGTCGGTGGGATCGGCGCCGGAATCGCCTATACGATCGCGATCAATACGCCGGTTAAATGGTTCGACGAACGGCGGGGCTTGGCGACCGGGATCGTTTCGATGACCTATGGTGGCATTAGTTTCCTGTTGATCCCGTTGGTGCGTCGTGGCGTCGCGACCGATTTTCGAACGACACTGGTGGGGCTGGCGGTCGTTGCCGGGCTCGGCGTGTTGGTGGGCGTTCCGTTGCTTCGCGATCCGGATTCGGAGCACGGGACTGATTCCGAGGAGGCGTCAGCGTCCACATCCGATTTGACGGCCGATCGGGCGTTGAACTGGCGTGATGCGATCCGGACGTGGCAGTTTTGGTTGCTGTATGCTGTGTTTATCGTCGTCAACGGTGTGGGGCTGATGTTGATCGGTAAAGTCGTGGCTTACGCCAGCGCGCTTGGTTTGACCGACGCGACGGGCACGGCAAGCGCGTCGTTGGTCGCCCTCGGGGATGCCGCCGGATTGGTTGTCATCGGCCATCTCTCCGACCGGTTTGGCCGGGAACGAACCGTCGCCGTCTCCCTGATGATTGCCGGCTTGGCGACGATCGGAACCGTCGTTGTCGGTGATATCGGGATGGGTGCTGGCTTCGTGATCGTTGCCACGGCAGCGGCGTTCTTCCGAAGTCCGGCGTTCGTGATCCTTCCAAGCCTGGTCGGTGAGTATTATGGCACGACCTACTCCTCTGAGAATTACGCGGCTCTGTATACGGCGAAGCTCTGGGGTGGCGTCATCGGTGGGACGGTCGCGAGTACCTTGATCGCGGCCGTCGGATGGACCATGACGTTCGGGCTTGGTGGTGGGTTACTGACCCTCGCGGGCGTCCTTGCAGTGGCACTCCGGCCAGTAGAGGTGTAGTTCGACTGATTCATCGAAATCCAGTGTCCAAGGATTTGGTCAACTGGCCCGTGGCGATTAAGGTTGTCACTCCACGATCATGTGGTCGGTAGGGAATGGGGAGGCCGGTATGTCACAGGATGGGCAAGCTACAGGACCGGTCCTCCCGATC
>JAXINS010000033.1:0-11582 GCA_034190395.1 Chewarchaeum aethiopicum (SeqCode)
ACGTCGCGGCCTCGGAGATTGCGAACGTGGTGAGCCTCCAGCAGATCGAGGCCGAATACGGCGAGGACGCCTACGGCGACGATGACGGGTGGGCCGACGACGCGCCGGATCTGGGAGAGAACGCGTAGGATGGCCTACGCACAGGGGAGTGTCGTCCTCGCGCCAGCGACGTTCAAAAGCGGAGCCCGTCCGTATCTCGTCGTTTCGAACCGGAACCGACCGTTCTTCGGCGACCGGTATACGGTTGCGGTCATCACGTCGACCGAGCGGGAGACGGCAGTCGAACTGACGGCGGATTCACTCACTGAGGGCGAACTGAAAACGTATCCAAGTTACGTGAGTCCGTGGTCGCTGCACGTCTTTCCCCACCAGGAGATCACCAAGCGTGTGGCGCAGGTCAAGAGCTCAACCATGACTGCGGTCGCAGACGGGATTCACGAACTGACCCGGGTTCTGTGATGAATCGATACTCTCTATCTCGCACGCCGAATCCAGGTCATCAAGATTCCGTCACATTAGAACGGATGAGGAAAGGCTTACACTGACCCCTATGGAACGGTAGTCGGTACCGCCACCGCCCTAGATGACATTTTGATCTTCAAGCGCCGTTTGCAGTTCGGCCATCGAATCGACGACGAGATCACAGGCGGGTTCGACGGCCGGTTTCGGCTGAAATCCGATCGCCAAGCCGGCCGTCTCGAGCATCGGCAGGTCGTTTGCGCCGTCCCCAACCGCGACCGTCGCCGCGAGATCGATATTCCATTCCGCCGCGAGTGCCCCGAGGGCGTCGTCTTTCGTTCCCTCGATCAACGGCCCCTCGACCTCTCCAGTAAGCGTTCCATCGGCGACCGGGAGCCGATTCGCGATGATTCGATCGACGGTCGTCTCCGCCCGTGAGAGGGCACGCTCGACCCCACGCTCGAACCCGCCGGTCAGGATCGCAGTCCGGAGGCCAGCGTCCCGGATCGTCGAGATGACCGCGGCCGTACCCGGCCGCAGTTCGACCGCATCGAAAGCCCGATCGGCGGCTTCGACCGACAGGCCTTCAAGGAGGCCGGCCCGGCGTCGCAGGCTCGTCGCATACTCGATCTCGTCAGCCATCGCCTGTTCGGTGATCCGCGACATGTCCTCGGCGACGCCTTGCTGTTCGCCGAGCAACACCGTCATTTCCGAATCCGAGAGTGTCCCATCGAAATCGAAGGCAACCAGGCCCCAGTCCATGGCGGGTGCTGGGGCGGCGAAACGGTTCAAACTTCCCGGTTCCGACCCGAAATCGTGGCATCATCACCCGGGGACGATCGACAAACAACATGTTATTCCCGCCCGAGGGGCACCCATCGAGCATGAAGGTCCTTGTGACGGATCCGATCGCGGATGCCGGCCTCGAACGGCTTCGTGAGGCCGGGATCACGGTCGAACGGGCGTATGATGTGACCGGCGAGGCGTTGCTCGAGGCGGTAAGCGACGCCAACGGCTTGATCGTCCGGTCGGGGACCGAGGTCACGGAGGCGGTGTTTGGGGCCGCCGGGGAACTCGTCATCGTCGGGCGGGCCGGCATCGGCGTCGACAACATCGATATCGATGCCGCGACTGATCACGGCGTGATCGTCGCCAACGCCCCCGAGGGCAACGTCCGGGCGGCGGCCGAACACACGGTCGCGATGACGTTCGCGACGGCCCGGTCGATTCCCCAGGCACACGCCCGGCTCCGCGCCGGCGAGTGGGCCAAAGGAGAGTTCCTCGGCACGGAGCTCAACGGCAAAACCCTCGGTGTCGTCGGCCTCGGGCGAGTCGGCCAGGAGGTCGTCAAACGCCTAGGCAGTCTGGGGATGGAGCTGGTGGCCTACGACCCATACATCAGCGAGGACCGGGCCGAACAGCTCGGCGCCGAACTCGTCGAGCTCGATGCCTGTCTCGATCGGGCGGACGTATTGACCATCCATACGCCGTTGACTCCGGAGACCGAGGGGCTCATCGGCGAGGCCGAACTCGCCGAACTCAAGGGTGGCTATCTGATCAACTGTGCCCGCGGCGGCGTCGTCGACGAAGCCGCCCTGGCCGCCGCCGTCGATGACGGGGTTCTCGCGGGAGCGGCCGTCGATGTGTTCGAAGACGAGCCGGTGTCCCCCGATAACCCACTGCTCTCGGTCGATGACGTTGTCGTGACCCCCCATCTCGGGGCCAGTACTGCCGCCGCTCAGGAGAACGTCGCCATCAGCACCGCCGAGCAGGTCATCGCGGCGTTGAACGACCAGCCGGTGGTGAACGCGCTCAACGCACCCTCGATCGACGAGCGGGCGTTCGACCGGCTGCGGCCGTACGTCGATCTCGCCGAGACGGCGGGTCGGATCGCCACCCAGTTGCTCGAAAACCGCATCGAGAGCGTCGAGGTGATCTACCGGGGCGATCTGGCGGACGAGGACGTCGAGTTGATCACCGCCAGCGCGCTCAAGGGCGTCTTCTCGCCGCTGGAGTGGCAGGTCAACGCGGTGAACGCACCCCGGATCGCCGAAGAACGTGGCGTCGAGGTCACCGAATCGAAGACAGCCCGGACCGAGGACTTTCGCAGCCTGGTGACCGTCGCGGTCACCGATGGGGACGAGACGATCGACGTTTCCGGGACGCTCTTTGCCGATAACGATCCCCGTATCGTTCGGATCGACGGCTACCGGGTCGACGCGGTGCCCTATGGACAGATGCTGATCGCGCGTAACGAGGATACCCCCGGAGTGATCGGGTTCATCGGGACAGTATTGGGCGATCACGACGTGAACATCGCCGCGATGTTCAACGGCCGCGAGACCATCGGCGGGGAGGCGTTGACCGTCTACAACCTCGACAATCCGGTCCCCGAACCCGCCGTCTCGACGATCCGGGCCGACGAGCGGATCATCGACGTCCGCCGGATCACCCTCGACGGGGCCGACCACGATCGAGCGTAACACCTATTCCCGCCTGGCAGCGTAGGGTTCGATGCGACGATGACCACCAGCCGCCGGCCGGAGTATGACTTCTGGCTGTTCGATCTCGACGGGACGCTCGTCGACGTCGAGTGGCCCTACATCCGCGAGGTGTTCGATCGGGTCGGCGATCGGCTGGGCCGACGGTTCACCGACCGGGAAGCCGAGATCATCTGGTACGGGCTCGGCAGCGCCCGATCGACCCAACTCCGGGAGTGGGGGATCGATCCCGACGCGTTCTGGACGGTGTTCGATGCGGTCGATGACCCACGAACCCGGGCGGCGGCGACGTATCTCTACGACGATGCCGAGTGGATCCACCGCCTGGAGTGTCCGACCGGGCTCGTCACTCATTGTCCGCCGACGATCACCCAGCAGGTGCTCGATACCCTCGGGATCCGCGATTGGTTCGACACCGTCGTCTGTTGTTCGGACGAGCTGGGCTGGAAACCCGATCCCCGCCCGGTCGAGGTGACGATGCGTAACATCGGCGTCGCCGGCCGAACCGACGGCGTCCTCGTCGGCGATGGCGCCAACGATATCGGTGCCGCCTGGAACGCCGGCCTCGATGGGATCCACGTCGAACGACACGACCCCCACCGCCGCCGGCAGTGTGTGCTCGGCGATCGACGGATCGAGGGGTTCGGCGAACTCCGGACGATTCTTACTGGCTGAACGTAATCCGTTGGTCGACCGCCCGGGTGCTGTCCTGGAGCGATCGACACCGTACCGATCGAGGATTACAGCGGTGGCAACCACCGACAAATCAACTAATGAGGGTCAATTCCGGAGTATCCGGGGGCGGTAGTTGTTGGGTCAGACCCATCCCGACAGGTCCTGGAGGTACTCGGCACCGCGTTCTAAGTATGCCGCCCGGTCGCCCGCCGACTCGCCGTCGACGTACACGTCGTGGAGTTCAACCGAAACGTAGCCGTCGTAGCCGATCTCGCCAAGGGCCCCGAGAATCGGCTCCCAGTCGAGATCGCCGCCACCCGGCCCCCGTAGCGACGCATCGTCGGCGTGGACGTGGCCGATCAACGGGCCACACCGACGGATCACCGCCGGGATGTCGTCGGGTGAATCAGTCTCCGCGAGCAGATGATAGCCGTCGACCATCATCCGAACGTTCGGGTGATCGATCGCCTGGACGAGGGCCGTGGCCTGGTCGGTGGTCGTGAGGACGTCCGTCTTCCACGTGAGCGGCTCGATACAGAGCGTGACATCCGCAGCCGACAGCGCGGCCGTCAACGGGTCGCTCGCGAAAGTCTCCCGGGCGTTGGCGTGAGCCGTCTCCGGATCGAGCCCCGCCAATCCCCGTGCCTCCGGCGTCCCGAACACGATGATCGATCCGCCGAGCCGATCGCAGAACTCGATCACTCGACGGAGATAATCGACGGTCCGCGATCGCACGTCGGGATCCGGATGGGTGACGCTGTACGCGTCGCTCCGGATGTAGCGGTACACGCCGACGATTTCGAGGTCATTCGCCTCGGCGATCCGCACGGCATCGCGGATCTCGTCGTCGGAGGCGTCGACACCGGCATCGCTCACGTCCCAGGCAGTCAGTTCGATGCCGTCATATCCGGCCGCGGCGGCGCGTTCAACGGCCGTCTCCAGCCCCCACGCCTCGACGAACGGTTCACCGCACACCCCCAGCCGCATGGCCGACGGTGTGTCGCCGTAACTCATGAACCTACCGACGGCCGCCGGATAGTGAGAGAGCCACGCCCGACTGTATCGGGGGCTTTTTCGCGTTCCTCTCCCTAGGCCCGATCATGTCAACGCTTCGTGATGCGTTGCGGAATCTCCCGGACGCGGTCTTCGCCGATCTCCTCGAGAGCGAAGACGCGTATCTGCTCGTGATCGACCTCCCGGGGGCGACCGCCGACACGACGGATATCACGCTGACGGAGGGCCAGGTCCGGATCGAGGCCCGGCGTGAGAAAGCCGTCCCGACGGCGTTTCGGTATCGCCAGGAGGATCGATCCCTGTTTTTGGACGTCGATCTCCCGATCCCGCCGGACGCAACCGGCGATGCGGCCGACGCCACGATGGAACGTGGCGTCCTCGAGCTCCGACTCCCCAAGCGTGGGGCGTCCGAAGAACACGTGATCCCGATCGAAGAGGCGTAGGATCGACGATCCCCGCTTTTGGAGACTGATCCGTGGTCCAACTACGTGCGTATCGTCGGTTCGTCGTCGTGCTCTGGCAGTTTCTGCCGTTGATCATCGCCTATCTGCGGGACCGGAACCGATTTTTGATCGTTGGCTCGGGCCGACGTGTCACGCCGGCGATGCGTCGCAAGCGGGCCTCGAAGCTCCTAGAATCGTTGCTCACCCTCGGGCCGACGTTCATCAAGCTCGGCCAGTTGCTCTCGACCCGGCCGGATATCCTCCCACCGGAATATGTCGATGTCTTCTCCCAGCTCCAGGATCGCGTGCCGCCCGCCCCCTGGGAGGAGGCACGGGTCGTCGTCGAAGACGAACTCGGGCCGATCGACGAACGGTTCGAGGAGTTCGATACCGACGCGATCAGCGGGGCGAGCCTCGGCCAGGTCTATTTCGCCCGGATCGACGGCGATCCGGTGGCGGTGAAGGTCCGTCGCCCGGGCATCGAATCCCTCGTCGAAGCCGATCTGCGGGTGATCCGCTGGTCGGTGCCGATCCTCCAGCAGTTCGTCGGCGAAGCCCGATCGTTCTCGCTTGAGAACCTCGCCGACGAGTTCGCCAAGACGATCCGCCAGGAGATGGATTACGTCCGGGAAGCCGACATGCTCGTCCAGATCAGGGAGAACTTCGCGGACAACGACACGATCCGGATCCCCGAACTGATCGAGAGCCACTCCGGTCGGCGGGTCATGACCATGGAGTACGTCGCGGGCACGAAGATCACCAATATCGACGAAATCGACGCCATGGGCTTAGATCGCGAGGCCCTCGCCGAACGGCTCCAGCGGATCTACATGCAGATGATCGTCGAGGACGGCGTCTTCCACGCCGACCCCCATCCGGGGAACCTCGCCGTCCAGGACGACGGGACCATCATCTTCTATGACTTCGGCATGAGCGGGCAGGTCCCGCCGCGGATCCAGGACACAATCATCGACTTCTACATCGGGGTCGCCAACCAGGACATCGATGCCATTCTGGACGCGCTCATCGAGATGGGGACGCTCAGTCCCGAGGCCGATCGGGAGACGATGGGCCAGGTGATGGAACTGGCCATCGAGGACGCCCGCGGCCAGGACATCGAACAGTACCGCGTCCAGCAGATCGTCAACCAGGTCGAGGACACCATCTACGAGTTCCCGCTTCGACTGCCCCGGGATATGGCACTCGTATTGCGGGTGGCGACGGTCGTCGAAGGGGTCTGTGTGACCCTCGATCCGGATTTCGACTTCATCGCCGTCGCGACCGATTATCTGACCGAACAAGGGTATCGCGAGGAGAGCATCCGGCAGTTTATCGAGGAAAGCGCGACGGACATCCGCGATGCGGCCCAATCGAGCGTCCGGCTCCCGACGAAATTCGAGACCGCCCTCGATAAGATCGAACGGGACAACCTCACCGTCCGGGCGGAACTGCGAGACGCCAACGACGTCCTCGAGACGTTCGCCAGGCGGTTGATCTACGGACTGGTGTTGGGATCGACGATCTTCTCGACGGCGTTTCTCTATCCGGCCGATATCCGGGCGGCGGCCGTCAGCGGGATGCTCGCGCTCGTGACCGCTGCGCTGCTTTACCGGTCGTTCCGGGGGCCCAAAGGCATCCGCGCCAGGCCACAGTTCACCCGCCAGAACCTCCGGGAGCGCCAAGACGAGGACGCCGAAGGGACGATCGACCTCAGCGGCACCGCGGCGGCCGAGGGCGGCGATGTCGACGTCGACATCGATATCACCGAAGAGGAGCCGGCCGTCGATCGCGATCGGTAACAGCGGCCCGACCCCCATGGGCGTACCAGTGTCTTTAGGTCCTCACTCGCCCAGCCCTTGGACATGCAGATCGAACCCTTCAGTCTGGAGCGGTGGTTCGCGAAATACGAACACGACGCCGACATCATGCTCGCCGAGAGCGGCATCCGATCGCTCGACGCCGACCGGTTCGACCTCGATCCGGGGACCTTCGGCTACGTCATCCCGACCAACGGCGATCCGGAGTTCCGTGCCGAGGTGGGTGACCGATATGACCGCTCGAAGGAGGAAGTCCTCTTTACCTGTGGCACCCAGGAGGCGAACTTCCTGGTGTTTGCCTCCCAGCTCGAGGCCGACAGCCACAGCGTCGTCGTCACGCCGACCTACCAGGCGCTTGAGGCCCTCCCCGAGAGCTTCGGCGAGATCAGTCGAGTCTGGCTCGAGCCCCCGGAGTGGGAGCTCGATCCCGACGCCGTCGCCGAGGCGATCGAACCGAACACCGAGCTGATCGTCATCGCGAACCCGAACAACCCGGCCGGCCGGTACCACGATCAGGAAACGATCGAGGCACTGTACGATCTGGCGGTCGACAACGACGCCTATCTCCACTGTGATGAAGTCTACCGGCTGCTCGCTGAGGATCCACTGCCGCCCGTCGCCTCGATGGGCGATCACGGCATCTCGACGACCAGCCTGACGAAAGCCTACGGGCTCGCCGGCACGCGTTTCGGCTGGATCGTCGGCAACGAGGACCTGATCGACGACGCCTGGGAATGGAAGGACTACACGACGATTTCGCCGGGGATCGTCGGTCAGCACGTCGCCAAACAGGCCCTCGGCGAACAGGAGGCGGCGATCCTCGAGGAGAACCGGGAATTGGCGGAGACGAACCGCGATCGGGTCCGATCGTTCATCGACGAATACGGGCTGGACTGGTACGATCCGGTGGGAGTCAACGGCTTCGTGACGATCCCCGATGGGTTCCCGGACGCGGAGACGTTCTGTCGGCGGTTCGTCGAGGAGGAAAGCGTCGTTCTCGCGCCGGGACATCTCTTTGGCTACGATCAGTACTTCCGGATCGGCTTTGGGCTCCCGACCGAGGAACTCAAGGAAGGTCTCGACCGGCTGGGCCGCTTTATCGACCACCACGCAGTCACCGAGCCGACCGGCAGTCCCGCCGAATCGACCTGAAACCGCCGAGAATCACCGTCTCACCCAGGATCGCCCACGAGAAGTTCCAAACCGTTTATACAGATACGTCGACTATCGGACAATATGGCAAGAGAACAAAAGGAAGTGCGCGACCTCCAGGAAGGCAACTACGTCATGATCGACGGCGTACCCTGCCAGATCATCTCCTATTCAACCGCCAAACCCGGCAAACACGGCAGCGCCAAAGCCCGCGTCGAGGGGCGTGGCGTCTTCGACGACAAACGGCGTAACTTCTCCCAACCCGTCGATCAGAAAGTCTGGGTCCCACTGATCAACCGCAAACAGGGCCAGGTCGTCAACATGGAAGACAGCGACGTCGCCCAGGTCATGGATCTCGAAACGTACGAAACCATCACCATGCAGGTCCCCGACGGCGAAAACCTCAGCGCCGACGACGAGATCGAATACCTCGAATACGAAGAACAACGCAAGATCGTCGGCTAAGACCGCCGACTTAACCGTGCCCGATCGACCGGGCCGATACGCAAGCGCCCGTCTCGCCGATATCCATCCGACGGCCCGGTGAGATTCCAGCCACCCGCCGAATTCGGTCCCACGCGATCTTCATTTGTGATGCCGGTTGTGGCAGTCGGGGGAGCGAACGTTCTCGAACCAGGAGCCCCACGGACCGATAGCGGATAACCCCAAGCCAGCGACTTGGCCAGCCGGTGACCGGTCGCGTCACTCCCCGAACCCACGGTGAGTATAAGTGATCGACCGTTGATCGGCCCTCATGGGTATTGTTGACAAGCATACACTGTTACGGGGGCTGTTACTGACACGGCTCTTCGAGGAGCGGTGTATCGAAGTTTACGAGGATACAGGTATTCCCGAAACGATCCACTCGAGTCTCGGCCAGGAAGCCGTCGGTGTCGGTGCGTGTCTGGCGGTCGAGGAACGCGATTATATCTCGCCATCGCTTCGGACCCGGGCGGCGATGTTGCTTCGGGTTCCCCTCCGAGAGGTGGTTGCCGGGATGTTCGGAACGCAATCCGGACCGTCGAGTGGCCGAACGACCCAACACCACATGGGATCGACGGACGCGGGAATCCTGGGGACCACTGGATTGATCGGGAGCCACCTGAACGCATCCGTCGGCGCCGGCCTCGGCAGCGCCATGCTCGGTGAGGATCGAGTGACGCTCGTGTTCTTTGGGGACGGCGCCTCGACGCGTGGTGAACTCCACAGCGCGTTGAACTTCGCGACCGTGCGGGATGCTCCCGTCGTCTTCATCATCGAGAACAACCAGTACACGGAACTCACACCGATCAGCGAGTTGGTCGCCGTCGAGGATTTAGCCGCGTTCGGAAGTCAGGGGCTGCCGACCGAGATCGTGGACGGTCAAGACGTCCTGGCGGTACACGAAACCACCCACGAGGCCGTTGACCGGGCGAGAGCCGGTGACGGACCGACCCTCATCGAGGCCAAGACCCTCCGATTTCGCCCCCACGCCGAGTCGGTGCCGGACACCCGAGAGCAAGCGGAGATCGATGCACTCCAGGATCGGGATCCGGTCGAGCAGTTCGTCGAACACCTCCTCGAGGAAGCCATCGTCTCGGAAACGGAGATCGAGGAGATGAAAACGGAGCTCCGGGCCGACATCGACGACGCCTTCGAGTTCGTCGAAACCGACCCGCTTCCGGATGAAGAGGTCATGTACCAGGTGTATAGCGATGTCGACGTGACGCGCGACGGGGTGGTGCGCCGATGACCGAACAAACCGTCCGGGAAAGTCTCAACCAAGCCCTCCGTGAGGAGCTGGCCCGCGACGATCGGGTGTTCGTATACGGGGAAGACGTCGGCGAGTACGGCGGGCTCTATCAGGTGACGACCGGGCTCCAAGAGGAGTTCGGCGAGGAACGCGTGTTCGATACACCGCTGTCCGAGACAGCCATCGTCGGCTCCGGGGTCGGCGCGGCGCTTGTCGGGGCCCGCCCGGTGCCGGAGGTCATGTTCGCCGACTTCCTGGCGATCGTCGCGGACCATCTCATCAACTACGCGGCGAAAATGCATTTCAACTACGGCGATGGGACGAGCGTCCCGCTGGTCGTGCGAACCATGTACGGCGCCGGTGATCAGTTCGGCCTTCATCACGCACAAAGCGTCGAATCGTGGTTTCAGAACGTGCCGGGGCTGAAAATCGTCATGCCGGCTTCGGTCCGTGATTACAAGGGGTTGCTCAAAGCCTCGATCCGGGACGACGATCCGGTCATCTTTCTCGAACACAAGATGCGATACGACAAAACCGGCGACGTTCCGGAGGGCGATTTTACCGTGCCGCTGTGTGAAAGTACCGTCGTGCGTGAGGGGACGGATATTACTATCGTCGCGCTCGGGGGGATGGTCGACGAGGCCCAAAGCGCCGCTGTTGACCTCGCTCACGACGGGATCGACTGTGAGATCGTCGACCCACGGACGGTGGTGCCACTCGATGTCGACCCGATCCTCGGGTCAGTCAAGAAGACGAACGCCCTGGTCACCGCCCACGAGGCACCGACGTTCGGCGGGCTCGGCGGCGAGATCGTCGCCCAGATCACCGAAAAGGCGTTTTTCTACCTGGATGCCCCGGTCCAGCGGGTCGGCGCCCCGTTTACACCCGTCCCCTTCGCCGAAAACCTCGAAAACGCCTACCTGCCCGATCAGCAGGACATCGCCGAGGCGGTTCGAACCGCACTCGCCACCTAACCGAACACCATGCAGACACTGAAACTCCCAAAGAGCGGGCAAGCCATGGAGGAAGGGACGGTCGTCGAGTGGCTCGTCGCGGAGGGCGAGCCCGTCTCGCAACACGAGCCGGTCGTCCTCTTCGAGACCGATAAGATGACGAGCGAACTCACCGCCGAGGAGGCCGGTGTGCTTCGGAAAAGAGTGATCGAGGAAGGCGAAACGGTGCCGATCGGTACGGTGCTTGGGTATATCGCCGGACCCGATGAACCACTCCCGAACGAGCAACCGGAGGCGGCGGGAACCGATAGCACGACGACGGAGAGCAAACAGGCGACCGAAGCGTCCGAACCGACAACCGGCTCGTCGACCATTCGTGGGTCGCCGTCGGCCCGAACCGCCGCCCGAGAGGCCGGCATCACCGTCGAAGCAGTCGGCCGTGCGCTCGATGTCTCGACCGTTCGCCGGTCACATGTCGAGGAATACCTCACATCCAAGCAGACCGACCGGCAGATTCGGGGCTCGCCCTACGCGATGAAACGGGCCGACGAGCTTGGCGTGACGATCGAGGCGGTGGGCACGGCCAGAGGCACCGACCGTGTCCGTGCCGCCGATGTCGAGGCGTATGCCGATTCCGACACTGAAGAGGCGTTCACGTCCACTGCCGACGAGGCGGCGACATCCTCGGACACAGCGGTTACCGAACCCGTCGTCGCGGAAACGATCCCGATCGAGGGTAGCCGTGAGGTGATGTACGATCGGATGTCGACGGTGGCCACGGCGTACTGCAGTACGACGACCGTCGCCCGGGTCGACGTCACGGAGTTGGTTGCCCT
>JAXINS010000024.1:0-11475 GCA_034190395.1 Chewarchaeum aethiopicum (SeqCode)
ACTCGGCATTCGGATCGGTATCGATCCGATCATCGGCATCCTCCCGATCGGCGGCGATGCCGTCACCGGACTCGTCTCGCTGTACATTTTCATCGAAGGGATTCGACTCGGCCTGCCGGCACGGGCGCTCCTTCGGATGCTGCTCAACATCGTGCTCGATGTCGGGATCGGCTCGATTCCGGTGATCGGCTCGATATTCGACGTCGCCTGGCGGAGCAACCGCCGTAATGTGGCGATCATTGAACGACATCTCGACGAACGATAGTCGATCCCCGGGAACGTTTTTGCGACCGGGTGCTCAATCCTCATCGATGCCCACTGTCGTCATCCGTCACGATCTCGAGTTGGCAGCCGCGATCGAGGGCGAGCGCGATGGACTGAGCGTTATCACGGCCCCGGACCGCGAGGCCGTCATGGAGCGGTTGCCGGCGGCGGAGATGTTCGTGGTCAATCCCTCGAACTGGCGAGGGGAGTATCTCGAAGCGCTCGATTCCGGGGATTGGATCCAGGCCACCAGCGCCGGTTATGAGGCGTTTCCGCTGGACGCCTTCGCCGACCGGGGGATCACGTTTACGAACGCGACGGGGAACTACGGACCGGTCGTCGCCGAACACGTCTTCGGGTTGGCGTTTGCCTTCTCGCGCAAACTCCCCGCGTTCATCGATCGCCAACGCGACCACCGGTGGGAGCGAAGCGAGATCGCCCTCGAGTTGAGCGACTGGAAGGATCATCGGCTGACGATCTACGGGCTGGGTAACATCGGCGAAGCGATCGCCAAACGGGGGCAAGCCTTCGAAATGTCCGTCGCGGGCGTCAAGAAGACACCAACGGACTACGACGGCTGTGTCCCGGCCGAACGGGTCGTCGGTCCTGCGGATATGGAGTCGCTGTTGCCGAAGACGGATCTCCTCGTCGTGACGGCGCCGTTGACCGAGGAAACCCGCCATGCGATCGACGCGTCGGTCTTTGAGGCGCTACCGGCGGCGGCGATCGTGATCAACGTCGCCCGCGGTCCAGTGGTCGATACCGCCGCGCTCCTCGATGCGCTTGCGGCCGAGGAGATCGCGGGCGCCGGTCTCGATGTCTTCGAGACGGAACCACTTCCTGAGGACTCGCCGCTCTGGGATCGGGAGGACGTCCTCCTCACCCCCCATGTCGGGGGACGATCCGATACGTTTCCCGATCGGTTCGGAGCGCTGTTCATCGAGAATTACGACCGCCGCCAGCGTGGCGAGACGCTCAAAAATCGGATCGTCTGACCGGCGTTCCCGGTGGCGACCTACAGGTCGATCGTGTCCCCACGTTCGGCGACGCTGAATCCGCGATCTTCCAACTCGGAACGTTCCACACTCTCGGGGCGCAATGCTGGATTCGTGTGGTTCAGATGGATAAATCGGACGTCGGTCGGTGCGGTTTCGAGGCGATCCATCGAATCGACGATGGCCGGATGGGGGACTTCTTCGATTCGGTCGAGTTCGTCCTTGCGCCAGAACGTGCCGTCGATCAGCGCCACGTCGGCTGTCCGCACCGACTCGAGGGTTTCGTCGGTCCAGGCATCGATGTCGCTCAAATAGAGCAACTCCCGCTCGGGACCGGCCAGCCGGATGGCGACAGTATCGGTCTCCCCCCGATGGGGGACTTCTATCGAGCCGACCTGGAGTCCCGATGGCGGGAGGCCGAGTGACTCGCCGGGTGATCGGGATCGGATATCGATCTGGCCACGTTCGACCAGCTGGCGGTAGGGTCCGTTCGTCTCGAGATACGATGCGACCGAGGGGGTACAGTACACCGCCAGCTCATCGGCGTCGAGTGCTTCCGTTCCGAGATAGGGGAGCCCCCCGACGTGCCCGAGATGAACATGTGTGAGAACGATCCCGTCCAATTCGGAAACGGTGGCCGCATCCAGCTGAAACCGGATATCGGGCGTCGCATCGATGAGGTACCGACCACCGGGCGGCTCGCCGACTCGAAGCAACACGGCCGTCGCATACCGGATCGCCGTCGGATCCGTCCGAGCGGCTGTACAGACCTCACAGCCACAGCCGATATGGGGGACACCGGCGTCCTGGGCGATACCGAGCACCTCGACGGTGATCTCGACAGCGGAGGCAGTCATACGGGAGTTTGGAACGGATCAGGTCCGCGGGACCGGCGTGTCCATCGTGTGGCCGTGTTCGATCATTGCCGCCTGTTCGGCCTCGTCCATCGGTTCGAACCGTTTGGCCGCCTCGAGGATCGGCGGGACCAATCGTGGATCGCCGGCCGAGGTGATCGTCGTGACGTTCTGTGAGAGGACGAATCGGAGACATTCCTCGAGCATGTCCGGCTCCTCGAAGGGTTCATACCAGGTCGCGTAGGGCCGCTCTTCGGCCGGTTTGTCGGCGATGTCGTCGGGCCAGGGACCCTTCGCGAAGGCTTTGATGGCGATCGTGCCGATATCGTTCGCGTTCGCGTACTCGAGCAGCGAGGCGTAATCGTACGCCGCGTCCTCCCGTCCCCAGAGGACGAAATTCAACGGAAACATCACGGTGTCGAAATCAAAGCGTTCGAGGGCCTTCCGGATTATCCGGGGATCGCCGTGGCTCGTCAGCCCGATATGCTCGATCAGCCCTTCCTCACGAGCCGCGAGGACGGCCTCCAGGGCGCCATCGTCCCCGAAGATCGTCTCGATCTCGGATTCCTCAGTCACCGCGTGAAACTGGTAGAGATCGATCCGATCGACGCCGAGCCGATCGAGTGACCGTTCGAGTTTCGATCGCGCCCCCGAGCGGGTACGTTCAAGCGTCTTGCAACCCAGAAAGACCTCCTCGCGGTGTGCCTGGAGTTTCGGGGCGAGTTTTACCTCGGCACTGCCGTACTGTGGAGCGACGTCGAAGTGATTGACCCCCGCGTCGAGGACGTCTTCGACCATCTCGTTGGCGGCTGGTTGCTCAAGATAATCGAGAGCGATCGAGCCGAAGGTCAACACCGAACTCTCCTGGCCGGTCGTCCCGAGTGGGCGCGTCTGCATGGATCAACTGACCGGCGCGAGCTATTTAACCATTGGAGCGACTCCCGGGGATTGGGCAGCCGGCACCGGACTGCTCGGTGTGGTCGGTCGTCGACTCGGATGCGTAGGGTTACAATACCGGGGGCTGGAAGCCTCTGCAATGACGACGCCAACGATCGAGTCGGTCACTGCTCGTGAGATTCTCGACTGTCGACTCGAACCAACGCTTCGGGTCACGGTCGAAACCACCGACGGCCACACCGGCGAAGCCGATGTCCCGACAGGCCGTTCAACCGGCCGCCACGAGGCAACACAGCTCCGGGATGGCGACGATCGCTACCGGGGACTGGGGGTCAAGATCGCCGTCGAGAACGTAACCGGCGAGATCGCCCAGTGTTTGGACGGCCGGGACGTCCGCGAACAGGCAGCGATCGACGAGGCGATGACGGCCCTCGATGGAACCACGGACAAAGCCCACCTCGGAGGAAACGCGATCACTGGCGCCTCGCTGGCCGTGCTGAAAGCGGGGGCTGCGGCAACTGATAGACCGCTATACCACCATATCGCCACACTCGTCGATCGGGACGGGACGACGCTCCCGATCCCGTGGCTCGATATGATCGAGGGCGGCGAACTTGCCGCCACGGGACTCGATTTCCAGGAACATCAACTCGTCCCCACCGGTGCCGAATCCCTCGGGGAGGCGATCCGGATGGGTGCCGAAGTCTACTACGAACTCGGCGACCAGCTCGCCGAGCGGTATGATGAACGCTCGATCAATGTCGGTGTTGAGGGTGGTTATACGCCGCCGATCGACGATCCTCGAATCGCGTTCGATGAACTGTTGGAGGCGGTCGAGGCGTGTGGATACGACGGAGCGTTCACGCTGGCAATCGACGCCGCGGCGAGTCACTGTTACGACCCCGAGGAAGGCACCTACACCATCATGGGCGAGCAACGGTCCCCGGGCGAGCTGCTGGATCTCTATACCGAATTGACCGACACCTATCCGGTGATCTCGATCGAGGATCCCTTCCACGAGGACGCTTTCGAACGGACGGCCGAACTGACCGATCGCCTCGACTGTCAGATCGTCGGTGATGACCTCTTTGTCACCCAACGGAACCGACTCGACCGGGGGATCGACATCGGCGCCGGTACGGCCCTGCTCTGTAAGGTGAACCAGGTCGGGACGATCACCGAGACGATCGAAACCGTCACGAAAGCCCACGAAGCGGGCTACGCCGTCCAGGTCTCCGAGCGGTCGGGACAAACGCCCGATACGTGGTTGGCCGATCTGGCGGTCGGCCTTGACGCGGGCCAGATCAAGACCGGGGTTACGCGCGGCGAACGGACCGAACAGTACAACCGATTGCTCGGGATCGACCGCGAACTCGGCGCCGGTGGCGAATACGGCCCGTGGCCACCGACGTGACCATGCGATTCATCGAAAACGACGACGCCCTCTGTGCCCACGGCAATCGCGAAGCCCGAAAGGAACTGCTGGCGATTGCCGACGCAGCCATCGAGGGCGTCCAGCCGGAGCGGCTGATTTCAACACGGCTGACCCGTGATGGTAGTCGATTGTGTATCGGCGACATCGAGTACGATCTTGACGATGTTGAGGACGTGATCGTCATCGGCGTTGGGAAGGGATCGGCCGCCGTCGTCGCGGCGGTCCTCGGGGTACTCGATGGACGGGTCGACGACGGACTCGTCGTCGAAAAACACGGGCAGGGAACGCCGATCGACGGAGCGACACTGCCAGTCCTGGAAGCCGGCCATCCCATCCCCGATACCGCGAGCCGTACCGCCGCCGACCGGGTAGGGGAGCTCGCCGATCGGGCGGGCCCGGAGGATCTGGTATGCTGGTGTATCACTGGCGGGGCTTCAGCGTTGCTCGCCGCGCCGGCCGGGGAGTTGACGCTGGCGGAACTGGCAACGACGACCGAACGGCTACTCGATGCCGGCGTCCCGATCCAGGCGCTGAATACGGTCCGCAAACATCTCTCGACGATCAAAGGCGGCCGGTTGGCGACCCGGTGTGCGCCGGCCACGACGGTCAGTCTCATCGTGGTGGATGAGGTGGCCGGCGATCCATGGGGACCGACGGTCCCCGACGAAACGACGTACGCCGATGCGCTCGGCGTACTCAAGCGATACGAACTCACCGAAACGGTGCCGACGGCGGTTGTCGAACACCTCAACGATGGGCGTACTGGTCGATACACCGAGACCCCCGACGATGCCGAGTTTGGGACGCTACCGGCTCGCTCAGTTGTCCTAGCCGATGGCACGACCGTTTGTGGGGCCGCCCAAGAAGCCGCCGAGGACCATGGATACACGGCGATGGTGCTCTCGACGACAATCGAGGGGGAAGCCGGTACGGTCGGCACGGTCCATGGCGGGATCGCCCGTGAGATCGCAACCCACAGCCGACCGATTGAACCCCCATGCGTGGTGGTCTCCGGGGGGGAGACGACCGTCACCGTCGACGGCGATGGTGCGGGCGGCCCCAACCAGGAGTTCGCGCTCGGACTCGCCCGATCGATCGACGGTCTGGAATCGGTGACCGGTCTCGGAATCGACACCGACGGCACCGACGGTCCGACACCGGTCGCGGGCGGGCTCGTCGACGGACAAACAGTCGAGCGGGCGGCCGATCACGGGATCGATCTCCTGGCCGCGCTTGGGGAGAACGACGCAATGGGAGCGCTCGCGGAGCTCGGTGACGCGATCCGAACCGTGCCGACCGGGACGAACCTCATGGATCTCCGATTGGTACTCGTCGAGGCGTGATTGACAGCTCTGGAACGAAGGACTCAGTCGCCCGAGGCCGGGAGCGGCGCTTCCGCTTGCTGACCGCGGGTGTACAGCACCATGAAGATGCCAGCGGAGATAACGACCACGCCACCGGCCGTCCAGAACCCGTAGGCGATCGAGACAGCATCCTTGATCGCTCCGACGGCCAACGGCCCGGTGATCTGGCCCAACTTCCACGCGATCGACCGCAGCGACATACTGCTTGCCACGGCGTCGTACCGTTCGCCCTCCTCGACGTAGAGCGCCATGCTCGCGGGTAATCGGAAGCTGTCGGCGACGCCGAGGATGCTGTAGGCAAAAAACAGCGACACGAATGCCCCGGAGATCGTGACCGACCGACCGAGCGCACCAAGCGTAATCACCGGGAACAGCTGCTCGGCGGTCGAGGCAAACGGGATCGCGATCGTTCCCAAGGCATAGAGCAACGCCCCGGTGAAGACGAAATAATGGCGGTGACCGAGCTGATCGGTGATATCGCCCATCTTGCCCTGTAACAGCGACTTGGTCAACTTCCCCCCCGCGAGAATACCACCGATCGCCAGCGCACTGATACCGAACTCCTTGCGCGCGAAGATCGGCAGGAAGATCACCACCGCCATCTTCCCGAAGCTGAACGACAGTCGGAAAGCCGTCAGCGCCCGGATCGCCGGCAGGCCCAACAGCGAGCGGAACGTCTCGATGCTGGTGGCCTCCTCGGGATCCTTCCGGCCGCCGGGGTTGTCCCGCAGGAACAGGTAGGCGAGGACGACAGCGGTCAGGGTGACGCCGCTGAGGAGGATGTAGGTGAGCTTGAAGCCGTGGGCATAGAGGAGATAGCCGCCGATGAGGTCGCCGGCCAGACTCGAAAAGGCGGCCACCTGGTTGTAGGTCCCGAGCCACCGCCCGCGGGCACCGTCGGGACTGATCTCGCCGACGATCGTCGAGCCGGTGATCCAGAGGATGCTCGCACCCAGCCCCTGGACGATCCGGATGAGAATCACGTGGACCGCGTTCTGGACGAACATGAACCCGACGAAAACGGCGATGTTGATCAACAGCCCCGCCAGGAGGAACTTCTTGGCGTCTTTGGTGTCGATCGCCCGCCCAAGCGGCAGGACGATCACCAGCTGGATCAGCGCGAACGTCGTCCCGAACAACCCCTCGATCGTGCCTGTCGTCGAGAACAGATCGGCATACAGCGCAAGCGCGATCAGGATCGTCGAGTACGCTTGACTCCTCGCAAACGCGGTTCCCGTGATCGCGATAAACTCGCGGTCTTTGAACAGGGCGAGGCTGCTCCCGCCGTTCTCGGAGGGCACGGTGACGAGGTGTATTCCGGTTCACTATTTAAACGACCCGGTCGCTGAAATGATAGCTGGTTCTCGATTCGCTCGCCGAAATCGACTGACATCGGGAGAGCGATCCCACGCTCACGAGCGGAGCAGTCACTGCGGGAAGTCGAACGTTATACATCACCCGGGCATCGAGGTTGGGCCATGGTGCGCGATCCGTTCGCGCAGGACGATGCGCCCGACCTCCAGGAGGTCCTCGACGCCCTCGATGATCCAGACTGCCGACGGATCGTCAAGCACCTCGAGGAACCGATGACCGCGAGTGAGATTTCCGAGTCCTGTGAGGTCCCCCTCTCGACGACCTACCGTAAGCTGGATCTCCTTTCGGAAGCTTCGTTGCTGGAAGAACAGACCGAACTGCGCCCGGATGGTCAACACGCCACCCGCTATCGGATCGCGTTCGAGGAAGTCGCGATCAAGATCGATGAAACCCGGACGTTCGAGGTGTCGATCAGCCGCCCGCCCCAGACCGCCGACGAACGGTTGGCGTCCCTTTGGTCAGAAGTCAGAAAGGAGACCTGAGCCATGCCACACACCGAAACCGCCATCGTCATCGTCAAAACGCTCACGCTCGTCCTCGGCAGCCTGATCACCTACTTTTCGTGGAAGGCCTACCGACGGACCGAATCGAAGGCACTCGGCTCGTTAGCCGTGGGCTTTGGGATCATCACCTTTGGCGCGTTGCTCGCCGGAACGATGAACCTGATCGCCGGGCTTCGGATCCGGGATGCGATATTGTTCCAGAGCAGTCTCACCGCCATTGGGTTCGCCGTGATAACGTATTCGCTGTACGTCCAGGACTGAACGTGATCTGAGGGGTGGCCTGCTTTGCCCATAGAGGAAGGCGCTGCCGTGCTGGGTGGCGAGGGCGGTCACGTGTGGGTGAGCGCGGAGATCGGGAGACAAGCGGAAGGTAAATAGAGCCAAAGCGACGCCACTGCGGCGCCCGTCCGTTGATTAGTGTTCCGGCGGTTCACTCGGGGCTGTCATCGATTCGATTCGGAGGATGAGGATACCGTTGGTCTCGTCTTTGCCCTCCAGTGGCCCTTCGATGACCAGCTTCGAGAGCGGGGTCGGACCGACGGTGATGCTATCGCCCTCATGGAAGTCGCGAACCGACCCACGGATATGGATCTCCGCGCGACAGAGATCCGGGTTGTGGACGCTCGTGAGATCGATCTCCTCGACGTTCATCTCGTCGATCCGCTCGCCGTCCTGAAAGAGCGGTACCTCGGCGGGCTCGTCCATCTCCTCGATCTCGAGGGCTTCATAGGCGTTGGCCGTCGGCTTGTACCCACCCTTTGGTCCCGGGACGCCCTCGACTAGCTGGAGGGCTTTGAGACTCTGCATCTGATTTCTGATCGTCCCCGGGTTCCGATCGACTTCGGCGGCGATCTCCTCGCCTTTGACTGCCTCTTCGTGCTCGCGGTAGAGGTTGACGAGCGCCGTCAGAATCGTCTTCTGACTGGGCGTAAGCTCGATTGATGACATGCCGGTAGTTTCGCTGTAGTTTTCCTTAAAACCGATGGTTAGATCAACGAAAACATCGCTCTCGGTGATCAACAACCGTCCCAAGATCGCCCCCGAACGAACAGACATTTATCACCCTCCGAGGGATCTGAGGTATGGAGAACAAGCGGGTGCTCGTCACCGGCGGTGCGGGTTTTATCGGCTCAAATCTCGCGAACCATCTCGCAACGGACAACGAGGTCATCGCGCTGGACAACGAATATTTGGGAACGGCCGAAAACCTGGATCCAGCCGTCGAGTTCCGCAACCAAAGCGTACTCGAAGACGATCTTCCGACCGACGTAGACGTCGTCTTTCATCTGGCGGCGCTGTCCTCGCTGACGATGCATGAAAACAGCACCGAGGACCTCCGCCGAGGCGCAGAAGTGAACGTCGAGGGGTTCATCAACACCGTCGATCAGGCCCGTCAGGACGGCTGTGAGACGGTCGTCTATGCCTCGACGTCCTCAATCTACGGCAGCCGGACCGAGCCATCGCCGGAATCGATGAGCGTCGAATCACAGACCGGCTACGAGGCCTCGAAGCTGGCACGGGAACGGTATGCGGAATACTTCAAGAACGCCCACGACATGGCGATGGCCGGCCTCCGCTTTTTTTCGGTGTATCAGGGCTACGGCGGCGCCGAGGAACACAAAGGCGAATACGCGAATATCATCGCCCAATTCGCCGACGATATCGCAAACGGCCAATCGCCGAAGATCTACGGGGACGGCGGCCACACCCGGGATTTCACCCACGTCTCGGATATCGTCCGTGGGATTGAGCTGGCAGCCGACCACCGGCTCAGCGGGATCTACAACCTCGGGACCGGCGAGAGCTACAGCGCAAACGAGGTCGTCGAGCTGCTCAACGAGGAACTCGGCACGGATATCGAGCCGGAGTACGTCGAGAACCCGATCCCCGAAGACATGTTCGTCTATCACACCTGTGCGGACGCCTCGAAGATCAAGGCCGAAACGGGCTGGGAGCCCCGGATCACCTTCGAAACCGGGATCGAACGCGTGTGTGCCCCGTATAAGTGATCGCGATCGGGTGAGGGACGACCCATTGTGCGCTCGATGGATGTCCTCGGATCGAGCGATCCCCGTAGGCTAAATCCCCGCCCACTGTAGCGCAGTCTATGACCAACGGGACCGTCCAGATCATCGGGGCACCGATCGACTACGGGGCGAACCGACGGGGCGTCGATATGGGCCCCTCGGCGATCAGATACGCCGGCCTCGCTGAGGGAATCGAGGAAGCCGGTCGATCACCGATCGACGCCGGCGATCTGCTGGCCCCACGCGCCGAGGAACGCGATCCCGACGTCGAATCGATCGACGGAAAGGCCAAACACCTCCGGGAGGTCGAGGACGTCGCGAGCCGGCTCGCCGACGAGGTCGACGGCGCGATCAGCGAGGATCGGTTCCCGCTCGTCCTCGGCGGCGACCACTCGATCGCCATCGGCTCGCTCGCCGGCAGCGCCCGCAACGGTGAAATCGGCGCCATCTGGTTCGACGCCCACGGGGATTTCAACACGCCGGAAACGTCCCCGAGTGGCAACGTCCACGGTATGCCACTGGCCGCCGCGTTGGGCCGTGGCGCCTTCGACTCGATGGAGTGGACCCATGCCCCGGGACTCTCCGAGGGGAACGTCGTCCTCGTCGGGTTGCGCGATCTCGATAGTGACGAACAGGTCGCGATCCGGAACAGCGACGTGACCGCGTTTACGATGTCGGACATCGACGAACACGGCATCAGCGATGTCGTCGCCGACGCCCTTGATATCGCCACCGCCGGGGTCGATGGGATCCATATCAGCCTCGATCTCGACTGGCTCGATCCCAACACGGCACCCGGCGTGGGCACGCCGGTCCGGGGTGGCGTTACCTATCGGGAGGCCCACTCCGCCCTGGAGGCGATCGCCGAACGCGATCGAGCCGAGGAAATTCTCCGATCGATGGAGCTGGTCGAGGTGAACCCGATCCTCGATGAACACAACGAAACGGCCGGCGTCGCCGCCGAACTGGCGGCGAGTGCGCTCGGCAAACGGATCCTTTGACGAATCGCTGCCGACACGTCGTTAGTCGTCGGCCTGTGCGGTCGCGTCCTCGGCGCCCGCTTCCTCGGCCTCCGAGGCATCGACCGCAGCCGCGGGGATGACGTCGACGCTTGCCATCCCGACATCCTCGGTGTCCATCACGATGACACCCTGGGTGTTGCGCCCGACGATGGAGATATCCTCGACCTCGGTGCGCATGACCTGGCCCGATTCGCTCATCGCGAGGAGTTGATCCCCCGGACTGACGGCCTTGATCGCACAGACCGGACCGTTGCGGGCGGTCGTTTTGATGTCGATGAGGCCCTTGCCGTTGCGAGACTGACGGCGATAGGCCTCGATATCCGTCCGCTTGCCATAGCCGTTCTCGGTGACCGACAACAGCCAGCTGTGGCGGGCTTCGTTGGCCGCCGCGAGGCCGACGACCTCGTCGTCACCCTCGAGATCGATCCCATAGACGCCCCGGGCGCTCCGGCCCATCGGCCGGACGTCATCCTCGTCGAACCGGATACTCATCCCCGCTTTGGTGGCGATCACGAGGTCATTGGTGCCATCGGACAACACCACGTCGACCAGTGCATCGTCGTCCTCGAGGCGCGTGGCAATGATCCCCGTCGAGAGGATGTTCTCGAACTCCTCGACAGCAGTCCGTTTGACGTACCCGTTGCGGGTCGCCATCGCGAGGTACTTCCCGTCCTCGAAGTCGTCAGTCGTGACGACGGCGGTGATCTCCTCGCCGTCATCGAGATCGATGATGTTGACTG
>JAXINS010000105.1:0-11152 GCA_034190395.1 Chewarchaeum aethiopicum (SeqCode)
CCATTCGAATCGAATCAAGACAGTCGTCTTCGGTGTATATCGAGGTTTCGTCATCTATAAATTATACTTATTTCTTATTTTAATTAAAATCTTTGAGTGGATATTTTATTTGATTAGATCATTTACCGCAACTTTGAACGGTCCCCTGATAGGCATTGAAATTCCACTCGTCCCTTCCCGAAATCGTCGTTTCACATCCCTCCGGTTCTATCGTCTCAATCGCCCATCAGCTCGTACGGATCGGCCCCTTCCGGCACCGTGTGTTCGTATTCGGTGTCGGCGGTCGTCTCCTCGAATTCCTCTTGGGCGGTTTCGAGGATCGTGGGTGCCGCCATGAGATCGTAGATACTGCCGGCGAGGGCTTTGGCGACGAACACCGCGGCCTTCCGACCCACCGAGCCGCTGGCGGCGACGGCTTGCCAGCTATGGGCGGGCGTCCCGACCGGCCAGGTCGCTGCCCGACACCGCCCGACCGGCACGACGTAACTGATGTTGCCGGCGTCGGTCGAATACGTGCCGATGATATCCTCATCGAAGGCCGGCACCGGCTCCAGTAACATTCCCTCCTCGCGAGCGGTTTCCTGATACGCCTCGGGGAGCTGATCGATCTCGCTGCTGACGTCGCCGAGAGTTTCCTTCAACTCTTCGGCCAGTTCGCGTTCCTCCTCGGTGATCTCGAACCCACCCAGCGTCTGCATATTGGCTTCGATGACGTCACTGAGGGTGTGATTCGAGAGGATTTCGTAGGTTCCAGCCTGATATCGTGGTTCGACCGTGGTCTGGGTCATGGTGGCGGCGCCATCGGCGACGTCACGGATCCAATCGGAGATCTCTTCGACCGTCTCCCGATCCGGCGCCCGGACATAATACCAGACGGAGGCTTCGGGGTCGACGACGTTGGGGGCGGCGCCGGCGTTTTCGATGGCGTAGTGGATGCGTGCGTCGTCGGGGACGTGTTCGCGCATGAACTCCACGCCCATATTCATCAGCTGGACCGCATCCAGCGCGCTTCGGCCCGCCTCCGGGGCTGCCCCTGCATGGGAGGCCTCGCCCTCGAACGCAAAGCGAATCGAGTCCATCGCCAAACAACTGCCTTTGGCCGCGCCGTTGAACCAGCCCGGATGCCAACTGACGATCGCGTCGGCATCCTCGAACACGCCGGCGCGAATCATGACCGGCTTCCCAAGCAGTATCTCCTCGGCGGGCGTTCCGTAGTAGACGACGGTCCCCGAAATCTCGCCGGACTCGATGGCCTCTTTGGCGCCGATCGCCGCCCCGAGGCTACCGACACCAAAGAGGTTGTGTCCACAGCCATGGCCCGGGGCGCCCTCCTCGACTGGCTCGCGTTCAGCTTTGACCTTCTGTGAGAGATCGGGAAGGGCGTCGTACTCGCCGAGCACCCCGATGACCGGATCGGCTTCGCCATACCGGGCGACGAAGGCCGTCTCCATTCCGGCGACACCGCGTTCGACGTCGAACCCTTCCTCCTCAAGGGTGGCCGCCAATAGGGCTGCAGCGTCGTGTTCTTCCAAGCTGAGTTCGGGGTTCTCCCAGAGTTCGGTCGCGAGATCGACCAGGTGGTCACGCCGCTCTTCGACCGCATCGAACACAGCTTGTTTCGCCATACGAAATGCGACTACAACGGGGCAAATAAGCATTGGGCGCCCACGGCCCGTCCCGACACCGAATGGTGGCCACGACGCCTGGTTCGGCTCCGTCAATCGGTCCGCGCCTTCCCATCGGGTCCGTAGGTGAACGGTGGGGTGCCCGGATAGAGGGAGAAATGGGTATGGCGGGCGAGCCAGACACCGTCCCGACGTTCGAGCGTGACGGTCGCCCGGCCGGGTCGATAGAAGGGCTCGCCGTCCTCGTCGAACCCCGTCGAATCCCACGTGGCGACGCCCCAGGCTGTGGAGCCTTCACCGAACGCCCGGAGGTCTTCGAGATCGATCGAGAAGTCCTCGATTTTCCCCCAAATCTCACGCCACTGGTTTTCGATCAGATGCTCCCGCCCGGTGACGATCTCGGCTTTCGTCCCGAAGGAGACGACGTCCTCGGCCACGTGTGGCCGCATCGCGTCGTAGTCCTCGGCCGCACAGTACTCATCGAGGCGAGCAAACCATTCGGTGATCGCCGTTGTCGGATCGTCGGTCGTGATCGCGGGCATGCTCCGATGCTCCGTGCCAGCGCCTATGAACCTTCGGTGCTCTCACAACCGTTGTGACGGTTCCTATCGACCGGGAATCGGCGTGACGCTCATATAGATCGGATGAATACTCCTACATGGGGTGGCAGCCAATGGGGATAGTCGATTCGGTTAAACGCGTGTTCGTCTCCGAAGGCAAGGACGTCTACCAGTGCGACGAGTGTGAGGAAACGTTCAAAGTCGATCCGGATGCGGACGATCCGACGTGTCCGGAGTGTGAGTCGACCGAACTCACCGTCCTCAATCGCGTGTGAGCACGTCGGGGCATCGATCTGTGACCATCGGGGTTTTTTCGCCGTGCGTGACGCCTCACAGGGCCGTCTGGCTCGTTGAGTGTCACTACATCGAGTTGCGTCGCCGTTATCCGGTGGGGTTGGCCGATGGATTCGGCCTGCGAACCCGTCTCATCGATCTTCGATCGGGTCGATGATGACTTACCGGTCTTAGGCGGTTGCCACGGGACGCCATAGCGGTTGGTCTCCTGGCGTGAGTCTCAGGGGTTGAAACCCCAACGACACTGGTTTTACTCGGCTGTCTCATCCCCCGATGGGGATGGACAATGCCACTGGGGATTCGGATCGATCGGGGGGACGATCGCGGCGTCTCGCCGATCGTTGGTACGGTAGTACTGCTCGCGATCATGATCGCGTTGGCTGGCGTGTTCGCCAGTCTCGCGATGGGCTTTGGGACGGAGTTACAATCGCCCGCGCCCACCGGAAAGTTCGATCCGGAGTACGTCGCCTCCGGCGAGGGTAACACCGACAATCGACCGTACGTGACGATCACCCACGAGATCGGACGCACAGCGGATGCGGATAACATTCTCATCAAAGACGACGCGGGCAATACAATCGCCTGGGATGAGGTCTGGACTGGCGGCCCGAAGGTCTACGCCGGCGAATACGTCCACATCGATGGCTTCGGCAGTGACGGTGCGCTTGAGCCGATCTGTGAGGAAGGCCAGACTTACTGGATCATCTTCCGCAACGAGGACGGCAAGACCCTGCTCGTGAACAAATGGTCAGCCCCATCGGATCCGGATTTGCCACCGGGGGCAGCGAGTGATAGCGATAACGACGGCATCCCCGACTGGTGTTGATACGGGCACGGGATCCGGGTTGGTTTTGCCCGTCGATGACGAGTCAGTGTACGAACTCCCGACAGAGGCCACGAAGTGTGACCATCCCGGGATTCGCGTCGGGTTCCATCGTGATCAGCGTGCCACGATACTTTGCGTCGGGGATATGAATGACGGTCATTTCGTCGAGACAATACATCGTCATATTCAGGGAGGTATCGAACTCCGCCTGGGTGTCGGCGAACTGGAGTTGATAGATCAAGAGATGATCGTGCCACTGCTCGAACTGTGCTTCAAACGATCCGTCGGTCAGATCCTCCCGCAAATGGACGATCTCGAAGTCGTTTCGATCGTATGTGATGACGGCTCGCAGCTCCGAGCCGACGATCGCCTGAAGATCCGAGAGGGCGGATGTAACTGCGGCCATGTCCGGATCCTTCGGTGATCGGTGTATAAATCTAGGGCGATAATTTTCCTGCCTGATAACCGAGACGGCCGGCGGATCGATAACGAGTGTTGTCACCCAGAGTCAGCAAAACTCTTTATGACCAAAACTGACGTGAATGTATGCAGGACCGCTTTGACGTGGTCATCGCCGGGGCGGGCCCCGCCGGGGCGCAGTGTGCGCGTGACCTCGCTGCCAGAGGCTACGAGGTCGTCGTCTTAGAGACCGAATCGGAGGATGAGTTCCCACGTCAAAGCAACAAGTCGACCGGCGGGACGTTCCCGACGATGATGGCCTCCTTTGGAATCCCTGACGACGTCGTCATGAACTTCACCGATGACGTCGTCTTGGAATCGCCAAACGAGTTTTTCATCCAGGAACAGGCCGGTGCGGTCCTTGAATTCGCGGACTTCAAGCGGTTCCTCGTCGAGGACGGTCAACGCAAGGGCGCCGAGTACTGGTTCGACGCGCGGGTCTCGAAGCCGGTTATGGAAAACGGCGAGATCGTTGGCGTCCAGTACAACGGCGACGAGGAAGTCTATGGCGAGATCGTTGTCGATGCCACCGGGCCGGCGGCGCCGCTGGCGAAGGCCGTCGGGGTCAGCGATCTCGACCGTGAACACCAGGCGATCGGGATCGAATACGAGTTCGAAGGTGTCGAGATCGACCATCCGGATTACGCCGATCTCACCGATTCGATGATGCTCCGGCTCGATCACGAATACGCGCCGGGGGGCTACTCGTGGATCTTCCATACCGGCGCCGATACCGCAAAGGTCGGCCTCTGTTATATTCAAAACGACAGCTACCGCCAATACGCCAAGGAATCCCGAACCGTCGACGGATATCTTGAGTACTGGACGGAATCCGATCCACGATTCGCCAACGCCGAACGCCTCGCCGGCAAACAACACCGCGGATCGGCACACATCCAGCCGCCCGGCCAGCTGAGCACGGACAACTTCATGGCGATCGGCGATACCGTGCCGACGATCGATCCACTGTGGGGCGAGGGCATCCACAAGGGGATGCGATCGGGCCGTGCGGCCGCCGTCACGGCCGATCACTGTCTCACGCCCGAGGACCCCGACACCTCGGCCGAGAACATCTCCCTGTACAACGAACTCTGGCACTCGGAAGTCGCGCCCAAAATGGAGTCCCGGCTGTTTATGACCGAACTGCTGTATTTCGCGCCGAACGAACGGTATGACACGCTGATGCGGGATCTCAAACAGCTCGAGACGGATACGCTCGCGAAGGCCAATCAGGGCGACAAGGGAGCTATCGCGAAGCTGTTACACCTCAGTGATATCCCGTTGCTCGGCCGGTTCGTCAAACATCGGTACCTGCAGTGACCGGATCTGGCTGTCTCATCACCAGCGTCCCTTTGCGACGTGGATCCGTGCCAGGACTCCGGCGACTTATCGGCTATCCGGCTACAGATATTTGTAGAGATATCCACCGACGATTACCACCGCCCCGACGGACAGCGTCGCGATACTGGCGATCGCCCCGAGCCACAGGCTGAGTATCCCGGCGAATACGAGCCCGACACCGAATCCCTGTAGGTAGGCACCAAATCGTTCGTCCATCCGTGTTCTACTGGCGTTCTCGCCCCCACCACTATGAGCGTATGGTACTTCAGTCCACGCCGTGTCCGGCAGCTGCTGGTCGACCAACGGGTAATCGTCCCACTCTGGTTTCCCATCCGATCGGTGCATGTGTCGGATAGCATGTTCGATTGACGACATCATTACCGAACCGACAGATCCGATAAAACCAGAGTGCTGTCTATCGATTGTATCCTCTCAGCCTGATTATTCCACAAGACATTTATCATAGAAGGTCACACTAAACCACCGCCAACGGGGCGGCGGTTCCGTATGACAGATTGGGCCGCACGGAGGCGGCCTGGAGGCTGACCCCGGTACTACCGCCCCGGGGGCGGGCGCGCCGGATATTTTCGTCGATACAGATCCGACGATCAGATGGCCTCCGGCCGGGCATCTCTAGTAACGGGCTCGGACTGTTTAGCTCCATCGACCGTTCAATCGGTCGCCCGTCAATTCTTGCTGGTTTCGGCGACATTCCCGCGGATCCGACGAGCCACCGGCCGGTCTCGATATTGCTACTGGGTGTCCGACCGTTCGACTGTCTCACGACGGCCAAACAGGTCACGGGCGGTGAGAAATCGTCGTTCCCGCCACCCTCGCCGGTGGGCGACGTAGTCGATCCAATCGGCGACCGGTCGATCATCGAGATGCTGTTCGTGCTCGAGCTCGCCCGTCGGGGCATAGACCCGAACGATTCGTTGATCGGCATCGTAGTTGTGCTTGGCCCCCTCGCCATCGATCCCGATCGATTCGTCTCCGTCGGTCTGTGTGCCGTGGGACATCCCGGATCAGCAATCGATGGCCGCCCTCTCGCATATGTACATTCACCTCTCTGGTCGTGGATAGCTTTATTCTGCCCCGCCCAGCGCCTCCCTACATGTATCCAAGCCTCGATGGACGGACCGCGGTGGTGACCGGGGCGGCATCCGGCATCGGCCGGGCAACCGCTGTGGCCCTCGCGGACAACGCCGTGACCGTATACGGGCTCGATCTCCAGGCGGAGCCACGGGACGACGGCCCCCGATTCGATGAGCTGATCACCGATGGGGAGCTCGTGACCGGCGACGTCAGCGATCCCGCAGTCGTCGAATCCTTTATCCAGGCGGCTCGTTCGGCCGGGCCGATCTCGATCGCCGTCAACAACGCGGGGATCGGCGGCCACGGCCAGCTCGATGGGATCGATACCGAGGACTGGCAACGGACCTTCGGGGTACATGTCGAAGGAACTGCCAACGTCTGTCAGGCCGTTCTCCCCGACATGGTCGACCGCACCGACGGCCGGATCGTCAACGTCAGCTCGGTCGCGGCCCTCCTCGCCTATCCCCAGTTGGCGGACTATGCCGCCGCGAAAGGCGCCATCGCGAGCCTGACCCGCCAGCTGGCCGCGGATTACTCTCCCGACGGGATCCGGATCAATGCCGTCGCGCCCGGGTTCATCAAAACCGCCATGAACGCCGATGTCTGGAAGTCCGACCGATCGGTCCAACAGGATGGCGCCGTCGATTTGGATGACGCCACCCGGGGGACCTTGCTCCCGTATCTCGGTGAGCCTGCGGATGTCGCCGATGTTATTACCTTTCTGGTCAGCGATCGGGCCCGCTTTCTCACCGGGCAGGTCTTCCCGGTCGATGGCGGCTGGACGGTATCGGTCTGAGCGCTCCTCGGTTACGGCGGCGTGTGTTTAAGTGATCGGCAGCCCAACCGGTGGTAATGCTGCTCCGGGAGCTCGATCTCCCGCCCGCCCTCCGCGATCACTACCGATCACAGGGTGTCGATTCTCTCTATCCGCCCCAGACCGCTGCGGTCGAGGCCGGGATTACCGAGGGCACGTCGCTGGTGGCTGCCGTGCCAACCGCCAGTGGCAAGACCCTGATCGCCGCGCTGGCGATGCTCACTGCCCCGGGGACGGCACTGTACGTGGTGCCTCTCCGGGCGCTCGCCGAGGAGAAACACGCTGAATTCGCGGCGTTGCCCGACGTCAGCGTTGGCGTGGCGACCGGCGATTACACGGCCGACGCTGAAGGCCTTGGCGAACACAATATCGTCGTTGCGACCAGCGAAAAGGTCGATTCGATGATCCGCCGTGGCGTCAGTTGGCTCAAGGACTGTGGCTGTCTCGTCGTCGATGAAGTCCACCTCCTTGATTCCGACGCCCGGGGCCCGACCCTGGAGGTCACCGTCGCCAAGCTCCGGCGGCTCATCCCGGAGCTACAGTTGATCGCTCTGAGCGCGACGGTTGGTAATCCCGACGCGATCGCTGATTGGTTGGACGCACAATTGGTCGAATCGACCTGGCGGCCGGTCGAACTCAAACAGGGGGTCTACCACGACGGCACGATCGACTTCGTCGGCGGCGACCCCCAACCCGTCTGGACCGATCGGACTGAGCCGGTCCCGGCTTTGGTCGCCGATACGCTAGCGGATGAGGGGCAATGTCTCGTTTTCGTCCATTCCCGGCGGGCAGCGGCGTCGCTGGCGCGTGAGCTCACGGATCTCACGGCGACGGATGCGCCCGAGCTCTCCGAGGCCATCGAATCGACCGCCCGGACGGCAACCGGTCGCTCGTTGGCGACGACCGCCGAGGCCGGTGTCGCCTTTCACCACGCTGGGCTGCGATCCGAACACCGGTCGCTGGTCGAGCAGGCGTTTCGTGACCGCCGACTGCAGGTCATCTGTGCGACCCCGACGCTGGCAGCCGGCGTGAACATCCCCGCCCGTCGGGTCATCGTCCGTGATCACCAACGGTATACCGACGGTGGCCGGGAACCGCTCTCGGTGCTTGAGATCCAACAGATGTTCGGACGGGCGGGCCGGCCGGGGCTCGATCCCTACGGCGAGGCCGTTCTGGTGGCCGAAGACGGGGAGCAGGCAGCGGCCCTCACCGATCGGTATATCGAGACCGATCCCCCGGCTGTCACGTCGAAACTCGCTACCCAGGAGGCGCTTCGAACCCACGTGCTCTCGACGATCGCCAGCGGCTTTGCCGACTCTCGATCGGAGCTCCTGTCGGTCCTCGAGGAGACGTTCTATGCAGCCCAGGAGGACCAGTCGGTGCTGGTCGATATCGCGGATCTCGTGTTGGATTATCTGGCCTCGGAGTCGATGATCGATTCCGACGATGGCTTGGCGGCCACACCGTTCGGCGAGCAGGTGTCGAAACTCTACATCGACCCCCGAACCGGGGCCAAGGTCGTAGCCGATCTCCGTGCGGCGACGGAACTCGAGACCACGACGCCGTTGACCCTCCTCGAGATCCTCTGTGATACGCCCGATATGACCGCGCGCTATCTCACCGACACCGAACGATCGTCGATCTATCGGTTCGCGGTCGCAAACGATCCCGTGTTCGTGCGCTCGACCGACGGCTACGAGGGGGATTTCGAGGCGTGGCTCAAAACGGTCAAATCCGTCCGCATCCTGCTTGACTGGATCAACGACGAACCGGAGGATGCGATTGTCGAGAACTACGGGATCGGTCCTGGCGATCTGCGCGTGAAAGTCGAGCGGGCGACCTGGCTTGCCGGTGCGATTCACACGCTCATCGAACTCCATGACTTTCCCTTACTCGACCAAATCGGCCAACTCGAGGCCGGGCTGGCCAACCGGACCGACCCGACCGATTGATGCCGGTCATCAGGCGCCAGCCACTATCGCGAGGGCTCGATAGAGGCCGAACCCGATGGCGGTCGCCGAGACCAGGGAGGTGAGCCAGGCACCGAGGGTAAAGAGGATCTTCCGAGCCGAGACCCCCGCCCGGCCCTCGACGAGGCCGCTGCCGATGACACTCGAAATGATGATGTTGTTAAACGAGATCGGAATCCCGAGGGTAATCGCCGTTTGTGCGATGATAAATCCGGGCACCAGCGCCGCAATCGAACGCCGAATCCCGAGTTGGGAGTACTCCCGGGCGACGGCCTGGAGCAATCGAGGGGCCCCCATCCAGGCCCCGCTGAGGATGCCGATCGCCCCCAGTCCAAGTAGGTAGATACCACTGATCTCCAATTGTGTCGTGAACAACGTCTCCAAGGGTCCGGTCGCCAGGCCGACTTGGCTGCCGCCACTTGAGAAGGCAACGAGTGCCCCAAGCCCGATCAGAAATTCACGAGTGCCCGCATCGATGGAGTCGGCGAGGCGACGGTACAACACGGCGAAGACGATGACGCCGAGGGCAACGCTGACGAGGGCCATCAGGAAGTCGTACCCACCGAGGAGCGTAGGGGATTCGATCCCGCTTGTGACCGATATATACCGGGCGAGCGACGCCTGTTGACGGCCTGGCACCGGAACGATCGACAGGGAGATGTTCGCGACGATCGTGCCGACGATCCCGCCCAGCAAGGCGATACCGATCTGTTCAGGAATGCGATCGTGTCGGAGAAGAGTCGCAGTACTATACGCGATGATACTCGAAACTACCGGCACGAGTGCCCAGAATATCCCGATTCGACGGTAGGTGGCCATGGCGGGGTCGCCTCCCAACGAGAGCCCGACGCCGATCATCGCTCCCGTGACCGCAAAGGCCGCCGGGATCGGATAGCCGGTTCGCACTCCAACGGCGATGAAGGTGGCGGCGGTCAACAATCCGGCTGTCGCTGCAAGCGGTGTGATCTGGGCGTTTTGAATCAACCCTGTTCCGACCGTCTTGGATATGCTCCCGCCCTGAAGCAAGGCGCCAGCACCCGCGAAGATCCCGATCAAAAACGCTGCCCGCATCGTTGGCAATGCGTTGGCGCCGACCGCCGGCGCAAAGGGTGGGGAGTTGCTGCTGGCACCGAGCGCCCAGGCCATAAACAGGCTAGCGATGATTGCGACGATGATCGTTACGAGTGCCATGGCAATCAGGTCGTTCTCCAACGATCATCGGCCGATATAATTTTGCCTAGGACGACGATCCTCTTTCGCACGATTTCCCTCTGAGGCGCCTGCCTCATAACCTCGCCGGATCAAAGACCGGCTCCGGATCGTCTCAGAGAAAAATCAGCCGGTCGGATCTCAATCCGACCGGCCGGTATCCGATCCGACGTTCGAACGCGCTGACTCGGCGGCCGTCGTCGGGAGATCGCTAAATAAGGTCTCGTAGCCGACTGTTTCAACGGCCGTCTCGAAGGCCTCGCTTACCTGTTCTTTCACCGTTTCGTACTCGGATTTGAGGGCAGCATACTCCTCGCTTTCGGCGAGTACGTCCTCCTCGAATGCCGTCTCGAGCATGACGAGCTTGGAGGTGAGTGCGAAATAGCGTTGGCTGATCCGATCGTATTCAGCACGAGCCACCAACTGGTTGACCAGATCAACGAGTGTCGCCTTACTGACTGGTTTCCGCAGATAGTCGTCGAAGGGCATATGGACGATGTCGAAACCCGGATCGACGCCAGTGAGCATTGCCACCCGACACTCCGTATCCCGTTCCCGGATCGCTTCGAGCACCTCGCGACCGGACCGGCCGGGCAGTCGACGGTCGAGTAACACGACATCGATCCCGGGTGTTTCATCGACGATCGTGAGGGCCTCCTCGCCATCCGTCGCCGTCAACACATCAAAGGGCTCGCGCAGCCACGTCTCGTAGAGCTCGCGGCTGGCGAGATCGTCTTCGACCACTAACACGGTCACTGACTCATCGTGCACCATGGCTGGATTCGAGCGATATTCTGTCGGACGGGTGACCATCACCGGCGTGTGACCGGATGATCTATCGGTAACGTGAATCTGGTTAGCTCTTGATTAAGAAAGTAACTCTGTGAGTTTCAAAATCAATAATCGTATCACAAATCCACCACCGGCTGTGTATCCCATCCCGCCCTCGCTGATAATCA
>JAXINS010000038.1:0-7612 GCA_034190395.1 Chewarchaeum aethiopicum (SeqCode)
GATTTCGATCCGGGCACCGCCGTCCTGGCTTGAGGTAATCGAGATCGACCAGCCGTGTGCAGCGGCGATCTGTTCGACGATCGCGAGACCGAATCCGGTACCTGAGTCGGCAGTAGTGTACCCGCTCTCGAAGACGATCGACCGATCCTCCGGCGGGATACCCGGGCCATCGTCGGCGATATAAAAGCCGGTCGGGTCGGCGAGACGGCTCACCCGAACCGTTACCGCCGGGCCGCCGTGGTCGATCGCGTTCCGGAGGAGGTTTTCGAGCAGCTGGATCAGTCGGGAGTCATCGGCCGATACCGTCAGATCGGCGTCCGGCAGCTCAAGCGTGGCTTCAGCCGTTTGGATGGTCTGCCAGGCCTCCTGACACGCCCATTTGAGGTTGACCGGGTGAGGTTCAAGAACGGCCTCACCCTGTTTCGCCAAGGTTCGGATATCCGCGACGATATCGTCGATCCGGGTCAACGCATGTTCGACGCGGTCAAGTCGGTCCCGTTCGCCGGTCTCGTCGTACAGTTCGAGGTTACCGAGGGCCGTGTTCAGCGGCGTCCGGATATCGTGGGCGACGAGATCGGCGACCTGCTCAAGGCGTTCGTTTTGGCGCTGCAACCGGCGCTCGTAGGATTTACGTTCGGTGATATCGGCGTAGATCGCGTAGCCTTCCGGCCGGTCGGCCGCCTCGTCGATGACCCGACCCGTGGCGATCAACAGGAAATCACGGAGTTCGCCGTCCTTGGTTTGGCGCTGGACTTCCTTGGTGAACAGTTCGTCGTCGGCCCGGTTGTCGATCCGTTGGGCTTCCTGAAGCCGATCCTCCGGGACGATCAGATCGTTAATGCTCTCACCACGAGCCTCCTCGATCGAGTAGCCAAAGACCTCCTCGAAGGCAGGGTTGATGTCGCTGATGATCGCGGCATCGTTTCGCAGATGAACGGTCGGTTCGGGCAACGTTTCGAACAACACCTCAAACCGGTCACGCTCGCGTTTGAGTGCTGACCTTCGATCGATCCGATCGATGGCCTGCCCGGCGTGGGTGGCGAGGAGCTCGGCGAGTTCGACGTCGTTCTCATCGAACGCGTTGGTCGTATCCGAGCCGGCCTGTAACACCGCCCGGTCACTGATCGGAACGCTCAACGCCGACTGGCGAGCGTACTCCGAGAGGATCTCCTCGCATCTTTCGGTGTCGTCGACGACGACGGTCGTCTCTTCACGGAGCGTCCGGCCGGCAAGCGAGCCCTTGGCCGCGAATCGATGTGGGAGATCGAAGACCGTGTCCTCGGCTACGACCGTTTCGAACATCTCGGCGTCGGGATCATAGACCGAGACGTTGCCGGTTTCGAACTCAAGGAGTGTCCGGGCCGCCATGACGGTTCGTTCATACACCTCCATCGTCGAATCGAGCGATTCGAGGTCATGGGCGACCTCATGGAGGGCTTTGATCTTGCGGCGGTGTTGGTGACGATCGAGCGCGTTTTCGATCCGGTTGGCCAGCAGTTCGTAGACTTCGGGGCCACCCTTCTGGACGTAATCGGTGACGCCGGCGGCGATAGCTTCACTGGCGACCTCCTCGCTCCCCTGTCCGGTAAAGAGGATGAACGGAACGTTCGGTGTTTCGGCCCGGATATCCCTGAGCAACGAAAGGCCGTCCTGATCGGGCATCCGGTAATCGCTGACGACACAATCGATCGATTCCGATGTCACGATCTCAAGCGCCGCCGTCGGATCCGTCGCGGTCCGGATATCGGCACCGTCGAGTGCGGCGGTGAGCCGCTCGGCCGCCAACCCGAGCTGCTCGTCGTCGTCATCGACAAGCAGGAGCTGGAGTCCATCCCGCTCGCGCGAGACCATAGTAAGAGCGTGCGACCGACGTGTAAGTAACTTTGGCCCAGCAGCCGTTCATAGCGCCGGTAATCACCGGATGCCGTGGGCAATCGTTCTGTGAGCCGACACGACGGCAAGATCCGATCCGAAGCGAGCATTCAATTAAGAGCCGGGTATCGGGGTAGACAGGATGAGCACGGCCCCACCCACTGATGCCGTTGACGTTATCGAAGCGACCATCGAGGAACTCCACGAGGGGATGGACACTGGCGAACTCACGGCCAGTGTGATCGTCGATCGATATCTCGATCGGATCGACAGATACGACGACGATCTCAACGCGATCCTCACAATAAACCCCGACGCCCGCGATCGGGCGGCCGAACTCGACGAAGCATTCGAATCGGAGGGATTCGTCGGTCCCCTACACGGTATTCCGATCATCCTCAAGGACAACCAGGACACCCACGACATGCCGACCACGGCGGGCTCGGCGGCGCTCGCGGAGTCGATCCCGCCGGCGGATGCATTCGTGGTCAAACAGCTCCGGGACGCCGGCGGTATCGTGCTCGCGAAGGCGAATCTCCAGGAGCTGTCCTTCGGCGTCGATACCATCAGCTCGCTGGGCGGGGCGACGAGCAACGCGTATGCACTCGATCACCGCCCATCGGGGTCCAGCGGTGGGACGGCCGCCGCGATCGCCGCGAACTTGGGTGCCATTGGCACCGGGACGGACACCTGTTCGTCGGTCCGGTCGCCGCCGGCGTTCAACAACCTGGTCGGCGTCCGGCCGACCCGTGGGCTGGTCAGCCGGACCGGGATCATCCCGTTGAGCGAAACCCAGGATACGGCGGGACCGATCACCCGCACCGTCGCGGATGCCGCGAAAATGCTCGACGCAATGGTCGGCTACGATCCGGAGGATCCGGTGACGGCGAAGGGCGTGGGCAACGTGCCCGAAGACGGCTATGCCGGCGCACTCGATGCCGACGGCCTCGACGGGGCCCGCATCGGCGTCGTCCGGGAGCTGTTCGGCCTGAAGAACGCCGAGAACGCCTCGAAAGCGGCCGCCGAGGCGGTGACCGAGGTCGTCGAGAACGCGATCGAGGAGATGGACGCTGCCGGGGCGACGATCGTCGACTCCGTCGGGATGGTCGACGACGAATGCCTCCAAGGAGCCCGGGTGCTCCAATACGAGTTCAAACGCGACCTCAACCGCTACCTCGATCGACTCGATGGAGCCGCCCCCGACTCGATGGAAGCGTTGGTCGAAACCGGGGAGATCACGCCGACGGTCGAAGAACGGATCGAGGACGGGCCGATAATCGAGATGGACGTCGAGGGGCTCGAGGAAAACGTCGAGTACCTCCAGGCGCTCGATCGGCGTCGTCACATCGAGGTCGATATCCTCCAGCGGATGGCCGAACACGACCTGGACGCACTCCTCTATCCGCCCTCGCGGATTCCACCCGTCGAACGGCCGGCGAACCAACCCTTCGAGGAGCTCCCGTGTGAGCTGTCAGCCCACACGGGGCTCCCGTCGATCGTCCTCCCGGCCGGCTTCACCGATGACGGGCTGCCGGTGGGCGTCGAACTGCTCGGGCGTCGGTTCGCAGAATCGACGCTGTTCGAACTCGGCTATGCCTACGAACAGGCCTCGGGACACCGACGGCCACCCGACGGGTTCGGGGCGATCGAGTAACCCACGGCGTGGTTGGACCCGGACTGGCGCCGCCGGACGGTGGTGTGATCGCATATTCAACGCGACGAGTGGTCCGTCTCATGCAACCCGGAACCGATCGAGAACGGCCGGTTCCGGCTCGACACCGATGCCGGGCCGGTCGGGGATCCGGACGCGCGATCCATCCTGATCAACGACAGCCGCCAGCTCATCCCGTAGCGGGTTCGGCGTGCGATCGTATTCCAACATCGGCGTGCCGGGGACGGTCGCGATGAACTGGAGACTCGCCGCGAGCGCCACGGCGCTGCCGAAGACGTGCGGGATACATTGGACGGTGTTGGCGGCCGCGAGACTTCCCACCCGTCGGGCGGTGGTCAACCCCCCAGCGCTGGTGACATCGGGCTGGACGATCCCGACCTCGCCGTCGTCGATGGCTCGCTGGAATTCGTGTTCGAAGGCCCAACACTCGCCCCCGGCGATCGCCATCGATGTGTCCCGACTGAGGGTCCGATAGCACTCGATAGCGTGGGGGACCACCGGCTCCTCGAAGAAATACACGTCGAGGTCGGCGAGTGCGTCGGCCACCCGGCGGGCAGTCGCGAGGTCATAGGCGTGGTTCGCATCGGCCATCAGCCGGACGTCGTCCCCGACCGCCTGCCGAACGGCCCGGACCAGTTCGATATCCGCCTGTTCATCCCAGGGGAAGTGTCGGTCGAGGCCGATTTTGAGTTTCAGCGCGTCGAACCCCTGCTCGACGTGAGCGGTCGCCTCCTCGACGATCGTCTCCCGGAGGGGCTCGAACGCATCGACATCCCGGAAGAAGCCGCCCGTTGCGTAGGCCCGAACCGAGTCCCGACGACGACCCCCCAACAGCCGTGCCACCGGCTCGCCGACCGCCTTGCCGTAGGCGTCCCAACACGCGATGTCGATCCCCGAGATGACGCTCGCCGGCGTGTAGGAGTGATACGACGCCGTCAGTTCGAAGACAAGTTCGTCGTGGAGGCGCTCGACATCGCGGGGATCACAGCCGATGAGCCGCGGGCCGACGGTCTCCTCGATGAGTTCCCGGTTGGCGGCGATCGGCCCCCAACACTCCCCCCAACCGCTCACCCCGGCGTCGGTGTCGAGCCGTACGAGACAGTACTCCCGGCTCTCGATCCACTTCTGGGCGTTGGCGAACCGCTCGTCGAGCTCGCGACGGAGTGGCACCGCCACGACATCGGTGATTTCCATGTCGATCCATCGCCGGGAGCGTACTTGATACCGGGTGTCGTCGGACTGTTATCCCGGTTCGCCGGCCGGCTCCGAATCGGCGCGATCCGACTGGCCCGGTTCGGCCATGACATACCCGGCGACGACCGTGACGACGCTTCCGGCGGCCAACACCGCGATCCCGGGCAGAAACGAGCCGGTCAGATCCTCCAGCGCACCGATCAGAAACGGACCCATGAACCCGCCGATCTCCCCGACGGTGAAGATCAATCCGGTCGCGACAGCGGTGAGCCGTGGACCGATACCGGCCATCTCGATGGGGATCGCCCGGATCAGCGGCGAGAGGCCGCCGATGATGAAGACGCCAATGAGTACCAGCGAGGCCAACAACACCGGGATGCCACCCCCCGCCAAGAGGCCGAGCATGCCGACCGCGCCGGCGAGCCCACAGGCGATGATCGGCAGCCGGCGTGTCGAGTACCGGTCCGACAGCGCCGGGATCGTCACGATGCCGAGGATCCGGATGATCACAAAGAGGCTCGTGATCGTGCCCGCCAACCCGACGGCGAGCCCGCGGGCTTCGAGGATGGTCGGCAGCCACGCCGAGAGGCCATGGGAGATGAACAGCCGCATCGTGCCGATGACCACCAGCAACAACAGCCCCCGGTGTGTGAGGACGCGGTAGACGTCCTCGCGAGCCGAGGTGAGCGAAAACGATTGCTCCTCGCCGGCCGACCCGAACTGCTCGACGCGGTCCCAGAGCAGCCAGATGCTGACGATCCACAGCGCCGCGAACCCGAAGACGAAGACACCGGTCGAGAGAAAGAGCGGTCGCCACCCGCCGGCGGCCGGGCCGAGGACGGGCCGGGCGATCCCGAAGGCGGTCGCGCTGCCGAGGGTCGCCCCAACGATGTATACGGAGGACATCGATCCGGATCGTTCCGCCGGGAACAGCTCCGAGACCAGCTTCGGCAATCCGAAGGTGACCGACGTGCCGCCAACGCCGAGCAACAGCGTCGGCAGGAGGATGGTTACGAACCCACCCGCGATCGCCCGCAGGACGTGTGCCGTGGCGATGATCACGATCCCGATAGCGAGCGATCGCCGGGAGCCGAACCGATCGATGACGAGCCCGGACACCAACGACAGAGGGATGTAACTGAGCTGGACCGCACCGGTGACGATGCCGGCTTCGGTACTCGTCAACCCGAGATCCGTGATGATCGGGTTCAGATACGCCGGCACCGAAAACCACGAGAAGGTATACAGGAAATACGCCGCCGTCCCGAGGCCGAGCAGATAATACGAGGCCACCGGGACCCGCCGCCCAGCCGTCTGTGCCATCGGTATGGGACTGCCGACCACCGCTACGTTGGCTTTTCGATTCCGGGGAACGACTCCTCAATCGGTGACCCGATACTCCGCGAGTTTCGCTTCGTCGAGCCGAACGCCGAGGCCGGGCTCGTCCGGCGGCGTGATCCGGCCGCCATCCTCGACGTAGATCGCGTCCTGGTTGGCGATGTGGGGGCCACCGACGTAGACGCCCGGATCGTCGACTTCCTCCTCGAGGACGGCGAACTCGATGAGCGAACACGCCCGGCTGGCGGCGGCGACATGGAGGCTCGCGGCGTAGTTGACCGCCGGACCCAGGGCATGGGGGACGAGCTGTTTGTTGAACGCCTCGACCAGGGTCGCCACCCGCGTGGCGCCGGTTACGCCGCCGGCATAATCGAGCGACGGCTGGTAGATCTCGAGGGCGTTAGCCTTGAGGTGATCGACCGCCGGATAATGGGGGGTATGGGTCTGATAGCCCGAGATGGGCACCGACACCCGACGGTTGAGGGCGGCTTGTCCGTCGATATCCGTGTGGGAGATGGGTTCCTCGAACCACTCGAGGTCGTGGTCGCTTGCGGTCTCGGCGACGGCGAGGGCATCCGCGAACTCGTAGGAGGTGTTGGCATCGATCGCGAGGCCGAAGTCCTCGGGCAGCGCCGCCGCGATCGTCCGGATCCGTTCGCGATCGGCCTCGACCCCGAAACCGGCGCCGATCTTCATCGCCGCGAATCCCTTCTCGGCGAGCCAGGCCGCCGAATCGACGAGTTCCTCTGGCGTCTTCTCGACGGGGAAGGTCGCGTATGCCGAGACCGCCCCGACCGTCCCCCCGAGTAATTCGTATACGGGCTGCCCGGCGTGTTTGCCCTTGATATCCCACAGCGCCTCATCGAGCGCGCTGATCGCCCCATACGCACCGGCGCGTTTGGCGTGGAGGTACAGCTCGTGCCAGCGTTCGGTGGCGTTGCGGGGATCGGTACCGATGAGATGGCGCCCCATCGACTCAATGCTGGTCGCGAGAAACCGGTTGTCCTCGACCGAGCGATAGAACGATTCACCGAGCCCGGTGATGCCGTCATCGGTGTGGACTTTGACGATGACGGAACTGATGTCGAGGGATCGTTCGCCGACCTCGGCGGGGAGGGACGCCGCCCCGGCGGGACTCTCGACGATGATCGTCTCGATATCGGTGATTTCCATACCGCCATTGCCGATGAATCCGGTATATAGTTGATGGAGACGGCAGTCGACGGGCCGGTCACGCGGTGAAAGCTGGAGCGGTCGTGAGTCCCCAGGAAGCTACAGTGGGGCGGTGGCCGGTACGAACTAAATAGCCCGGCGGCGATGCCGCAGGTATGGCAGCGATCGGCGAGGCGTTACGATATCCGCTGGAACGGGATCCCTGGGAACGGCTGTTGCTCATCGGAGGCGTACTCATGCTGTTCGGGTTTCTGTTCATCCCACTGTTGCTGGTCTATGGCTATATCGTGCGAGTGATCAAAGACCGCCTCGAAGGTGCCGATCAACCCCCTGCCTTCGGCGAGTGGGAATCGTTGCTCATCG
>JAXINS010000038.1:7712-11017 GCA_034190395.1 Chewarchaeum aethiopicum (SeqCode)
CTCATCGGGGTCGTCTATCTATTCATCCCGGTGGTGGTCGGCATGCTGACGGTCGGCGGCTCCGTGGCCGCTATCGCTGCCGGCGGGCGGGCTGGCGCCGCCGCTGGAGTGGCCGGGCTGGTCGTCGGGTTTGGGCTGTCGGTCGTCCTCTCGTTAATCTTCGGGTACGTCGCCGTCGCGGCGCTGGTCCATTTCGCCCACGAGGATCGGCTCGGCGCCGCCTTCGATCTCGGAGCGATCAAGTCGATCGTACTGACCGAGGGGTATGCGATCGCGTGGCTGCTCGCGGTCGTCGTGTTGTTCGGCGCCAGCATTGTGACCGGCCTGCTCAACCTCATCCCGCTGTTCGGGGCCGTCTTCAGCGTGTTCGTGGCGTTTTACATCCAGATCGTGGCGGCCAAACTCTGGGCGGACGGCTACACCGATGCTACGGCCGGTCGGGGGCACAGTGACGATCCCGGATCGATCGCGTAGGCCGTCCTGATCCGATCGCTGGGTGATTGTGGCCGGTGGCCGGTGCGTTCGGTGACGGAACAAGGGGATCAGCGATCGAATTCCCGCCGGAGATACGCGAGCCCGGCGAGCGCTCGATCGGGGCGATCACCCTCACGAAAGCGCCGCTGGAGTTCTGCCTCAGCGCCATCGACGCCGTGTTCAGCAACCAGCAACGCGACGGACTCCCGAACCGGCTGTGTTTCCGATGGTTCGGTCTGCATACCTGATTCGACGAGGTCCCACCGTCTAAAACCACGCCGGGAGTAGAGTGAAACTGAAAGTGCAAGGACGCCAAGCATCGGCTGACCCGCCCCAGTAGCTCAGACAAGCCAAAGAACGTCGACTTGGTGTGAAATATCGTCTGGCGTCGCTGAGGCCGGGGATTTATTCATGTGTGGCGGCTTGATCCGGGAAGGACTGACGCGTCGGTATGATCGATGATAAGGCGTTTTTCGAGTCGCTGGTCGCGAAGGGCTCGGATGCGATCCTCTCGATCGACGAGGAGAGTACGATCGTCTTCGCAAACGAATCCGTCGAACGGGTTTTCGGATACGATCCCGAGGAACTGATCGGCGAGTCGCTGCTGACGGTCATGCCTGATCGGTTCCACGAGCAACATCAGACAGCGATAGCTGAGTATCTCGAAACGGGTGAACGGGGACTGGACTGGAACAACATCCAGCTCCCCGGCGAACACAAGGAGGGCCACGAGATCCCCCTCTCGATTACCTTCGAGGAACACCGGTATGACGACAAGCGGATCTTCTCGGGGATCATCCGCGATATCACCGAACAAAAGGAGTATCAACGGACCCTCGAAACCCTCCAGGAGACCGCCCAGCAACTGCTACGGGCCCGTGAACGCGACGAGATCAGCGAGATCACCGTCAACGCGGCCTCGGAGGTGCTCGATTTCCCGCTGGCAGCCGTCTATCTCTACGACGCGACGAACGACCGGCTCCGGCCGGCTGCCCGAACCGACGCCGTCGAGATCGTGTTCGATGACCTCACTACGCTCATCGGCGAGGACAACCCCGTCCGGCGAGCCTTTGACACCGGCGAGGCGACACAGTACGACGACATCACGGCGGCCGCTGATATCGACGAAACGGGACTGCCGATCGAAGGGATGTTGCTCATGCCGATGGGCATGAACGGCGTGCTCGTGATCGGCAGCACCGACGCGACGACCTTCGATGAGAAACAAACGAACTTAGCGTATCTCCTAGCGGCGAACGCGGAGGCGGCCCTCAACCGCGCCCATCGGGAGGCGACACTCGAACGCCAGAACCAACAGCTCGAGCGGTTCGCGAGCATCGTCTCCCACGATCTCCGTGACCCACTCAATGCGGCCAATGCGCAGGTCGCCCTCGCTCGAAACGAACACGACAGCGAGTATCTCGATGAGCTGGCGGCCATTCACGACCGGATGGAAGAGATCATCGAGGACGTGTTGACCCTCACGAAACAGGGCCAGACCGTCGGGGAGACGACGACGGTCGAACTCGCGTCGGTAATCGAGGACGCCTGGGCGGTGACCAGCGCCGAGACGGCGTCGCTCGAAACGGACGAGCGCTTGGGGACGGTCAACGCCGATCCCGAACGACTGCGAACGCTCCTGGAGAACCTCTTTGGCAACGCGATTAGACACGTCGGTGAGGACGTCACCGTCCGGGTGGGCCGGCTCGCTGATCGGACCGGCTTCTACGTCGAGGACGACGGCCCGGGCATCCCGGAAGCCGATCAGGACCAGATCTTCGAGTACGGCTATACGACCGACGACGACGGCACCGGACTCGGGCTGAACATCGTCAAGGAGATCGGCAACGCCCATGGCTGGTCCGTCCGGGTGACCGACGGCACCGACGGCGGGGCCCGGTTTGAATTCGATTTCGCGGCGAGAGCCGCCCAGGTAAACGAATGATCCAACCACCGATGTCGACCACAGTGCTGATGCCACAGGAACGTCTCGCTAGCGGTCAACGGGGACGAACAGGAACGGGTCAGCTATGAGCGAGGGGACTACACGGACGGTACTGGTCGTCGACGACGAGCCGAACGTCGCGGAGGCCTACTCGCTGTGGCTTACCGACGAGTACACGGTAAGAACGGCTACCGGCGGGGAGGCAGCGCTCGAGGAACTCGACGAGACGGTCGATGTCGTCTTACTCGACCGGCGGATGCCCGATCTCACCGGCGACGAAGTGCTCGAACGGATCCGCGAGGGCGGGTTTTCCTGTCGGGTCGCGATGGTGACGGCGGTCGATCCGGACTTCGACATCGTCGATATGGCGTTCGACGCCTATCTCGTCAAACCGGTTACCCAGGAAGAACTCAACGAAACCGTCCAGCGACTGTTGCGGTTGTCGACCTACGATCAACAGTCCCAGGAGTACTTTTCGCTGGCCACCCGGCGGGCGACCTTAGAGGCCGAAAAGACCGATCGGGAACTCGAATCCAGCGACGAATACGCCACGCTCACGACCGAAATCGACCAACTCCAAGCCGAGATGGACGCGACGATCGAGGAACTGGACACCAGCGATTTCGAGACGATGTTCCAGGACCTCTCCGAGGGGGAGTGACCGATCGGTCGCGTCCCGACGATCGAGACGGCTGCCACTGGCCCGACCGTGACACGGGAGCGGTGACGCCACGCCCCTGAGGGGCGGGTGTTACTCAGTCACGCGTGCCCGCTTTCGGACCAGCCTGTTCGGGGCCGGATCCCTCACCGGGGCCGTGTTCCTCGCCAGGGCCGTGTTCGTCACCCTCGCCGGACTCATCGCCCGGTCCGTACTCGTCGCCGGGCC
>JAXINS010000032.1:0-10845 GCA_034190395.1 Chewarchaeum aethiopicum (SeqCode)
ATCCTCGGCGCATGGGGTGCGTCGGACCTGAGTTCGAATCTCAGCGGTCCCATACCGGCGTTCTACGATTTCTATCACGCGATAGCTTAGGCATTCTCACTCGGGAACGCCAGGACAACGATTCATCCCGATCGAAGGCTATTTTCCCCATCACCAGTAGTAATCCGGATATGCTGTCGCCCCACGGTGAGTTAGTTGCCGACATTCCGATCGACGATCGTGACGATATCGATCACGTTCTCGTCTACGAACTCAGGATCGGTGAGGCTGATTATGACGCGGTGCCGTTCCGTCGAATTAACGATGACTCGGAGGAAGCTGACCGATTCCGGATCATCGATGTCGATCTCACCGCCGATCAATCACTGTGTATGTATATTATGCAGGAAACGGCCCTCGCGGGAACGATCGATTTTACACCGACCCGGTCAGTTCACGGCAACGTCGTGTGAGCTCGGCTCCGTTAGCAGGCAAGTGGAGTAATCGCTCGAAAAGCAAACCGGTGCCGAAGTTCAGGGACGGCAGTGGCATTATCGAACGGAAAAACGGTATAGTCGACTGATTATAACGTTTGAAAATCGCACCCTGGACCTTTAGTATGAGCTTTCGAAAACATTTCTCACACGTCGAGTGGGAGTCATTTCCCACCGATCGCAAGCGAAACGGATTGACAACCCATGTTCAAAGAACGCATGCCCGATGCCGACCGTGGTCAGGTCGGGATTGGTACGCTGATCGTGTTCATCGCAATGGTACTGGTCGCTGCAATCGCCGCTGGCGTGTTGATTAACACTGCCGGCTTCCTGCAGACGAAATCCGCCGAAACCGGCGAAAAGAGCAGCCAACAGGTGACGAATCGGCTTCAGGTCGTTTCCGTCTCCGGGAACGCGACCGGCGATTTCGTTGATTACGTTAACATTACTGTTAAAAAAGGTCCTGGATCGGATAACATCAATCTCGGTAACACGACGGTGAGTTATCTCGGTCCAGATAACTCTCAGACGTTGATTTACAATGCGACGAATAGTGGTGCGACGTCACTTGATGCAGCTACTGGCACGGAATTTTCGGTTGACACGATCCGTGATACTGATAGTTCGTCGACAGTGCTCAACAGCGGCGATGACCGATTCAAAATCACCATCGATATCAGAGATATCAGCAGTGGTGACAAAGGACTTGAAGAAAGCGAGAACGCAGAACTCGAATTCGTGACCCGATCGGGTGCGAAAACGCTCTATCAGTTCCAAGTCCCCACCGCGCTCGAAGGCTCCAGCGTCGTCAAGCTCTAAGCGTTCGCCGAACGAACCGATCGCGATTACGGGTCTATTTTCGAACAGTGTGAGCGGTCAGCGTCGAGTGTGATTATTGGAGGAGTGGCTGGTCAGTCGGGAACAGTATCGAGACAAGACACAGCGCTAAAATCAGCGATCGATCTACGCGTCGTTGCGCTGTTCGCGATCGATTTCGCGAAACAGGATGTTCGTCTCGTCGACCGGCAACTGATCGAGTGATTCGTCGGCCTTCTCCCGTGCCGCTTCGAGTTCGGACTCGAGTTGTTGGTAATCCTCGTTGTTGGTGAGTTCCGCGTCGGTCTTGCGGGTTTCAAGCATCGCGTGTTTTTTCGTGAGCTGCATGAACCGCTGGATGTGTTCGGTGTAGCTCTTTCGGGTGAGGAGATGTTCGATGAGATCGGTGAGATCGGCTGCCCCAACCGGTTTGATCAGGTAATCATCGAAACCCATCGAGATCACATCGAAGTCGGGTTCGACCGCCGTGAGCATCGCAACCTGACAGTCGAGGTGCTGGTTGCGGATCGCCTCAAGGACTTCGTCGCCAGTGAGATCGGGCATCCGCCGGTCGAGTAACACGACGTCGACGGAGTTATCCACGAGTTCGAGTGCCTCCGTGCCGCTGGTTGCCGTGAGGACGGTATACTCGTCACCGAGCCAGGTCGCATAGAGGTCGAGAATGTCCTGCTCGTCATCGACGAGGAGAACGGTCGGGGGACAGCCATCGGGCATGGCGATGGTGTGCTCCTTACTCGAACGTCCGGCGACTGTTATTAATAGCTTTGTATGACAAGGGTCAGACGACGTTGGCAGCGCTGAAAATCAGGCTGGCTCATCCATGTAGCAGTTCGTCTCAGCCACGGAACCGTTGCCAGAGCCAGACACCGGATGCGAGGACTGCCGCCGGAAGAATCGGCCAGAGATCCGAACTCAAATACAGTCCACCGGCAGGCGGTTGCCACCACGTAAAGGGATAGAAATACGGCGGTGAGAGACCGTTGGCCCGCTCGATCATCCCGTCAAGCGGATACTGTGTGAGCGCCCCGCCGAGCAGAAAACCAAAGGCAAGTCGGCGTTCCGATCGATCGAATGTGAGTGACGCCAACGCAGCCATGACAATCGTCCCGCCGAGTCGGTGAAACGGGAGCCAACTGAACGGGATGCCAAACACCGCGGTCAGTTGTGCAGGCGCAACCAAGAGATGGAACTTGCTGAGATCGGGAAGGATCGCTCCGACCATCGCAACGGGCACGAACCGATCCGGAAGGCGATCGACAATATCAGTCACCACCGTCGTGAGGCTGTAAACGAGTAGCACGTGGGTCAACAGATCAGGCATCCGACCGATCACCATCCCGTGGCACGAATCCGTACTGTGATCGGTCGAATCGCCACGATCGCAGGAACGCGGCCGCCGTACCAACCGCGGCGATCACTGACACCGTATAGAGGCCGGTTAGACCGGTCCGATCGGAGACCACGATGCGATCCGGTACGACGACTCGATTCGGCCGGAGTGTGCCATACAGTTGGATGACGTCACCACGGTCGATATCGGCTCGAGTCGTGCGAACGGAGAGGACGATCCCATCGGGTGGCGATCCAAATTGGACGGTGACGTGATCGGCGTCACGGTCGATGACGTCGGCCCAGACATAGAGCGAGTCGCCGACATGGCTGGCATAGTCGGCTCGGAGTTCGGCTGCCGTCGGCGATGGATCGTGAGCAGGGGCAACGGCACCGTAGTGCACGAACATCCCGACCAAGAGAACGGCCAGCCCGAAACCGATCGCCAGACGCTGCACGTGTGTGCAGTATACAGGCGGGGGGGTAAGCGTATCGTTCACATCGGAGAAGGGCAGGGCCGAGTGGGGGAGCTCGGCGTCCAGAATCCGAATACTCACCAATGTCGACCCGGAACAGACGGAACATATGGCAGGCCCGATCCAGACACTGGTGACCCTGGCGGTCGTGTTGATCGCGTATGCGATGGTCATCGTGGCCGTGCTAAGCTATGCGGTCGCGGCCGTCATCGGGATCGGGGGTGTGCTCTTTACGCTTGTTTCGCTGCTCACCGCTGTGCTCCGGATCGGCCGGATCGCCCTGGGACACGACGAACCGTGGTCGGAACTCCGAGCGGCCATCTCGTTTCCGCTATCGATCGTCGGTGGGACGAGCCTCGGGGTCGGCGTTTGTGCCGGTGTCGGTCGCGTGTTGACGGTAGTCGCCGTCGTGGTGATCGACCGACTGACCGACCGAAACATGGCTATCCTCCAGCAGTATCTCATCGATGTCTACGACACGTCGGCGTTCCAGCTCCCCGTTGGGGGCGTCACGATTCGGATGCCGTTCTGGCAGGCAGCGCTCGTTCTCATCATCATCGGTGGGACGCTCGTGATCGCCAGCAGCCGGATCGCCCCCGAGGACGAGGACCCGACAATCGAGGAGAAGGCCGCGGGCTGGCAGCCCTCCTGGATGCGGGAGGGGTTCGGGGAAGACGACGATACCAGCGATTCGGAAGCGGAGTCAGTATCGGAACCGAACGCCGAACGGTAACGGAAGATAGTCGGACGAAAGGGGTGTCAGTCCCACTTCGCGCCCGGGTTGGTCACGGCGCCGTTGGCAGCCGACCCGAAGGCTTGACCGTACTTCGCGAGCACACCGGAGGTGTAGGCGGGCTCGGGATCGTCACGGGCCCTCAGCCGGTCTTCGATCTCCGCATCAGTGAGGTCGACCGACAGCTCACGGTTTTGAATATCGACGGTCACGGTATCGCCATCCTCAAGGGCGGCGATCGGCCCGCCGGCAAACGCTTCGGGGGCAACGTGGCCGATCGACAGTCCACGGGTGGCCCCGGAGAACCGACCGTCGGTGATCAGCGCGACGTCCTCGGCGTGACCCTGGCCGGCGACAGCGGAGGTGACGCCGAGCATCTCCCGCATGCCGGGGCCACCCTGGGGTCCCTCGTTGCGGATGACGAGCACATCGCCGGTCTCGACGTTGCCTTCTTGGACGTAGGCCATGGCGGATTCCTCGTTTTCGAAGACCCGGACCGGGCCCTCGTGATGGAGGTCGTCCTCGCCGGTCACTTTCAATACCGCCCCGTCGGGAGCGAGGTTGCCCGTGAGGATGCGGATCGCCCCCTGTTCGTCCTTCGGATTCTCGACCGGATAGAGGTAGTCGACGTCGAGGTCGGTGATCGACGGCGGATCGATCCGCGCTAAGGCCTCGCCCATCGTCTCGCCGGTGATCGTCATCGCATCGCCGTGAAGCAGGTCAGCCTCGTAGAGGGCGTTCAGTATGACGGGCACTCCGCCGACCTCGTGGAGGTCGTTCATGACCCGTTCGCCACCCGGCTGGAGGTCGGCGATCTTCGGGGTGCGCTGGCTGATCGTATCGAAGTCCTCGATCGCGAGATCGATGCCGGCTTCGGCAGCGAGGGCCAGCAGGTGGAGTACGCCGTTGGTCGACCCGCCGATCGCGACCTGGAGGGCGATCGCGTTTTCGAAGGATTCCCGTGAGAGGATATCCGATGGCCGGCGGTCAGCCTCGATCGCCTCGACGGCAAGCGCACCGCTCTCGGTGGCTACCTCGTACCGGGACTCGTCTTCGGCCGGCGGGCTCGCGCTCCCAAGGGGAGCGAACCCCAGGGCCTCGGAGATCGAGGCCATAGTGTTGGCGGTGAACATCCCGCCACACGAGCCAGCACCCGGACAGGCGTGGCGTTCCATCTCGTCGAGTTCGTCGGCACTCATCTCGCCTTCCGCGACCGCCCCGACGCCCTCGAAGACGTTCTGGATGGTGATTTCCCGGCCATCGTGTTCGCCGGGCATGATCGAACCGCCGTACAGGAAGACGGTCGGGAGGTCGGTCCGGATCGCCGCCATCATCATGCCGGGGAGGTTCTTATCACAGCCGGCGACGGTGACCAATCCATCCAAGCGCTCGCCGAAGGCAACGAGTTCGACGGAGTCGGCGATCAGCTCCCGGGAGATCAACGAAGCCTTCATCCCCTCGGTACCCATTGAGATGGCATCCGAGATGGTGATCGTCCCGAACTCGATGGGCATCCCGTCGGCATCGTCGACGCCATCGTAGGCGGCCTCGGCGACATCGTCGAGGTGGACGTTACAGGGCGTGATGTCGGCGGCCGGGTTGGCGACGCCGATCATGGGTGAGGACAGGTCCTTGTCGTCATACCCCATTGCCCGGAACATCGCCCGATGGGGCGCCCGCTCGACCCCTTCGGTTACCTCGCTACTCGGGAGATCCTCGTCTTTGCCCATCGCAAGCGGATCGCGACGGTCCTGCTCCTGTTGGCTCATGGTTCGAGGGTAACACGCTCGTCCTCTTAACTTCCGCCCATGGCGGCCATCATCCGAAAGGGCGCCCAAGCCGACACGGCTTTGGCCGGTCGATCCTATCATCCGGTAGAGCCATGCGCGTCCGGGTCGCCACCGGTGGTCGTCTCCATTTTGGGTTCCTCAACCTCTCGCTTGCCCACCAGCGACTCTACGGGGGGATCGGGGTCGCCGTCGAGAGCCCAGAGGTCATCGTCGAGGCGACGCCCGCCGAGACCGTCCGCTGTGAGCACCCGGATGCCGCACCGTACGCCAAGGAGGCCGCCGAGCTGCTCGGAGTATCGGGCGCAACGATCGACGTCATTGAGACGCTGCCCCGACACGTCGGATTGGGCAGCGGTACGCAACTCGCACTCGCGGTCGCCAGTGCCGTGGCGGCGGTCAACGAACAGGATGCCGATCCCCGACGGTTGGCCCCGCAATTGGGCCGGGGCGGCCGAAGCGGCGTCGGTGTCGGCTGTTTCGAGGCCGGCGGCTTCGTCTTGGACGCTGGCCATCCGACCGAACGGTTCACGACTGATCGCCCCGTCCGCGGGAGCTGGGAGGTGCCGCCGGTCGCGGCCCGCCATCGGATCCCCAACGACTGGCGATTTCTGATCGTGTTGCCGGCCGCCGATCGGGGTCGCAGCGGCGAGGCCGAAGACCAAAGCATGCGTGCCATCGTCGAACGGGCGGATCCGACGATCGCCGATGAGATCAGCGCCGTGGTGACCCGCCGGCTATTGCCCGGGATCGCCGCCAACGATCGAGCGATGTTCGGGCGGGCGATCGAGGCGATCGGCCGGCTCAACGGCACGTGGTACGCCGACGAACAGGGCGGCGTCTATCGGCCACCGGTCGGGACGATCGTCGATCATCTCCGGACCGAACCGGCGATCACCGGTGTTGGCCAGTCCTCGTGGGGACCGGCCGTCTATGGCGTGACGACGACCGAACATGCGACGGCAGCGCGGACGGCCGGCGAGGATGCCCTCGAAGCGGCCGCTGTATCCGGCAACGTCCGGATCGTACGGCCCCGCAACCGCGGGGCAGAGATCGATCGAAACGGGACGTGACGATAGCATACAGCGTCGACCCCCCGAGACGCGACTAACACGGCCCGGATCGGCGCCAGAACTGCCGTAAACGGTAAACGCACGGCGACCGAGGCTGAACCATGGACCGCCTACCGTTCGGTGTCTCCCGCCTCGACCGGATCATCGGTGGCGGCTCACCGCCTGGGACGGTCGTCCTGCTGGCCGGTGAGGCCGGTGCCGGCGCCCGGGAATTTCTGTACACCGCGGCCGTGATCAACGGCCTCGCCCACACCGACGAAGAGCAGTTCGACCTACATTACGGCTCCTTACACGAGAACGCACAGGTCCCCGAGGAGATCCGATATGTCTCCTTTACCGCCAACGAGGACGAACTCCGCCGGGAGCTGACCGACGTGATCGACGATGAGATCGTCACCCCGGCGATGGAGGCGATCACCTACGAGGATCTCTCCTCGAAGTACTTCCAGATGAGTCCGGTTCCCCGGTCGTGGTATGCGGGCGAGCGACAGACGATCTCGGAGCTCGGGGACCGTGATGACCGCCATGATGTCCTCGAGGCGTTGGGCGACAGCTTGGACGAACACGCCTCGAACAACCTCGTACTCATCGATTCCCTGTCGGATCTGACGGTGCTCGCCGACGATCACCTCTCGTGGTCGGATATCTCCCTGCTGGTGCGTGGGCTTCAGAAGGCCGCTCGCTCGTGGAACGGGCTCATCCTCGTCCATGTCAACACCGAGGGGCTGACCAGCGAGGAGTTGGGCCGGCTCGTTGGATCGACCGACGGGACGATTCTCTTCGAGTGGTCGGCGGGGGGCAACGAACTCGATCGGACAATGGTCGTCAAGGAGTTTCGGGGAGTGTTGCCGGTCATCGAAGAGGAGGATATCGTCCGGTTCGAAACCGAGATCCACGAGGCTGGGTTGGATATCAGCAACGTCCGGAAGATCCGGTGAGGCTCCCGTTTTCGGGCGCGTTCGTAGATTCTCAGGCCTGAGAATTGCGCCAAGCCTTAAGTCGGTCGTCATCCAAGTATCGTCGAGTGTCGCGAGAGTCTTCACCGGAGCCGACCGTGTCGGTGCAGTTGCCCGAGGCCGTAAGCGAGTGGCTCGCCAAGACCGCCGACGCCGAGGGACTCTCCGAGGAGGAACTCCTGCGGGAACTGCTGGCGACCCATCCGCTGGTCGGCGACGAGGACGTCGATACCCTCGCCGATCGGTTGGAGACGATGGAGGGGGATATCGACGAACTCGATGCGGAACTCGATCGGAAAATCGAGGACGTCCGCGAGCGGGTAATCCAGGTCAAACGCGAGACCGACGCGAAGGCCGCTGCCGATCACGACCATCCCGCCATCGAGGATGACCTCGCCGAGGCCCTCGAACAGACGAATGCGCTCGTCGAGCAGGTCGACGCCGTCGAACAGGCGCTGCGTCACCTCGATTCCCGGCTCGAATCCGGGTTTACGAACTACAAGGAGGTACTCGAGTACCTCACCGATGCGACCGACGATCTCGACGAGAAAGTGCGGAAACTGGCATCGGCGACTCTGGATACGCGCGAGCAACTCCGGCGGATGGCCGGTGTCAACGCCGACCGGGCGGCCGTCGACAAGCTGGCCGCCAGCGCTCAGCAGTTAGGGATCACGTCGGCGAAGTGTGAATCCTGTTCGGAGACGATCGACATCCCGTTGCTAACCGAACCACGGTGTCCGTACTGTGCCGAGACGTTCAGCGACGTCGAACAGCGCCGGTTCTTCCGATCGAACCGCCTGCTGACGGGGGATCCACCGGCCATCGAAGGCCATACCCTCGGCGATCGTCCCGACATCACCGATCTGACCGAGGAAGACGACAGCCCGACACCCGACGTCCCGACGGCGGAGACGGATACCCCGACCAAGAACGAAGACCAAGGGCCAACACGGACGGCGGGTGGGACCGATGAGTGAGGACTCCACAGAGTCGGACGAGGACCGAGGCCGCACGTCGGGAATCGAGAGGGTCGAGGATATCGGACCACACATGGCCGATGAGAACGAGACGAACAGCGATACCAGCGATACCGGCGGTAGTAACGACAGCGACAGTCGAGAACGGGACGAGCCGCTTGCGGGACTGGCCGAGGAAGTCGAAGAACGACGCAAACACCACGACGATACCGACCTCGATTTCGAGGGGTTCGACGAGGAGGAGTTCACCGAAATCGACAGCGATCGACTGTGGACCGAACTCGAACGTGGCAGCGACGAACCGGTCGCCGTCGGCGATCCGATCGAGGAAGAACCCGACGCCACGGGCGACGTCCGGGTTATCCCCGATCGGACCTGCCATCGCTGTCGGTTCTTCAGCGATCCGCCGGCCGTCCACTGCAATCACGAGGGGACCAAGATCCTCGAGATCGTCGACGATGACCATTTCAAGGTCGTCGACTGTCCGATGGTTATCGACGATACACCCGATGACAGCGGCGGTTTTCAGTTCCAGTTCGCTGACTCCGACGACGCCGAGTAACGACCTACACGGCTGCCGGGAGGCCGGACGCTTTTTGTCATCGATCCCCGACATCCAGGTACGGATCAGGTATGCAATTCTGTGACGACTGTGGCTCGATGATGCAAGCCGACGGTGACGTGATGGTCTGTACGAACGACGACTGTGGCGCCGTCGTCGAGAAGGACGACGACCTGGCCGAACGCTATACCTCAACCGAGGCCCAGAGCACCGATGACGTGATCGAGACCGAAGAGGGAATGAACTTCGAGGGAAAGCCAACGGCAAACGACGTGATCTGTGAGGAGTGTGGCCACGGCGAAGCGTGGTATACGATCAAACAGACGGCCTCGGCCGATGAACCACCAACGAGATTTTTCAAATGCAAAGAGTGTGGGTACCGCTGGCGGGAGTACAACTGATCGGCAGTCCTTAACACGCCGGGTGGGCGGATAGCGACCGAAAGAGAGCGGTCAGTAGATCGCAAACCAGAGCACGAAGACCGCGGCGGCGCCGAACGCGGTGCTTGCGACTGCGTGAATCCGAAGACTATCGAGTAGGTCGTGGGCTTGCTCGGAGATCGAGACGACTGCATAGACGTCACCACCGAGCTCACAGCGGGGGAGAAAGTCCAGCGCGACGTGAAGGAAGATACCGGCAGCGAAACCGAAGACGACAGCATTGAACACCGGGGCAGCAGGCAGGGTCAACAGTCCTGCCAGAATCGCGGTGATACCGACCCCGGCGGCCGGGACGAGCAGGATCGAGACCGGTTTGTTGTCGGTCGCCAGCCGGCGGGCCGCGGCGTAGCCGGCCGGCCCTTTGTGCGAGACGATAGCGAGACCAAGCAACAAGCCCAGATCCGGCATACCGGCATAGACAACTCCGATGACGATCCCGGCCGAAAACGCATGTGCCGACAGCGCGACCGCGGCGTGATCAACGGGAAAGTCGAGATGGGTAAGCCGATGACCGATCGTATGCGATCCAAAGCCCACCAAGAGCCCGATAGCGACGCCGAGGCCGCCGAACTGCGGGTGATGATTGATCGCGCTCGGCAGGAGAAAGATCGCGGCGCTGGTGATCATCGCCCCACTCGCGAGGCCATACCCCCAGACAAGCCGCCGGGCGTGTTGGTGCTGGCTGGCCCGACCCCCAAGCGGGAGCGCAACCGCCATCGCAAAGAAGGCGACCCATCCGATCACGACGACCTTCGAGGCGACACCCGCCTGCAGTCCCGCGACCGAAAGCACCGCCAACACCGCCGGGGCGAGATAGCCCGCCCGGTTGCGTATATTATTAATTTTAGCGTTGGTATTAGTAACCGTCACAATACCCGATATCCGATCGGCGAACATAACCCCATCGATCGGGACACGGACGTCTCAACGACACCGTTGGTCGCGCTACCGTTCGAGGTACTCGTATTTGACGTGGACCAGGCTCATCAACCCGGGAATACCGAAGATGAGGGCGAACGGAACACGGTCGTTCAGCGCAAGCGGGCCAGGATAAAAGAGGATCAACAGGAAAAGCAGCAGGGCGATCACACCGAGTACGGTCAACACCCACCCTTTGAATCCCAGCTGCGAGAGGTCATCGAGCATACGCCATCCGTAGATGAGCAGGCGTATAGGCTATACGATCCGTATCAGGGCCGTCA
>JAXINS010000043.1:0-10815 GCA_034190395.1 Chewarchaeum aethiopicum (SeqCode)
TTTGAGTTAACGGCCGCTTTTACTATCTCGCGATCGACGATCGAATCGAGATGGGATCGCGTCGCCTCAGTCGCCTGCTGCTTGCGGTGGTGGCGATCTCCCTCCTGGCCGGGGTCACGCTCCCCGTCGCGGCGAGCCCGGCGCCGCTTTCGGCCTGTCCGCCCTGTGACTACGGGTTCGTCCGTGGGGCCGCCGAGCATGGCCTCGATACCGAGGTACGTCGCGGAACGGCGACCGTTCGCATGCATACAAACGGGTCGGCGACCTGGACCGCTCGGGTCGTACCGACAAACGAGCGGGTTCTCGATCGACTCGCCGAAAACGACACGCTCGCGCGTGCGGTCGCAACCGACAGTTTCGGGATTCGCTACGGCTCGGGGATCGACCACGAACTCATCGGGACGGCCGTCGAGGACGGGGCGTTCGTCATCCGGTATCGGACGCTCGATGTCGTCGAACACAGCGCCTTCGGCGCCCAGACGCTCACCTACTTCCGTGACGACCCCGGGGCGTACATCTACACCGAACTCGGGGCCGAGGAGGTGACCGTCGTCGCACCGCCGGGGATGACGATTGCCCATGGCTTCGGGACGGTGACGGGCCAGCGGATGACCGCGACGGCTTTGCCCGACGTCCGGAACGGCCCGTTCGTCGTCGCCACCCCCCAGGGACAGCCTGTGCCATCCGTGGTTGGGACGCTGGCAGTGGCGAGCGCACTCAGCGGCGTCATCGTCCGCAACTTCCTGCTGTTCGTCGTGGTGCCGGGAAGTATCCTCGTGGGCGGGATCGCTGGAATCCGTCGCCTGACCGGCGGCGACGGCGGGGATCCGGACCGGTTCGGCGCCATCGTCGCCCTTGGCGGCGCAAGCGTGCTCGTCGGCACACTCGCGATGGAAGCCGATGCACTCCCGTCGATGACCGACAATCTCATCCTCGGAGGGATCGGCGGAGCAGTCCTGCTCGCGCTCGGCCTGAGCGTCCTCGTACCGACGCTCCGGGGCCGACTGACCGGCCGCCGGCTCGTCGGTGCGAGCCTCGGTGTCGTAGCGATCGTCCTCATCCTGACAAAGTTGAGTGTGAGGATGAGTACGTTGCATCGAACGCTGGGGCTTGGCATCGCGCTGTTGCCAGCCGCCGTCGCGTTGGGCTGGATGGACGCCACAGCCAGTCCCCGGCGATCGAACCGACTGTTTTTCGGCTTCGTCGTCGCGCTCGTGGGTGGCCTCGTCGTGTCGGCGCCCCTGACCGCCCTCGGCGGCGGGTTGTTTCTGCTCATGCCGATCATCCTGACGGCCGCCGCTGGTGGCGCCGTGGTCCTCGCCATCCCACTGTACTTGCTCGGGATGGCGGGGGGAGTGGCCGAACAAGCCGATACCCACATGCCGGATCGATCGTCGTGACCCCAACCGTGTGTTCGTCGGTGGGCAATCGGGAAACGAAGAGAGCGACCCTCACAGGTGTGGGCCCACTTCGTCGCCGGAACCGCAACGGACGAAATCCCTATACATCGGTTACGAGAAGGCGGTGGCATGTCGATGGAGGAGTACGCGTTGTACGAGCGCGAGGAACCGAACCTCACCGGCGTCGAGCGGACGCTCTACGATGCGATATCGCGTGAGGAGCCCTGGGCACTTGTCGAGGAATTCGCCGAACTCGAAAGGGTCTCGGGCAGCGAGGACGAAAAACGCGCCGCCGAGTACATCGTCGATCGGCTGGACTCGTTCGGCGTTCCGACCGATCGATACGATCCCGAACTGTTTCTCTCGATCCCCAAGGATGCGAGTCTCCGGGCGACTGCTCCCGTTGACCGGACGTTCGACGCCGTCAAGACCGTCTCCTTTTCGGAAAGCGGCGCCGTCAGCGGGGCGGTCGTTCACGTCGATCCACCCGAAATGGAGGACGGCGCCCTCGCGTTGAACGCCACCTTCGACGATCTCGAGGCCGATATCGACGGGAAGATCGTCCTCGTCGAGGCGAACTACCTCTCCCGGGAGATGATCCAAGACATCGAGGACCGGGGCGCGATCGCGATCATCGGGATCCAACTCCACGATCGCGAGCCCCACGAGGGGATCGCGACGCCGATCTGGGGGGCCGTCCCCGAACCGGACCGGACGGAGCGAATGCCCGGCATCATCGTCACGAACGTCTCGAAGACCGTCGGCGACGAACTCCGGGAGTTGGCCACTGACGGCCTCGAAGTCGAGCTATCCGCCGACGCCCCGAAACAGTGGCGTGACTGTCCGGTCGTCGTCTCGCGGATCCCGGGCGAGGCTGACCCCGACGACGACGATTTCGTCCTGTTGCATGGCCACTACGACTCCTGGCACTACGGTGTCACCGACAACGCCACCGGCGACGCCGGATTGCTGGAACTCGCGCGGGTGTTCAACGAGCATCGCGACGAACTCTCCCGGGATCTCTGGGTGGCGTGGTGGCCCGCTCACTCGACCGGCCGGTACGCCGGGTCGACGTGGTTCGCGACGGAGTTCGCCCACACGCTCGACGAGCGCTGTGTCGCTCACGTCAACATGGATTCCCCGGGCGCCAAGGACGCCACGGAGTTTACCGACATGTCCTGTTGGATGCAGGAGGGCGACGACCTCTGTCAGTCGGCCATCGACGACGTCTGTGGGAAGGACGCGACCCAACAGCGGTACCATCGCGCGGGCGATGCCTCCTTTCTCAACCTCGGCATTACGGGGCTGTTCATGCTGTCATCGAACATCCCCAAGGAAGTCCGGGAGGCCCGTGGGTACCATCCGATCGGTGGCTCGGGCGGTAACTCGAACGCCTGGCATCTCACGACCGATACGCTCGATAAGGCCGATCCGGACGTGTTGGTGCGGGACATCCGCGTCTACGCGATCGTCCTCGCCCGCTTGCTCCGCGCTGAGGTCCTGCCGCTGGATCACCGCGCGACGGTCGCGGAACACCAACGGATCGTCGAGGAATACGCCGAGGCGACGGAGTTCGATCTCTCGGTGGTCGAAACACACCTCAATGACCTCGCCGCGGAGATCGAGACGTTCTATGCCGCGGTCGAAGCCGGGGAGACCCCACCGGCCACCGCAAACGAGACGATCAAACAGCTCTCCAGACAGCTCGTTCGCCTGAATTACGTCACCGAGGGACGATTCGAACAGGATCCCGCGCTCGGCCGACCGCCCTATCCCCGCCTGGCCCGGGTTACCGTACTCGATGAGTTAGACGGCGATGACAAACGGTTCCTCGAAACCCACCTCAGACGGGCGCGCAACGCCGTGGTTGCCGACCTGAAAGCCGCGACGGATCTGTTGGGATAAGCACAATTGGCCGCTCCCATCACGAAACGGGCTCCCAGCCGTACTCGACGACAATAAAACACCGTCTAAGACAGTCGTGTTGGTGTTCACGGCTGGATGGAGCTGACACGTCTCTCAGGAAAAAGAATATGTAGGCGACTGTACGAGTATCAACCGAGGCGGGACCTTCAGGGTAGTGTGACCACCCTCCCCTCATCGCTCCGCCTCATCCCCCTTACTGCTGATCGACAATATCGGTTAGTCGTAGCTAGACAGTCGATTGTGGATCGACGCCGGACTTATTACCTAAATCAGATAAGTTAATACGTTCGGATGCAGCGCCAGATAACCAATACCGGTTCAATCTCTATTCTCCATGTCGATGACGATCCCGATTTTGCAGAGCTAACGGCGACGTTCCTCGAACGGGAGGACGACAGCATCACCGTCGACATTGTGACCAGCGCCAGCGACGGCTTGGATCGACTCGAGACAACCAAAATCGACTGTATCGTCTCCGATTACGAGATGCCCGGTCAGAACGGCATCGAGTTCCTCCAAGCGGTCCGAGAAGAATACCCGGAGCTTCCATTCATTCTCTTTACTGGCAAGGGCTCGGAGGAAGTCGCCAGCGACGCCATCGCAGCAGGCGTCAATCACTACCTCCAGAAGGGAAGCGGCACCGACCAGTTCACACTGCTCGTCAACAAAATCAAACAAGCCGTCGAACGGTATCGCGCCCAACAGACCCAAGAGCGCCACCTCGAAGCCATCGAAACCGCCCAAGAAGGCATCAGCATCCTCAACGAAGACGGCGAATTCATCTACGTCAACGAACGATACGCCGATCTCTATGGCTATGAGCCAGCTGAAATGCTCGGCGAACACTGGGAGTTGATCTATCCCGACAACGAAATCGCGTTCGCACGCGATGAGATCCTCCCGACAGTCGCCAACGAAGGCTACTGGCACGGTGAGTCAACGGGATTACGTGCCGACGGGACTACCTTCCCCGAGGATCACGTCGTCTCCCAGACGAACCAGGGCGATCTCGTCTGTACCGTACGTGACCTGACCAGCCAACAGGAACAAGAGGCCGAACTCCGGTGGAAAACCCGAGCGATGGACGAAGCACCGGTCGGGATCACGATCAGCGATCCCACCCAAGACGATAATCCACTGATTTACGCAAACGAACAGTTCACCACCATTACAGGCTATGAGACCGAGGAAATCCTCGGGTGTAACTGTCGATTTCTCCAAGGCGAGACCACCGATCCCGAACCGGTCACAGCAATGCGCGAGGCGATTGATGCCCAAAAACCAGTCACCGTCGAGCTACGGAACTACCGGAAAGACGGCACTGAATTCTGGAACCGCGTGAAAATCGCTCCCGTCGAAAACGACGATGGAGAGGTGACGAATTTCGTTGGGTTCCAAGAAGACATCACCGAACGGAAGGAACGAACTCAAGAGTTACGCCAGTACGAGCGGATCATCAATACGATACAAGAAGCCGCCTGTATCTACGACGAGGACGCGCGGTTTGTGGCCGTCAACGAGTATTTGGCGGAGTTCTATAATACGACACCCGAAGCACTTGTCGGCCAATCCAGCAACCTCATCCCACAGATACGTGCACGAAAAGACGGAGACCCGTTTCAGGAACTCCTCGATGGCGACCGTGAGGAAGTACACGGGGAACTCGAAGGGGAGTTTCCGGACGTCGGGTACGAAGTATTAGCATATCAGCTCACACCGTTGGAGATCGACGGCGACATTCAGGGAGTCGTTGGAGTCGCCTACGAAGTGACCGAACGCAAGGAACGCGAACGCGAACTCAAACAGCGAAATCGACAGTTGGACGAGTTCACCAGCGTCGTGAGCCATGATCTCCAAACACCGCTGTCGGTCGCCGAAGGGCGACTCGAACTGGCACAAGAAGAGTGTGACAGCGACCACCTCGATGACGCGTTGAGCGCCATCAAACGAAGTCAGGAGTTGATCGACGAGCTGTTGACGCTCGCCCGAGAAGGAACGGAGTTAGGCGAGATCGAATCGGTCGCACTCTCGGAAGTCGTCGAACAGAGTTGGCAGACTGTCGATACAGCGAACGCAACACTCGTCACGGACACCGATCGGACGGTCCGTGCCGACCGGAGCCGCCTCCAGCAACTGCTCGAGAATCTGATCCGAAACGCGATCAAATACGGGGGCGAGAACGTGACCGTAACAGTCGGTACGTTGGTGGATGGATTTTATATCGAGGACGATGGACCAGGGATTCCCGCCGATGAACGTGAGCGGGTCCTGGATGCGGGGTACTCAACCGACGACGACAGTACCGGCTTCGGACTCGCGATCGTCAACCAGATCAGCGAGGCTCATGGCTGGACCATCAGCGTTGGCGAGAGCGAACACGGTGGCGCACGGTTTGCGATCACGGACGTCACCGTCGTCGAATAATCCCCGACTGCGTCACCAGCCAGGGCCACAACGTCGAGATCAATCGTCCGCACTGAGTTTCGGCCCGTCACCGAACAGGCCATCGAGCTTCTCGCGGGGGGCTTCGGGATAGGCGGCCCGGCTGTGGGTGATCCCATGGTCGGCCCACAGCTCCGCGGTTCCCAGAGCGATCCGGACCGGGTCGAGGAAGGGGACACCCAACTCCTCGGTGAGATCCTGATGGACCTGCATAAACGAGAGGCTAGCACAGCCGGGAATGAGCGCTTCGGCGCCGTCCTCCTCAATCGCCCGTCGGCCGACCTCGCGCATCTGTTCGACGAGGGCGTTGGATTCGTGATCGACGCTCAACACCGGTGCGTCGACGGCCCGGATGCTGGCGACCTGTCGGGTAAGGCCCAGTGCATGGACCTGCTCGCGGGTCATCGGGACCGTCTCCTCTAGGATCGTCAGGACCGAAAACTGCGTCGCGAGTTGGGCGGCGGTATGGAACGTCGGTGCCGCCGTCCCCACGACGGGGACCTCGACTAACTCCCGAAGGGGGGTGAGGCCCGGCTCGCCGAAACAGCTCACGACGAAGGCGTCGTAGTCGCCGGCGTGTTCGTTGACCAACGGCAACAGCGCGGCCCCAGCCCACGCCTCCTCGACGGCACTCTCGACCGACAGCGGACCGTGGTCGACGCTGAGATAGTCGACGTCAGCCGTTACCAGCTCGTTGGCAATGCGTTCACGGCGGTCGATCTCGGCTTGCTCTTTGCCCGTCGTCGAACCAAGGATCGCGATCTCGGTGGCTGCCATACGCCATGGCACACCCCAAACGGGCAAAAGCATGACTCCAAACGTCCCCGCCGAGCCGATATAGCCGGGTCGGCGGCTCACTCCGGCGTCGGCGTGGACGCCGACCACCGGGGATCGAGACGGTACCGGAGAGCCGGAATGACGGCACGATCCAGAGACCAGGGCCCGCTGCCGGTGACCATGAGTGCCGACGACAACCCAAAGAGGGTCACATGTGCGAGGACGGGATCATCGGGCAACCCGAACAGCGTGGTCGTCAACAGGACGAACCCGGCCGCGGCCGCGCCGCGGGTAAACACGCCGGCGATGAACGCCAGCCCGACGGCGATCTCGACGAGTCCGGCCCCGAACACCCACAGTTCCGGTGACACCGGCACCACCGCCGTCAGCTCGTACTTCGTGACGACGGCCATCGCCTGGGCGGGAGCGAACCATTTCTGGGCGGCGCCGAGATAGACGAAGTTCAGCCCCAGAAACACCCGCAACAGAACGGGCGCCAATTCGTGGTCGGCCCCCGCCCGCGACAGGAGTGATCCCGGCGTCGGAAGCCCACGGAACCGGCTGAGAAGGGTCCCGTCGGTCACGACGAGACGACGCAACAACATGTCGGCACTCGGTTGGCCCGGGCCGACCACAATGATGGCCAGAAAGCCCGCGATATACTCGCTGGCCAACAACAGATCAGTGCCGATCCCGAGGAGCGCGCCCAGGTAGACGATCAAGCCTCCGGTGGCGATGAGGCGGGTCCCGAGCCCGAACAACAGCAGAAAGCCGATCCCCACCTGGAGCAAGCGTGCCTCGGCGGGGACGCTCGGCGTGAAGAGATAGCCCGCAAACCCGGCCCCGACCAACGGTAAGCCGACCGACAGTCGAAGCATCCACGGCAGGTACGGCCGGTAGGACTGGAGCGTCCGGCGGGCTACCTGAATGTCCTGCAGCGAACTCGCAAATCGGAGATAGCCCAGCGTGATTGCAACGACACCGACACCACCAGCAGTCAGTAAGAATAGACTGAGCGGATCGGACAACACCGCCGCGAACAGCGCTGTGGCCGACCCGGCATGCTCCCCGTCGGTAACGTAATCGACGTGTGCGGTGGCCGTGCCGGCAACCCCGAGCAGGGCGATACCCACGGCCGTCGTATAGCGGCCAACACGGCGGGCAATTGACATGGAGGACGGTAGGTGCTGGGCCGGGATAAGACTGTTCAGATGGAAAACACAAACCGGAATCGAATGCGTTCATAAAACCTTGAAATGTAATCGATTTCGGCCGTATCTGTGCGTGATCAAACATAAACAATCATCCATGACGGACGATGTACTTGCGCTGGTTTCGGTCGAACCATCGCTAATTGACGCGACAGATATACGAACGGTATAAATCGCTCGATAGGGAGTTTAGCGATTGTAAATACAGTATAATAGTATCAAATCCGACGTAACGAAGACGGACGGTTAGCGCCGTTCGGGAGGAAGACGATAAACAGGACAGTGACCGATCGTGATTGGACGCTGTCAAAAGCCACCAATTAGAAGCGTTAAGTCGTTCGAGATCATGTTAAGTAAACGACATGGCAGAATCAGACAGCCCCGAGGAACGAATCGACGAGACGACCACCTGGCCCGAACTGGCGATCGGACTGTACGACCGGTTGACCGGCCGCGGTGCCGAGATCATCTACGAGTTCGAGGACATGGAAGTCGAAGTCCCCAGCGGGACGGGCGAGGATGCCGACCACGCTCACTGGCGGGTCGATGGTACCGTCCGCATCACCACCCGCGAGCGTGACTGAAACCGCGTCGCCGATCGCTGGCAAAGCGCCGCTCTCGGTGGCCGCGGACCTAACGGTGCAGGTCAACGGCGCCACCGCCGACGTCCGCTCGACGGGCGAGCGGTTGTTCATCGAGTTTGAATCGCTGGTCGGTGCGATCCAGGCGGTCCGCGGGTTGCCCGACGATGGAGCAGGGGCACTCACTCCACTGTTGGAGACCACGGATCTCACTGTCGAGGTACGGATCCGTGATCGAACCGTCGCCGTGGCCGGCGTCAACGCCCGGCCGGGGGTCGTCGCACAAACACTCGACATCGACCCGATCGAGGTGCGGATCGGGGGAGTAATCGCTGCAGTCGGACAGGAGCTCGGTGCGGGAGTGCAAACGCTCCGTCGGTTGCTCGATTGACAGCTCACACGGCATTTGATCTAGAATACACGTCCCACCAGCGGCGCCCCGCGGCCCTCACTCGAGTTGATGGTAATCGAGTTCGTACCCGGCGTCTAAGGCGGCTTGGACCGTGTCGCTCGGTGTGCCCACGTCCGCTGTTTCTAGGAGCATTGCCCCGACGCTATCCATGGAGATAACGATGTTTCGTTGCCAGTCGGGATCGATCGTCGGATGGTCGCGCCGGAAGTGGGCGCCGCGGGATTCCGTTCGTTTGCGGCCAGCCCGCAGGATGGCTTCGGCGACCAGCAACCCGAACCCCAAATCGAGGGCAAACTCGAAGGAGCGACTCGCAACACCGCCGACCTGGAGGTCCTGAGCGCGTTCACGCACGCGGTTGAGCTCGGCCAATCCGGTCGCCAATCCCGCGTCGTCGCGGATGATCCCGGCATGGGTCCAGAGGATGTCCCGCACCTCATCGAGCAAGGTTCTGGGATCGTGGGTGCCGTCGCTATCTGCCAGTTCGGCGAGGTCACCGAAGTGGAGCCGGGCACGGTCGGTGAGCGTCCCACGATCGGATTCGGGCACGTCGTGGGGGAGCCGATCGGCGATCGCTCGACCGGTCACTTCGCCAAAAGCGATCGTCTCGGCCAAGGAATTGCCGCCGAGGCGATTGGCCCCGTGGACGCCAGCCATCGTCTCGCCGATCGCATACAGCCCATCGATGCTCGTCTCACCCGTCTCGTCGACGACGACACCGCCCATCCCGTAGTGGCCCGTCGGTGCCACCTCGACCGGTTGTTCGGCGAGATCGACGCCGAGGTCCTGAAACCGCTCGTACATTCGTGGCAGCCGTTCGGTGAGGAACGACCGATCCCGATGGGAGATATCGAGGAAGACCCCACCGTGTTCGGTGCCGCGACCGTCTTCGATCTCCTGGGCGATCGCCCGGGCGACGACGTCTCGGGCATCGAGTTCCATCTGCTCGGGCGAATACCGACGCATGAACCGTTCACCATCGGCGTTGTACAGTCGACCGCCCTCACCACGGACGGCCTCGGTAACTAGACGGCCGTCCCAGTCCTCGCCGTATCGACCGCCGACCATGCCGGTCGGATGGAACTGGACGAACTCCATGTCCATGAGCGACGCACCGGCCTGATAGGCAAGGGCCGGGCCGTCACCGGTGTTTTCGTCCTCACGCGAGGAGTGACGCCGGTAGAGGCTGGTGTATCCACCGGCCGCCAGCACCACGATATCGGCATCGAAGACGATGAACTCTTCGGTGTCCATGTCGTAGCCCGCCGCACCGAGCAGGCGATCGGCCTTCGTGATCAATCGGGTGATGAAGACGTTCTCCCGGTAGGGGATATCGAGCGCTTGAGCCCGGTCAATCAGCGTCCGGAGCAGGGATTCACCGGTATGGTCGCCCGCAAACGCCGTTCGGCGAAACGACTGGGCGCCGAAATAGCGCTGGTCGATGTCACCGTCGGCCGTTCGGCTGAACGGCATGCCCCAGTCGTCGAGTTCCCGAAGCAACCTGGGCATGCGTTCGGTGACGGTTTCGACCTTGTCGGGATCGTTGAGGTGATGGCCTTCGGTAAGCGTATCGGCGGCGTGGATCGCCCAATCGTCCTCGTCGTCGTGGGTGGCGAGTGCGCCATTGATCCCACCACGGGCCCATGTGGTGTGGGCATCGCCGTGGCTCCGTTTCCCGATGACGAGAATGTCATTCGGATCGACGCCCGATTCGACGAGTTCGATTGCGGTCCGAGCACCGGCGGCGCCGGCGCCGATGACGAGCACGCCGAGATCGACCGTCTCGTCGGGGACCGACGCGGGCGGCTCAGCGGTGGCTGATTGACGGGGACCAGTCATACCAGTAATTGGTACTCTACCCTCTTAACTGGCGTGACTGTAAGACGGGTTAAACGTCGGATAGAGCCTCTAAAATGACTGTTTACGGCCGATTCGAGATTGCCGTTGGCGGCCAGCTGAACCCGTGAGACGTCAGCCGACAGGTCAGCGAGTCAACGATCGAGATGACCGATGGAAGAGAGTACGACGGGATCGAAAACAGTCCGCCCTCCCCGATTTGAACGGGGGGC
>JAXINS010000041.1:0-10265 GCA_034190395.1 Chewarchaeum aethiopicum (SeqCode)
CCGGTCCCGATTAGATGAACTCAGTGTCACGCCCGCAGCCGTCGGAATGTGTTACAACGTCGGGCACGCTGGTCGCCAAACCGTTAAGACACCGCTGGCCGCGTGCTAGGGTATCCATGAGCATCGAGCAGACGACTCTAACGGGGCCACCCCGTGAGCGCGGGATCGCCCACGGCGAGCAGTTCGGCGACGAGATCGCCCACAACGCCGAGTTCTATCTCGAGTACTTCGCCGATAACGGCGTCGACGAGCGAACCGCCCGGGCACACGCCGACTCGTTTATCGAACGGGTCGACGAGTACCACCCAACCTACGGCACCGAAATGCGCGGCGTCGCCGAGGGAAGCGATGTGCCCCTCGAAGAGGTCACGCTGATCAACTTCCGACACACGATCCTCTATAGCGCTTACGCCAGTGAGGACACCGAGGGGGCGCCTGACGAGGCGACGACCGAAGGCTGTACGAGTTTCGCGCTTTCCCCCGAGGTCACCGCGGCCAGCCATACGTATCTCGGACAGAACTGGGACTGGCAGGCGCCCGTCGAACGGTTGGTGATGAACGTTTCCAATCCCGACGGCCCCGATTATCTCGCCTTGACCGAGGCCGGTAACGTCGGCGGGAAGTTCGGGCTCAACGAACACGGCATCGGCTTCGTCGTGAACGGTCTTTCGACGCCGGCCGACGGCACTCATCCATACCGGAAACCCGCCCACGTCCGTGATCTGGAGATCCTCACCGCCGAGCGACTCGATACCGCGATCGGTGCCGTCATCGAGACCGCTCGTCCAACCTCGCGGAACTACCTCTTCGGTCGGGCCACGGGCGAGCTCGTCGATCTCGAGACCACGCCCGATGCGGTCTCGTATCTCACGCCGACCGACGGCGTGCTCACCCACGCCAATCACTTCGAGGATCGTGACGGTGTCGAGAGCATCTTCGAACGACAGATCCCCCACACCGTCTCCCGGAAGCTGCGGATCAGCCGGTTGTTCGAACAGGCCGGCGAGGAGATCACCGAGTCAACGATGAAGGAGATCCTCCGTGATCACGTCGGCGAACCGAAGAGCATCTGTCGACATCTCAGCGATGACGACTCGCTGTCACACACCAACGCCAGCGTGATCATGGACCTCGACGAGCGGCGAATGCTCGCGACCGGCGAACCACCGTGTGAAACACGCTATCAGACGTTCCACGTCGGCGCCGAATGACTGGCGACGATCGGGGCCCCGCCGTCGAGGGGACTGAATAATGGATGCCGAGCAGGATCGGTTGGCGAACCCCCTGGGCCATGATCCCGACTGTCAAAACTGCCCTGCCCTGTGTACTGCCCGCGAGCGGGTCGTCCACGGCTACGGCGATGTCGGTGCCGATTTCCTGTTTATCGGCGAGGCGCCCACGGCTGCCGCCGAGGCCAACGGCGTCCCGTTTACGGGTGACACGGCCGGCCGCCGGCTCCAGTCGATCCTCGGCGCCCTCGGGTTGAGCCAGTCGCCGCCGTGGTCGGCGGACCCGACCATCGAGAACACCTATCTCACCTACCTCACCCGGTGTCGCCATCCCGACCGGGGGCCGACGCCCACCGAAATCAACACCTGCAGTGCCTACCGGACCGCCGAGATCCGGATGATCAACCCCGAAGTCATCGTTCCGATCGGCGAGCGAACACTCCGAATCCTGGCGACCGAATACACGACGTCGGCCCCTGAGACATTCTCGATGCCCGACGCCCACGCCACCGAGATTCGGGGGCGTGGTTTCGAACTGATCCCACTCCGTCGCTTGGACGCCCTCACTGAGTCGGCGATGGCGGCGTTCGTCGAGTGTCTGGGCGAGCTCATGGATCGGGATTACCGCAAGCCGAAGGGTCCTCGCGCCGATCGTGAGGAGTGATCCCGTCATCGGTGGGGCACGTTTTTCTACGCCCGCCGGCTACGCCGGCCATGGACTTCCCCGACGCCGATCGGATCGACGAACTGCTTGATCCCGTAGCGTTCCCCCGACTGGCGAGGGTTAGCTACGAGCCGCCGGCCGAAGAGCTCGATGACGTCGCAGCGATCGCCCGCCAGGAAGTCGCTGCGTTGCCCTTGGATCGCGTCCCCGAGGGCGGTCGGATCGCGGTTGGCCTCGGGAGTCGTGGCATCACCGATATCGTCGAGATCGCGACGGCGGTGATCGACGAACTCGTCGACCGAGGCTATGATCCGGTCGCCGTACCGGCGATGGGGAGCCACGGTGGAGCCACCGCCGAGGGCCAACGCCAGACGCTCGGTGCCCTTGGATTGACCGAAGCACAACTGGGCTGTCCGATCGATGCCCGCATGGACACAACGGTCGTGGGCCAGACGGCCGCCGGCGATCCGGTTCATGTCGCCGACGCCGCCCGCGAGGCCGATGCGACGGTCGTGATCAACCGGATCAAGCCACACACGAACTTCACCGGTCGGATCGAGAGCGGTCTCTGTAAGATGACGGCGATCGGGTTGGGCAAGCGCCCCGGCGCCAGTGCCGTCCACGAACGGGCGATCCTCGATGGCTATGTCCCGGCGATTACCGCCACTCTTGCGGTGATCCGCTCGACACTGAACTGGCTCGGCGGGATCGCCATTGTCGAGAATTTCTACGACCGCACCGGCCATATCGAGGGGATTCCCGCCCCCGAGTTGCCCGACCGGGAGAGCGCGCTCATCGAGCGGGCCCGCGAGGCGATGCCGACGCTCCCTTACGACACACTGGACGTGTTGATCATCGATCGGATCGGCAAGGACGTCTCGGGCACCGGCATGGACACCAACGTGATCGGCCGGTATCGCGTTATCAACGCCGACGATCCGGCGACGCCCGACATCAAGCGGATCGTCGTCCGAGGGTTGACCGAGGCGACCCACGGCAACGGCCACGGCATCGGGCTGGCGGATCTCACGACGACCGGCGTCCTTGAGCAGCTCGATCTCGATCAGATGTACGCCAACGGCCTCACGAGCGGCTCCTTCGAGAAGGGCCGGTTGCCGATGGCGCTGCCGACCGACGAGCAGGCCCTGACCGCTGCCTGTTCGGCGATCGGACCCTATGACCCCGAGACCGTCCGGCTGGCGTGGATCCAGGATACCGGCCATCTCTCGTCGTTTCGGGTGTCACCGGCCCTGGCCGAGTCGCCACCCGATCACGTGACGGTCGAGGGCTGGGACCGACTCGGCTTCGAGGATGGACGGCCGGTCTTTTCCCCAACCGATCCCTAACGGGTCGACTCGTTAGCCTTCCCAGTAGGGGTTTGTTCGCCACCGCCGGGAGAGGGCTGTCACCCCGGCGACGGCGGCCGTCGCGGCGGCGATCAGCCCGAGCACGAGGAGGGCACGGCTGTCGGCGAGGACCGCCGGCAGACGGCTCACCGCACCGAGTACCCCACCGATCACGACGATTACCGCCAGCAGTGCCAGGCCCTTGCTGATGTCCATAGCGGTCCCCTCGACCGGCCAGGGGATAAACCACGGCGGTCTCAGGTGATCGGAGCCGCCAGCGGTACCGACACACGCAAGTCCCCGGCTGCCCTCGGGGCGTCCGAGGATGGTTCGTCTCTATCATGCCTGCCGTGGCCGTGGGTGGTCGCCGTGACGGTCTTTGCCGTCTTGGTCGATCCGCCGCGACCGGGCCTGGTCTTGCCGGCGCTGGCGGCCGAGACGCCGCTTTCGGAATCGGCGGTCGCGGACCTCTATGCCGCGATGGTCAAGGACACGTTTACCGCCGTCGAACGCAGCGGCGGTGAGTTGCTGATCAACTACCGTCCCGACGATCTGCTGCCCGACGACTTCCAGGATGGGGAGTCCGCCGAGGCCGAAGTCCGGGCGATGGCCGCTCAGGCACTCGATGACCCCGATGGCCCCCGGTATGAGGTTCAGGTGGGCTCGTCCGTTGCCGCCCGGGCGGGCAACACCGCCACGCATCTGCTCCGCGAGGAGGATGCCACATCGGTGGCGATCCTCGATGGCACGGCGCCGCTCGTGGGCCGAACCCACCTCGATAACGCCGCAATGAAACTCCGAACCAGCGAAATGGTGTTGGGCCCCGCTGGCGGCGGCCGGGTGTATTATCTGGGCCTGACCGAACCGATCGATTTCACCGACGCCTACACCCCGCCGGCCTTGGAGACGCTGACCGATCGAGGCGTGGCCGCCGACATGGGCATCGATTTCCTGCCGATGGTGACGACGGTCGAGGACGGCGCTGATCTGGCCACCGTGGTCTCGATGCTTCGCGCCCGCCAGGCGGCCGGCCGGCAGGTCCCGGCGTTTACCACCGACGTGATCGATCGGCTCGGCCTGACGGTTACGGTCGATGCCGACGGGCGAACGGTCGTTCGGTAACTGCACCGTCCTCCCGGCCTCGGGATCGACACCCACGTTTATTGTCCGAATCCCCGATCCGTGTCCATGGCAAACCCACAGACGATCGGCCTTCTGGGATACGGACGGATCGGCCGCGCGCTTCACGAGTACATCCAAGGGACCCCCGATTTCGAACTCGAGTACGCGCTGTCCCGATCGCCGAAGGACGGCCTCACCGCCGACCAGCAGCTGACCGATCCGGCGGCGCTTGCGGATCATTCCGTCGATCTCTGCGTCGAGGCGGCCACCCACGAAGTGCTGGCCGATCTCGGCGAGCGAGTGCTCGCGGATACCGATCTCCTGGTGCTCTCGGGGTCGGCGTTCGCCGATCCGACCGTCGAGAGTCGGCTCACCGAGGTGGCGACGGCCAACGATACCGCGATCTATCTGCCACACGCGGCGCTTCTCGGGATCGATGGGCTCGTCGACGCTCGGGAGGCCCTCGAGACGGTCACGATCGAGGCGACGAAAGCCCCGGATCATCTCGATTTCAGCTACACCGACGCGGTATCACCGGCGGACATCGACGGCCGGACGGTCCTCTATGAGGGATCGGTGCGGGGGCTGTGCCAGCGGTTCCCCCGTAACTTCAACTCCCACGGCGCCGTCGCGATGGCCTCACTCGGCCTGGATGCGACCCGCTCGACGCTGATCGCCGATCCGACAGCCGAGAGTGCCGACCACGTTATTTCGGCCGCCGGTGACGGCTTCGATCTCGAGATCACCCGCAAGAGCGCGATCGAGGGGGTGACCGGTGATTACACCCTGATCTCGACGTGGGGGTCGATCAAACGAATTCTGACGGCCGATCGCGGGCTTCGATTTATCTGAACCGGCCGGGATGTATCGATGAAGCATCGTCAGCATGCGGTCCCGGGGATGTCGATGCTCGCGAATACATACCGTCGTCTCGGCTGATTCCCGTCCGGACGGTTCACGCACGCCCGCGGATGGCATGAGCTATCGAGGTTATCGGTAGTTATCGAGCGCGCGGACGGTATCCGACATGAGCCACGCATTCTCGGTATTCTCGTCTTCGATACACAGTGCACAGAAGGATTCTCGTCGATCGTCGAGATGGATCCGATAGGCCCGGCTCCGGAGCGACGACAGCCGCGTGGCGTCTGGCTGTGGGGACCTCACGCCTTTAATGCAGGGAGTCGGTGTTAAGTACCACTTGGTTTCGGCTTCGAGCGGACGCATGCGGGTGATTTTCGATTCCAATCCGGGGACGGCACGAAGAACGATAGCTTCAACTTTTTCGAACGCATCGATCGGAATAGCCCCCGTGTCCTGTGGTTTCAGCGGGCGTTGCCGATCTCGTGTCGAATCGAGACGAACCGCCCTCTCACGGGACACATCAGCGAGGTAGGATATTTGCGCGCGGGGGTTGTCAGATCGCAGTGTGGTGGGGTGGCGGAGCGGACTAACGCGCCTGCCTTGAGAGCAGGTGGCCATTCAGGCCTCATGGGTTCAAATCCCATCCCCACCGTCCCCTAACCGACATCGACACACAGCGACGCGTCACTCCCGTCCAATCGGAGCGAAACCACTTTGCCCCGGCAGTGTGGCCTATCGGATATGAGCGCCGCCGAGGCCGATTGGCCACATGATCCCGATGGGGAGGAGGGCAGCGAAGGGATGCGCAAATACGGGATGGCGATCTTCGCCAAGAAGGTCGACGAGGACGGGGACTTCCCTCTGGAGTTCGCGGAGTTCGTCGAGGCGATCGGCGACCATCCGATCCGGCTCAACCACGAGACGGTCGTTGCCGCCCGGGAGATCCTCGATCACGTCGATGTCGAAACGGTCGAGGACATCCAATCGTTTCACAAAGCCATCGGACGGGCGATGCGATCGGGTGACTTCTGGGAGTATCACCCGACGGGTTGATCCTACCCGATAGACTGAGTCACCGACGACCGATCGGGCCGATTTGGCACGACATCGATACTCTCGAGGGCGGTCGCTACCGGACCGCCCGGTAGCTTTTAGCCTGTCTGTGTCATATGTTCACACATGGAGTCGATGGTCCCGGTGCGGGACATCATGACCCGCGAGTTCGTTGGGGTGAGCGAATCCGACTCGATCGTCAGCGTCGCGAGCGTGCTGACCGAGGAAGACACCCAAGCCGCCGTCGTCCTCCGTGGCGGGACGCCGGTAGGGATGTTGACCGCGGAGGATGTCCTCTCGCTCGTCGCCGAGGAGGCCGACCCGGCGTCGGCGACTGTCTCGGATGTCATGTCCCCGACGGTGGTGACCATTCCGCCTGATCAGGCCCTGCCACAAGCCATCGAAGCGATCAGCGCACGCGGCGTCCGCCGGATGGTCGTCGTCGAGGACGACGAGGCCATCGGCATCCTTTCGGAAGGTGACCTTCTCACCGCCGCCGTGACGTTGCCGGCGGTTGAGGATCAGCTCATGCCCGGCGAGAGCTTCGAAACCGGACCGACCGAGGAGGTGGTCGGTGAAAGTCCGGCCCGGACCGATCGGGAGTTCGACGAACAGGGTGTCTGTGAGGTCTGTGGGACGCTCACCCGATCGCTCACCGAGGTCAACGGCCAACTGGTCTGTGGCGACTGTCAGGCGATCTGATCGCCGTCGGTGTCGCCGTCGGCTGCTGTTTTTTGATTCGAAGGGTGGGTCTTAGCTCCGCCGTTCGATCGGATGGACAACGGCTTTGCCACCGGCTCCCCGAGCTCTCATATGATCGTTCCGTGTGTTGACCGCCCTCTCTCCCCGCGGGTTCGGTAATCCATGGACATCGATCCCGGCACGCTTGACGACCAGGACCGCCTCGTCGAGCTGTGGATCGCCCTGGCCACCGATCAGCGCCAGTATGACTCCCACCTACGGGCCGAGCCCAACCGCGAGCAGATCCGCACGGCGATGGCCCGCCACATCCTCACGGGCACGCTCCGGGTCGCCCGCGAGGACGACCGGATCCGCGGCTTTGTGATGTTCGATCTCGAGGAAGGCGCCTACGAGCAGGACGTCGATCGGGGGGTGATCCAGAACATCTACGTCGAGCCCGCCGCCCGCGGTCGGGGGGTCGGCTCGGCACTGCTGGCCGCTGCCGAAACCGCGCTCGGCCAGGCCGGGGCGGACGTCGTGGGGCTTGAGGTGATGGCGACCAATGAGGCTGCCCAGCGGCTCTACGAGCGTGAAGGGTATCAGCCCCACCGAATCGAGTACGAGAAACCGATCGAAAGCGATACGCACTCAAGGGAAGATATCTAAGTCCCACTCGTGCCAGGGGAGCTTGGGTGGTCCAAGCACCCGATTTGTAATCGGGAGTTCGTGGGTTCAAATCCCACCCCTGGCTCTCGTCATTTTCTCTACATGTGAACGGCAGAACGACCGGATTGCTCCCGTCACAATCCTCTGATCAGCACCGGCCGTTGGGTTATATCGATATTGCAGAGGTTTGGGTGAAGAAAAAATAGCCGCTGACGAGGTAGCTGGTCACGATGCCGGTGATCAACAGCCTGCCACTCCAGGTCAGCAACCACGTCCAACCGACACCACCGAGAACCGTCACCACCCAACTCGCCAGCAATACGATTCCGCCACCGACGAACACCAGCGGCAACCGGTAGCCGTAATCCCAGACCGTTCGGTCTGTCGTCGGGAGGACGGACAGTCGCACATAGAGGATCGGGAGAAACGCCACGAGCAAGAGCACACCTTCGATCCGTCGTTTCATGGTCTATGACCCTATTTACGCATACTTGCCCCGGGATACGGTGACAATTCGTTCTGGATGTCCGGATCGTCGACTTCCTCGAGGACCTGTGGCGGATCGTCACTCGGGACATAGTACTCGCGATACTCCGGATCGTCGTCTGCAACGGCCGTTAGCACTTTGATTACCGGCGATAGGGTGATCGCCTCGTGTTCGTGAGTGGTCATTCGTGATCAGTATCAAATACGGTGATCGACATAACGAGTCCCCACATCTTCAATTGTGTTCTCGATTGAGACTCGATAGCGGCGTTCGTCGTTGATTTTCGGATCGTTTCCGATCGAAATCGTGGTCAGTCGCCGTCACGGCATTGTGCTGGTCGATCTATTGGAGTGCTTGGACGATGGCGACGCCAGCAGTGCCGACTCCAAGCACGATGATCAGGGCGGTCAACGCCCGGATGAGGCGAATCTCGCCCACGGTGGGTTCCCGATCGGGTGGTGTGTCGGCCGGGCCGAGTGTTTCCAGTTTGGCCATGGCGGCGATGAACTGCGGACAGTATCGGTACAGCACGAGCCCACTGCCGGCGAGGACGGTTCCAAAGAGGATCGGTGCGTGCGCCGTCACTGGGATCCACTGGCGAGGGCGGGGTACAAAATGTATCTCATTTGCTGGTGATCTTCTCTGGAGGAGATACGACAGTCCAATCTCGGTGAGTGTGAGAAGACAGAGACTGGCGAGTGATCGCTGTCGGTCGCTCAAGCTGGGCTTCGTTTCGGTGTTTGAAAGCGGGGATAGTCCGGCCCCGTCGCCGGGATTGCCACGCTGGCTGTTCGGCGATACATCGCCGATTCGAAATCGCCAAACGACTTACAACCAACGCGGGACTGGTACCGACTGGCCTCCATCATACGGGAGGCCGCATCTGTTCGATCCGTGGACCAAAATCGGGGAGCTACCGTCCGTTCCATCTGTTCAGAAACCGACGCCTGTCTGGTGGGCGGCGAGTTGCCATGCTCCGCGCTGCCCGCCCCGTCCACCGTCTTCCCCTAATGTTCCGTAGCTGTTCGGCGTCATTCCTCGTTCGAGCCTGTTGGATCGGACTCCTTGGAGCGATCGAACCAGTCGAACCGCGCTCGGGCGGTGGAATGCGGGTCGACATCGAACCGCAGGATGACACCCGCAAGTGGCGCGTCGACGTGAGTGCTACCGGCGACGACAACGAGATCGTCACGACCTGGCGGGACGGCGAGCTGGCGGATCTCGACGAACCCGAGTGGCTTGAGGAAGCTATCACTCGGGTACAGCAGGTCGCGTAATCGCTTGGCAGGTTAGTGAGTGGCGACTCCGTCACTCGCGGCCACGACGGGCGTGTCCGAGCTTGGTCCTGAGGGGAGGGATGGGAAGGCTGCCGGCACGCCCGTTCGCCACGGTCCCGCAGCATAGGATGTCAGACACACTACAGGACAATGTCAACTATTCACACACGACCGCAAAAACGTATCGCTCAGTTATCGAATGATCGCCACGCGAACCACACCTCCGCCACGCGGCATGACACGTTGGGTGACGGCGTTGGGACACTCGTCGAGATGCTTGCGGACGTTGCGGATGACGCCATCGTACTGCCGCGCCTTCGTGATCTCCAATCCGGCCCCTCGCTGTCGGTGTTCTATCGCCTACGCCACCCTAGCACGGAGGTCGTGACGAACTGCCGGATACATGGCAACCCCTAACATCCCGACTGCGGTTCCGAGGTTCAAGAAGACCGTAGGCCGAGCAAACCCGACAGCTACCTCGACGATGACCCACACCAGGAGTGCCAGTGCAACGATAATGACGGCTGGCCATGCCCACCATCGATTCGTATAGAGCCCATAACAGACAACCACAGGCGTCACGCCAAACGCCAGCAGGAGCACGAGGCCGGGCATGAAGAAAGTACGAAAGGGCGTGTTATCGAGCGGCACAGTTGACAGTCCGATGAGCCTGCCGGAGGGCACCACCACTAACGCTGTCCCCCCAACGAATGCACGAACGGCAAGCTGGCCGACCAGCAGGATCAACAGCCAGAACGAACGCGGCCGGTCACGCCACGACATCTGTTGTCCGATGTATGTGCAAACGCGAAAAAGAACCCACCACTCATACTGACAGCGGTGGGGCCGTCGTTGGCACGGGGACACCGGTTTGGCCGA
>JAXINS010000061.1:0-10237 GCA_034190395.1 Chewarchaeum aethiopicum (SeqCode)
CGGCAAGGCGAGTTCGAGGACCTCTGTCAGGGCCCCCACGTCGAATCGACCGGCGAGATCGGCGGATTCGAACTCCTAGAGATCGCCGCGGCGTACTGGCGGGGTGACGAGAACAACGAGATGCTCACGCGGGTGTACGGCACGGCCTTCCCCACCGAGGAGGAACTCGAGGAGTACCTCGAACAGCGCGAGAAAGCCCAAGAGCGTGACCACCGCCGGATCGGCCGGGAGATGAACCTCTTTTCGATCCCCGATGTCACCGGTCCGGGCCTGCCGCTGTACCATCCCAACGGCCGGACGATCCTGCGGGAACTCGAGGAGTACGTCGACGAGCTCAACCGCGACAACGGCTACGAGTTCGTCGAGACGCCACACGTCTTCCGGACGGAGCTGTGGAAACAGAGCGGCCACTACGATAACTACCGCGACGACATGTTCCTGCTGGACGTCGGCGACGAGGAGTACGGCCTCAAGCCGATGAACTGCCCGGGGCATGCGACGATCTACGATCAGGAGATCTGGAGCTATCGCGATCTGCCCGTTCGGTACGCCGAGAACGGCAAAGTCTACCGGCGCGAACAGCGCGGAGAACTCTCGGGGCTCTCGCGGGTGTGGGCCTTCACGATCGACGACGGCCACCTGTTCATCCGGCCGGATCAGATCGAAGCCGAGGTCCGGACGATCATGGAGATGATCTTCGAGGTCCTCGAGACGTTCGACCTCGACTACGAGGTCGCCCTCGCGACCCGCCCGGAGAAATCGGTCGGCTCCGATGAGATCTGGGAGAAAGCCGAATCCCAGCTCGAAGCCGTCCTTGAGGATGCCGACATGGCGTATGACCTCGAACCGGGCGATGGCGCCTTCTACGGGCCGAAGATCGACTTCGCCTTCGAGGACGCGCTCGGTCGGGAATGGGACGGTCCGACGGTCCAACTCGACTTCAACATGCCCGATCGACTCGATCTCGCCTACACTGGCGAGGACGGCGAGGACCACCAGCCGGTGATGATCCACCGGGCCCTGTACGGCAGCTACGAGCGGTTCCTCATGGTGTTGATCGAACACTTCAACGGTAACTTCCCGCTCTGGCTGGCGCCCGAACAGGTGCGGATCCTGCCGATCACCGACGACAACCTCGACTACGCCCGCGAGATCGCCGACGAACTCGACGGATTCCGGGTCGAAGTCGAGAACCGGTCGTGGACGATTGGCCGGAAGATCCAGCAGGCCCACGACGACAACGTCCCGTACATGGTGATTATCGGCGACGACGAGGAGGCCGCCGGAACGATCTCGGTCCGTGACCGGGCCGAGCGGGAAGCCAACGACGTCGACCTCGGGGCGTTCCACGCCCACCTCCAAGAGGAACGCGCGGAGAAACGCAGCGAACCGGATTTCCTCGCCTGAGACGGCCCGTTTTACTGCTCCCATTCGATGGGATCGATCGCCTCGGTGTCCCGAAGGATGAACGGACCGATCGAGAGGGTGTGTTTGGTGACCGTCGCGATCCGCAGAACGTAGGCCAACAGGACGACAAACGGGAGCAACGATACCGTCGTTCCCGCCGCGACGACCACCACCGCGCGGGCGATCCCGAATACCGTTCCTGTCACGGTACCGACATCGACGTAAATCATCATCCCGACGGCAACGAGCAACGCCGGGATGGCGGCCGCGAGGATGGTTTTCGAGAGATCGATCAGTTCCCACTGAAAGTACAACGTCTTGAAATGCTCGCGGGCCGGCCCGAACAGCCGGAGCACATCGATCAGAGCGTCGAGGGTTCGGGTGGCTTCGTTGTCAAGCGGCTCGGCAAAGACGGTCGCGATCCGTCTGGCCTCGAAGATCTTCCAGGAATAATTAAAGTCTAGGGCCGCCGCGACGACGTCGAATTCACCGAAGGCCGCCCCGTCGAGTTCGTCACTGACCCGGTCGGCGTTGTCGATGAGGCTGTCGGTAAGCTCGACAACGGCCCGTTCGAGCTCGTCATCGCGCCCATCGACGGCGTCGCGAAGCTCCCGGGCGTGGAGGGCGGCGGTCTCGACAAAGGCCCGCAGAAACTGGGCTGGGCGGGCCGGACTGACCGGCGCATCGAACAGCGCAGCCGCGTCCGATCGGAACTCCATCGCCCCGACCATCCGTTCGCGTTGATCCCCGACGGCCCCGAGCTCCTGGGAAAGTACGAGCTGGTTGAGCGTCAACACCAGCGTGACGCCGGTGATCGTCGCGGTGACCAAGGCTTGAAACAACGTTTCGACCGGATCGCCCGTCCGAAGCGCGCGACGAGCACCGGGATAGACCACCCCGATGGCGACCAGCGAGACGAACAGAACGGCCACGAGCAACGCCGTGACAGTCCGGCGATCGGCCTCGAGTAACAGCCAGAGTTTGATCCGACCGCCACCGACCCGTTCTTCGAGCGTATCGTCGGGCTGCTCCCGGTCACCCTGGCTCATTGACCGTGACCTACGGCCGCCGTCCCAAAACCATCGGGGTCATCGGATCGACCGGCCGCCGATCGAGATTACCCCACGGAGACGCTGTCGCGTTCGGGCAGGAACCAGTAGAAGACGGCCGCGACGGCGGTCAACCCGGCGAGCAACAAGAACGCCTCGTCGAACAGGGCCCGGTCGGCGAGCGCCCCGACGACGATCGAACCGGTCGAGCCGACGGTGAAAAACACCGTCCGGATCAACCCCCACGTCGAGCCCTGGACCTCGGGCGGGAGGATCCGCAGGATGTAGGCGTTCGAGACGGGACCGATCGCCAACCGAACGCCGAGGACGACCGCAATGGCCGCCAGCGAGACGACGCCATCGACCAGCGGCAACAGCGTCATCGGGATCACACTCACGCCGGCGATGATCAACAGCGTACGAGCGTATCCGATCCGGTCGGCGATCGTTCCGGCGATCGACTGGAAGAGCGCCCCACAGATGAACAACACACCAAAGAGCGTGGCGGCGGTACTCTGTTGGATACCTTTAGTCTCGACGAGATACGTCGGAAAGAACGCCGTCAACCCCTGGAAGGTAAACAGCATCAACATCACCGCTCCCATCGCGACGATCACCGATCGGCGCATCATCGCATCCCGGACGGCGCCGGCGTCGGCGAGGACCGTCCGGTCGTCCTCATCCCCATCCCCATCCTCAACCCCGTTTTCGGTCCCGCTCCCATCCGTACCGACCGTCGCGGTCTGGCGGGGGACCCACCGCCACAGTCCTAGACCGATCAACAGGAAGATCGGCGCCGACAGCCCAAACGCCGCCCGCCAACCGAGATGGACGGTGATCTGGCTCGCGAGGACCGGGAGGGCGGCAGCACCGATACTACCGGTTGCCAACACCAGCCCGAAGGCGGTCCCGTCGTTTTCCAAGAACGTATTCGAGATCACGGTCGCCCGGGGCGGCCCGTACAACCCGGTTCCGAGACCGAACAGCACACACACGGCAAGGAAGATCACGAACGTCGAAAGGAGGCTAAACAGCAGGACGCTCACCGCGGCCAGGGCCATGCTCGTGACCATCAACCACCGCTCACCGACCCGATCGACGATCACGCCGGCCGGAAACTGCATGCCGGCATACGTGATCCAGATCAGCGTAACGGCAAGCCCGGCGGTCGCGTTGTCGATCCCGAAGTCCGCCTTGATCTGGGGGAGCAACGCCGGGAGAGCAAACCGCATCCCGAGGACGATAAACCATCCCAATGCGACGACGACCAACAGCCAGCCGCGACCCTCACCACGGAGGCTGGCGACGGTGCGGGACACGTGCGTTCGTAACGATCCAACGCCGGCCATCGGTCACCACCGTGACCGCGTTCGATCGGATCGGCCAACAGCGCTCAACACGGTAGCACGGACTGATACCTTCGAGGAATTAAAAGAGACGAAAGCGGAACGTGTCGTCCGGAAATCGGCCAAGCGATCGGAAGGGAGCAGTCGGGTCAGCTCGTCGATTCGTCCTCTTTGAGCTCCTCGAGTTCGGCCTCGACGGCCTCGTCCTCGACGTCTTCCTCCAGTGTGGCGTCGACCTCGACATCGGCGTCGGCCGTGTCACCCTCCGCAGTCCCGGACGATGAGGAATCACCGTCGCCCATTTCCTGTTTGAGCGTCTCGAGTTCGGCATCGACCTCGCTGGACTGGGAGAGTTCCTCGAGTTCCCGGTCGATCGAGTCCTTATCCGAGAGGGCGCTCTCGAAGGCGCCGGTCTCCTCGAGTTCGTTGAGCGCCGCCGCCCGAGATTCCATCTCGTCGGTCCGTTCTTCGGCCCGTTCGATCGCCCGGCTGACGTCGCTCATCTCGTCGCCAGCGCCGGTCAACGCTTCGGAGACGCGGTTCGAGGCCTCGGCGGCCTCGTAGCGGGCTTTCATCGTCTCCTTTTTAGTGCGGAATTCCTCGATGCGGCGCTCGAGTTCGTCCTTCTGTTCGACCAGCTGATCCTGGGTGGACTGGAGTTCGGCGATCTGGGCCTCTAAGTCCTCGATCTGTGAGACTTTCGCCTGTTTTTTCTCAAGCGCCTGTTTGGCGAGGTCGTCGCGGTCCTGTTTGACGGCCTCGCGGGCCTGTTCGTTGTGTTTTTCGACGTTCTCCTGGAGCCGGTCGCGCTGTTTCTGTAGCCGTTTTTTCTGGGTGGTCAGATCGGCGATCCCGCGTTTAACGTCCTGGAGTTCGTCGCGCATCTGTTCGTACGAGTAATCGAGGGTCTCGCTCGGGTCCTCCGCGCGGTTCAGGAGGGCGTTGAGCTTCGAACGGACCGTAAACGACAGTCGCGAGAGGATGCTCATACCGTGTGGTTTGGTCCCGGAGGGTTAAAACCTCCACCCGCTGAGACGCCGATATGGGCACGGAAGAGGTGGTCATTCCCGGCGGACGGGACGTACGAGGGACCCTCGAAACCCCCACGATCAATCACGATCGGTGCGTGGTCGCCTGTCCGCCACATCCCCAGCAGGGCGGTACCCGGAACGATCAGCGGCTGCAGGCGATCGCCGACGCACTCGTCGACCGTGGCGTCGCTGCCCTCCGGTTCGATTACGGCGCCTGGGACAAGGGTCACGGCGAACTGACCGATGCCGAGAACGCCGTCGCCTGGGCAGCCCAGCGCTACGGGACCGTCGGGATCTTCGGGTTCAGTTTCGGCGGCTGTATCGCCTTACTCACGGCGGCCCAGGGTGGGGTTGGGGCCGTCTCGACACTTGCGCCGGCCGCCCGTCTCGGCGAGGAACTCGATGCCGTCACGGCTTTCGATTCGATCGCGTGTCCGATCCAGATCGTCTACGGGACGCGGGATACGACCGCGACGTGGGAGCCGGTCGTCGAACGGGCCCGGGCCAGCGAGGCGACGATCGTCGAGATGAGCGCCGATCACTTCTTCATCGGCCAGGAACGGAAACTCGCCGACACGATCAGCGATTTCCTGGCGACACGGCTCGAACCACCGCTCTGATTGTGTGACGTGGGCGTGTCAGTCGTTCCCGGGCGACTGGCACTCTCAGGCGTCGATCGCTCCGAAAGGATTTTGATGACACCTTGCGGACACTCGTTATGCCGACGGATTCTGAGACGGGATACGATCCCACATTGGGGGAGAAATTCATCTTCGTGACCGGCGGCGTTATGTCGGGACTCGGGAAAGGTATCACCGCGGCGAGTACCGGCCGGCTCCTCGCGAACGCCGGGTTCGACGTGACGGCGGTCAAGATCGACCCGTATCTGAACGTCGATGCCGGGACGATGAACCCGTTCCAACACGGCGAGGTCTACGTGCTCAAGGACGGCGCCGAGGTCGATCTCGATCTGGGGAACTACGAGCGGTTCCTCGACATCGACATGACCGCCGATCACAACGTGACGACGGGAAAGGTCTATCAACACGTCATCCAGAAAGAACGGGCCGGCGACTACCTCGGGCGGACGGTGCAGATCATCCCCCACATCACCGACGACATCAAACGGCGGATCCGGGAGGCCGCCGAAGGTACCGACGTCTGTATCGTCGAAGTCGGCGGGACCGTCGGGGACATCGAAGGGATGGCCTTTCTCGAAGCCCTCAGACAGTTCGCCCACGAGGAAGACGAGGAGGACCTCCTCTTTACCCACGTCACGCTGATCCCCTACTCGAAAAACGGCGAACAGAAAACCAAACCGACCCAACACTCGGTCAAGGAACTGCGCTCGATCGGCCTCCAGCCGGACATCATCGTCGGCCGGTGTGAGGACCGTCTCGAAGACAAGACCCGCGAGAAGATCGCGTTGTTCTGTGACGTCCCGACCGACGCGGTCTTCTCGAATCCCGACGTCGACGATATCTATCGGGTCCCGCTGGTCGTCGAGGAGGAAGGCCTCGATGAGTATGTCCTCTCCCAGTTGGGGTTATCGTCGGCCGCAGTCCCTCGCGCCAAACGGGACAACAGCTGGCGCGAACTGGTCACCCGCGAGACCGACGGCGAGGTCGACATCGCCCTCGTCGGCAAATATGGCCTCGAGGACGCCTACATCTCGATCCACGAGGCGCTCAAACACGCCGGGCTCGAACAGGGCGTTGACGTCAACCGGGTCTGGGTCCACTCGGAGGACCTCGCCGACGGCCACGACGGACAGCTCAATGACGTCGACGGCATCATTGTGCCGGGTGGGTTCGGCTCCCGTGGCACCGAAGGGAAGATCGAGGCCGTCCGATACGCCCGAATGAACGACGTACCGTATCTGGGACTCTGTCTGGGGTTCCAGATGGCGGTCGTCGAGGTCGCCCGGAACGTACTCGGCTTGGAAGGGGCCCATTCGGCGGAGATGGATCCCGACACCCCCCATCCCGTGATCGATCTCCTGCCCGAACAGAAGGAACTCGACGATATGGGCGGCACCATGCGCCTCGGGGCCCACGAAACCCGGATCGAACCCGGCACCGTGGCCCACGAACTCTACGGCGGGACCACCTGTACCGAACGCCACCGCCATCGCTACGAGGTCAATCCCGCATATATCGAGGACCTGGAGGACGCCGGGATCAGATTCTCCGGCCAGGCGATCGAGGACACCGACCTCCAGCTCACCGGGGAGGCCAGCCGCCGAATGGAAATCCTCGAATTGCCCGACCATCCGTATTTCCTCGGGACGCAGTTCCATCCGGAGTTTCGCTCCCGGCCGGGGCGGGCGAGCCCGCCGTTCGTCGGCCTGCTTGAGGGCGTCCTTGAGACCACCGAGCCCGCCGACATCGAGGAGGTCGAGATCTGATGGTACAGGTCGAGGATTTCGTCGAGAACGCACGTGCCGAGATCGCCGACACGATCGGCGATTCGACGGCGATCATCGCGCTGTCGGGCGGTGTCGATTCCTCGACCGCCGCGGCACTGGCCTACGACGCCGTCGGCGATCAACTCGTCCCGGTGTACGTCGATACCGGTCTGATGCGGAAAGGCGAGACCGAACAGATCCGCGATACCTTCGCGTATATGGATAGCCTCCGGATCATCGACGCCCAGGATCGGTTCATCGACGCCCTCGCCGGGGTGACCGATCCCGAGGAGAAACGCCACATCATCGGTGAGCAGTTCATCCGCGAGTTCGAAACCGTCGCCCAGGACGTCGACGCCGATTATCTCGTCCAGGGGACGATCTACCCGGACCGCATCGAATCGGAGGGGACGATCAAATCCCACCACAACGTCGGTGGGTTGCCGGACGTCGTCGACTTCGAGGGCATCGTCGAACCGATGCGGGACCTCTACAAAGACGAGGTCCGGGAGGTCGCCCGGCACCTCGATCTCGAGGAGATCATCTCCGAACGCATGCCGTTTCCCGGGCCCGGCCTCGCAGTGCGGATCATCGGCGAGGTCACCGAGGAGAAACTCGAGGTCGCTCGGGAGGCAACCGCCGTCGTCGAGAGCGAACTGGAGGAATACGACCCCTGGCAGGCGTTCGCCGCCGTCCTCGGGAAGGCGACCGGCGTGAAAGGCGACAACCGCGTCCACGGCTGGGTCGTCGCGGTCCGATCGGTCGAGAGCCGCGACGGCATGACCGCCCGTGCCCAGGAGATCGACTGGGAAACCCTCCAGCGGATCCAAAGTCGGATCACCGGCACGCTGGATAACGTCTCCAGGATCGTCTACGACGTCACCCACAAACCGCCGGCGACGATCGAATACGAATAACCGCGACCGATCACACGTATCGGCACAGAACCAACCGCGTACAGTCCCCATCGTTATCGAACATCCATGTCACGTCACGCCGTTATCGCCGGTCCCGACCGCGGGATCGAAACCGCATTCGCCGATCGGGGGGTCGAGATCGTCCGTCTCGACGGCCCCGGTACCGGCGCGAGCCTAGAAGCCGCCGGGATCGAAACCGCTGAGTTCCTCATACTCACCGATGTCGACGAGGCGACGCTGATTCCGATCGCCCTAGAGGTCAACCCCGAGCTGGTGACGGTCGTCTATACACCCGACACCATCCCCGAGTTCGTCCGTGGCCAGCTCGATCTCGCGCTCGATCCGGAGCTGTTCGCGCCCGAAACGGTTGCCGAAGAACTCACCGGACCGAACGACGCGGATCCAAGTAACGAGGACGGCGAACGCGAGGAAGAGGAAGAACCGGCCTGAGCCGGTCAGGGTGTCGAGACCGCGGCGTCTTCCAGTGCCGCAAAGCCTTGCTCAAGGTCCTCGATCAGGTCATCGACGGCCTCGATCCCGACGGACATCCGGAGCAGTGAATCGGTGATCCCGATCGCTTCACGCTCCTCGCGGGGGATCCGCTCGTGGGTCATGCTTGCGGGATGTTCGATCAGCGACTCGACGCCGCCCAGACTCACCGCCAGCGGGAACTCATCGAGATGGGCAAGGAACGTCTCGACGGCCTCAAGCCCGCCGGCGAGTTCGAAGGAGAGAACGCTTCCGTAGCCGGACATCTGACGGTTAGCGAGGTCGTGTTGGGGGTGGCTCTCCAGTCCCGGATAGTTGATTGAGTCGACGTGTTCCTGAGCTTCGAGGTATTCCGCGATGGCCATGGCGTTTTCCTGGTGGCGTTCCATCCGGACCGGCAGCGTCTTCGTCCCCCGAAGCACGAGATAGGAGTCAAACGGCGACAGCACGTTGCCGAATCCGACGCCGTGGAGAAATTCGAGCTCCTCGTAGTACCCATCGTGTGAGGTGATCAACGCCCCGCCCAGCGAGTCGCTGTGGCCGTTGAGGTATTTGGTCGTACTCTGGGCGACGACGTCGGCACCGAGTTCGAGCGGCCGCTGGAAATACGGGCTGGCGAAGGTGTTGTCGACGCCGAGCAGCGCGTCACCGTTGTGGGCGATCTCGGCGATCGCCTCGATGTCACAGAGCTTGATCAGCGGGTTCGTCGGTGTCTCCATCCAGACGAGCGTCGTCTCGGGTTGCATCGCCGCCGCGACGGCGTCGGTATCCCGGGCATCGACGAAGGTCACGTCGATTCCCAGGCGGTCGATCATGAGATCGTTGAGAATCGAGTTCGTGCCACCGTAGAGATCGTCGAAAGCGACGATGTGATCGCCCGGGGTCGCGGCCCCGAGCATCGCCACCGCGATCGCTGACGTGCCCGAGGCGAAGGCGAGCGCGTGATCGCCACCCTCCAGGGCAGCCAATCGTTGTTCGAGGGCCCGTCGGGTCGGATTCGAGATCCGGGTGTACATGTGCTCGTCCGGATCGGCCTCGGCATCGAATTCGATGCGATCGGTGGCAAACGTCGATGCGAGATGGAGCGGAACCACGACATCGCCGGTGCCATGCGGATCCGGTTCCTCGCCGTGTGTAACTGCGAGTGTATCGAAACGGGCGTTTGGATCGGTCATCTGAGGACAGGCTCCGTTTGCCAAACTATACCACCGATTGGAAAATAATTTTCGTCAAATTTCGATAATAACTAAAAGATATTCAATCTATTGAGATATACCCCAAAGTAATGTGGACACGCAAGAAGGCAGGGATTATGCCCCCGTGGCTACTCTGGGACAGGCATGAGCCTGGATCGCTATCCCGACCTTTCGCCGGAGCAAGGCGAGGTCATCGACACGGAACTGGTCGTCGACGACGACGTCCTCGTGAAGGCCTTCGCGCTGGGACCGGGCGCCGAACTCGACGCCCACGAACACGAAACCAGCACGAACGTCTTTCACGTCCTCGAGGGGACGGTCACCGTCACGAGCGGCGAGGAGACCGAATCGGTGACGGCGCCCGGCGTCATCCTACACGAACGGGGCGTCATCCA
>JAXINS010000095.1:0-10149 GCA_034190395.1 Chewarchaeum aethiopicum (SeqCode)
CGCGGCCTCTTGGTCCGGAACCAAGTGCTCTAAGTCCGCTGAGCTACGCGCCCTCGCCACTGGCTACTGGGTACGCGCGTATAACCGTTGTGAAGGGTAGCTAAGTCGTCCCGTTCCGTCGCCGATCTCGATCACGTCACCCGTGCCCCGACAGCTAACACGGTTGGTGTCGATGATATCGGATACCGTCGCCATGATCGACTCGATCCGCCGTGCCAACCTCGCTCTCCGATTTCTACTCGAACTGGCTGCCCTGGTTGCGATCGGCTACTGGGGGTGGACGACTCACGCCGGCGGTGTCCGATTCGTCTGGACGATCGGCGGCCCCCTGCTCGTTGCCGCGATCTGGGGCATCTTCAGGGTCCCTGGGGATCCTGGCGACGCGCCAATCGCCGTCCCCGGGCCCGTCCGGTTGCTCATTGAGGGAACGCTCTTTGGCCTCGCCGTCGGGGCGCTTCTCGCCGTTGGTCTGCAACTGGTCGGCTTCCTCTTCGGTGGGTTGTTGCTCGGGCATTACCTTCTCGACTCCCGTCGGGTTCGGCGGTTACTCCGGGATTGAGGACCGATCGTCGGCTATGTTTCGTCGGGGGCTTTCTCGGAGTCGCTGTACTCGGTGATGTTCTCGCCCTGATAATCGCCCTCGTAGGTCCCGGCGTGCTCGGCGCTCGCGAGGACGAGCTGGGCGACGCGGGCGCCCCGTTCGATCTGGATGTCGTGGTGGACCTGGAGCAACCCCTCCCCGCGGCCCTCATAGCCGGCGTCCCAGACGGCCGTGTTGACCATACAGGAGTTACGCAACAGCGATGACCGCGGGTAGATGAAGCCGATATGATCCTCGGGGATGTGGACGGTTTCGGCGTACTGGACGATGTAGCTGCCCCGCGGCAGGTAGTAGGTATCGGGCACGTGTTCGCCGATCTCCTCAAGCTGTTTTTCCTGGCGGTCACCGATTTCCTTGCCGTCCTTTCTGATCCGGCCGGGTTCCATCTGCCGATACACCGTCTCGATGGTCAGATCGACCCCGTTGGGCTGGATCTGTGCCTCGGCCACGGGCTCGACATGGTCGGCGACATAGTGGCCGCTTTCGAACATAGCAAAGTCATCCAGCCCCCCGCGAATAATCCTACGGGTTCGTCCCGACCGTTTCAGGGATGATACGCCATTGTGATTCGCTCACCTGTATTGATCGGAAATGCCCGCAAGCGGCGGTATCAACCGGAAAATCCGGCCTGAAGAACGCACGGGATTTATATTCGTGGCCAGCCCATTTCCGGACGCTATGGGACAGACGCTTACGGAGAAGATTCTCGCCGATCACCTCGTCGAGGGCGAGCTCGAAACGGGCGAGGAGATCGGAATCGAGATCGATCAAGTATTGACACAGGATACGACGGGTACACTGGTGTGGCTACAGTTCGAGGCGCTTGATCTCGATGAGGTCCAGACGGAACTGGCCGCCCAGTACTGCGATCACCAGACCTACCAGTTCGACTTCAAAAACACCGACGACCATCGCTTTCTACGCTCGGCCGCGGGCACCTTTGGCGCCCATTTCTCTCGCCCCGGCAACGGTATCTGTCATCAGGTCCACAAAGAACACTTCGCCGCGCCCGGCAAGACGCTGCTTGGCTCTGACTCACACACGCCGACGCCGGGCGGGCTCGGCCAGCTCGCGATCGGCTCGGGTGGCCTCGATGTCGCCGTCGCGATGGGTGGGGGCCCTTACTACATCGAGATGCCGGAAGTCGTCAACGTCCGTCTTGAGGGCGAACTCCCCGAATGGTCGACGGCCAAGGACATCATCCTCGAGATGCTCCGCCGGCTCACCGTCAAGGGCGGCGTCGGGAAGATCTTCGAGTTCACTGGGCCCGGCGTCGATACGCTGACCGTCCCCGAGCGGACGACGATCACTAACATGGGGACCGAACTCGGGGCGACCTCCTCGATTTTCCCCACCGACGAGAAGACCAAGGATTTCCTCGCGCGACTGGGCCGTGAGGACGAATACGTCGAACTCCAACCCGACGAGGACGCCGAGTACGACGATCAGATCACGATCGATCTCTCGGAGATCGAACCACTGATCGCGACCCCCTCGATGCCGGACAACGTCGTGCCGGTCCGGGAAGTCGCCGGCGAGAGCGTCGATCAGGTCATCATCGGCTCGTGTACCAACGGCGCCTACGAGGACATCCTCCCGGCCGCGAAGATGCTCGAGGGCCGCGAGATCAACAAGAAAACCGAGATGATCGTTGCTCCCGGCTCGAAACAGGCCTCCGAGATGCTCGCCCGCGAAGGTTGGACCGCCGAAATGATGGCCGCCGGCGTCAACTTCTCGGAGGCGACCTGTGGTGCCTGTATCGGTATCGGTCACGTCCCCGCCTCCGACAGCGTGAGCCTGCGAACGTTCAACCGCAACTTCGAGGGCCGCTCGGGGATCGAAGACGACAGCGTCTATCTCTGCTCGCCCGAAGTCGCCGCGGCGGCGGCCCTGACCGGCGAGATTACCGACCCCCGCGATCTCGATGACGTCGAGGCACCCGGTCTCGAATTGCCCGACGAGTACTACGGCTCCGACGCCGACCTGATCGCCCCCGACGAGGCCGTCGACGACGAACTCATCAAGGGGCCGAACATCGGCGACGTCCCCCTGAAGGACCCGATGGACGCCGAGATCGAAGGGCCGGTCCTCTTGAAGATGGCGGACAACATCACGACCGACCACATCATCCCGGCGACCAGCGATATCCTGATGTATCGCTCGAACATCCCGAAGCTCTCGGAGTTCACGCTCAGCCGGGTCGACGAGACCTTTGCCGACCGGGCGGCGGCTTCCGACGGCGGGTTCCTCGTCGCCGGCGAGAACTACGGCCAGGGTTCATCGCGGGAACACGCGGCGCTGTGTCCGATGTATCTGGGTGTCGACGGCGTGCTCGCACAGAGCTTCGCGCGGATCCACAAGGCCAACCTGTTCAACTTCGGGCTCATCCCGCTGACGATCGACGAGGACACCTACGAGCGGATCAACCAGGGCGATGACGTCGAGATCGTCGACGACGTCGCCGAGGCCGTCCGGTCGGGCAAAGAGGAGTTCACCGTCCGGATCAACGACGACTGGGAGGCAACCGCCCAGCTGGACGCTTCGCCGCGGGAACGCCAGATCCTCGCCGACGGTGGCAAGCTCCCCCACACGAAAATGCAAACCGAGGGCGGCGATTCGGCGATCTCCGCCGACGACTGAGCACCCGGTCGCTCGGGGCTCGGGCCGGTTCTCACGGTTGCGGTTGTCATCGGTTCCGGGTTCAACGTCGATTGTACCGTTGGATATGTTTTTGATCCCTCGGTGGCTACTGCGGAGGTGTGACGATCACGGCGACCGATGCCGATACCGTCCGGATACGCCCGGCCAAACGCGCGGATCTGCTCGCGGTGCTGGGGATCGAACAGCAGTCGTTCAGTCAACCGTGGCCCTACGACGCCTTCGAGCGGTTTCTCGATGCCGAGGCCTTTCTCGTAGCCCTCGATGGGTCGGGCGTGCTCGGGTACATCGTCGCCGACCGGATTCCCAATCACGGCCAGCCGATCGGCCACGTCAAAGACCTCGCCGTCCAGCCCGACCGCCGCGGCGAGGGCATCGGGACGCAGTTGCTCGACCGGGGCTTGGCGGCCCTGGCGACTGCCGGCGTGCGACGGGTCAAACTCGAGGTCCGGGTCGGGAACCACCGCGCCCGGTCGCTGTATACGTCCTTTGGTTTCGACATCCACCATCGCGTTCCCCGATACTATGACGACGGTGAGGACGCGGCGGTCATGGTTCTCGATCTCGGCGCGACCGATCGGTTTTCGGTGATGTGAGCGAGTGACGGCGATGTCACGGAAGGCGGCTTTTTGTCCGTCCCGCCCGAACCCCCCGTATGGGCTATGCTTGTCCCGTCTGTGACGTCCCACAGGCCGACGGGGAGCACCTCGCCAACCATCTTGCGTTCACCGCGATGTTACACGGCGAAGAGCACGCGGCGTGGCTAGACGAAACCGTCACTGACTGGGCCGACATGACCGTCCAGGAGCTCTCGGCGGCCGTCGTTCAACACGCCACGGAAACTGACTACACCGAGGTTTTCGAGGACACGACCGGTGAGAATCCAGGGCCCGGTCGAACGCCATCGGGCGAGGACCACCACAGCCATCCCGAGGACCACCACGATCACGCCCATGACCATGGGCTGGATCCGGACGCCGCCCGGGAGCGGGCGTCGGCGGCTCGTGGTCCGAGCGACGCCGAGACCCGCCGTATTTTCGAACGGGCCCGAGAACTGACCGAAGCCATGCAGGCCGAGGAGTCCGACGAGGACGCCGAAAGCACAGCGGACCGGGAGGATTAACGGCCGTCCCCCACCAGCAACGACCAATGGAGACGCGTGGCGTATTCGCCCCGGACACCGAAGCTGAGGTCCATACACACTACGAAACGGTCGGTCCAGCCGCCCAGGAGGTCGTCCGCGAGATCGCCAAGGCCATGGCGTTCGATGAGGCCGAGTACGACGACCGGGTCACGGCCGAGGTCATCGAAACCGCCCGGGATGCGATCTTTGCATCCCTGTTGACAGTCCACATCGGCACCCGCGAGGAATTCACCGACTGGTGTGCCGACCGTGACTACGAGGTCATCGAGACCGGCAGCGAAAACGTCGATCACGTCGTCTGGCATGGGGCCCCGTTCGCCGAGACGGTCGTCGCGGCGACCTATCAAAACGAACGACGGGCTGCGATCGGTACGCTTCGCCGCCAGGCTTACGGTCGCATCTACCGTGACGTGATTTGATCGATCCCATCGCGGGTAACGGCAACCGCCGCGAGTGATCGATCCGAGTCCACACCGATCCCCGAGCCGGTAGTGGCTTGTAGCCGACTCCCGAACGCCCGTCGATGCCCGATGACGAATCCCCAACGGATCCGCCGACATCCCCCGATCGGGACCCGGCCTGGCCGGTCGCGGAGTCGGTGGCCGAGTACGAAACCAGCTGGTACACCGGCGGATATGATCGGGTCGAACAGCCAGACGGGACACACAAACGATACTATTGGGCGGATCTTCCACCGGCGGTCATCATCGTCGCCATCGACGACGACGCCGTCGTGTTCGTTGAACAGTACCGCCCAACGGTCCGGCGATCGTTTCTGGAGCTTCCTGCCGGGATCGTCGAGGCCGACGAGTCCTTTCTCGAGGCGGGTGCTCGGGAACTCCGCGAGGAAGTCGGGCTCGATCCGGCGACCGTCACGACCCTCCAGGAGTACTGGGTCGCGACCGGCGTGCTCCGCCACCGCCGGGCGATCGTCTACGCCGAGGACTTCACGACCATCGATCCCGACCGTGACGGCAACGAGTTCCTCACGATTCGCCGGGTGCCGGTCGACGACGCGATCGAGCAGGCCCGGGCGCCACCGGCCAACGATGCGACGATCAGCGGCTTGTTGATCACCGCCGCCGAGGGGTATCTCCCGTCAGCGTAATCGTCGGTCGCTACGATTTCCGTGGGAGCTTTCGGCTCGTTGACCCTGGCTCCAGACGCGGCAGTCGCTCGGTAGATGGCAAACGACTGCTCGAGGCGGGCCGGATCAGATCGTCATCGATCTGGGGTGGTGGTTAGGCAACGTTGAAACCCTTCTCGCGGAGAAAATCAGCGACGCGGTCGGAGTGGTTTCCTTGGAGTTCGATCGAACCGTCTTCGACGGTACCGCCGCATGCGAATTTCGACTTGAGATCCGAGGACAGACTGTCGAGATCGACGTCTTTCGGATCGAAGCCATCGATGACTGTGACTTCCTTGCCGTAACGACGCTCGTCGATGCTGATCGTGATCTCTTGAGATTCCTTTGCAACGTCTTCACAGACACACAGCTCTTCGGGCAGCCCGCACGTCGAGCAGACTTCCGACATTACGCCAGTAGCTACATGACCGACCTATTAAACATTGTCGGGGCTCCCGCCGTTTGTCGGTTGTTCGGCCTCGCTTGCGGTCGATCGCCGGTGGAAACGTGCCGGTTCGATGACGGATCATTCCCGGGATAACGATCCCGGCGGGCCGCGGCTTGCGACCGGTCGGTCGGGGAGGATCAGAACAGTTCGTGTTCGTCGACGAGTTCCTGGGTTAGTGCGGCCGCCCGATCGGCGGTTTGCTCGTCGACAGCGCCACCGTACCGCGTCCGTTCGTAGAGCTGATAGACCTCGCGGATCCGGTCGTCGATGTTGGCCTCGAGCGATTCGAGATATTCCCGGGGCGTCTCGTCGGAGCGGCGGCGCCGATACTGACGGCCAAGAAGGTACTCAACCCGATCGAACGCGGCGCCGATCCGTTCGACAGGTGATCCATCGGGGAACCGACGGAGCCAGAGTTCCCGATAGACGCGATCGAACACGCCCAATCGATGGGCACCGGTGGCCGCTCCGGCAAAGAGGATGAGGCCATAGAGCATCGTCTGTTCGTCGGGCATCTTCAGGGAGCCAAGCCCGCCACCCTGATTGTTGCCACCCGATTCGGCACCGGCGGCGGTTGCCGTCTGGCGGTTCAACCCGTCGGCCTGGGTGGTGTTTTCGGTGGGCGCTCGGTCGGGTGTGGCTCCGCTGGTTTCGTCGCCGAGGGATTGGAGCCCGCCTGCGCTTTCCCCAATCGGGGTACTCGCCACCTGTTCGGGCGTAAAGCCGCTCTGGCGGCTCTCGTTGGTATCGATCCCTTCTACCCCGCTGGCCCGGGCCTCTTGGAGTCGGGTGTTCTGGGCTTCGACCCGGGGACCGCTCGGGGTCGGATCGAACTGTACCCAGCCGACGTCGGGGAAATACACCTCGACCCAGGCATGCGAGTGATAGCCCCGGACGACCCACTGGTCCTCCTCGATCTGTTGGCCGGGTGTATACCCGACGACGAAGCGGGCCGGGATGCCCTGGGACCGAAGCATCGCGATCATTGTCGTCGCATAATAGACACAGTAGCCCCGATCGAGTTTGAACAGAAATCCGGCGGCGATGTCGCCGTCGGGTTTGTTGACGTCGAGGGAGTACTCCTTGTTGGCCTCGAGCCAGCGTTCGATCCGGCTGGCGATGTCGTAGGGGTTGTTGATCCCCTCGACGAGTTGGTTGGTAAACCGGGTCAGCCGCTGGGGCGTACTCTCGGGGAGCTGGAGGTAGCGTTGTTCGATCTCCGGTGGATAGTTTGTTCCCGCCGTTCGGAGTTCCTCTTCGGTCCATTCGGGCTGGTAACTCTCGACGCTGTACTGATCGCCAGCCTCGAACCCATTGACCGGTCGGAATCCACCGAGATCGGTTACCTCCGCTTGGGACGCACCGGCGCCGAGCCGCACGGGTTTCCAGGCGGCGGGCATGGCATCGATCGCCGACTCGACCTGGAAGGATTGTCGGATCCGCCGAGAATCACCCGGCGGGCGACGGAGCGAGCCGGAGTACGGTCGTGTCTCGCCGGTCCGAACCCAGTCGCTGCCGGTGTATCGATCGTAGGCGCCGACCCGCCAGTAGGCGGCCTCCTCGGCCGTGACGGTAAATCGGACCTTCGCCGTCAGTCGGATACTCCCGAGAACGCTCACCCGTTCCGAGTTCGAAACGAGGCTTCCCTCAATGGAGGACGTCCCCCGATCCGGCAACAGTGGTCGGGCTTTCCCACCGGGGACGACGCTGACTGAGGTCGTTGCGACTGTAATCAGGAGCATCCGGCGGGTTAGCCGTTTGCTGAGTGTTCGGGCATCCTTCTGGACGTTCGGCTGTTCGGGGATCGTCTCTCTGGCCCGAGCACTCTGTTCGATGTCGCCGAACCCGATCGTCCCGATGACGCCGAGTACGCCAACCAGCGCCGTGATCGTCCCGGCGTCGCCGGTCAACACCAACAGCCCCAGGGCGGCGCCGCCGACAACCGCTCCATAGATATACTCCCGACGCAGGAAGAAATACCACGAGACGAACACCGGTGCCGGGGTGAATCCGAGTACCCAGACACCCGCGTTGGTGATCCGGAGGATCGAGAGTCCGGTCAACAGCGCGATAGTGTCGGTGATCTGGCGGGTGACGTTGATGTAAGCCGCCGGGACCGTCGCGAGATAGACCAACAGCCCACCGGATAACAACATCATGCCGAGTGCAACGGCCCGTTTGGCCGACAGGGTCTTCGAGAGCGTCACCGCGAGCCCGAAGGCGACGAGAAGCTCTAGGACGAACAGGAACACCCCGCCGACGACGTCGACGACGTGAAAGAGTACACCCAGATACGCCGCTGTCAGGATGACCGCTGAGATCCCGGCGAGCCCCTCGTAAGGTGACGGGAGTGGGACGCCGAGATAGCGTTGTGTGAGTCGATCGAGCCGTTCGGGGAGTGGATCGCGTGTCGTACTCATGAGCTTGATGCCTCCGCTCGTGGTGATTCCGTGTCGACGTTCGTCTCAGTCTCCGATTCCGTCTCGGAATCTTCGATCGTCGGTGTTCCCTCGATCGGTTCGAACGGTTCTTCGATGTCAACGGGCGAGCCAGCGAGTTCGGCAAACGAGCACGACCGGCCCGCGATATCGACTTCGACGCCGTCGCCGGTCGAGGAGATCACCACGTCGGCCAGTCGGCGGTTACGCTCGTTCACCCGGCCGGCGCGGGTCCGGGCGAGGTGGTCGAGCACCCGCTCATCGTCATCGGCTGCCGTCTCAGCGCTGACGCCGCCCGTCGGCGTTGAAAGCACTACGTTGACGCCGTGATCGAGAAGATGGATGGCGATGCTGGCGGCGGCTTCGGCCATCGCATCGGCGTGGCCATCGGTCGCTTCCCCGGCAACCCGGATCGTCTGGGTGCCCTCATCGGCGGTGAACTGTTTGACGACGAGATTGTCCTCGGGCTGTTTCGCGGACGATTTCCAGTGGATATCCCGGAGTGGGTCACCACGCCGGTAGAGCCGGAGTTGATCGAACTGCTGTCGGTCGTCGCCGGGCCCGCCATACAACATCACCAGGTCCTGTCGTCGCGGTCCCTGTAGCGCGTGGACGGCCGGATGGACCAGGATCTCCTGGGTTGCGGTGTACTCGTAGGTTCGCTCCTCTAAACTGAGGACGTCCCGGACGTGGAGTTTCGCCGGCCCGATCGACTGGGCCCCGCGGTCGTCCAAGTGGAGGTCGTACGTCACCGGGACATCACTGATCGTCGTGAGCATTCGGTTGTCGGTCGCCGAGAGTCCCTCGCCGATCTCGTCTTCGACGACCGCGTTGAACGGTTTGTCGACGTCGAAGTGCAACCGAACGGGTACCGTTTGCCCACGTTGCCCTTTGCGATACATTTCACGTTCGAGGATCGGCTGGGGGATGCGACGGACCTGGATCTTCGCGACGATCAACGCGAGCAGTCCCGGCATCGCGACGGCATTGAGCCCTCGGGCGCCGAAGAACACCCCCGAGAGGAAGGCAGCGGCGACGGCCACGGCGACGATCCAACCACGACGGGTAAATGACATTTTGGGGTTTACTCGACGGGAACGTTCTCGAGTGCGGCCTCGACGAGTTCCTCGCCACCCTGGCCGACGCGTTGGTTTGCCTCCCGACGGATCCGGTGGCTGAGCACTGCGTAGGCCTCCCGTTTGATGTCATCGGGAATGACGTACTCGCGGTCTTCGAGAACGGCCCGGGCCTGGGCTGCCCGGACCAGCGAGATCGCTCCCCGGGGGCTGACGCCGAGGTTTGCGTGTTCGCGGGTGTAGTTTGCCAGGGATGTCGCGTACTCCCGGATCGGCGCCTCGACGGTCACGTTCGCGACGGTTTTGCGAGCACGGGAGATTTGGTCGGCGCTCGTGACGGCCTCGATCTCGTCGATCGGATGGGTGCCGACGACCCGACGGAGGACCTCGGATTCGTCGTCGCTTTCGGGATAGCCGATCGTGATCTGTTTCATAAATCGGTCGACTTCCGCGATTGGGAGATCGTAGGTGCGATCGCGCTCGACGGCGTTCTGTGTCGCGATGACGGTAAACGGTTGTGGCACTTGATAGGTGTCCCCGTCGACGGTTACCTGCTCTTCTTCCATTGCCTCGAGGAGGGCCGACTGGGTCTTCGGCGGTGCGCGGTTGATCTCGTCGCCGAGGACGATGTTCGCGAACACCGGACCGGGCTGGAATT
>JAXINS010000067.1:0-9938 GCA_034190395.1 Chewarchaeum aethiopicum (SeqCode)
GTTGAACTCACGATCAAGGCGGTAGCTGACGACCGGTCTTACGATTACTGGCTTACCTGGGATCACTTTGACCCGAAGACGTGAGGCCTGTAGGTGAATTAATTCGCAATGTAGTACCGTGGGTTTCCAGCGGATTTTCCGATGTTGGAGAGGAGTCCTATTGACGGCGCTTACATCCGTAGCTAATGTCTACTGAACTCAGAGTGTGAATGCAGTAAACGGTAGAGACAGATGAACGAACTGGCGCGTTGCTACTCAACCGTATTGTAACCAAATATGTCTGTGGAATTGCGGCATCGGATTCAAATACTCCCGGAGCGACGATGAGCGATCCGTACAGGGTTAAGATGACGGTGAAGGCTATCACACCGAGGGCTTGCTGATAGCCCCGATCGAAAAATCGTGCCCATTGTTCTGACGTATTCCTTCGAGGAGAGAAATTCCGGATTCTCGATCAGTTATCGCGTCATCAGACTCATACATGTAGGTTCAAATTTTGAGGGGATACAGGGATTTGAACCCCGGGCCTTCCGGCGTGACCGAGTCAACGACAGCAAGAGATGTGCCGCGCGGACTCACACCTCTATGATCGGTCACTGAACCGGACGTTCTGCCACTGAACTATATCCCCAAAATTGAGATAGCTAAATCATTCGGCAAGTGTTTTGGGGAAAATACCTGTACCGAGTTGTGAGATCCCCCGCTACCGGCATTATTCGAAGAGTTGGTCTATACTGGTCAACTCGAACAAGTTGAGACGGGAACGTGAATGTGCACTACGGTTCACCCCGATTGAAGCTGTTCTGAAGTCAGGTGTCGGTGGTTTCTGGGAACCACATCCCAGCGAACGTTTCCCCGTAGTCGAAGGGTAGCGGCTGCAAGAACAGCATGATTCGACAGGCAGTCGTGTCGTTCGGTTAAGCCACCTGGGTACGGGACATCCTCGGGATCGTTACAGAATGATATCCCAGCTGTCCTGATGTTCGTCGAGGACACGCTTCGACCGGTCGTCGAGTGGATGCTCTCGGTCCGGAACGTCGATATCGTAATCGGTCTCGAAGAGTTTTGTCGAGAAGTACCGCATCCCCGTGTCACAGATGATGGTGACAATCGAGTCGATATCACGCTCGTGGGCAATCTTGATCGCACCCTCGACGTTCGCTCCGCTGGAGATGCCACAGAATATTCCCTCTTGGGTGGCGAGTTCGCGGGACCGTTCGATTGCCACCTCGCTTTCAACGGCCACCACACCGTCCATGAGTTCGGGATCGAGATTTTCCGGGACGAATCCGTCGCCGATGCCCTCGATCTCGTGTGAACCCCACTGCCGACAGGCCAATATCGGCGCTTCGGCGGGTTCGAGAGCGTACAGCAACGCATCCCCGTCGGCTTGTAGTGCTCGTCCAACGCCGGTAAGCGTCCCACCGGTGCCTTGGCCAGCGACGAACGCACCTGGCGGCCCACCGAGTTGATCGAGAATCTCCTGGCCAGTCGTTTCCGTGTGCGCCCGTGGGTTGTCCGGGTTCGAAAACTGGTTTGGGTACCAGTACTGCCCGGGTTCGGCGTCGAGCATCTCGTTGACACGGTCCATTGCGAGGTCAACGTCGCTTTCGCCGCCGGGTGTCTCGATCAACTCACCCCCGTAGGCTCGGATGACTTTCTTACGCTCCTCGCTCATCTCTTGGGGCATAACGATCGTGACGTCGTATCCCAGTTGCGTGCCGACGAATGTACACGCGATGCCGGCGTTCCCCGTCGAACACTCAAGAATTTCCATGCCAGGATCGAGCTCCCCGCGTTCCTGGGCGGCGGTTATCATGGCCCGGTAGATGCGATCCTTGATGCTCCCCGTGGGATTGACGAACTCCAGTTTCCCATAGACGGTGGCTCCGGCTTCCTTGCTGGCGTGGGTCAACTCGACAAGGGGTGTCTCGCCAATACACTCGAAGATGTCATCCGTCGCCGTTCGGTTGCGATTCCAGTCGGGAGTGGACATACTGTCACTCCCACCGGTGGGTACTTATATTCGGTCGCGTTGCTGGCGAGGTGTCGAGCCATTGACCGGATTATCGGCGCCGTATCGCGGGACTATCTGTCCGAGATGCTGACTTTGTCAAGCAGTTGGCGAGCACACCCCGGATGGAGGATCCCCGTCATATCACTCCTCGTCGTCGTGCCATTTGCGTTCAGTTCGAGCTCGTAGTAATCCTCGCAAGTGACCGTGTCCTCACAGACGATACAGGTAGACGATTCGGGCCAGTAGGTCAGCCGATAGGCATCCGTATCGGCGAGTTTCCGGACGACCTCCTGCCCGCGGAGCCGGGACAGTGCGGTGTCGAACGCCTGACGATCCAACTCGGTTCGCTCGCGCAATTGGTCGCATTCAAGCGGCACCCCCGCCGTCTCAAGGACATCGACAATACGGGATTCGGGTGAGCTATTCGTTGACATAACACACACGAACGTATCATAATGTCAGGAATCCATCTATTTATAGCTGTCTGCGAGGGACTGCGGCGAAGCCCACTCGAGGTATAACGACCGCGTGCTGCATTCACCCGCTGGTTTGCATGGCGGGCATCGGCCTACCGGGAAGCTGTCAATGTAGCAGCAAGATATGACATGGGACTGGAACGCGGCTCCAGTCGGATGAGCACGATAGCGCCGGGATCGAATGAGGGCGGTCCCATTGGCTACCCACCGGCCTCGTGTCCCGTCCCTGGCGCGTATTTAACCGTCTCCCACTCGTAGTAGAGCGAAGACCATCATGGAGGAACTCGATCGTGTGTTGAGCCGATATGCGACCAGCCAAGAGCTTATGGATCAGATCAGGTATACTGCCGAATCGCTCAGCCTGGAATTCGATCGGTGGGACGAACAGTACGTGAGTGGCCCGAGCCTGTATCTACTGATCGTTTCCGAGATCAATTTCGATGCTTACGCTGATCCGATGGGGGACAATCGGTGGCCGGTCGAGCGATGCCGGGTCGTCACCGAGTCGCCCGAGGCGTTCACGCAGGTCGCCCGGGACGTGGCGTTCAGCCGGGACGGCGCGATCGTTGTCACCGGGGACGGCACCGTCCAAGAGCAGATGGTCCGGGTCCGCAGCCCGAGCCGGGAACGGATCAACGAGTTCGACACCCTCGAATACGCCGAGTGGATGGGAGCCAAACACATGAGCGCGCTGGAAACCTCGATCCGGGAGGAGGTCCTCTGGGTGATCACGCTCAGTGAAGAAGACGGGCGCGTCACGACATTTCTCGACGGCACCTATCAGGATTATCCTCGCGAGGAGATCGGTGGCCGGTGGCGGCCAAACGATTGACATCCTCCCCGCCTTGAAGGGTGAGCTCGCTGTTCGGCTCGCGTTTATGACTCTTGGTCGAGATCGAGCCCCTCGATCCACTCGTTCAGCCGGACATCGTATTGGGTGGCCAAGCGTCGATTGAGCACCGGATCGTACAGTTCCACGGCATAATACTCGCCATGATGGATCGTCGGATTCGGATGGACCCCCTGTATCACATCATCGACAGCACCGATCGTCCCCGCCCAGATGGCTGTTCCGGCAACCGGGGCCGTGATCCGTTGTCGGACCCGATCGATCAGGGTCTCGGGGGAAAGAAACGAAACGAGTGACGCTTCTTGATAGCGTTCGCGCTCGCCTGCCTCCCCGGTCCAACTCCGGAGCTGTAACTCGTCCCAATGATCACTCACATCCGCTACACACCAGACCTCCGGCGCGACGACACTCGGACAGGTACTGTTGCCTCGGTGGATGCCGGTCCCCTCAACAACCTTGAAATCCTTGTGGTCCATTCCGACGCCGAGGTACGTCCTGTCTTCGGTCGGGAAGAGCACGAACTCGGCTTCGCCGGCCGTCGTGGCTGAATTCACCCGAATCTCGGTCGCCGTCGTGATGAGGTGGGCCGGCTTTGGCGTCACGATCAGCTCCGTTGGATCGAAATCCGATCCTTGTGCGTCACGGAGAATCGAGAGCTCCTCACCGGTCGGTGGCGTTCGCCACGAACCACCGCAGTTGGCGATTCGATCCACGGTGAGCGTCCGTTCTTCGGTGGCGTCGTCGGCGTGACGAACGGTAGTTTGGAGTGTCGTCATGAGCGAATCTACATCCCGGTCGGGAGGGATTAATCCGTTTTCAATATTATCTGAAGGTCAATCAACCGAGCATTAACACGGTCATTCACGGTCTGCTCGGATGAGATCCGCTTCAACGCCAAGGTTGATGACTATGTGTCGTCCTCGGAGTCGGCGACGTATTCGCTGACGGCGCCGTAGTTCATGCCAATCGCCAATAATACGGCGATCAGACCGATGATCAGCGTCGAAATAGCGTTCATGCGACTGCCCAGGCCGTACGTGATCATTCCGAACATCTGCGTCGTCAGGAGTTTCATCGTCCCCCGAACGAAAAACGCCCGGATGAAGTCCTCAAACGCCCGGATCCAGGCAAACAGGAAGCCAGCACCGATCGCCGGCGCGATCAACGGGAACGTGATGTCCCGGAACGTCTCGAACGTATCCGCCCCGAGATCCCGGGCGCTCTCCTCTAAAGACTCATCGAAGGAGTACAGCCGGGAACTGACCGGCAACATCACGAACGGAAACCCATAGACGCTGTGGGTTAACACGACCGTCAGGAAGCCGGTCAAAATGCCCACCACCGACCGGAAGAAGATCAGCATACTCAATCCCAGAATCACACCAGGGATGATCAGCGGGAGGATGCCAAAGGTCCGGACGGTTTCTTTGAACGGGAACTCATACCGCACGAGGCCGAAACTGGCGAGCACGCCCAACACGGTTGCAATCGTGGCCGCGATGGTGGCGGTCTGCATGCTGTTGACCAACGACGTCATCAACGCCTCGTCCGCGAAGGTGTCGGCGTAGTGAGCGAGGGTGAAGCCCTCAAAGGGTACAATCGTCGCGGGGTTATCCGCAAACGATAGAAACACCATCGTCACGAGCGGAATCCACAGAAATAGCAACATCAGGACGGTATACGCGTAGAGTCCGTATCCCAGCAGGAGGTTTTTGCGATGATGGGTGAGCCACGGGACACGACCGACACCGAGATCGGTGGGTGTCGCTGGTGATTCGACCCCGCTGTCCGGTCGTTGTTGGCTCATAGGTCGGTAAACAACGGCAAGGGGTTTGAGTCCCCTGCTCGGGAGCGCGAACGCGAATGTCGCTACAGCCGGGGCCAGAAGATGGGTAATCGGCGATTAGTTTGCAGATTCGAATTCATCCTGATTCGGCGAACTGGACGGCGATCGTTGTCAGAACGGTCGGAAACCCTTTTCCGTGATATGACCGAATCCTAACCAGTATCCCGATGGCTTCACGCCTGTGGCCGACGATCGATCTCTCCCGTCGGAACCGCCTCATAGGCTATTATCTCCTCGGTCTGGCGACGGTCGTGCTGCTGTATACGGTGCTGTATAACTACGGAATGCGGGTCTTCGAGGGCGAGCAGTATTCGTTGTTCCGATCGCTTCAAACGGTCGTCGAGACGATGACGACCACCGGCTACGGCGCCGATTCACCCTGGGAAACGCCGGTCATGAACAGTTTTATGATTTTCATGCAGTTGAGCGGTATCGCCATCGGGTTTTTCACGCTTCGGGTGATCATCATTCCGTTATTTACCGGCGCGGAAGTCGATCTCGACAGCCGCCTGACGCCCAAAACCGACCACGTCATCATCTGTGAGTATCGCCGTGATTCTGCGGTCCTGCTCGAGGAACTCCGTCGACTCGACATCGAATACGTGCTGCTGTCCTCGTCGAAGGAGGATGCCAAGGCGCTCTCCGATGAGGGATATGCGGCCATCCATGGGTCCCCTCAAGACCCGGACGCATTCAAGCGAGCCAGCATCGAGAACGCACGAACCGTCATCACCGACGCCGGGCAAGCAAACGTCAACACCATCCTGACGGTCCGCTCGCTTCGCCCAGAGATCAAGGTCGTAGCGCTGACCGACGACAGCGATTTCGAGGACGTACTCTACGACGCCGGTGCGGACAGCGTCCTCTCCCCACATGGGGTACTCGGCCATCGGCTGGCTGAAAAGGCCGTCGCCTCGTTCAGTTCGGAACTCAGTGACACGATCGACCTCGGGACGGGGGTCGAAGTCGTCGAGATTCCGGTCCAACCCGAGAGTGAGTTAAACGGTCTCCCGATTCGGGAATCGCGGATCAGGGAACGAACCGGCGCGAACATCATCGCTGCCTGGATCGACGGAGAACTCCAGCTCCCGCCCGATCCGGATGCGCTCATTCAACCGAACACAGTCCTATTCGTAGTCGGTGACCACGATGCTCTCGCGGAATTGAGCGAGTTCACCCGTCCCGCACGGACGGGACGCTATCACGACCGCAGTATCATTGCCGGCTATGGTGAGGTCGGCCAAGCCGCGGAAGCGGTCCTCACCGAGGCCGGCATCGATACCGTCACCATCGACATCGAATCCCGTGACGGCGTTGATATCGTCGGGAATGCCGGCTCGAAGGATATCCTGCGGCAGGCGAACATCGAAAAGGCGGATTCGATCATCATCGGGCTCCCGGACGACTCGGCGGCCCTGCTGACAACGGTGTTGGTCAATTCGTTGAACCCCGATGCCGAGGTGTTGACACGGGTCGATGACGTCGACGCCACAAAGAAGGCGTTGAGCGCCGGTGCTGATTATGCCCTCTCAGTACCACGTATCAGTGCCCGGATGGTCGCAAGGGAGCTCCGGGACGAGGACGTCTTGGCACCGGCGAGTCAGATGCGCATTATCCGGGTTCCGGCGACGCCGTTTTCGGGGTCGACACTCGCACAATTGAATATCTATGAACAGACCGGCTGTCGCGTCATCGCCATTGAGGACGATTCCGGTGTGAGTAGCACAATCGATCCACAGCGAACGTTTACCGGTGACGAACGGATGATCCTCGTCGGATCCGATGAGGCCATCCAACGATTTCTCACGCGCTTTGATACGTCTCCGGTCGACGGGCGTTCCTGACCGCACTGGCTCGACAGATCTGGTTTTTGATCCATCCAGGGAACGATGAGGTGGTATGGATCCTGGTTCTGCGGATGAATACCGATCGAATCCCCCTTTGATGTCCATCGACTCTGTTCGTGATCGGTAATGTCGTTCGCGACCCCCGCTGTAACCCATCGGCGACTGAAGTTTATTTACATCTGTTCAGCATCCCGAAAAGGGATCGAATGTACCTCTCGGGATGGCCCGGGACACCTGATTTACACATCGAGTGGCGTTTCCGTGGCTGAGGATGCTCACAAAGCCCGCTCAACAGAAAATGACCGTCGCATATACCGAGTCCTCAACGACGACGATACCGACACCGATAGTGTCAGCGTTGCCCATAGTCAGCTTCCAGCCTTCGTCGCTGTTGGTCCACTGAGCGAGAAAAGCGTTTGCGATATCGACTTGGCGCATGCCCGACCGATCGATGTGACCGACGAGTTCAAGCTCGCTACCGTTGTACACGCCGGTTCCGTCGGGACGGTCGATCGCACACTGGAGTGCGATGTCGTTCATTTTGAATCGGGCCATTGTCGTCTCGCCGTAGATCGTGTGCCCAACCTGGTGGGTTGTGGCCATCGTCTTGCTGTGGGACTGGGCGATCCGATCAAGCTTGGCCGCGAACGATCCACGGGACGATAGTGGCGTCTCCCGATACTCGTTGATCGCTTCGACTAGGAGGCGCTCGATTGCCTCGGCATACTGGGTTCTGACGGTGCCCTGATCGGTTGGTGTCGCCGACGGGGCCTGGCCCTCCGTTCCAGTGGGTGACTGAGTGGGGGTCGTTCGATTCACGCCGATGGCGTCGTCGCCTGGACTCGGTGCGCCAATCGAAAGCACGGCAAGCACCGCGCCGATGAGGACAATCACACCAACGCCGACCACGAGACCGGCGGTACGGATCGTGGTGGCGTCGATCATACGGTAAACTTCAGCATGAGGCCTAAAAGAACACCGCTGGCATGGTCGGTCATCCCCAATACAGCGTCTTTCACTCCTCCGATAATCGCTTGCGGTTTTGATTTATTTCCGTGAATCGTTGGGAGTTCGTTACCCGAAGACAACAGGAGGGGGAACCCAATCCATGCCCGTCTCCAGTATGGTTAATCAGTCGGCTGGCAGGATCGTAACATTACGATTGAAGACGTTGTCGGGATCGTATTGGCGTTTGATTTCACTGAGGCGATCGTAGTTTGTCCCGTACACTTGGTTCGCCCAATTTTCCCACTCCTGTTCTTCAACGCCGGTGAATCCTGCGTATGACCCAACACCGCCGGCCTGCCGGAGTCGCCGTTCCGTCGTTCGAACCCACTCGAGTTCGGACTGTGTGTTGAACTCCTCCCAGTTTGCCTCAGCTACGATCAAATACCGCTTGTCCGCCCAATTAAACGCGGCATCACCCCCGTGGCCGATGTTGCCACCCATCGCCCAGATGTCGATGGCGTCCATCGGTCCCGGCGCCGCTTCTTTCTGTTCAAGAATGACGTTGTGAATCTCGTCGGTCAACTCGTCGACGAACACGGATCGCCAGGCATAGTTGCGTCCCCATGGGAACATCTGCGTTCCAAGGTCGTGGAGGAGTTCGTATGGCATCGGCTCGCTCAAATCGAGAATCGGATCCGTGATTTCACGAAGTGGTGCAATCGCCGACATCCCTTCGTCCGGATCGCCAGCGTAACAGCCCAGGATCGCGACCGCATCGGTTCCATGGAGTTCATCGGGGATCGGTGGCAGCGGTGGCACGTGTCCGTGGATGAGGATCGTCGTCAACTCCGTCGGTGCGTCTGCCATTACGGTCCGATGAGTCTCAAGCACCTCTCGGGCGGCATCTGCTGGATAGTAGATGCCGAGCGCAGGGACGATCGGACCGACCTCATAACAGTCGAACTCGAATTCGGTGACGACACCGAAGTTCCCGCCGCCGCCACGGAGCGCCCAAAAGAGATCCTCGTTTCTCTCCCGGGAGGCTTCACGAACTACGCCGTCGGGGGTGACGATCTTGACGCTTCGAAGCGCATCGATGGAGAGACCGTGTTTGCGACGGATCCAGCCGATGCCGCCGCCGAGGGTCGTCCCGGCCATCCCGACATCGCCGGCGCTCCCGGTCGGCGGTGCGAGTCCGTGCTCTTGGGTTGTCTCGAGTACGTCTTCGGCTCGCGTTCCCGGTTCGACAGACACCAACTGCGCATCGGGATCAACCTCAATCCTATCCATGTCGGCAAGATCGATGACGAGGCCGTTATCGACGACTGCAGCGCCGGTCTGATGATGCGCCCCGCCCCGAATCGAGAGCTCCAATCCGTGGTCCTGTGCGAACTGAATACCAGTAGCAACATCATCGGCACCGGCAACCCGGACAACGACGGCAGGATATTCATTTATTAATCCGTTCCACACGTTCCGGGCATCCTCGTATTGTTCGTGATCCGGTAATATGAGATCCCCATCCAGGGTAGCATCTAATTCAGCGATCGTGCTTTCGCCGAGTTGTTCGACGGTTCCGAGCGGATGCGGCTCCAGGGACATCGTCGGTGTACAGGCGATTGGATAGGGTGAACAATAATATACGATTGGAGCAGGATTTTACTCTAACTTTTCTGATACACATCCCGAGATGTAGTCTATCTTTAACTCTTTCAGGCTAAGTCCCCGTCCTCAAGGAACGACCGACGGGAGTGAGTAGGGCGGGTATACAGCCGTCCGCTCTTATTTCCCTCCGAACGGTTAAGTAGCGAACAACCCAACAAATGGTAGTTGTTGAGGAGACGTTCAAGTACGCTGCTACACCGGACGACGACGAGACAGAAACAGCTGCCTGGGGGAATATTCAAATCTGCCGGGAAGTGTACAACCACGCTCTCACCCAAGAATACCGGCC
>JAXINS010000062.1:0-9886 GCA_034190395.1 Chewarchaeum aethiopicum (SeqCode)
GTATGGGACCGCTGAGATTCGAACTCAGGTCCGACGCACCCCATGCGCCGAGGATTCCAAGCTACCCCACGGTCCCGCGAGCAGACGAACGCCCGTTGGGGGGTTAAGCCCTTCGTTTCACTCGCTTTCCGTCCCGTCGTCGGGGTCCCGCGGTATGACGATATCGGCGTCGTCCCGGACTGCGAGCCCGGCTAATGGATCGTTTTCATACACCGCAACACCTTCAGGTCGACCGATGACGTAGCCGTCATGGTCGGTCGTGACGGTGGTTTTGTGATCGCCATGTGGGGTGTAGATGTCGGCGATGGGGTCGCCGGATTCGAAGGCATCGCCGGCCTCGACCCGGTGGCGGACGATCCCGGGCGTGTCTGTTCGAGGGTGACGGGCGCGCTTGACCGTGTAGTCGACAGGTTTCTCATAGCCGGGATCGGCGGCGGCGATGTCGTCGGGGACGGCGTCGAGCATGTCCATGGCGACCATCACACGGTAGTTGCCGGCGACGCCGGCGGCGACTTTCGGGTCATCGACGACGCTGTGGCTCCCCAACTCGACGGTCATCGCCGGGATGCCGGCATTGTTCAGTGCCGCACCGGTCGTCGATCGCTGGAGGCCCCGGTCGGTATATTTCTCGCCCGGGTACTGGTTGACCACTGGAATCCCGTGGGCTTCGAGGAGTCGGCCCTGTTCGGCGGCGAGCTCTTCAGCCTCGGCTTCGGTTCGTTCCTCGCCGTAGAACACCCGATGACGGATCAGGAACGGAAAGGACCCGACGCCGGCGGTATGCAGATCGATGAGGGCGTCGGCGGAGTCCGCGAAGGCGTCGTAGACGCGTTCGTTGATGAGTTCTTGCACCCGCGGTGGCCGGGCCCGGTCGCTCGTGGGATCGGGGAAGTAGCGGTTGGGGTCGTCGTCGTGATAGTAGGAGGTGCGTTCGTTGCGCCGGAGGCCGGCGGGGTTGAGGGTCGGAAGACAGACGACGCGCCCGCTGAGGGTCTCAGGCAGATCCTCACGCATCGTGTCGTGGGCGGTGGCGAGGCCGGTGGCTTCGTCGCCGTGGATCGAGCCGGTGATCCACAGTTCCGGACCCTCGTGTTTTCCTTCGGCGATGATGACCGGGAGCTGTTCGGAGCCGCCGGTTGGCAGGTCAGTCACGTCGAAATAGCCGGTGGTCAGTTCGCCAGGATCGGCCGAGGCCGTTCCGAGTTGCATACCGGCCGGCATCGCTGGTGGCTATAAAAAATGCCTGCTTTCGTGCGGTGCAGGGCGTTAAGTCCCCCTACTGGAGCGACCGAAGGGAGCGCAGTCGGGAGGGGAGACAGCGCCCGTCATCGGGTTACTGTCACTCTACGGTGGTGAGTTATGACGGTGGCTGTCGGAGACAGCACCGTGATGGACCCACTCATGACCGACGCTACGGACACCGACAAGACGGTGGGCGGCGGTCATCCCATCCATCACCACCGAGTAGGTCAGGGCGTGGCCGAATCAACGCCTGTGGAGACCGCGCTCCCTGCGCGGACTGTCGGCCCAAGCCGACCGGCCCTGAATAAGTGTGTCGCGGAACCAGAAAGCCCCACCAAAAGCGAGCGTGTCAGCGCGAGCAGGGCGGGGGAGTTCACACGAGGACCCGTTCGAGGTCGACGACGAGCCCGCGATCGGCGGCCGGATCGCCGACCAGCCGGCCCAGACAGACCGCCGCTCCCGCCGGTGTGAAGCAGGCGACCAACGGTTTTTCCCCGGCGGCCTCGGCCTCGCCTGTACCGTCGGCACCCGTCGATACATCCGCGGTGATGATCCCCGGGGCATAGACTGGCGCCCCGTTGGCGACTTCCCGGGCGGCACTCGGGGCGATCGTCACCCGGGGCAGATGGATTAACGCGCGTTCGGCGGGCGCGATCACGTCCCGGAGTCCCGCCTCATCTCCGTTCGATCGGTAGATCGCCATCGCATCAGTGAGATCGTATAACGTCACCAGATCGGTGTCGTCGAACGGTGTCGTTGCGGTGCGGCGGAGGTCGCCCATGTGGGCGCCGGTGCCCAACGCCAGCCCGAGATCGTGACAGAGTTTACGGATATACGTGCCACTCTCACACCGGATCCGAACCAACACCTGCCGACCGTCCCGGTCGATGGGCGTCAGTTCGTGGATCTCCCGAACGCGGCGTTCGCGTTTGACGGCACTCTTCCGCGGTGGTGTCTGATAGATCCGCCCCTCGAACGTCGAGAGCACGTCCGCGAGATCGGCCGGTGGGGTCTCGTGGAGTTCGAGGACGGCGATGTATTCCTTTTCACCGACGAGTAACGCTTCGGCGAGCCGGGTGGCCTCCCCGAGCAGCGTCGGGAGACAGCCCGTCACCTTCGGATCGAGCGTGCCGGCGTGGGCGGCTTTCTCGATGTCGAGGACGTCCTGTAGCCATGCCGACACCTGATGGGCGGACGGACCGGGTGGTTTATCGAGGTTGACGACGCCGAACTCGAGGAGTTGATCGATCGTTCGATCCGCTGGATCGCCACGGAGTGCTGGCATGACTGCTGACTCAAAACTCGTAGTTGGCCTCGACGGTGACTGCCCCCTCGTCGTGGGCGACGTCGTAGTCTTCGACGGCAGCCGTCACCAGATCGGTCACCGTCTCGGCGCTCCAGCGCCCGGTATTGATCGCCAGATCGTAGATCGAGCGATCCTCGAAGTCGATGCCGTAGTATTCCTGATACCGGGCTTTCTCGGAGGCTTCCCGCGTGGCCGTCTCGGTTTTCGCCTGTTCGACGGATTTGTCTTCCCGGTCGGCGATCCGGGCGGCCCGGACTGCAAGCGGTGCGTCGAGCCAGATCCGGAGATCGGCGTAATCGCCGGCCATCCATCCCGACAATCGTGACTCAAGGACAACGCCATCGCGTTCCTGGGCGGTTTCGCGGAGCCGCCGGTCGAGGTCGCGGTCGATCCGGTCGTCCTCCTCGGCGAGTTCGTTGAACTCGACCAGCGAGTAGCCGCGTTCGTCGGCCAACGAGCGGAAAATATCGCCACCGGAAACGTGCTCAAGGGCAAAGGTCGTCGCAAGGGCCTCGGCGACGGTGCTCTTGCCGCTCCCGGGGGGCCCGGAGATGGTGACCAACATAGCATGAATCCGCCGGCGGGCGGGAAAGAAGTTTCTCTCTACAGCCGGACCGACTCCGACATCAGGTCGGCGACGTCTGGATGTTCAGTGACTTCCGAATGACCTGGGTGAACGCCATCGAACAGAGGAAATACCAGACGATCCACAGCTGCATCGGACCGATCACCCCGTCGCGCCAGCCGTTCTCGCCGGCTAAGGGGACGATGATCTGTTGTTCGACGCTGGCAATATGGCCGTCGAGGATCATCCAGTACATCCACAGGAACACCGGGATCGTAAACAGCATGATCCAGACCATCGGCCGGAACTGGGCCTTGAACATTCCCAGCTGATCGCCCATGGCGCTCATCTGTTCCTCACGGATCCGCTTGAGTTCCTCGTCGTCGCCCCGCTCTTTGGCTTTCTTTTGTTTTTCCTGGATCGCCTGCATCTGCTCTTGGTAAGCCGACATCTTTTCCATATCCATCAGGTTGGCCTGCAACAGCGTCGAGTAGAGCCCGGTCAACATCGCCAGCACCATGATCACCGCATAGAAGGGCAACAGGGTATCGAGCGGCCCCAAAAAGATATCGAGGGCCGATCCGATCGCGTTTCTGACCTGCGACAGCGAATAGCCCGCGAACAACCCGACACTGCCAAGGGCGGCGGCCTTGTCCCAGGTCGACCAACCCTCATCGTCGTCGAGGTCGGCGTCGATATCGGGACTGATCGATCCACTCGTCTCGTTGTGGATGGCCGATTCGACGGCATCCGGATCGGCCAGCCGAAACCCCTCGGTGCCGTCTTCGAGGACACCGGTTTCGATCAATCGCCCCCACGTCCCGCTTGACATCTGATCTCGGACGTCGCCCCATTCGACCTCATCGGTGCCGTCGTTGGTCCGGGCGAGCACGACGCCGAGGGCTTCCTCGATCTCCGGATTTTCGGAGATGAGGGATTCGACTTTCTCCGCAGTCCGTGCCATTATCGGTCCTAACGACTGGGCAGTAATCAAGCTTGTTTCATTCGAATCCCGGTAATACGCCGGTTATCGGGATCGACTGTGATCGGTCGTATTCGTACCGACGAGCGGTTCGAACCGTGCCGTGTCTGGCTACCCATCGTGGCGTGGAACTGGTGGAGCAGACCGCCGGTACGGGACTCGAAGTCAGCGCGCGTTTTCGACGGCGTCTTTGATGTCTTCCCAGACGCTGTCGGGCGATTGGTTCCCGTCGATGCGGAGCAGTCCGCCGTCACGTTCGAATCGTTCGATGATCGGTGCGGTGTTCTCCTCGTAGACCCGGATCCGTTCTTTGACCGTCTCTTCGGTGTCATCGTCCCGTTGGATCAACTCCCCGCCACACGCATCACAGACGCCCGGTTCGCTTGGCGGGCTATACTCGATGTGGTAGTTCGTTCCACACTCCGAACACACCCGACGCCCGGTCAGGCGATCGATCAACTCCTCGCGATCGACCTCTAGATAGAGTACGACGTCCAGATCAGTGATCTCGTCGAGGTAATCCGCCTGGTCGGCGTTGCGCGGATACCCATCGAGGACGAACCCCTCGGCGTCCTCGATCGCGGCTTTGACGATCTCGTTGACGACCGGATCGGGCACGAGTTCGCCGGCATCCATGTATTCCCGCGGGGTGCCATACTCCGTTTCCATGTCCTTTCGGGCCCGCAGGGCGTCGCCGGTGGTGATGTGTTCGACCGCGAAGTGCTCGGCGATGTTGCTGCTTTGGGTGCCTTTGCCTGCTCCGGGTGGCCCGAGAATGAGGATCCGTGGTTGACTCATGGGGAGACGTTGGCGACGAGCGGTTATAGGTGTGAAGAAACGGAGCGCTCAGGTGAGCCGCTGGCACGATCGGTCCCGAAGCGAGCCTTTATGTCACTGCTCACAGTCGCGTTCCCTCGAACGGATGTACTTCCCGAACGCAGGCACCGACTGGGAACGGCGGGCGCCGGCCGACCGTGGTCTCGATCCCGCTGCCGTCGAGAACGCGATCAGGTATCACCAGACCACTGGCACGCCTCCCGAGGATATCGCCTACGATTTCTCGAATCACGACCCGTGGGATGGCGACCCCGAGGGCTACGGGGAGGTGATCGGCCCCATGCCCGACCGGCGGGGTGGCCCGGCCGGTGTCATCCTCAAGGACGGCTACCTCGTCGGCGAGTGGGGGGATACCACCCGCGTCGATCACTGCTTCAGCGTCGCGAAGAGTTTCCTGTCGATCGTTGGCGGGGTGGCCTATGACCGTGAGCTCATCGTCGATATGGCCGACCGTGTTGCCGACAGTATCGACGACGGCGGGTTCGCGGGCGAGCACAACGGCGCGATCACTTGGCAGCAGCTGTTCCAACAGACCAGCGAGTGGAACGGTGAACTGTTCGGCAAGCCCGATACCGTCGATCGCAACCGACCGGTTGGCAAGTCACCCGACGAGCTTGGCGATGTCGGCCACCGCGACCTCCAGGAACCGGGAACGTACTGGGAATACAACGACGTCCGGATCAACCGGATCGCACTCTGTCTCCTCCGCCTGTTCGGCAAGCCCCTTCCCCGGGTGCTTGCCCACGAGATCATGGATCCGATCGATGCAACGCGCACCTGGGAGTGGCACGGGTACTACAATTCCGATGTCCGCGTCGATGGCCAGCGGATGAAAAGCGTCTCCGGCGGGGGCCACTGGGGTGGCGGTGTCTGGATGAGTACCCGTGATCTGGCCCGGTTTGGCCACCTGCTGTTGAACTCTGGCCAGTGGGATGATCAACGGTTAGTGTCGAACGACTGGCTTGAGATGGCGACAGCGCCGTGTTCGATCCAGCCGACGTATGGCTATCTCTTCTGGCTCAACACCGACGGCGATCTCTGGCCGAGCGCCCCCGAGACGAGTTACGCGGCCATCGGACACGGTCGCAACATCGTGTGGGTCGATCCCGACGACGACCTCGTGGTCGTGCTCCGGTGGCTAGCGACCGATGACGCGGCCGAAGGATCGCTCCAGCCCACGATGGATGCGTTTCTCTCACAGTTGCTCGCGGGTGTCTGATCGATCTCGAACGGTCGGACAATCGATGGGAAGCGAAACGAAATAAACCCTTACGCCCGCCGTGTCAACGCGGTGCTGACTCGGCGTTTGGCGTTGTCGATCCGATCGAGGAGGGTCGCTCCGTCGGCCAGAATGGGATGGTTCACCTCGAGGACGCCGTAGAGGTAATTGTGGAGGGCGAAGGTCCCCGAGATACGGCCGGTGATCGTCCCGCTTTCTTGGATCTCGCGTTGGCGCTCGTCGATCCGCTCGGCACACGAGTCCGCCATCGCATCGAGATCCTCCCAGAGCGTTTGGAGTTCCTTGAACGAGCGATCCGTTAGCGGTCGTTCGTTCAGCGATGCCAGATGCTCTTCGGTATTCTCGAAGGCCGTCTCGGCCTCCTCGAGGGTTTCGAGCTCCGCATCGAGGGTGGTCAACAGCTCATCGCGTTGATGGATGGCCTCTTCACAGCCCTGTAGGAGCGCTTGTTTTAGTTGCGGGGTTAACTGGCCCCCGTTCGCGATGGCGGTCGCGATTTCGGCACCGAATTCAGCGCGGATATTCTCCTCAAGTGTCTCCCCGTAATCCTCCTCGTAATGCTCGACGGCCATGACAGTCTCACGGTAGGCCCTACGCACCGCCGTTAGCTGTTGGCTGTCGGTTTGCATCTGCGTGAGAACACCCGAGTCCGGGTTCGGACGGGTCCCGCCGCTGTTGCCGGTCGGCGCGTCGATCTGAACGAGTCGGCGCCGGAATCGTTCGAATGCGTCCCGTTCGGTTCGGGTTCGTGATCGCTCTTCGGTACACCGCCACCGCGCTTCACAGATGTATGCGACGCCGATGAACAGGAGGGCAAATGCACCAATAACGAAGACCACCGTCAGCTGATCGAGAAGGCTCGCCTCGATGCAGCCGACCGGCGAGCAGACTTGCTCGGCTGCCATCCCCACGCTGCGGGGATTCAGGCGAGTGACTGCCGGATCCACAGACTCCATGACAAGTTCACTCATGCAACCCGGATGCATAACCGTTTTGCCCGATTCATATTTCGCCGTCGTCGTCGGGATCCAGTACGATTGTGATGTGTGTATTTTGGGATGGGAAACGTTGACAAGCGTACGGCCCGTATATTCTCTATGAGCTTCGCGGTGGGGTTTCTGGTCGGGTCGCTCCTGTTGTTGGTGGGTGTTCTCTATTTTACGCGTATCCGCGGCTCGGCGGTTCCACAGGCCAAGGCCGTCCAGCCCGAGGAATCATCGGGTGGGGCGTCGACGCCGATGGACAACGGCGATTCCGGTCCGGATTTCACCCCCGAACGGGAGACATGTGAACTCTGTAACGAACAACGGGTGTGTCGGGAGGTCAGTGGGATGACCGTCTGTTCGTCGTGTGAGACCGAACTTCTGTGATCACGCCGCTGTCGCGGTGGACTGCAGGACCCTATCGCAACGAATCGATTCGCGGTGCCCGTCGTCGTCTCTCTAGTATGATATCGATCCCGACCGCATCGATTGATCGTCGAGAGTGATCCGCCCTCGATCGCGTCGAAATTCCGTCCGATTCGGGACGGAATTTGCTTGGAGTTTGCACGGAATCCGGAGACTTTCTTACAATAGTTTGAAAAACGAATATTTTACTGCTTTGCTTCGATCGGACTGTCCCATCGGGACATGACTACCCATGACAGATACGGATGTTACCGAGAACGATCGTCGATCGAGTACCACGTCGGTACACACAAGCCGCCGACGGTTCCTGGCGACGGCCGGAGTCGCCGCCTTCGGGATCACCGGCATCGGCGTCGCGACGAGTCAATCGAATCAGGCTACGACACGGCAGTTTACGGTTCGTATCGAGAACGTCTCCGATGGCGGGACACTCGACACGACGGACGGATCGAAACCCGTCCCGCTTTCGCCCGGTGCCTATGCCGTCCACACGGCCGACGAGCCGATCTTTTCCCGCGACAGACCTGAACGGAACAACGGCCTCGAGGAGATCGCCGAGGACGGCAAACCGATGCGGCTCGCACAAACCTTCAGCGATCGGGATACCGTCGTTTCGAGCGGTGTGTTCACGACCCCGGTCGGTGCCGATTCGGCGGGCCCGATCTTCCCCGGCGACGCCTACGAGTTCGAGATCGAAGCCTCGGACGGACGACCGACACATTATCTCTCGTTGGTGACGATGTTTATCCAGTCGAACGATCTCTTCTATGCCCTCGGCGGGCCCGACGGGATGCGGCTGTTCCGTGAGACCGGTAGTGCTCCCACGACGGGCGATGTCACCGACCACATCGGTCTCTGGGACGCCGGCACCGAAACCAACCAGGAACCCGGCGTCGGTACCGATCAGGCACCACGCCAACGCGCGACCAATATCGGTAACGTCGAGCGGGAAACAGTGGTCCCGATCGACGAGATCAACGGCTACGACTACCCGGCCGTCGAGGACGTTATTCGAGTGAGGCTCAGGCCCTGATCCCGGAGTCGTCCTACCGGCTCTTGACCCTGGCTCGGGACTTATACGCCTGGCACGTTGTACCGTCCAGTACCGATGTCCCCGTCGACGTTCGATCACCTCCGCCCGACGACTACCGACTATCCCGATGGCGTCTACCGGGTAGTTGGCACTGATCGCACGACCGTGACCATGCTCCGGATTACCGATGGCGATGGCAACCGGCGCCATACCGGCCATGTGATCACGATCGATCGGACCGATCTCGATGGCTTTGCGTCGGTCACGGAACCGACGACGACCCGATCGATCGGTGCAATCGCCCGGTCGGCACCGATAACGATGTACTGGTCGATTCGAGCGTTCGGACGGGAAGTGCGTGCTCATCCACTCGCGGCGATCCCTGCGCTCGTACTTCTCATCGTCGGCTTGGTGGATCCACTAAATACAGCCTTGCCCGACCGTCTCGACGGACTGTTGATGATTGTCGGTAGTCTTAGTCTCGCGTACATCGGGAGTGGCCGCCTCTCAGTACCGTCCGGATAGACGCTATCGTCCCGAATCGACCTACGATTCCCAAAATCCCCAGAAGGAAACGCGATTGCACTAGAGAGAGTCGGATCCGATCTGGGATGGTAGACTCTCTGCAATCATCGATATAACAGAAATCGGCCGAAAGAACGGCTGTATTGCTGTGAGCGACTCGGACGGATTAACCGAACATTTGCCGCATCATCGGATGCATCTCCATGAGCTGTTCTTCGGCGATCTCCTCGTAGATCTTATACGTAATCGAGACCGTCAGCAACAGCCCGGTTCCCGACACCTGTCCGATCGTGCCAAGCATGTTCGCCATCACCGCCAGCAGCCCGACGAGGGCGCCGCCAATGACGGTCACCGGCGGGATATACCGTTCCATCACCCGTTCGATGACGCTTTCGTTTCGCCGGAAGCCGGGGATCTGCATCCCGGAGTTTTGGATCTGTCTGGCGGTCGCCTCGGGGCCCATGTCGGTCGTCTCGACCCAGAAGATCGCGAAGATGGCCCCGCCGATGATCATGAAAGACAGATCGACGGCGACCCGTAGGATCACCTGCCAAGGCTCCTGGCCGGTGGTCCCCAGCCACCACATCCAGTCTTGGGGCCGCTGGATGGGGTTCATATAATAGAACAGCCCGCCGGTCGGCTGGCCCTGAGCGTACGAGCCCAGCCAGGCCGGCATGCTCTGGAGCTGGGAGTTGAGGATCCGGCCGAGGAACTGGATGTTCGCCTGCAGCGCCCGCACGAGAATCA
>JAXINS010000060.1:0-9755 GCA_034190395.1 Chewarchaeum aethiopicum (SeqCode)
TCCTTGAGCGCGCTTGGCTGGGTCGCCGGCGGCCCCCAAGCGGTCGTCGACGCGCTCCAAGCGGCGGTCACGGCAACAGGCACGATCGTAATGCCGACCTTTACCGGACAGTATACCGATCCGGCTGACTGGTCGAACCCACCGGTGCCCGATGACTGGACCCAGCCGATCCGGAGGGCGATGCCGCCGTTCCGGCCGGCGGTCACGCCGACACGTGGGATGGGTGCGATTCCGGAGTGTTTCCGGAACTATCCGGGTGTCAGCCGAAGCCGACATCCGGAGGTGTCGTTCGCGGCATGGGGTCACGAGACAGAAGCCATCGTGGCCGACCATCAGCTCGATTACGGGCTCGGCGACGGATCGCCCCTCGCCCGCCTCTACGAACGCGACGCCGACGTTCTGCTGTTGGGCGTCGGTCACGATGTAAATTCGTCACTCCATCTGGCGGAATATCGGGCCGATATCGACGCCGGGACGGTCAATCGATCAGCCCCGCTCCGAGTCGACGGCCATGACCGACACGTCGACTACACGGATATCGAGACCACGACCGATGATTTCCCTGAGGTCGGCACGGCGTTCGAAGCTGATCGCGATCCGGAGGGAAGAACAGTCGGGGTAGCGGCGGCGAAACTGGTGTCCCAACCAGCGCTCGTCGATTTCGCCGTCGATTGGTTCGAGACACATCGCACGGAGACGAACTGAGCCATCGATCGTCGTTCTGTGAGCCCAGACCGGCGAAACGGCTAAACGGTCAGGGCGAGCCACCTATCCGGACACACAAATATGACGGAGGTCTTTCCCGATCCGATTCGACGGTTCATGGCGGCGGCGGGACCGGAACCGACGGCGATCCAGATGGAGATGCAAGCCCAGGCCGAGTCGGAGCGGTTCCCGATCATCGGCCCGGAGGTCGGTGGATTTCTGCAGACCCTGGTCGGCTTGGTGGATGCAACAACTGTCTTCGAGTTCGGCTCCGGCTTTGGCTACTCGGCCTCGTGGTTCCTCCGTGGGATGCCCCCGGAAGGGCAAATCGTTTTGACCGAACACGATCCGACGGAACTCGAGGATGCGAGGGCGTATTTCGACCGGGCCGGCTTGACCGACCGAGCGACGTTCGAGGACGGGGATGCCCTCGCGATTATCGAGGAGTACGACGGTCCCTTCGACATCGCGTTGATCGATCATCAAAAAGAACGGTACGTCGACGGCTTCGAGGCGATTCGCGGGAAAATAGCTCCCGGCGGCGTCGTGATCGCCGACAACATGATGCGCGGGCCGCTTGACTTCGAGGACGTCCTGGCCGGGATCGAAGGGGAATCCAGTGCCGAGCAGTTCGACGACTCGACGGCCGGTGTTATCCGGTATCTCAAGCACGTTCGCTCGGCATCGGGGTTCAGTTCGACGGTACTTCCGATCGGCAGCGGCGTCGCACTCAGTCACAAACGGCGGGATGAACAGCGAGAGCAGTAGCAGCAGCGACCCAGGAGACAGGAAGTCACGAATGACCGAGATCAACTGATCATGTTCGAGAACAGAGCCGAGGTCGCCCGGACGCCGGCCCACGAACTCGCCCTCGACTGTCTGACCGCAGGAATCGAGGCCGCCCATCCCAACACCGTCGTCAGATCGGCGATCACCGTCAAGGCCGAGACGCTCACGATCGGCGATACAGCCTACGATCTCACAGAGTACGACACCATAACCGTCCTCGGGGGCGGGAAGGCCGCCGCCCAGGTCGCCGCCGAACTAGAAGGCCTGCTCGGCAGGTCGGTGACGTCGGGGATCGTGGTAACATCGAATCCGGTCGCAACCGAGACCGTCGAGGTCGTCGAGGGGGGACATCCAATCCCGACTGAAGCCGGCGTCGACGGAACCGAACGGATTCGTGAGCACGCCGAAGCCGCGGATGAGAACACACTGATCCTCGCGGTGATCACCGGCGGGGGGAGTGCGTTGCTGGCACTACCGGCCGACGGGATCAGTCTCGAAGACCTCCAATCAGTCACCGACGCGTTGTTGGCTAGCGGGGCGACGATCCACGAAATCAACGCCGTCCGCAAACACCTCTCGGCGATCAAGGGTGGTCAGCTCGCCAGCGCAGCGAAACCGGCCACGCTCGCCGGGGTCATCATCAGCGACGTGGTGGGGGATGACCTCGATGTGATCGCCAGCGGCCCGACTGTCCCGGATCGATCGACCTTCGAGGATGCGCTGGCCGTGCTCGATCGATACAGGATCGATGCCCCGACGGCGGTACGGGATCGGCTCGACCGCGGGAGCGAGGATGAGCTCCCCGAAACGCCACGGGTCGGTGAGGACGTCTTCGACCGTGTCGAAAACCACGTTATCGCCAATACCCGGACAGCGATCGATGCCGCCGAACAAGTCGCCGCCGAGCGGAGCCGTCAGACGCTGGTGCTCTCTTCGAAGCTGCGCGGCGAAGCCAAAGAGGTCGCCAAGACACAGATCGCCATCGCCGAGGAGTGTCTGGCGAGCGGGGATCCAGCGGCTCCACCCTGTGTCATCTTAGCCGGCGGTGAATCGACTGTGAGTATCCGTGGCTCGGGAACCGGGGGGCCGAATCAGGAACTCGCCGTCAGCGCCGCCATCGAGGGACAGGAGACACCGGTTGTCCTCGCTAGCGTGGATACGGATGGCCGGGACGGGCCGACTGACGCCGCAGGCGCGATCGTCGACGGATCGACCGTCGATGTGGCCGATGACGCCCGAGCGGCGCTGGCTGACAACGACGTCTATCCGTATCTCGATGGCAAGCACGCACTCCTCCGGACCGGCGACACCGGTACCAATGTTAATGATCTGATCGTGGTGGTGATCGATCCCGCCGGGATCGAAGCCGATGGGTGACTAGCCGTACTCCAACCACTCGTCTGGCATATCTTCGAGACCCTGAAATCGGATCTGGCGGCTCCCGTCCTCGTCACGCATCTCGATCATGCCGTCAAAGAGCTGTTTGAGGGTATTGACGGTGCCCTGGTCGTGGGTGGTCGGGTCGATCGCGAACAGCCCCAATCCGTCGGCCCCCGAGACGCGACCGGTCAAGACATGCAGGAACCGAAACACCGTCTCGACTTCGGCGTACATCAGAAGCGTCGAGAGCGAATAAAAGCCGATCCGGACGCCGTTGACCCGTTGGTCACCAAGGTCCTGGAGCTGTTCGGAGACGCCGATACCGATGCCCGTCAGATCGGCCGGCGAGGAGACGTATTCGACGACGCCCTCCGACAGCGCCCCCGGCGCGTTTTGTTGTTCGGACACACAATCAACGAGTCGCAGGAGCGATGGGGGTTCCCCACCTCGGTCCTCGAAGTCCTCAATGACGGATTCGGCGTCGCGATTCGTCGAAACCAACAGGGCCCCTTCCCCGTCGTCGAACCCCGTGATCATGAGATCGAGGATAAGTTCGTATTTGCCCGTCATGGTCGGACCGGCGACTAGATAGGAACCGGATTCAAACTCGTCGATTGGAAACGACTCGCCAGTCGAATACATGTGGGGCCCGCGCTATTCGTTTTGCGTGCGCGGGAGGAATATAGCTATTGTCTTCTCGGTCGAAACCCTTGTGGCTAGGTCACGTGGTGGAAATTCGGTGGCAACGTGATCGATTATTGATAAAAATCACAAGAAGGAATAGGGATGAAGTGATTACTCCGAACCGTCATTCCCTGAATCGGAGCCGAATCGACTGAAGTCGTGAATTCGCGAAAAAAATTAGATACTCCATCCCGATTATCCAAACGAATGGCGCTGTCGGAGATCATCGAATCCATCCAATCCGATCAAAAAACGCTCACGGTGTACAACCACCCGGATTCGGAGCTGATCGAGCAGCTGCGATCGTACTTCGATTCACAGAACGTCGAGATAACGACCGATGAAACCCCGGACGGCGCCCCGAAATCGTTTGCTGTATTGAGCGAGGATGGACAGTTTCTGACCTCGATCGGACTGGAAACCCTTGAGGGATTAGTGGGCCAGGACGCAACCCCGACGACGGTCGGCGTCGACCCCGAGTACAACGAACTGCTCGGCCAACTCGATGACACGACCTTCACCTCGTATGATCGCAAGCAGATGCTCTACACTACCCGCGAGATCGAAGATCGGGCCTGGCGGGCGGGGCGGGGTCGATTGATCGCGGGGTTTCAAAACCGTCGAGCCCTCATGCCACAGGTCGACGAATACGAACAGCTGGCCCAGAAAGACATCACGATTGATATCTTTACGCCGGTGGAAGATCCCCCGGCGATCGATGGCGTCTCGATCCATCCGACCTTTACCGAGGAAATCGAAAAGACCTGGTTCGTCGCCTTCGATGGCGCCGGGATGGACATTTATAAATGCGCGCTGCTCGCCGAAGAGCGTGACGGCACGTTTCACGGGTTCTGGACCTACGACCCGGACACCGTCGATCGGATCTTTCGCCATATCGAGAAGGCCTATGGTCTCTCGGAGGCGCCCGTCCAGTAACGCCGGAACCGCAGTAGTCAGTAAGTCAAAACAGGGCCGGAAGCTGCTCACGGAGCCCTGAGACGGTCGCCATCTCGGTCTCGACATCGACATCGGCCCCTTCTTTGAATCCCGTCCCGGTCGTGATCGCGACGACGTCTTCGGTCGAGCCGATTTCGCCCGCATCGGTCAACTGCCGCAAGCCCGCAAGGGCGGCCGCCGATGCCGCCTCCGAACTGAACCCGGCGTCGGCGGCCAGGACATCCATTGCCTCGGCCATCGCTGCATCGGAAACCGATATCGCGGCGCCGTCGGTCGCCCTGACGCCAGCGAGGATCCTGTTTCCGCTCGGCGGATCCGGGTTCGCGATCGAATAGGCGATCGTGTCGGCATCGGCCACTGCCGCGACTCGGTCGGCCTCGTTGCGGTAGGCGGTGGCGATCGGATCGACCGCGGCCGCTTGAACACAGTAGAGCCGTGGGATGGTGTCGATACGGCCCGCCATCTGTAGCTCACGGAGTGCCTTCCAGACGCCGCTAGCGTGACCGCCGCTGCTGACTGGCAGGACGATCGCATCCGGAACCGACGGTGCCATCGCCTCACAGATCTCAAGCGCGACGGTCTTCTGACCGGCGACTCGGAGGGGCACATCCGAGTTGATAAACGGGACACCGGCCTCCGCGCCGATGTCGAGCGCCTCGTAGTAGAGCCGACCGTAATCGCCCTCGACGCGGACGATGGTTGGATCATACTGAGCGATAAACGTCAGCCGTGCCGGGGGGATGTCGGCCGGGACGAGGACGACACAATCGAGGTTGACTCCGGCGGCGTTGGCAGCCATACTCATCGCCATGTTCCCGTGTGAAACCGTGCCAACGGCGTCGTATCCCGCCTCGATCGCCCAGGTACAGCCGACCGCGCTGCCGCGGTCTTTGAAGCTGCCGGTCGGGTTTTCGGCCTCGTCTTTGAGATGCACCCGACAGCCAGCATACCCATCGAGCCCGGGCGTGCGGACCAAAGGCGTCCCGCCCGCCGCCGCCATCACTCCGTCCGGTTCGGCGACCGGCAACAGGTCGTCGTATCGCCACATGGACCAGGGCTTGCCATCCGGATAGGTGAACCCGGTCGGATCCGTATCGAACCAGAGTGGTTCCCCACACCCACACCGAGCGGCCGGGAGGTCGGCCAGCTCACCGCAGGCATAACATCGGAGTTGTGTGGCCATGATGGATATACGAGCCGGCCCTGGCTATAAGTGTGGCTTCCCCGGAACCGTCTCGGCCGGAGGCGGCCAGTGGTCTCAGCGTTCCGCACGAACAAGCAACATCGCATACTCGCCGCCCAGCGAGTCATCGACAGTACACCGATCGAGGATAGTAAACCCCGCATCCCCAAGCAGATCGATACTCGTCTCGATGGATGGGAAACTCCAGAGCATCTCGACACCGGTATCGAGCCAATCGGGGTTGTGTCCTTCCCAAGCCTCGATCCCGACGGTTACCAACAGGAGACCACCGCCGGTGAGTACCCGATGGAGTTCCCCATAGACCGTCCCGTGTCGATCCCGTGGAACGTGAATGACCGAATAGAACGCGACCGCCGCGTCGAACTGAGCGGGGTGATACGGCAGGGCGGTGAGATCGCCTTGCACAAACCGGCCCTCAGGCACGTTCTGGCGGGCCAGCCGCACCTGTTCGAACGAGATATCGAGGCCGACCGGATCGAGGCCATGCTCGCGGAGAGCCGTCGTCACCGGCTGACCGGCTCCACAGCCGGCATCGAATACGGTGGCGCCATCGGGGAGGGCATCGACGAACCGGTCGACGATCTCGATGTCGGGGAGCGTATCGGCCCGTGAGGTCTGATACGCATCGGCGAGGGCATCGTAGCCACGACGAACCCGCTCGTGTTGATCGTCCATCGTATGGGGGCTATCGGGGCCAGCACTAATCGCTTGATGATCGATCACGGTCGCGGGACGGCAAGCCGTGTGCTGTCGTGCCTGCCAAGAGATAGCTGGAGCCGAATCACTCCGAAGAGCGACGATCCTGAGACGATCGATCCGGATGGGGGTTGTGATCAATCGAATCCAAAGCGGATCGCCACGTCGATACCCCCTACATGTCCTCTTCAAGTCGGGTCAGAATGCCGTCAACCATCTCCTCGATGAACTCCGCAATGAAGGCCGGATCGGCGTTGGTCGGATCACCGAGGCCGCCCTGTTCGGTCATCTCGTCGAAATAGACCGGCGAGCGCGTCTCGAAGGATCGCTTGAGGATTTGATCCTCCTTGGCCTCGCTTTTGACGAGTTCGGGATGGTAGTGTTCGATCACGCTGGTCTCGTAATCGCCGGCATGTCCCCACCCCTCGCCGAAGTGTTCGTTCAACCGATCGCGGGCAAACTCCATGAACGGGGGCAGGATGACGTGTGTCGGGAGCTCGTGATCGCGCTGGAGCCGGTCGGCGGCGAGTTTCAATGGCTCGCGGTTGCCGCCGTGGTGATTGACGATCAGGAGCCGGTCGGCATCATGGGCCGCCATCGAGGCGCCGATCTGTTCGATCACCTGCTGGTAGGTATCGGCGTCGAGCGTGACGGTTCCCGGGAAGTTCATGTGGTGTTCGGAATACCCGTACGGAAGCGTCGGCAACACGGCGATCTCGATGTCGAACGCCTCGGCCCGTCGAGCGATTTCCCCCGCGAGATGATCGGCCTCGATCGAGTCGGTCAAGAGGGGCAGATGGTCGGAATGTTGCTCGAAGCTGCCACAGGGCAACGCGACAAAATCGGCAGTCTCGATAGCCGAACCGGCATCGTCCGCTGTCTTTGCACCCAGATCGAACGGTTCGAACTCAGTACGCATCGTCTTCGGGTGAGGCGTGGAGGCCTCTTGGGTGTATGGTTCACAGGTCGCCGATCGGATCGGCGTGATACCGGTTGGAGCGTCGGGCGGCCCGGGGAGCTTTCAATCGGGCCCGCGAACTGGGCGTATGGCTTCGCCTGTGTTGCTCACCGGCTACGAACCGTTCGGGGAGTACGAGACGAACCCAAGCGGCGAGATCGCTGCCCGCCTCGACGGGCACACGATCGACGGTGTCGAACTGACGGGCGTCGAGCTCCCGGTCGAGTTCGAGCGGACGACCGATGTCCTCATCGATCGGATCGAAGCAACCGATCCGATCGCCGTCGTGGCCATGGGGCTCGCGGGTGGCCGCCACGCCCTCTGTGTCGAACGGGTCGGGATCAACGTCGACGACTGTGTGAGTACCCCGGATAACGCCGACCACGAGCCCCACGACGAGCGGATCGAGCCGGCCGGCCCGGCGGCTTACTTCACATCGCTGCCCGCGGCCGACATCATCGATACCCTCCTCGATGAGGGCATTCCGGCCCGGCTCTCGAATACGGCCGGCACCCATCTCTGTAATCACCTCCTCTATACGCTCCAACACCACCTCACAGAGGCCGATCGGGCGATACCTGCCGGATTCATTCACGTCCCGCTCTCGTCGCGACAGGCGGCCACACGGGCCGAGGAAGCCGTTCACGGCGGTGGTGTCGAACCAAGCCTCCCGCTCAAGACACAGGTGGCCGGGATCGAGCTGGTGGTCGAACAAACAATACAGGCAGCGGAGACCGCTGAATCCCCTCCCGCCATCGAGGATTAGGGGCCAGGATCCCCCGAACCGTCGCGTTCATGACAGCGTACTGCAAAGACGGTGGTAATGCCCGTGTATAACGGTGCCATCATCGATCTCGATGGGACTGTCGTCCGAGGAGATCAGTTGCTCCCGGGCGCGAAAGCGGCGATCGGGTCGTTGCGCGATCGTGGCGTCGAGCTCCTCTTTGTCTCGAATAATCCGGTCGATCCACCGGCCAGGCGGGTCGACCAACTCCGCGACCTGGGCCTCGAAGTCGACACGGACGAGGTGATGACCAGCGGGACGATGACCGCCGCTTATCTGCTTGAGGCGTATCCCGAGGCGGACACGTACCTCATTGGGGAGGATGGGCTCCGGACACAGCTGGCCGATGCGGGCGTCACCCTGACCGACGTACCGGAGCAGGCGGACGTCGTCGTGGGATCGATCGACCGGACGATGAGCTATGAATCGCTCACCGAAGGGCTCCAAGCCGTCGTCGATGGCACGCCGTATATCGGGACCGACCCCGACGGTACCATTCCCGGATCGGACGGTGTTGTGCTTCCCGGCACGGGCTGTATGCTCGGTGCCTTGCGGGGGATGCTCGATCGCGATCCGGTCGAGGTGTTGGGCAAACCCTCGGAGTTCGGCACCGAGATGGCACTCGATCGACTGGGCGTCGCTCCCGAGGAGTGTCTGGTCATCGGCGATCGGCTCGATACGGATATCGCTATGGGCACCACCGCCGGAATGACGACGGTACTGGTACTCACCGGTGTCGCCGGCCGGAGTGATGTCGAGAATGCGAAGCATCCGGCTCCGGATTTCATCCTCGAATCCTTCGCCGAGATTGATCGACTGCTCACCCCGTGACCGACCGGATCAGCTCGAACAGTTCCGTTCGGTATGTCGTCGGATCAACGGGCTGCTCCATATCGTCATCGGTGGCGATCGCCTCACGCGGATACGTGCCACCGCTCAAGAGAACATCGCGGTCGACCGCCCAGATGACCAGCCACGCGGTCCCGCGAACCGACGATGCCGTCGATGTGTCGGGGTCGACTTGAGCAGTCATGTCGGCTCGATCGATCGGATACGCCAATGTATACTCGATGGCCGTCCCTTCCCGATCGGAATCGATCCGGAGGCGTCGTGACCCACGCCGATCGATATCCCGAAAGCCGCGATCCCGGAGATCGTCCACGAAGCGAGTCGTCGCCTGTGGCCGAACCAGCCGATCGATAATCGTCCCGAGGCCGGCCGTAAGCGGGCCACGGAACACCAAGCGGCTGGCGAAAAACGATCGCCAGAGCTGATCGACCCCGGTCGTTTCCCGGACCCGCTCCCGGAGACGCCGATCCTCGTAGAGGACAAACCGGGACCGGACTGTCACCATCGGCGATTCGAAGAAAGTACGCTCGCTGTCCTCGAGTTGTGCCCAACCGTCGTCGGCCAGCCGGTCAGTCGGAACCCTCGGGCGTGGGACAGTCACATATCGGTCTCCGGGGCCGACAGCAAAACAGTCACGCCTCAGCCGATGGCCGGACAGGATGTAATACCCCGATTCAATCGGGTACGTCATCGTCAAACGCGTCGTCGATCGCTGACACGGCGATCAGCAGCCGGCCATCGTCGAGGGT
>JAXINS010000129.1:0-9612 GCA_034190395.1 Chewarchaeum aethiopicum (SeqCode)
GTTTAACGGATTCCGTAATTACGTTTCTCCACTAACCTGAGATACTGGTCATCTCTCGATACTGACTGCACGCTCTGAGTCTTGCGCTGGTTCAGTTGATCTGATTGAAGTCTGTCAGAAACACAGTGATGGATACAACACGCGTATTGGTCGTGGAACTCGCTCGACGTTGCCGTTAGTGACGGCGATTTACTTTCCTGTGCCTGCCTCGATCTCGTGGGTGAACTGGTCGAAGAAGTGCTCCATAAAGTCCCATCGAGCCTCTCCGAGGCGCCGACCTGGATCAGTATATAGCGAGTTGAGACGTTCGCGTGTCCACTCGTGTATGAGATCGATATCTGGTAACGCAGGATGGTCCACGCTGAGTCTGGACGCGTCATCGATAATTGCATACTGCTCACCGGTGCGCCCTGACCGTTCACCAACGATACAGGCTAATCGAACGAGTCCTACAGCGCCAGCCGCGTCCAGCTTATCGGCGTCGAAGAGTAGCTTCGCCTCGATCATCTCTGGTTCGGGAGAGCTAGCTCGGATGCTATGTGCTCGCAGACAGTGCTCGACGGCGGAGATCTTGTCAGTCGCTACGTCCTCCGTCTGAAGGAGAGTCGTGGCTTTGCTAGCTGCCCATTCGTCGTGGTTCTCGATCTCTCCGGTCCGTTCAAGTGGGCGGCCGATGTCGTGGAACCACGCTGCTGCAGCCAGTATTTCTCGGTCAACGCTGTCGGAATGCTTGTCTGCAAGCCGGAGGGCAACGTCACGCACTCGTTTCGCATGGAAAATGTCGTGTGCGGGGAAAGCATCCTCGTAGTATGGAAGCGATAGTTCTCGGGCAAGGGGACCTAATGCAGAGGGCATTGCTGTCGGATAGTTGCCGCAGGGCGCTTAGTTGTGATGAAGTACGCACACCAGCATTACTACTCGATTGTTTTTGACGTGAAACGAAGGAACTCCGTTTGCTGACTACATCCTGCAGATTTGCAACTTTTGTGCAGATTTGCTGGAAAACGACGGGTTCTTTCGCTAACTCGTATCAGTCCTCAATCGTCTCACTCGGATCGACGGCCGTGCCGTCGATCTCATCGACGCCGACCCGATCACACAGGTCATAGAGCGGGCAGGCTTCTGGCCCCTCGAGACAGGCCGGCTTGCGGGCCGAACAGTAGTCCCGACCGAACTGGATCGTCGCGGTGTGACCAAACCCGCACTTCTCGGGCGGGACCGCCTCCTCAAGCACCTCTCTGACGGTTTCGTGATCGGCATCGGGCGGAGCGATCCCCAGCCGACGGAAGATCCGATGGACGTGAGTGTCGACGGGAAAGACCCCGTTGCGGCCGGCCGAGAACAACAGGACACAGTCGGCGGTTTTCGGTCCGACGCCGCCGAACTCCAGAAGCCGATCGCGGACGACATCCCGGTCGTCGTTTTTGACGAATTCATCGAAGGCCGCCTCGCCGCCGTATTCCTCGACGACCTCCTCGGCGATGGCGATGATGCGTTCTGCCTTCTGGTTGTAGAGGCCGGCCGTCTGGATCGTCTCGGCCAGGTCGGCGTGGGTCGTCTCCGCGAGAGCGACGGCTAAATCCCCGCCGCCATAGCGCTCCATGAGTTCATCGTGGGCGGGTTGGCTTGCCTTGTCGCTGGTGTTCTGACTCAGGATCGTTCGCACCAGACACTCGAAGGCGTCCTGGCCGCCGTAGGATTGCTGCCAGTAGATATCGGATTCGTCCTCGAACTCGATGGCGACTTCCCACTCGGCGTCCTCCTCGGGAAAGAGCATGAAATCGTCCGCCGAGAGTTCGCCGTAGTAGATCGCCCCCAACAGATCGACAACCGCTTCGGCCCGGGTATCGGCTTCGACGACCGCCATGGCTGGATCTGGCCATCCTTTGGCCCCCCATCACCTCAAACGTGCCGGTTAGCTCACCGACCGGCGCCCCCGAAGAGCCGACAGCGACACTTGACGCCGCCAACACAACCGGTATCCAGACGACCCGCCTACTACCGGTGTGAACGTCAAGGAGGTCCTCCCGAAGGACGCCATCGCGAGCATCGATACGCCGGCGTTCGGAGCGGAGTATTTCGGCACCCCCGATGACGAGGTCATCGTCGTCGACGTCGAGGGGTCGCCGCCTCGAGCGTATCCGATCCGGATCCTCAGCCATCACGAGATCGTCAACGACGAGATCGATGGTCGACCGATCGCGGTGACGTGGTGTCCGATCTGTTGGAGTGCCGTCGTCTACGATCGCACCGTCGATGGCCAGCCCCTGACCTTCGGGGTCTCCGGGAAGCTCGCCGACGACGCGTTGGTTATGTACGACCGCGAGACCGACACCGAGTGGAAACAACCCACCGGCGAGGCGATCGCCGGCGAACACGAGGGGCGGCAACTCGAGGCGATGGCGGCCCCGATCCTCACCTGGGAGCGGTTTACCGCCGATTATCCCGATGGTGTCGTCCTCCAACCCGCTCGTGGCCCGTCGCCAGAAGCCGGTGTCGACGCGGCGGCGATGCGGGACGTCTACGACATGGAGCCATACGAACGCTACGTCGCCGACGAGGCGTTCGGGCTCTACGGCATGCGTGGCTCGGGCGAGCCACGCGCCTGGGACCGCAGTGATCTCGATGCGAAGACGCTCGTCCTTGGCATCGAACACGGCGGGGCAGCCGTCGGCTACCCGCTACCACGCGTGATGGCAGCCGACGGGGTGGTAACCGACACCGTTGGGGAACTCGATGTCATCGTGACCGCCACCGGCGGCCGGATGGCGGCCTTCGAGAACCCGGGATTCGATATCGAGGTACGGGACGGGATCATCCACGCCGACGGGACGACGTGGGACAGCGTCAGCGGCGAAAGCGCCGACGGTCGGGAGCTCACGCGGGTCCCCGCCCGCCGCCTGTTCGCGTTCGCCTGGCAGGACGCCCATGGGCCCTCAGCGTTCTATCAATAGCCGCCGAAGTGTCCGGGATCGTCGGTGACTGTCCCCACCGAGTGATCGAGCGAGAACGAGAAACCGAAAGGATCCGAAACCATAGCGTGAATGATGGCAGTGTCAAGCGAGCGATCCGGTCGGGTCGAGGCGGTACGGCAAGCGATCGCCGAACTCCTCGCCCAGGAGTTCGACTGGACGACCGGCCACCTCGCGACGCTGCTCAGTGGGTGTGTCTTTGCCCCCTCGTTGTTTACCTTCTGGCTGGTTAACGGGATTCTCGACTTCTCGACGGCGCTTGCGATCGGATCGGTGGGCTCGCCCGGCGGCCTCGTCGTCCGACTGATCGCCTATCTCCTCCTGGTGCCGGTGTTTTTGCTGTTGCGGGCGGGGTATTATCTGGTCCATCCGGTCCACCGTCAGACCGTCCTCAATGGCGCCTGTCCACAAAGCGAGATCCTGAGTCTCGATTGGTTTAGCGTTGGGATTCTCGCGACGGGGCTGCCGCTTGCCCTTCAGGAACTGGGCCCGTGGATCGGGATGAACACCGTCTTTGTTCTCGGGTTGTTCGTGATTCCACGGGGGCTACAGGCCAGACGGCGGGTGGTCAGCGTGAAGTTGGCGACGATCGGCCTCGGCACGCTACTGTTCGTCTATGCGCGGTATGGCGCCAGTATTCCGGTACTGCCCGCCCCCGCGACGGTGTTGGGGCCGATCGCGACGTTTACCCTCACCGAGGCGACTACCGATCGATTGCTCGCGGTAACCAACAGCCTGGCGACGGGACCGTTAGTCGTCGCCGCCTTCGCCGTGTTGATGAACTGGGTGCTCACGCGCGATGAACTCCAGGATCTCCCGATGGTTCGTCACACCCTGCCCCGGTATGATCCGCCACGCTTGGTGGCGACGAGCGCCGTTCTCGGGACCGTCTTCTATCTCGCGGTCGTGGCCATGTACACGGGCGATGTCGCCGTGCTCCCATAGGCAACGAACAACGCGAGACCGAAATGATCCCTCAGGCGACCGGCTCGAAGCCGGTGTTGGTCCGGGAACCGTCACGGTACTGCTCGAAGTAATAGGTGACACCGGGTTGGTGAGCGGCTCCGACGATCAGGTGAACCTCGGTCGCGTCCTCGTTGTGGTAGACGGCGTAGTCGGCCATCCGTTCGTTGCGGGCATGGGTCAGGAGCTCGAGTTCGGGATCGTGCCGGCGTAACCACTCGCGTTCGAGCGGTTGTGGAAGGAACGTCCGTTTGTAGTAGTTCTGGAGCTCGATGAGAGCGCTCGGATCCTGGGCAGCCCGGCGGGTCAGTTGGAACGACTCGAAATCGTCGCCGGTGGCGGCGTTTTCGTGGCTCGTAAACAGGCTCGAGGCGACATCGCCCAACGCAGTCTCGAACTGGTCACCGTAGACGTCACGACCCGACTCGATCAGCGAGAAGACCGCGTCCTGGGCCTGTGCGCGCAGGGTATCGAATTCCTCGGTGACGCCGGCGAACTCCGATGGCACGTCCGAGAGATGGGATTCGACATCGAGGGCCTGACACCGCTGCATCGCCCAGCGATAGTCGTCCATCGCACAGACGGCCGGCAGCTCGCGGAAGTACATCGGGCGGATGCCCTGTTCACAGTAGACCGTCGCGCCGTTTTCCAGCAATCGACTGACGTGATCGCGCAGGTAGTCACCTTCGGCGGCCGTATCCGCGTGGGTGATGCCGTGGACACAAAAACGGTGGCCGTCGATCGTGACACAGTCACCCGGAAGCGAGTCGGTCGGCGGCGTCGAGTCGAGAGTATCGGCGCGGTGGTCGGCCCACAGCTGTTTGGCCGCGAAGTAAGCGGCGTGTTCGGAATCAGTCCCGGTGATCGCGACGAGATCGGCCAATGTCTCGGCCGTCCGGATCGCCGTGATCGGGTCGTCTACAGCGGGTGGCACGGGAAGCTCTCCTCTCGGAACTGGTGTTACTGCATCGTTTCGATGTCGGTCCACGCCGACGACCGGATCCAGGCGTCTTGATTCCGTTCATCGAACACGATGAGCTCGCGCTCGTTGAGCGTGATCGCGGTGTACCGATCAAGAGGCGCTGCATCGATGCCGATCGATGGCAGACGGTCGGTCGCGGGCTGTGTATCGGGTGTCATTGGGGTCACCAGTGGGAGTCTCAGCTCACTTTACAATAGTAAGTAGTGTTTAGTAATCCATAAAACGGTAGGCTACGCGGACGTAACCGTGACGGCGGAACCGATTGATCCTTTATAACCCAGCGAGACCGGCCGTCGTCAACCGGAGTCCGATGATGATCAACAGCCCCAACACGCCGATAAGTTGGTACTCAGCCGGGATGTACTGCCGAAAGCGGCCGCCGACCGAGACACCCAGGACGCCGGGAACGGTCCCGATCGCCGAGTACAACAGGAGGGTGTTCGATCCGTAGAGCCCGAGGGTCCACGCCATGCCGACCCGTAGCGAGGAGATGCCGACGAGGATCATCGCCAACACGCCCACGAACGTCGATCGGTCAAGCGAGAGGCTATCGAGATAGGCAACGACCTGGACGGCGATATTGGCGGCGCCAAACACGATTCCCGAAACGAATCCGAGGGAGCCTTTCGCCACCCAGCCGGTCGTGAAACACCGCTCGGCGATCCAGGATTCGCCGGGGACCGGCAACCAGGGTTGTTTGGTGAGGACATACAGGAGCGTGAATCCACCGATCAACAACGCAAGCACCGGTTTCGGGATGACATCGAGCAGGAACATCCCGACGACGGTGCCAATGAGGGCCGCGACGACGTAGATCCAAAACCGGTTGAGACAGGAGCGGATCTCCGATCGATCCAGTTCGCGCAACAGCGAGACGTTCGCGGCCAGCATCGGGAGAATCATCACCACGACGGCGATGGAGGGATCGATGACGGTCGCGAGGATGGCCGTGCTGGCGATGGCATACCCGAAGCCGACAACCCCCTTGATGAAACCGCCAAAGAAGATGACGCCGAAGACGAGTACCCACGTAAGCGCCGCGAGTTCGGGCATAGACTCTGTTAGACGATCGAAGCGTCCTCGTCGTGCGGTTCGGTTAGATTGGACTGCCCCCACTCACGCATCGCCGTGATGACGGGTTCAAGCGATTCGCCCGCCTCGGTGAGGGAGTACTGAACGCGGAACGGCTTCTCGCTGACGATAGTCCGAGTGACCAGTCCCTTGTCCTCGAGGTCCTCGAGACTGTCCGAGAGGACTTTACTCGAAATCCCGTCGACGTGGTCTTTCAATTCGTTGAACCCCGAGGGACCGTGGGTGAGCAACCGGTGGATGATGACCGGGTGCCACTTCTTGCCGATCAGCGATGCGGTGGAGGTGATGGGACACCACTCCTCGCCGGCACACCAGACCTCGAGTTGTTTTGCTGTGTCCGACATCGATGTATCAGTAGTTCGTGGTACTGGCATAAAAGGATTACCTTAAACTACTTACTTACTGTTTAATACCACAACGTGTGGCCGCCGGTCACGATCGGTCTCGGAGGCCGGATCGAGACGAGGGGACAGGATGGGAGCCAAAGGGGGGTGAGGGAAGACACGCCGACAGCACGAGAGTGTCTGTGGCACTGCCGACCCTCAACGGGAAGTGACGCCGGACGGAAATAACCGCTTGGCAACCTCGGCGTAACCTCGTTACGGCCGCCAAACGGGGTTGGGATCGGCCCTCCGAACGCCTAACCGCTTCGGGACCGAGACGCCGCTGTGAGCGACGTGAGCTTTCGGACGCCGGACGGAACGGACGTGCCGAGCGTCACGGCCTCGGAAATGCGTGAGGTCGACCGTATCGCTGTCGAAGAGGTCGGCCTCCAGCTGCTCCAGATGATGGAAAACGCCGGCCGGAACCTCGCCGGACAGTGTCGACAGCGCCACACGGACGGCGAGATCGTCATCGTCGCCGGCTCAGGGGGCAACGGCGGTGGCGGGCTGGCCTGTGGGCGCCATCTCGCCAATCGCGGGTTGTCAGTATCGATCGTGCTCGATCGGCCACCGGCGGAACTCCAGGGGGCGGTCGAAACTCAGTATCGGATTCTCGACGAAATGGACATCGAGGTGACGACCGACGCCGAGCCGATCGACCGCGCGTCGTTGCTCGTCGATGCGCTCATCGGGTATGGATTACACGGGCCCCCGCGTGGGCGTGCGCTCGAACTCATCGAGGCCAGCAATCGATCGTTGGCACCCCGTCTCAGTCTCGATATCCCGTCGGGCTACGATGCGACCACGGGCGAGGCACCGGCGGCCGCCATCACGCCCGACCAGACGATGACCCTCGCGCTCCCCAAGACGGGGCTGTCCAACGTCCCGGGGGAACTACTGCTCGCCGATATCGCGATTCCCGCAGTCGTCTATCAGCGGCTCGATATCCCTTATGAGAACCCATTCGTGGACGGATATCGCCTCCCGATCGAGATCACCGAAAACGGTACGGCGTGATGCACCAGCCGACAGCGGAGAGTTCAAAAACGAAGCGACACGACAGCGGCGAGTGCTTCGACCGAAGGCAAGGTTATCCCGTGGTCGGACCTACTCGGAAGTATGTCATCACCAACGACCGACCTGTCGGAGCCCGAACTGACCACCGACCGGATCCTGACGATCGATGATCCACGGTTTTCGACCGACTCCGTGGCGATCGTTACCGGTGCCGCGTCGGGTATCGGCCAGGCGACGGCGGTCGCACTGGCGGTCAACGGACTCACCGTCATCGGCGCCGATATCGACGAGGACGGCCTCGCGGAAACCGCAGAGAAGGCCACGACCCTGGATGCCACCGGGGAGTTCGTCCCGGTCGAAACCGATCTCACGACCGACGCGGACGTCGAATCGATGGTCGAGACGGCGGCCGACCACGGCGCGCTCCGGTATGTCGCCAACATCGCCGGCCTGCAGCATATCGCCTCGATCGCGGAGTTCCCGATGGACCAATACGACCGCATGCTCGATATCATGCTCCGAGCCCCGTTTCTGGTCGCCAAACTCGCGATCCCCCACATCAAGGCGACCGACGACGGCGTCGGCGCGATCGGGAACATGTCCTCGGTGCATGGCCACTACGCCACCCAGGACAAGCCGGCGTACATTACCGCAAAACACGGCCTCCACGGACTGACACGGGCGATCGCCGCCGAGGGCGAGGGCACGCTGCGGGGGTTCTCGGTAAGCGTCGGATATGTCCTCACGCCGCTGATGATCAACCAGATCGAGGATACGGCCGCCCAACGGGGGATCTCCGAACAGGCCGTCATCGAGGACGTCATGCTCGGACAAGCCCGCACCAAGGAGATGATGACGCCGGTCGAGGTCGCTAATCTGTATACCTTCGGTTTCTCGATGCATGCCAAACACCTCAACGGCGGGGATCTCCTCTGGGACGGCGGCTATACACAGACCTATGAGTGAATCCGATACCGAGGCGACGAACGTCGCCATCGCCTGTCAGGGCGGGGGAAGCCACACGGCCTTCACCGCGGGCGTGCTCCAGGAACTCCTCCGACAGTGGGATCACGATCGACACGAACTGGTGGGGATCAGCGGCTCCTCGGGCGGGGCGTTCAATGCGCTCGTGGCGTGGTACGGGCTCGTCAGCCAGGATGCATCGCGGGCGATCGAACTCCTCGATACCCTTTGGGACGATCTCGCCGCCAAGGGCCCGGTCGATCGGGTCACGAACGACTGGCTCGTCGGGTGGTCACGGATCGAAAGCAGCGGCCTGCCGGTCCCCCGACTCACCCCCTATATGAATCCAGGCGCACGGTGGGGCCAGGACCGAATCAAGGAGATCCTCGAGGCCCACATCGACTTCGAGACGGTCCCGGAGCTCTGCCAGCGGGGAGCCCCCAAGCTCGTCGTGGGGACCGTCGACGTCAACGGCGGGGAATTCGAGACGTTCGTCAACGAAGCCGTGACCCCCGAGGCCGTCCTCGCGTCGGCGGCGGTCCCGAACCTCTTCGAGGGCATCGAACTCCACGGTCACCTCCATTGGGACGGGTTGTTCTCCCAGAATCCACCGATCGACGACCTGCTGACCGTCGACAGCGAGCGAAAGCCCGCGGAGCTGTGGATCATCCAGATCAACCCCCAGGAACGGGAGGGGACGCCGACGACACTCGAGGAGATCGCCGATCGGCGCAACGAACTCGCCGGCAACCTCTCGTTGAATCAGGAGTTGCGGTTCATCGAACGTGTGAACCACTGGATCGACGAAGGACACCTCTCGGGGGATCAGTTCACCAAGACGAAGGTCAGACGGATCAGTATCGACCGGGACTATCACTGTTCGACGAAGCTCGATCGGAGTCCCGAATTCATCGAGGAGCTACAGACCCTCGGGAAAGAACGGGCCGCTGCGTTTCTCGAGTCGAGCTAACGAACGCCACGTCGGGTGATCCGAGGATCGGCGCGCCAGCCCCCGAATCCCGATCGTCCCCCGAAGCGACGGTCGTGCAATTGGTATGCAAAAGTGAGTTAGTTACTATACACAACTCGATAATGGTTAAAATGCAATGGCGACCGAACAACAGTCCGTGCCTATCAACCGCGAATCGCCCGAAACCATCCAATCGACCATCGGCTCGATCAAAAAGATGCTCATGGTCGGTGCTCTCTTCGCCGCCGTCGGTTACCTCCTCATCATCGG
>JAXINS010000106.1:0-9431 GCA_034190395.1 Chewarchaeum aethiopicum (SeqCode)
CCCGACCGCGGCAGCTTCATCGACGCCTTCTTCGAGGTCGTCGACTGGGACGTCGCCGCAGATGAGTATCAGACGGCTGTCGGGCACTTCGAGTAAGCCGCATTCGTCGGCGCCGATCGCGTCCAACCACATTCATTTTTCATTGTTCGATCGGGAGCCACGCGAGCAGTGGCGCCGCCGGGAATGACTGGCGTCGGATGCCAGACGTTTAATTATCGCATACAAACGGGATGGTATGCCCGTCGCCAAATCGGAGTTCGACCAACTCCATCCCTGTGAGTTCTACGCCCCGGCCGAACTCTTCGACCCGGAGAAGCTGTATACTGTCCCGGAGATCGGCCGACTCCTTCAGGAACTGGAGCCGGATGCCGATCTCGATGCCGAAACCGAATCGGTACTGATCGACTGGACGATCCCGTGGATCATCGACAACGCCGATGACCTCGTCGTCGCGAATCCCCGCTCGGATACCGAACCCGGCTACTACGGGTTACGGACCGACGAGCACAACGACCGATGACGTATCTCATCGCCGGGGGTGACCGCGTCGATGCCGGCAAAACCACCTTCAGCGTCGGTCTGCTCGACCGACTGGACGCGGTCGGATTCAAACCCCGCGCGGGCAACGATTACTGGTTCGATCACGACGATTATCACGCGGCCGTCGAGACCGGCCGGCTGTACGGCAAAGACGCTCGCCGGCTGGCCGCTGCCAGCGACGGTGATCACACGCCCGAGGCGATCAACCCCATCCATCGACTCTGGCGGCCGGCACCGGACGGCGACCGGTTCATCGGCGAGACCCACCGGTCGTTCGTCCTAGACCGCGTCGGCGAGACGTTCGTCGTCAACGCCAACGCGGACATCCCCCAGAGTGCACGGAAGGGGCTGGCGCTGAGTGACGCCCCGCGTGTTCGAACGGTCGAGGAGCTAAACCGGTACATGCAAGAGCGGTATCTCCCCCACCTCCAGGCGCTCGCCGAGCAGATCGACCGGACGACGCCCGCGGTCGTCGAATCATACGGCGATATCGCCCGCCCACTGCAAGGATTATCCGTTCGGGCCGTGGCAGTCGTCGAACCCCAACGGGTTCGCTACTACGAGGGGGATCGCTATCTGAATGCCTGTGAGGTAACCACCGGCGGTCCACGGGATGGCCAACTCGAAGAGCGGGTCGGGGACGTCACCGATATGATCGATCCGGTCGCCACCACATCGCTGCCCGCCCTCCGGAAGGCAGAGCGTGAGGATCCCGCCCGAATCGCCACCGCCTACGCAGAAGCCTACGATCAGTTACTCGAGATCGCTCCCTAACGGACAGAGCGGTGGCCGGTGGCTAGGGGGTGTCGCTCGAAGGGTTGGTCGCGATCCCTGGCGGTGGCTTCTCCCACATTAATATGGGTGAGGTGCGCTCATTAGAGCATGCAAGTCGAGGTGCTCGAATCGACTGCGCGGCCGGAGGAGCTGGCTTGTCGGGCCGCCCGTGGGGACTACTCGGCCGACTGGGTCGGCAAGGAAAACGATTTCGCGACCGTCATGGATTCGGTCGAGGGCGACACGCTCGAGGAGAAAAAAGAGACGCTGATCGATCACCTGATGCGTTCCGGCCATTGGGGCCCGTTCGAACATCCGACCGCGACATTTGCAGTCCGTGGAGTGAGCAGGACGTGTATGGCCCAACTCACCCGCCACCGGCATGCATCCTTCGACGTCATGTCGCTGCGATACGTCGATCTGTCGGGCGACGATCCCCTCGACGAACGGTTCGCCTATCCGCCGTCGTTCGAGGCCGACGAGACCGTCTCCCGGGAGGGTGTCGAGGAGATCGAGATGACGCCGGACGAACGGGTCGAGCTGGCTGAGGAGGTGTATGCGGCGTGTATGGATGCCTACGAACGCCTCGTCGATGCCGGCGTGCCAAAGGAGGACGCCCGGATGTTGTTGCCCCTCGGGACGAAGGTGAACCTGACCTTCAGCATGAACGCCCGGTCGATCATGCATCTCCTCGATATGCGATTGAAGGCCGACGCCCAATGGGAGATCCGGGAACTCTCCCGGCGGGTACTCGAGGAATGCAAAGAGTGGATGCCATACACGTTCGAGCGCTACGAGGAGCAACATCCATTCAAACTCGCGCCGTGACCGGCAGGTTCAACGGTTGAGATCCCGCTTGAGCGTCGCAATACCTTTCCGGTCGCCTCTCGTGGGTTATAGCAATGGCTGGGCCAGGGAGGGTCGTCGGCACCCTTCTTATCCTGTTGGTTGCAGTCGGCGCCGGCGGTGGTGCTGGCGCCAGCGCGAGCGGCGCCCCTGGTCTGTTTGTCATCGGCGATCAGTTCGATCGCGTGCAGTTCCGTATCACGGTCTTCGAGAACGCCTCCGCGGAGTGGGTCTTTCACTACGAACGGGTCCTCGAAAACGATACTGAAACGCAAAATTATCGCGACTTTGCCGAGCGGTTCAACGAACAAGAGACCGATCTCTTCAGTGACTTCAAGACCCAGGCGCGGGCGCTGGCCCGCGATGGCGGTGACGCCACCGGTCGGAATATGACGGCTACGCAGTTCTCCAAGCGGGCCTACGTCAGTCCGGGCCTCGACAATGACATCGGCGTCGTTGAGATGACGTTTCAGTGGGGAGCCTTCGCCGAACAGCAAGGCGAGACCATCGTCGTCGCCGACATCTTCGAGGGCGGGCTCTATATCGATTCGGGCCAATCGCTTGTGTTCATGACGGGGCCGGACCTGCAGTTCCGGGCCGTCGAGCCGCGGGACTCGGCGATTCTCTCCGATCAGACCCTGAGTGGCAGCGACTCGGTGACCTGGCAGGGCGAACGAAGCTTCTCCGATAACCACCCCCGCGTGGTGATCGGCCCCGAGACGCCGACCCCGACGGCGACACCGACGCCACGGGTTGACACGACCACATCTGAGCCAGTGACCGAGACACCCACCGTCGCTCCATCGACGCCACGAACGCCGATCAACGCAAGCGGGTCCGATAGCGCGGGCGAACCACCCTGGGCGCTCTTTTTCGGAATCGGGCTTGTCGCGATTCTGGGGGCGATCTTAGTGTGGCGGTATACCGACACCTTCGGCGGGGATGGCACGCCCTCGATTGGCGGTGATGACGGCGCCGACGGGGGGCCCTCTGGTGGGATGACAACGGAGGCAAACGGTGGAAGCACGACCACCAGTCCGGGTGAACCGGCCGTCACCGATGCGGAATTGCTCAGCGACGAGGATCGCGTCCAGAACCTCCTCCGGGAGCATGGCGGTCGCATGCGACAGTCCCAGATCGTCGATGAAACGGGCTGGTCGAAATCGAAAGTCAGCATGTTGCTCTCGGACATGGACGAAGAAGAGACGATCAACAAACTCCGGATCGGTCGTGAGAATATCATTACACTCCCCGGTCACGAACCCGAGGCGATGAGCTCACCACACGAGGAAGTCGAAAACGACCCACCGACTAACGAATAGGGCCGACGGACACCGCCGGATTCCTACACGGCACCACGGTGAGTCATTACACAGAACCCACAATCCAAAACCGTTATACGGGTTTCCGGGATAGGGTCAGGTGCGCTCCGTTGGTGTAGTCCGGCCAATCATCTTGCCCTCTCGAGGCAAGGACCTGGGTTCAAATCCCGGACGGAGCATCCCAATTCGGACGCCTTCTTGCGGTTGTTCCCTGTGAACTAGAGGTGAGTTCACCAAATGCTCAGACCAAACAAATTCGACGCATTCACAAACAGCCACGCAGTCTTGCGATTTTGCGTTTTGCCATGCGCCGATATCAGGTCATGATTGCACGCCCGACCCTGTAGAATCCCCATCCCAAGAGTATGAGAAAACCGAGCGCAATGATATATGCTCGTATGTGTGGGGTGAACGATGTATGAATGATGATTACACCCACTCCGGGGATCTGTTGTGTGAAGTGAGTACTACCGAGTATTGTCTCAAAAAATCCCATTACAGCCACTCCAAACAGGATGAGACTCAATCCGATCACAATTACCGCCTCGTCGATCAAACGGTAATCGGACCATGGCGATGACATAGATGTTTGCTCCCTAGCCGAGGAGGTACCGAATCCACTGGTGTGACTGTACGAAGTCCGTTTCTTCAAGCTGAGCGTCAATTCCCCAGACACGACCCGCTCCGAATATGATTATCGTCACAAACAAAACGAGCCCCATCAAGTCACCATTGACGAATCCACGTCGCCATGCCTCGTTGCCGAAGTAAAACAACCCCATCATTACTGTGCCAAAAAACGAGGCAAGTCGAGTCAGACAGCCGAGAATTATTCCGACCCCAATCAATACCTCGGCGATTGGGATCATAAGATTGATCGCCGTTTCTGCCAGCCCTCCCGCGAATATGTTGAGTATAGGTGATACAATCGTATCTGTCTTTTCGAGAAACCAACCGGCTGTGAATGTTCCTGGAGTGGCGTATTTGTTCAATCCTTCGTGAAGGAACCACCATCCTACGAGCAATCGCAAGAAGACAATCCAATAGCCAGTGAGTGTTGCCGATAACGTCAGTGTATAATGGTGGCCGAGGAGGCTTAGGTCAAATCGTTGGGTCATATGACAAGCGATGAAGCAGCGATCGGAGTGTCGAAAACAACCGACCGATCGTAGTGATTGTTATCTGGTAAGTGCCATTCCTGCGGTTTTATCCAGCCCTAAATCAGTTAATCGTGATGATCGGTTTCGGTCTCATCGTCGTGATGATGCGTTTCGGTTCCGTCGTTATGATGGTCAGTTTCAGTCCCGCCATCGTGATGATGGGTTTCGGTGCTGTCGTGGTGATCAGTTCCAGTGTCGTTGTGATGATCGGTTTCAGTCCCGTCGTGATGACCTTCGCCCATGATTTCTCGGACCATCCCGTTAAGTTCTTTAAGTTTGCCATGCACCTCTTCGGGTTTGTTGTCGGGCATTTTGTCAAGGGCAATCTGCTCTTCAAGATGTGGCTTTCCGACGATAACGGTGGCAATCATCCCGAACTGTTCGTGCGGTTTGCAGAGATAGTGATACACACCTTCCGTGTCAAAGGTATGTTCATACGTTTCACCTTCCTCAGAAAGCGTGCCACTGTCCCAGGCGTCACTCCCCTCAGGTACGAGCCGGGGCTGGTCGTTGCCCGGGTGGTACGCAGTTGCAGTATGGGTGCCACTTTCCAATCGCCACGTAACCGTTCCTCCAACATTGATCCACGTGACATGGGGATCGAAATGATATTCGGTCGAACCCTCGGTCCGAGCCGTGTTGACGACCACTTCGCGTGACTCTTGCGGTTCACTCACCATGTCATGGCTATGTGATTCGCTTCCATGACCGGGATGATCACTTCCGGATGCAGTGTCCGTTTCGGCGTTTGATTGCGTGTTAGCCGACCCGGTTGAGGCTCCAATACATCCTGTTAATCCAGCGACTGACAGTCCAGCTGCGCCTTCAAGGAGTTGTCGCCGGGTGAGTCGTGGTCGAGAGTGGTTCATATCATCAGTCACCTTGCAAGTGGGGCTACACATTCAGGATATATAGTGCGGCAAGCAGATTTGCTGAGCCAGCAAATCAGCCATCACTTTAAGCATGTGACTACTACTACCGCTACATACAGGAACGCAACACGTGTGTCCACATCATCAGACGAGGAAACCAGCAACGATGATGATCCACGATCATTGTTGGCGCTGCTTGGTGACGAATTCGTGCAGGCGATTCTGGCCGCCACAAGCGACACACCAAAGTCATCGAAAGAGCTTAGCGAGGAGCTTGATGTTGCCCGATCGACCATCTATCGTCGGGTTGAGGAAATGTTGGGCTACGATCTCCTTATCGAACGAACCCGTGTCATGGAGGATGGGAGCCATCATAGTGTCTATCGGGCGAATATTGATCATCTCGATATTGAGCTGGTGGATGGCGAATTCAAGGTACAGGTTGAGACACGTGAGACGCCCGCAGACCGCTTTACCACGCTGTGGGAGGATATTCGGGAAACCTGAGCATGCACATTGAGTTGGTAATCGCGAAACTCATCACGGTCGGGTTAGGATTACTGATCGCACAGCAGGCGTATCGAGGATATCGCGTCCACGGTAGCCAACCAATGTTATATGTGGCGATCGGATTCGTGTTGATCAGTATTGGAGCAGTTATTGAGGGCGTGCTATTCGAGGTGGTTAACCTGGATCTCTTTACAGCGGGTGCGATCCAGACTAGTATCGTCGCTGTCGGGATGCTTGTGATTCTCTATTCGCTGTATGGCGATATGTCTCTCGCGGACAGTCGTCAACCGGAGGATAGTGATGAGTAGCTTTTGGTCAGTTGGCCTGACGATCGTGCGGCTGTTGTTGCTTACAGTGGGGATTGCAACCACGGCGATCGCGTTCCGGGCCTACCGTCACCAACGGACACGATACCTTCGTGATGCAACAATTGGCTTCGGTCTCATGACGATGGGCGTTTTGATTGAGGGTGTCCTCTATCAGGCGACCCCACTGTCGTTAACACAGGTCCACATCGTTGAATCAATAGCGATCGGGGCCGGATTTGTCGTCCTCCTCTATTCGTTCATTCGATAAGTGTTGCATCCAGATCCGTGGTCCAGACGCTGCTGCAGTATTGTTTACCAACCAGAATTATAAGAAATAAATTTCCAGTAATCCCGTTCCTACGGTGCCCTCAGAGGTTAGATTCAGCAAATAGATCACTCCTGTAGAGCGTCATGAGGAAGCAAAAACAATTATCTGCCTGATCGGACAAGCCCTCCCAATACGATGGTAGAGCACACCCGGACCCTGGATTTCAAGATCGCCTTTGCGATCGGGCTGGGCACGATGATCGCGGCTGGAATCTTCTCACTGTCCGGAGTTGCCGTCGCGGAAGTCGGCTCTAGCGCCGTCATTTCGTTCGTTATCGCGGCCCTGGTGGCCGGTACGACTGCGGCTTCCTATTCTGAGTTCGCTTCTATTTACTCGGAGAACGGTGGCGGGTACCTCTTCAGTACTCGCACCTTCGATACCGACGACAATCGTGGACTGGATTTGCTGGTCTACTTCATCGGCGTCGCGCTCTTTCTAGGGTACACGGGGACGACAGCATTCTACCTCTCGACGATGGACGAGTGGTTCTTCCGATTCATCATCCCCGAAGCCATCCCGCTCCCACACGGCAGTATCGGCATCCTCGCGGCACTACTCTTGGGGATCCTCAATGCCAAAGGGACTGAGGAGAGCGGCATGTTCCAACTACTGGTCACCAGCGCTAAGGTGGCTGTCTTGCTGATCTTCATCGGTGGTATCGTCGGTGCGGTTGGCCCAGCACAGGCTACCGCGAAGTTCACTGGAAATTTTGAGGTTGAACCGATCAATATCCTCACAATCGCGTCACTAGCATTCATCACCTTTTTCGGATTCTCTGCGATCGCTGCCAGCGCCGGTGAGATCATCAGACCCCGCGAGACCGTCCCGAAGGCCATCGCAGCGAGTATTATCACTGTCACCGTTCTGTACACGCTGGTCATCATCGCCATGGTAAATTCACCCGTTCCAGCGGAGGTCATCGCTCAGGAGGGAGAAACCGCGATGGGGCGGGTGGCCTCCGCCGCGCTTGGACCGGTTGGATTCTGGCTGATCGTCGCCGGTGCGGTCTTCAGCATGGTGAGTGCCTCCAACGCGAGCGTCCTCGCGGCCAGCGGCATCGGCTCGCTCATGGGCAACCAGGGGCACGCTCCCCGCCGGTTCTCCCGGATTCACCCCGATTACGGGACGCCGTTCTGGAGCATCATCACCGTTACCGCGACCATCGTCGTATTCATTCTGGTGTTCATCATGGTGCTACCTGTACACGGTGGCCTCCTCGACGTGAACATCGCCGTCTTCCTTCCAGCGCTCGGTGAGATCGTCTTCAAGGGATTGGGACTCACGACACTTACCGGGTTCGCCACTCTCAACCTGCTTATTCCGCTCTCGCTCGTCAACGTTGCGCTGATCTACTCACGTCGCCGCCACGACGATCTTGATCGTCCGCTCCGCGTTCCACTCGTCCCGCTGATTCCGGTGATCGGGATCGTTGCAAACCTTGCTTTGATCTACAATCTGCCGCCCGCGGGTGTAGTGACGGGGACTGTCTTGATCATCGGGTTGCTTGGCGCATATCTCGTGTGGGGCGGTGCTCCCAAGATCGAAGAGTTGTACGAGGAAGTGGTCCCCGCCCCGGAACCGACGACGAATGGACAGGGACAACAGGAGATAGCCAGCAGCGAGGGGCCGTATCGTGTGTTGGTTCCGGTGGCCCGTCCCGACCGGGCACTCAGGCACGTCCAGTTGGCGGCGACGATTGCGCAAGCCCGATCCGAAAATCCGCTTATTCAGGTTCTCAACATCACCCAGATTCCCGAACAAACCGCGAGTGAGATCGTCGTTGAGCAGGCCGAAGAGAACGTCGCTGTGATCGAAGATGCGCTCTCTGCAAACAATATCGATGTTGACTACGTCGTTGAAGGACATACCTGCCGTGACATCGCGTTCGACGTTCTGCATACAGCCAGGGAGGATGACGCGGATCTCATCTTGATGGGGTACCCCGAGGATCACCCGGACGTGACCGAATCTGTCGAATACGACGCTCCCTGTGACGTGCTCTTCGTCAGTGGACCCCCTGAGGCAGGTACGATTGACGCGGTGAATGTCGGTGTTGGCGGTGGCCCGCATCACCTGGCTGCGCTCCCGCTGGTGAATGCGCTCGCTGATCGTGGGGCGGAAATTCACCTGATTGACGTTCATACCGGCGAGGGCGTTCACGAGGATCCGGGGAAGACCCTCCAGCGGCTTGCGGACACGGCAACAGCAACCGTACATAACGTCAGGTCATCCAGTATTGCGGAGGGATTAGTTTCGACAGCTGCGGAGAACGGTGGCATCCTCATTATCGGGGCCTCTCGGAACCGACGCTTGCGACAGTGGATATTCGGCAGTACGCCCGATCGGGTCGTGAACTTGGCCGATGATGCGGGCGTTCCCGTGATCGTGTACGCAAGTTCAGTAGGAATATCCGGCTGGGTGGAGGATCGGGTGTTCCCAATCTACCGATACCTGCGAAAGCGGTTCGGCCGTGGCGAACCGGCAACACCTGCGCCGGCAGAATCCTGAGATACAATTACTCCCTGGGAACAATCACTACCACATGAGCAAACAGATCCTGGTGCCGTTGGATAACTCGTCACAGGCCTGGGATGCCTTCAGACACGTGCTTGAAGAGCACTCGGATGCAGAAATCACCGTACTCCACGTGATCAATCCGGTAAACTCCGTTCTGGAGGGGAAGGTATATGGCGGGGAATCCAAACGTAGTGAAGAAGAAGCTGAAAACATCCGGACGGAAGCAGAGGAAATCGCGGAAGCCTTTGATGTGG
>JAXINS010000010.1:0-9357 GCA_034190395.1 Chewarchaeum aethiopicum (SeqCode)
GTAAGAACCTCTCTCCAAACGGTCTTTGGATTCCCCAACAGTCCAGCCCCACCGCTGTCGTTTATCCAATGTCGAATCGGTGTTGTCCCCCCGACCGGTTTCAGTTGTCGAGCAACGCGTCGGCGAATTCGTACAGTTCGGGGGGTTGGCCGGCGAGCCAGACCGCCGCGTCCAACGCGCCGGCGGCATAGACATCCCGACTAGCCGTCCGGTGGGTGAGACTGATCGTTTCATCGTTATCCGCGAACAGAACCTCATGATCGCCACGCACGTCGCCCGCCCGCCGGGAGTGGATCCCGATCTCATCGTCCGCTCGCCCGGTCTGGCCCTCGCGGCCGTGGACCCGTGTGAGCTCTCCCCGGACGGCTTCGAGCCGATCGACGATGGCGTTGGCGGTCCCCCCAGGCGCCTCGCTCTTGCGGTTGTGGAAGGTTTCGGTGACTTCGATGTCGTACCCGTCGAGGAGCTGGGCCACCGTCTCGGCGGCGTGTTGGAGGGCGACCATCCCGGGTGCGAAGTTCGAGGCCGTCAACACGGGCACGCGCTCGGCTACGGTGGCCAGCGTTTCCCGTTGCTCCGCGTCGAAGCCGGTCGTCCCGATAACGATGGGCACCGCCGCTTGTGCACACTGTTGGGCGTACCGGACGCTGGCGTCGGGCACCGTAAAATCGATCAGGGCGTTCGGCCGTCGTCGGTCGAGCAACGATTCGAGCTCCTTTTCAGGGGAAAGCCGGATCTCCGCGATCCGATCGATATCCGGATCACGGCTCGCGGCAAACGAGACTGTCAGATCGTCCCGGTCGGCTGCTCGTTCGAGTACCGCACGACCCATCCGGCCCGTTGCGCCGGTGACGGCGATGTTCATACCGCCCCTTCGGCGACGGCCGACAAAACCGTGCCGAGAGCGATCGTTGTCGACAACCGGGCGATCGATCCCCGATCGATCAGCGACTCCTGGTATAGGTAGCGATCACCGAATCGGGTAACCCTCGTTGTGTCGGCGTGGACCTCCGTTCACGGCGCCGCGGTTCGTCGCGTGAATTTATGTGTGCGATCACAGTTGGTAGGATATCATCCATGTCCATGGGCGATCATCGCTATCAGTTAGGGATCGACATCGGCGGGACGTTTACCGACATCACGTTTTTCGATCGCACGTCCGGGACGGTGGAGATGGAAAAACACCCGACGAGCCCCAACCCCGCGGACACGGTGAAGGCGGCCATCGATCGGTTGGCCGAGGCGGATCGCTTCGACATCACCGACTGTCGGCGGTTCACCCACGCGACGACGATCGCCGGGAACACGTTGCTCGAACGGAACGGCAGTCAGGTCGGCTTGCTCACGACCGCGGGTTTTCGGGATATCATCGAAATGCGAGACGAAAGTCGGTACGATCTGTATGATGTCCACATCTCGTTTCCGGACCCGATTCCGGCCCGTCGGTTTCGAGCCGGCGTGACCGAGCGGGTTGCCCAGGACGGCACCGTCGTCGAACCGGTCGATCCGGATGCGGTGCGACGGACCGTCCGGGAATTACGCCAGGCCGGCGCGGATGCGATCGCGATCAGCTTTCTTCACTCGTATGCGAACGACACCAACGAACGGACGGCACAATCAGTCATCGAAGAATCGTTCCCCGACCTCACGGTGAGTCTCTCCTCGGCGGTCGCCCCCCAACTCGGGGAGTATCCCCGAACCACGACCACCAGTATCAACGCCTATCTCAAGCCGACCGTCCAGGGGTATCTGACCGAACTGGAGGATTACCTGCAACGCCGTGGATTCACCGGCTCGTTTTTGATCATGACCTCCGGTGGCGGGGTCGTCCCGGCGACATCCGCCCGGGAGCTCCCGGTTCGATTGCTCGAATCGGGGCCGACTGCCGGTGCTCTCGTTGCCCAACACCTCGGCGAACGGTACGAAACGCCGGACGTGATCGCCTTCGATATGGGTGGTACCACCTCGAAGGGGTGTCTCATCCAGGAGTACGAACTCGACAAAGCGTTCGAATTCGAGGCCGCCAGGGAACACGAATTCAAGGCCGGAAGCGGGTATCCGCTGTTGATCCCCAACGTCAATCTCATCGAGTTCAGCTCGGGGGGTGGCAGCATCGCCAGCATCGACGAACTGGGCACCCTCGATATCGGTCCCGAGAGCGCGGGTGCCGTTCCTGGGCCGGCTTGTTACGATCGTGGCGGCGATCAGGCAACCATCACCGACGCGGACGTCGTGTTGGGGTATCTCCGCGAGGACACTTTTGCGGAGACCCCTATCGATCTTGACCGCAGCCGGGCAGCCGAGGTTATCGATTCGGCGATCGCCGAGCCACTCGACATCGACCGGATCGATGCGGCGGCGGGGATCTACCGGACGACAAACGAACGCATCTCGAACGCGTTCAAGGAACACGCCGCCGAGCGTGGCATCGATATTCGACGGAGCCGGATGCTTGCCTTCGGCGGCGCGGGGCCGATGCACGCCGAGGCGATCGCGAGGGTCTTAGACATCGAGTCGGTCGTGATCCCGCCTAAGGCGGGCGTGCTGTCGAGCTTCGGGTTGCTGGTGACGCCGAAATCGGTGGCGATGACCGAGGAGATTCGCGAGGATTTATCCGCTATCCGGGCCGATGACATCGACCAGCTGTTCCAGACGCTAACCGACGAGGCGGTGTCGGTGCTGGACGTCGATGCCGATGCTCGATCGGAACTGATCACCCGACCGAAATTCGATATGCGATTCGAGGGCCAAGGCTTTGACGAGGAAGTCGTCTTTCCGACGGACCGACCGATGACGATCCCGAACATCCGGGCGGCCTTCGAAACCCAATACGAGTCGATCTACGGCGTCTTACCCGAGAAGGCCATCCGGCTAACCCAACTCAAGCTGGAACTCACGTTACGCGATGATGCGTCGACTATCGGATTGACGGACGATGCTGGGTCCGCCAGCGGCGATCCCGTCGTGGACGAACGGGAGGCGTATTTTCCGGCCGATGGGTCGTTCCATCGAACGCAATTCCTCGATCGCGATCGGTTAGCGCCAACCCAGACGATCACGACCCCCTGTATCATCGAGGGCAACGGCTCGACGACCGTCGTCGGCCCCGATTCGGATGCCCGGATCGATGACCACCGAAACATCGTTGTGAGGTGCTAATCCGATGAGCGAAATCGACGACATCACCCTCGGCGTCTATCGGGACAAACTGGTGTCGATCTGCGATCAGATGACGAATACGCTCGCGCGAACGAGTTTTTCGCCGATCCTTCGCGAGGCATTCGATTTGAGCGTCGGTATTACCGATCGACAGGGCCGCCTCGTCGCCGAGGCGACCAATAGCCTGCCGAATTTCACCCGGTTTCTCTCCCAGGCCTCGAAAAACATGCTCGATGAGTTCGGGGTCGACGAACTCAACGAGGGTGACGTGCTGGCGAGCAACGACCCGTGGAGCGAGACCACCCACCAGTACGATATCGCCATTATCCGCCCGGTGTTCTACGACGACGAGTTTGTCGGCTTTACGACCGGGATGGGTCACCTCTCGGACATCGGTGGCAAACCGTATTCGGCCGAGGCCCAGTCGACGTTCGAGGAAGGGTTGGTGATCCCGCCGACGAAACTGGTCCGGGGCGGTGACCTAAACGACGACATCGTCGACGTCATTCGCGCGAACGTCCGGGTCCCCAACGAGGTCATCGGCGATATCAAATCGTTCCTCTCGGCGACGTATACCGGCCACGAGGAGATCGTCCGGTTTCTCGATCAATACGATATCGACCTCCAGGCCGTAAGCGACCGGATTATCGACCAATCGACGGCGAACATGGAACGGGCGCTTGACGAGCTCCCGGACGGGGAGTACGCCGAGGCTATCACCGTCGATGGGGTTCATCAGGACATCCGGATCGCGTGTACGATCACGATCGATGGCGAACGGCTCTCGGTGGATTACGCGGGCACCGATGGGGAAGTCGACACCGCGATCAACGTCCCGAAGTTGTACACCGACTCCTACACCCAGTACGCGATCAAATGCGTGACCACCCCCCAGACACGGGAAACGGACGGCGATTTTCAGCCGATCACGATCACCGCTCCTGAGGGATCGATCCTCAACCCATCCTATCCCGCCGCCATCGCTGGCCGGGCGTTGATCGGCCATCACTGTGCGATCATCACGAATCGCGTGTTGGCCCAGGTCGCGCCCGGGATGACGATGGCCGATCCCGGGATGACGATGACGAGCCAGCTCAACTTCGAAACACCCGACGGCGAACAACAATCCGAGATGATATTCAACGCCGGTGGGAGCGGGGCAACCGCCCGCAAGGACGGCGCTCCGACGCTCTCGCTGCCGACGAACACCGCCTCGATCTCGATCGAGGAGCTCGAATCGAAAACGGGACGGCTGCGGTTTCTCAAAAAGGCACTCCGCCAGGATTCGGGTGGCCCCGGAAAAACTCGTGGCGGGCTCGGCCAGGAGATCAAGCTCCGAAATCTGGGCCCGACCGCTCTCGGGATCAATTTCCTCGGCCGTAAGGGGGATTTCCCGGCCAAGGGGATCCAGGGTGGCCACGACGGGACCTGTCAGTCCGTCCAGCTCGGCTCCGAGCAGGTGCCGGTCAAATCCGATCAGCGACTGGCTCCGGATCAAGTGGTGACCTACCGGGAGGCCGGCGGCGGTGGCTTTGGCGATCCGGCCGATCGACCAACCGACCGGATCCAGTACGACCTCGAAAACGGGTATATTTCCCCCGAACACGCCCGCGAGGCCTACGGTTTCGAGCCCGAGGAAACGCAATCCGATCAGTAGTTGGTGAGCCGTCTATCGTGGGCGATCGATTGCTCTCCCCGTTTGCTGGCTACAATCCTTTAGGTACGGGGCCCATTGGATGGGCCATGTCCGGGATCCACGCGGCCCAGCGCGTGGGCGTGCTCGCCGACGCCCAGAACCTCTATCATACCGCCCAAAGTCTCCACAGTCGCAACATCGATTACACCGCCTTACTGGACAAGGCCGTCAGGAACCGGCAGTTGGTCCGGGCGCTGGCCTACGTCATCAAGGCCGATGCGCCGGAGGAAGAGCGGTTCTTCGAGGCGCTGGCCGACATCGGATTCGAGACCAAGATCAAGGAGATCAAGACCTACGCCGACGGTTCGAAGAAGGCCGATTGGGACGTCGGCATGAGTCTCGACGCGATCACCCTCGGGGATCACGTCGACGTGATCGTCCTCTGTACCGGCGACGGCGACTTCACCCGGCTCTGTTCGCATCTCCGGCATAAGGGCGTCCGGATCGAGATCATGAGCTTCGCCGAATCAACCGCCGATGAACTCGTCGAGGCGGCCGACAGCCATGTCGACATGAGCGAGGAGATCGATACGTTCCTGTTGTAACTTGAGGGCTGGTCGCTCCAACGACTGGCTGGTTCGGTCACGCCCGGATCGGCTCGGGCCTCGCCCGACGCTTGGCCCGTTCATTCTCCGGACGCCTCCGACCGCTGGTTCGGGTTCCGCACAACGCAGTGGCTATGCGGTGGTGCCAACGGCTCCCCCACCGGGACGGTCAGATGGAGTTCGGATCGCTTGTGCCAAGGAGGAGTGCGCCCCCGGCCATCCCGATGGCGACGACGCCGGTAACGGCGGTCGGCATCGTCGCGGCGATGGTGTCGGATTGCAGCAAAATGAGACTACTGACGATCAGTAGCAATCCCCCAAGGACGACCTTTCGTGTGTCCATGCTCATTCAGCCCTTTCCTAGCATCCAATATAAACGGTTCTTAATCTTCGTGTCGGCTGTGATAGGACGAAACCCTTTCGACCGTCGGGCCGAAATCCGTTCGGTATGGCGGATGCCCCGACCGATCGTGATCTGTCGCTGTTACGCACCGTTGCCGCCTACCAGTTCGGGGCCGACGCTGACCGGGCGCTGTTTCCCGATGACGCCCTCACTATCGAGCGTTCGACCTCCGGCCGCCCGCGCCAGATCAAAGCCGGGACGGACCGACTGGTCACCTACACGATCGAGGGTCGGTTTTCGCTGGGCGTTGCCGGCGGTCGCCGGCTCCATGAATCGCTCGAACCGCCGGCCTACCGGGTCGTCGTCGGCGACGAGAGCGAACCGTACGTCCGCGAGGGGCGGAACGTCTTCGCGAAGTTCGTCGTCGATGCCGATCCCGCGATCCGCACCGGCGACGAGGTCATGATCGTCCACGGGGCCTTCGACGGTGAGTTGATCGGGGTCGGACGGGCCGAACTGTCGGCGACGGCGATGGCCGATTTCGAGACCGGTATGGCGGTAATGGTACGGTCCGGTATCCCGGCCGAATCGGAGTAACTACGCACGAACGTCACCCTTTTCTCGCGTCGGGCCGACCCTTGGGGTATGTTTGGCGGTGGCGGACTCGACCCCAGCAAGATGAAACAGATGATGGACCAGATGGGCATCGACTTGGAGGAACTCGACGCCTCCTCGGTCGTGATTACCCTCGAGGACGGCGAGGAACTCGTCTTCGACGAGCCGGATGTCACCCGAATGGACGCCCGCGGCGAGCACACCTACCAGATCATCGGCGACCCCGAAACCCGGGAGGCCGCGGCGGCCGTCGAGGGTGGCGAGGACGATACGGGCGGTGACGACGGTGGCATCCCTCAAGACGACATCGAACTGGTCGCCCAGCGGACCGGCGCCGACGAGGCGGCTGCCCGTGACGCGCTTGAGGCCGAGAACGGCGATCTGGCGGCCGCGATCAACCGGCTAGAGTGAGCGTTCTCCTGGTTTACGAGGACCGCGAGTATCTCTGTGCCCGCGGCTCGGAGCTACAGACCGATCTCGGTGTCCTCGAGATTCCACCCGACGTCAATCCCGGCGAGACGCTTGAGACCCATCTCGGTACCGAATTTACGGTCCGTCGGCTCCGTGGCCCCGATCTCTTTAATCACCTCGAACGGACCGGCGCCCCGATGATGCCCCGTGATATCGGGTTGATCGTCGGCGAAACCGGGATCGAAACGGCCGATCGGATCCTCGACGCCGGTACCGGCACCGGCGTGCTGGCGGCCTACCTCGGTCGGTTCGGCGCCGAGGTCGTCACGTACGAACAGGACCCCGAGTTCGCCGAGACGGCCCGCGAGAACATGGCTCTCGCCGGTGTCGACGATCGGGTCACCGTTCGGACCGGCGACATCACCGCCGCCGTCGATGAGTTGGACGGGTTCGATGTCGTCACCCTCGATACCGAAGATGCCCCGGCCGTCGTCCGTCAGGTCCCCGAGTTGGTCGTCCCCGGTGGGTTCGTCGCCGTTTACTCGCCGTTCGTCGAGCACACCCGTTCGGTAGCCGAGGCCGCCGAGGCGGCCGACCTCAACTCGATTGAGACGATCGAGACCATCCAACGACGGATGGATTTCGACGAGCGGGGATCACGGCCACAGACCGCTGGCGTCGGCCATACTGGTTACCTGACTTTCGCCCGCCACGATTGACCTACCGTTTCGGGAGGACGGCAACAGAAATGACGTCTCACCCTCCCGACTGGAGCGGACGAGAAAAATAGCGAGGCACATCGTTCTACCGGCCGGGAATCGGACTTCGTTTTGACGCGTCGAGATCAGTGGTCGTCCTCACGCCATTTGTGGCCACACTCCGTACAGGTGAAAAACCGCGTCTCGGATTCGTCGGCTGCCCGGATCTGTTTCATCTCCCAGCGGGCCCGGTCGTGCCCACACTCCGGACAGTGGGCACTCGTCGTGGGGCCGATCTCCTCGGCGTCGACGTCGGAGGTGTCGACGACCTCGCTTTCGACCTGTCCTTGGGTCGAGACCATGCCGGCTTCCTGATCGGCGTCGCGTGCCTTCTCGAACCCACAGCTCCCGCAGACCCACCGTTCGTCCTCGGTTTTCATCATCGATCCGCACTCGTCACAGAACTCCATGCTAACGGCCATAGTCAATCCGGCGGTCCGTAAAAATCCGCCGATCCAGCCGGCGTGACGGGGATCAAGCCGTCTCACCAGTGTGATCCCGTCACTCGAACTCGGGTTCGCGGTCCTCGAGGAACGCGGCCATACCCTCCTGTTGGTCGTGGGTGCCAAAGAGGCCACTCCAGGCCCGCCGTTCGTAGGCCAACACCGTCCCCCGATCGGCATCCCGGGCGAGGGTCAGTCCTTCCTTGGCGGCCTGCAGGGCGAAGGCAGGTTGAGCGGCGAGGTCGGCCGCCATGTCGTCGATGTAGTCGTCGAACTCGTCGTGGGCGATGACGTCGCCGACGAGGCCGTATTCCTGGGCATCTTGGGCGTCGATCCGCTCGGCAAAGAAGATCATTCGGCGAGCGAGTTCGTCCCCGACCAGCTGGGGGAGCCGGTACGTCCCACCCCAGCCGGGCATGATCCCCAGGTTCAGTTCGGTCTGGCCGAGTACCGCCCGTTCGGAGGCGACCCGGAGGTCACAGGCCAGGGCGATCTCACAGCCGCCGCCGAAGGCATAGCCGTCGACGGCTGCGATCGTCGGCGCCGGGAATTCCTCGATCTTCTCGGTGAGATTGTGCCCGATTTCGGCGTACGCCTGGGCCTCGGCCGTCGTGAGATCCTGCATGTAGCCGATGTCCGCGCCCGCGATGAACGCCTTCTCGCCGGCGCCGGCGATCACGAGGACCCTGGTATTCCCACGGAGATCGTCGAGGGCGTCGTGGAACGCCTCCAATGTCTCGACGTTTAGGCTGTTTAATGCGTCCGGTCGGTCGATCGTGATCCGGGCGACGTCACCCGTCTCAACGCTGATTGTCTCGGCCATGCGGCGAGAACGCGGACCGACGGTATTAACGGTTCTTTTTGCTGACCACCGGCGTTGGCCGTCCGACGGTTGTCGTTTTGCTCCGACGGTGATCGGACCGGGGACGCGTCCAGGACGGCCTTTGGCGTTCAGGCGTTGCCGTTCTCGCGTTCGTCGAGAAACGTGTGGGCATCCCGGAGGATATCACGCGGCCCGTCCTGGGTGATCGTGTTGATCGCTTGCTCGTAATCGCGCCACTGGTGATCGGAGTGTTCGTGGGAGAGATCCGCGCTCGTCTCGTAGGATTTCGCGATGAAGAGATGGACGGTCTTGTGGATCGTCTTGCCGTTCGCCTGAAAGACGTAATCGTAATCCTTGCGAAAGCCATCAAGCAGCCGGAACTCCGAGATGCCGGCCTCCTCTTTGACCTCACGGATCGCGGTTTGCTGTAGCTCCTCGTCGTCCTCGACCCCGCCTTTGGGAAATTCCCAGTCGCCGGGACGACTTTTGAGGAGGAGATACTCGCGTTCATCGCGAGTATCCCGAAAGAGGATGGCTCCCGCGCTGGTAGCCTCGAACATTACC
>JAXINS010000120.1:0-9283 GCA_034190395.1 Chewarchaeum aethiopicum (SeqCode)
TCTGGTGTGAGGGCGAGGACTGGTGTCCGATCACGGCGACGGCAACCCTGCTCGGACGGAAGTGGCATCCGGTCATTCTACATCGGTTGTTGGAACACGATCGTTTGGGGTACAACGAGTTACTTGAGGAGGTCGATGGGATCTCCAGTAAGGTGCTCTCGGAGAGTCTCGAACATCTCGAAGACCACGGGCTCGTCGATCGGACGGTGGTCAGTGAACGACCGTTCCGGGTCGAATACACCCTGACATCGGCGGGTGAATCGACCGAACCGATCATTCAGGCGATGGGCGACTGGGGGTCGGAGTACCTCACGACTCCCACCGAGGAGTGGTCGACGCGTACTCAGTGATTTCGGGACGCCGTTTACTGCTCCCGGAAGATCTTCCAATCGGCGTCGTTCTCTTGGGGTTCGACGATCGCCTCGATTTTCTCCCGGCGGAGGTCGTCGATGAGAACGGCCCCTTCACGGACCCATCGCAGGAATTTCCGACGGAAGCTCCGACGGACGGTTTCGGGATCGGCCGGCGTGTAAATATAGATCTGACCACCCTGATCGAGCAACCGTCGTTGTTTGTGTAAAACGCCGAGATCGACGAGGTCGTTGAGATGTCGGGAGATGACGCTTCGGTCGTACCCGATCTCCTCGGCGAGTTCTTTGACGGTGACCTCACCGGCTTCCATCACACAGAGACAGACGGCAAGCTCCGTCTCGGAGATGTCGAAGACGCTTCGCAACAGCTGCTCAAGCGTCGGGGAATCGATCGCGGGATCGTCTTCAGTGAGCGTTCCCATCGGTTCGTCACAACAGATGATTCCCTGAGTGCCCATCCCGATGTTCCCACAGGTGGAACACTCGAAGATATCCATTGAATCGTCGACCGTGCTCATATGCTACAGTTTGAAACGGACCATATGAAGGTTGGCGCGGATCACTCGACCTGGCTCGTCGGTGGTCGAGGATCGCCGGAATTGTCCGGCCGATCCTGTCAAGAAAGTGAATACTAAGGCCTCGTGGGCCGATGCGTTCGATGTGCCTCCGATTCCGCGATCGACGTTCACAAAGCGGCTCCGGCGGCTCGATCGGGAGTCGTTCATCGGGTTTGTGAGCGCGCTCTGGCAGGCACGGGGATACGACGTCGATCGGGACGGAGAATTGCTTCGCGTGACCGATGGCGCGACAAGCGAGCGGCTCTGGGTCCACCATACTACCTGGCCATCCATCGGCGGGGTCGAACCGCCCGACGGTCCCGTCGATATCGTGGTGTCGAATCGGGCGTCCGGTCCGGATCAGCTGCCGGATGGGTCGCCGACGGTTATTCCGGCCGACGAACTCCGTGATATCGCCCTCTATGCGATCGATCGACCGACACGCGATCGACTGTTCGAACAGTATCTGGACCGATCGCCGGTGGTCGAACCGGATCGGTCACGGCCGGTGGGTCCACGGGGTGTCGCGACAGTGCTGGCGGTCGGTCTCGGCGCGCTCATCCTCGTGGGGACAGCCGTGTCAATGGGCGGTCCGACATCGATCGCGGGGATCACGACCGAGATTACGGGGGTGAAATCGCCGACGCCGGTGGAGCCATCGACTGAACGACAGCCCGACGAGCCGAGTGCGACGCCAACGCGAACGCCCGACGAACCGTCACCGAACACCAGTTATCCGCCGGGCGTCGCTTCGACCGGCATCACGAACGCGGAGCTTATCGCCGACCGACATGCCCAATTGCTCGTTGGGCGATCCTATGAACTGGTGTTGACCTACCGGGAGGTCGAGGAGGATCAGCTGATCGGTGCGGTCCAAGAGATCGCACGTGTCCAGGGACCGACGGTGTATGCATCGGAGATCCAGCGGCTCAAACCACCGATATACGATCCATCGATCATCGCGGAGACAGCCGTCTATGCCGATGGTCAACGACGGATCACCGAAGCGGCCCCGAATCGAAGCCAGCCGGTCGATCGTCGGTCAGGAGGGGAGGGTCCGTTCACCGACCGAGTCGAAACGTATCTCGGCTGGTATCTGACAGTCGAGGACTCGGCGGTCGTCGACCGGGTGGAACACGCCGAGCACACGTATTATTGGATCCGGCTCGGTAACGATCCATGGCCCGGATTAGTGGACTCAAGCGGACAGGTCCTTATCGACGACCGCGGGATCGTGCGATATCTGAGAGTCACCTACCACCGACCGGATGACAGAACTCGCATCACGGTCGAAATTCGCTATACTGACATCGGTGACACGACCGTCGAACCGCCAGAGTGGTACAACGAGAGCCGTGCGCTGGTAACACCCGTGACTAAACGGACTAACTCGGGAAGCTAGTCTTAATGTGGCTCGTGCGGTGGGCCAGACAAATGGAGGCCGATGCGATCGTCGAGCGTGTCGCGGCCGAATTCGACGCATCGGTCGACACCATCGAGTCCCTTGATGGCGGGTTGGTCGGTGACGTCTATCGGCTCGATCTCACATCGGGCCAGCAGGTGGTCGCGAAAACCGGCGAGACGCCCCTGTCGATCGAAGGCCGCATGCTCGAGTACCTCCGTGAACGGACAGCGCTCCCCGTGCCGACCGTACATGCCGTCGACGATACCCTCCTCGTGATGGCCTACGTCTCGGGATGCGTCGGGCGCGAAACGATCACCCCCGCCGTCGAACGGGACATCGCCGACGGGCTCGCCGCGCTTCATACCGAAACCGCGCCGAGAGCCGGCTTTCATATCGATACGCTTGCCGGACCGATCGAACAGCCCAACCCCTGGATGGACTCCTGGAGCGAGTTCTTCCGGATCTATCGCCTCGAACACGTCGCCGAAATCGCCCGGACCGCGGGAGACCTCCCCGATTCGCTGTACGAACGGATCCTCGGATTGGCCAGCGATCTCGATACGATACTCGCCGACCCGCCCGCGTATGCGTTGCTCCACGGGGATGTATGGTTTCAGAACCTCATTGTCGATGCCGACGCCGAGACGGTCGCGGCGTACATCGATCCGGCTATCTACTACGGCCATCCGGAGGTCGAACTCGCCTACGTTGACTGGACCGAAACCGTCGGCGAGGCGTTCTACGAGCGGTATCGCGACCACCGACCGATCGAGGCTGGGTTTTTCGACCAACGATACCCAGTGTATGCCCTCCAGAAACAACTCGAACAACACTGGTACTTCGATCGGTCGACGACCGAACAGCGAGTCGATCAGTATCTCGATACACTCGGATATTGAGCAAAACCACCAGCCACCAGACGGATGGTTTGGGGCGCGTAACCGGCATTATTAGCGACGAAAACGACGAATACCCGATTTCCAGCGATTGAGACCGTCCAGTCATCCAGGGGAAAGGGCCAATGAACGGTTTGAACGGCCCCGAACGGGAGGCCCGTTTCATTATATGGGGTATCGTCCGTGGGGATAATGACCGTCGTCGATCACGACGCCGTGATGCTCGCGATCACCGACGCGTCCCGGCGGGAACGATTCAGCGACTGGTTGGCGGAATCGTTTGGTGTTCGGTCGGTCGCCCCCGGGGATTGCATCGAGGAACAGTTCGATGAAACGATCACTGTCGTTGTCGTTGACGCGACGTTTCCGAGCCGTCGGGAACTGCTCGAACAAACGACGGAGATCGACCGCCCATGTCAGACGATCCTCATGGCCGCCGAACCACGGGACGTCGATCGAGTCGACCAACCGTACGATACCGTCCTGGCCACGCCGACGATCGCCGAGACGCTCCGAACGGCGGTCACGCAGGCGTTTGCGCGGGGGCAACACGAACGGCTGGCACGGGAATACTTCACCCTCGCGGATCAACTGACGGAACTCGAGGTCGAAAGGAACACCGCGTCGACCGAATACACGAGCGTGATGGATCGACTCGAGGAGATACGAGTCCAGCTCGACACCGTCTGTGAGCGGATCGACGACGAATTTACCGTCCTGTTCGGGGAGTTCACACCCACCACGAAACCCGGAACAGAGGAAGTATAATCGGCATCACCGGCCGCCGTGATCGGTGACGACGGTGGCACTTCGGGCGACGAATCGGGAATTGGATCGAGCGCTATTGAAGGATACGTCCGACACCGACTGACGATCCCGGGACACAGACCCCGAGACATCGGCGCTGTTTCTCCGTCGACCCGCCAAGCATCCTCAGAGTGCTTCGGTGATATCGGCGGCGATCGCATCGAGTTCGTCGTCATCGAGTGACGGTCGTTCCCCGGCGATCGCATGGACAGGCGTTCCCCCGTCACCGGTGAATCGCGGGATGATATGGCCGTGAACATGGGGGACCTCCTGGCCGGCCGCTTCGCCGTTGTTGAAGGCGACGTTGCTCCCATCGGCCTCGACAGCGGCCTCGACCGCCGGCGTAAGCCGATGGAGCGTCGAGAGCACCTCCCGACCCAACCCGACGGGCAGATCGTTCAGCCGTTCGTGATGGGCCTTCGGGATGACGAGCGTGTGGCCCGGGGCGAGCGGGTTGGCATCGAGAAAAGCCTGGACGTCGTCGTCCTCGTAGACCGTCCGACTCGGCAGTTCGCCGTCGACGATACGACAGAAGATACAGTCACCGGACATACGCGAGGCAACGACAGCGGCGATCAAAAACGACAGGATCCACGGCGGTCGCCGGCCATGCGGATCAGCTTTTTGCCCCGGCGAGCGAAAGAACAATCCGATGTCGATCCAGTTCGCCGCCGATACCCAAACGACCGCGTTCTACAGCCCGCTGGAGGATTTCGAGGAGGTCGAAATCGATGTCGAAGTCCGGGAGGATCCGCTGACGGGACGGTCCGCCCGCATCGTGCCCGAGAACTTCCTCATGCCCGATACTGAGCCGGACATTTCCGCCGTCGTCGAGGATGACGAGGGGTGTTTCTTCTGTCCCAGCATGGTGACGGAGGCAACGCCGGAGTACCCCGACTGGGTCGGGATGGAGCGGGGTGAACGCGGGGAAGCCGTCTCGTTTCCCAACCTCAACCCCTACGGCGCCCATTCGAACGTCGTCGTCCTCACCGAGGCCCACTACCAGCCGCCGGAGGCATTTACGACGACACAGTTCGCCGACGGGTTAGGGGCGGCCCTCAAGTTCGTCCGGGCAGCGTTCGAGCACGATCCCGACGCGACATACGCCTCGATCAACATGAACTTCCTGCGGCCAGCCGGTTCGAGCATCGTCCATCCACACATGCAGACACTGGTCGACGACCGGGGAACCAACGAACAGCGCCGCCGGGTCGATGCAGCCCACCGGTACCGTGATCGCGAGGGGTCGATGTACTGGGATGATCTGCGGGAGGCTGAACACGGTGGTGATCGACACATTGGATCGACCGACGGCGTCGAATGGATCGCTCCCTTCGCCCCGAAACACCACCGCCACGTAATGGGGATCGCCGATCAAGCGACCGTTCCCCAGCCCGACAGCGGCGTCGTCGCCGGGCTGGCCGACGGGATCACGAACGTCCTCGCGTACTACGGTGATCTCGGGCTCAACAGCTTCAACATCGCGCTACATCTGGTAGCCGACGATCCGGCCTGTCCGCCGATCGTCGACATCGTCGCCCGGTCGGTCTTCGAGGAGTATTACTGGTCGGACTCCCCGTTTTTCGTGGCGCTTCACGATGAGGGTGTCGTCGACGTCGCGCCCGAATCGTATGCCGTCGAGGCAGCCGATCAGTTCTAGGAGGGCCCCAAGATCATTCGGAATCCAGAATACGGCCGGACGAGCCGGTAGGTTCTTTGACCTCACACGATCAATCACAGCAAACGGAGGAGGCCGATCGAAAGCGATCATCAATGTCCCCCGAGATCGTCATCGCCGACGACGATGACACCATCCGCGAACTCGTCGAGTTCAAACTCAGGACCGCCGGCCACGACATCACGGCCTTCGAAAACGGTCAGGACTGCTGGCACCACCTCCAGGATGCGAACCCTCCCGACGGGATCGTCCTCGACGTGATGATGCCTGGGATGACCGGTCTGCAAGTACTCGAGCGGATCCGTGACGATGACGATCTCGGTGATGTCCCGGTGATCATCCTGACGTCCCGGGGCCGGGAGGAACACGTGATTGAGGGACTCGAAACCGGCGCGACCGAATACATGACCAAACCGTTCAGCCCGAACGAACTCCTAGCTCGGGTCAACCGGCAGGTCGGTTAGTCCGACATGGTCGTCCCACCGGTGTCGACGGAGCTCGTCCTGTGGGCCAGCGTGGTGGTTCTCACGTTGATGACCGTCGCCGGCTTCATTACGCTCGCCGAGTCGATCGTCCGTCTGATCAATAATCGCCGCCAGGAGGCCGTACAGTCCGACGTTCGGTTCGGGATGCTCGAACGAATGACGAGCGTCGATCCCGACTGGGAGACGTGGGTCGATGGGCTATCGGCCGTCGAGCGGACCGTCACACGGACACAGCTCGAATCGTATCTTAGAAGCACCCGAGGAGCGGAACGGGAGCGCCTACAAGAACTCGGCCGAACACTTGGTATCCCTGCCGAAGCCAAACAGACGCTTCGCGATGGCAAACGCCACAAGCAACTCCAGGCACTGACCTGGCTTACCCTCCTTGAGGAACCGGTCGATGAGGAACGGCTCCGATCGGTCTGTACGGCCGACAGCGGCCTCCGGGCCGCCGGCGCACGACTGCTCTACGAGACCGATCACCCCGATGCCCGGCCGATCGGCACGGATCTGCTCGTCGGCGACAGCGACACCACGCTCTCGGTGTATGGCCTCGATACCCTCTATCTGTTACACCGGGACGATCCAACGCCGTTGCTCGAACGGGCGAAAACCGCACACACGGAGTGGCGTCCATCGCTCGTCATCCAGGTACTGACCGTAATCAGACACTGCGGGATCGCCGGCCGGGATGCGCCCCTGGCGTGGATCGTCGAGCTCACCGACCACGACCTGCCGACGATCCGGGCCGCCGCCGCCCTTGCACTCGCGCCGGAGGGCTGGCGGTCGTCGCTCCGGGAAACCGTCGACGCCGAGGCGTTGTGCGTGGATCCGGATGCGGAAACACGACGGGCCGTCTATACGATGTTGGCCGAATGGGGCGACCGACCGGCGCTTGAAACCCTCAGCGAGGCGGCCCGATCGGAGACCGATCAACGGAGTCAGGTCCACGCGCTTGAACGGCTCTATGGAACGGCGGTGTCGCCACCACGACCGACGGACGGAACCGATGATGAGGACTACGATCGCGCCTGGCGGTGGGTGCGGGCAAACAAAGAGGTCGCCCCATCGTCATGAGTGCTCGAACGACCTTCCTCGCGTTCCTCGAAGTGACCGGGGTTTTCGTCCTCGGGTACTACCTGCTCATCAACTTCAATTACCTGTTCATCCACGCGATGGGACTGTTGGAACTTCGCGATGAGGTCCGGGAGGCGTCCTGGGAGCCACTCTACGAGCCGTTTACGACACCGTTTCTGCCGGGTATCGCGATCGTCGTCCCCGCCTACAACGAGGCGGGTGTCATCGTCGAGAGCGTCAAATCGCTCCTGACGGTGAACTACCCCGACAAGGAGATCGTCGTCGTCAACGACGGATCGAGCGACGGCACGCTCGATCGGCTCCAGCAAGCGTACACGCTCGAACCGGTCGACGCCGAAATCCCGTTTGACCTTCCGAGCGAACGCGTCCGGAACGTCTATCGGTCGGCCGACTACGACGATCTGCTGGTCGTCGACAAAGAAAACGGGGGCAAAAGCGATGCACTAAACGCCGGTATCTGGCTGACCGATCAGGAACTGTTCTGTGCGATCGACGCCGACTCAATCATCGATCGGGACGGGCTCTTGGAGATCGTCCGGCCGTTTCTGGAGTATCCCCGGACGATGGTCGCCGTCGGAGGGACCGTCCGGGTGGCCAACGAGTGTGAAATCGAACACGGGCAGATCGTTGACGTCGATCTCGACCGGAAACGGCTGGTCGCCCTCCAAGCGATGGAATACCTTCGGGCGTTTTACTCGGGGCGACTCGGATTGAGCCGCCTGAAGGGATTGATCCTGATCTCGGGTGCCTTCGGCGTCTTTCGCACCGAGGCGATCCGGGAGATCGGCGGCTACCGCGAGGATACGATCACCGAGGACTTCGATCTCCTCGTCCGGCTCCATCGGCATTTCATCAACGACGACCGGGACTATCGCGTTGATTTCCTGCCCCAACCGGTGATCTGGACGGAGGTCCCCGAAACCAGACGGGTATTGAGCCGCCAGCGCCGCCGCTGGTATCGGGGCATGGTTGAGACGTTGTGGACCAACCGGGATATGATCGGCAATCCGCGGTACGGCCGGATCGGTGTCTATGCCCTGCCGTTTTTCCTGTTCGGAGAGATGCTCGGGCCACTCATCGAAGGACTGGGCTATCTGATCATCCCGCTTGCGGTGTTTTTCGGCGCGATCAACTGGCCGTTCTTTGCGCTGTTTTTCGTCGTGACGACGGGATTTGGGGTGTTTCTCTCGTGGTTCGGGCTCTTCAGTGAGGTGACCAGCTTTCGGCGCTACGAGCAGCCCCGTGAGATCCTTCGGTTGATGTGGGACGGGGTACTCGAGAACTTCGGCTACCGCCAGTGGAAGACCATCGTCGCGTGGCGCGGCCTCTTCGAATACTTCCGTGGCGTGCAATCGTGGGGCGTGATGGAACGCAGCGGCTTTGGCGACGGCACCGGCGAGACCGTCACCACGACCGAGGACCGGACGCCGGCTGTGGTGGCCATGGCCGATAAGATCGATGACGACGATATCATCGAATCGACCGATGGATTTCACTATCCGTTCAGCGATCGAACGACCCCACCGGCCACCGATCGATCGGCTGCCGACGGGTTCGTCTGGCAGAACACAGACGACGCGGTCGAGGCCGATCCATCGAAAGAGGACAGCGAGTGACTGGGGCCACGACCAATGGCTCTGGCTGTGCTCGTCACGCCGGAACGGATGGGATGGGGTGCCGGGCCCTCACGATCGCGGGACGAGCGCTCAAGCCGATCGATACACGCAACACCAGGATGAAGATCGTTCGTCCAACCGATTATCCTTTTAGCGTCTAGTGAGACTGTGTCGGTATGGACCGATTCGCCGAGGTCGACGACCAGTATTCGCCACACACACTCGAGGACGAAGTGGCGACGTACTGGGACGAGGTCGACGCCTACGCGAAGACCAAGGAGCACCGATCCGACGGCGAGCCGTATTTCTTCGTCGACGGCCCGCCCTACACCTCCGGGGCGGCCCACATGGGGACGACCTGGAATAAGAC
>JAXINS010000085.1:0-9164 GCA_034190395.1 Chewarchaeum aethiopicum (SeqCode)
CTCGTCGCCGATCTTGCCGACGGTCGCCTCGTGGGCGACGTCGACCTTCGACTCCTGGATCTCCATGTACGGCATCGTATCCGAGGTGGAGTCGTTGTCGAACATCAACGCGTCACACTCGACGCTGGTACTGGAGTTTTCGGCGCCGTCGGCGATGTGGACGAGCCCGCGGTAGTTGGTGCGGCCGCCGTCCTTCGAGATGGACTTCGATTCGATCGTCGATTTCGTGTCGGGGGCGTTGTGATACACCTTCGCGCCGGTGTCGATGTCCTGGCCCTCGCCGGCGAAGGCGATCGTGATGTGGTTGTCCGTCGCCCCGCGACCCTTGAGGATCGTGGCGGGATAGAGCATCGTGGCCTTCGAGCCCATCGAGCCCGAGACCCACTCCATCGTGCCGTTCTCCTCGACGATGGCGCGTTTGGTGTTGAGGTTGTAGGTGTTTTTCGACCAGTTCTGGACCGTCGAGTACTGGACGTGGGCGTCCTCCTTGACGAACACCTCGACGCCGCCGGAGTGGAGGTTAAACGCCGAGTACTTCGGGGCCGAACAGCCCTCGATGTAGTGGACCTCGCTGCCCGCCTCGGCGATGATGAGGGTGTGTTCGAACTGCCCCATCCCTTCCGAGTTCATCCGGAAGTACGCCTGGACGGGCATCTCGACGGTGGTGTCCTCGGGGACGTAGACGAACGAGCCGCCCGACCAGATCGCGCCGTGCAGCGCCGCGAACTTGTTGTCCGACGGCGGCACGCACTTCGTCATGAAGTACTCCTTGACGATGTCGGGGTGTTCCTGGACGGCCTTGTCCATGTCCATGAAGATGACCCCTTTGTCCTCCCACTGTTCTTTCATGTTCTGGTAGACGATCTCGGACTCGTACTGGGCGCCCACGCCCGAGAGGGCGTTCTTCTCGGCCTCGGGGATGCCCAGCTTATCGAAGGTGTCGCGGATCTCCTCGGGGAGGTCCTCCCAGGACTCGGCGCCGCCGCGGGTCTCGATGTCCGGGCGGATGTAGGGGACGATCTCGTTGATGTCGACCTCCGAGAGGTCGGGCTCGCCGGCGTTCCAGTTGGGCATCGGCATCTCCTGCCAGTGTTTGAGCGCCCGCAGGCGCCGGTCGAGCATCCACTCGGGTTCGTCTTTGTCCTCGGAGATGACGCGGATCGTCTCCTCGGTCAGCCCCTTTTCGGTCTTGAACGCGGATTTCTCCTCTTTGTGGAAGTCAAAGCGCGATTCGGTGTCGGTCTCTTTGAGGTGGTCTTGTTCGGAACTCATGGTGATATGTCGTGTTGTGGCTCTGTCCTTATCAGGTTGTGTACGGTCGCCATCGTGCTCAGGCCGTCTCGTAGACTTCCTCGCGGACCCAATCGTAGCCCTTGTCCTCGAGTTCGACGGCCAGCTCCGGGCCGCCCTCCATGACCATCTCGCCGTCGAGCATGATGTGGACGTAATCGGGCTCGACGTAATCGAGGATCCGCTGGTAGTGGGTGATCTGGAGCACGCCCGATCCCTGCTCGTCCCGCAGGGCGTTGATCCCCTGGGCGACGTCTTTCAGACGGTCGATGTCCAGTCCGGAGTCGATCTCATCGAGCACCGCGATCGCGGGCTCTAAGATCGCCGCCTGGAGCACCTCGTTTTGCTTTTTCTCCCCGCCGGAGAAGCCGGCGTTGAGATAGCGCTCGGCAAAGCGGGCGTCCATGTCGAGCTGGCTCATCTTCTCTTGGAGGAGCTGTTGGAACTCGGCGACGCCGACCTCGCCCTCGTCGGCAGGGCCTTCCATCGGGCTGGTCTCGTAGCCAGCCTCCTCTTCGGCCTCGTCGGTGTCGTCCTCGTCGTCCTCGAAGAGCAGTTCCTCGCGCTCTTCGATCTTGGCGTTGAGCGCCGTCCGCAGGAAGTTCGTCATCGTGACGCCTTCGATCTCGGCGGGATACTGAAAGCCCAGAAAGACACCCAGGGCCGCCCGCTCGTTGGGCTCGAGATCGAGGATCGGCCACTCGCGTTTGTCCGCGGGGATCTCCTCTTCGATGTCGTCGAAGTCGTCGTTGTCGATGGTGAGCGTCACTGACCCCTCGGTGACCTCGTAGGCGGGGTGGCCGGCGATGATCTTCGCCAGCGTCGATTTCCCGCTGCCGTTGGGGCCCATCAGCGCGTGGATCTCCCCGGAGGCGACCTCCAGATCGACCCCCTTCAGGATCTTCTCACCGTCTTCCTCCGCGACTTGTGCATGTAGGTTTTCGATTTTTAGGGTCGCCATAATATTCGACGTGTACAAATAGTCGGGATGGCCGTCATTAATCCTTTCGCATCTCCCACCGAACGATTCGGTAATCGAGAAAAATACTTTGTATAGCCATAAGGATCGATCATGCTAAACCGGTGAAAATCCATGGGATCGACAAGTCAAGCCACGATATCCACAACTGATGGCCGGCGGCGACGGGTCGGTTACCCGGTCACATGAAGCTTCCGAGGCCGGTTTGCTCCTGGCCGGATTTGACTTCCTCCCAGGAGATATCCAGCGCCTCGAAGATCCGCGCGATCGGGCCCTTGAGGGTCTTTTCGAGCATCTTGTCGTAATCGACCTCGAAGGCATCGGGGATCTGATCGGCGAATTCGAAACAGATCACGTCGGGGTCGGTCTTGAACTCGAGATAGAGGGGATCCTCGGCCAGGTCGGGGTTCTCGGCCTCGATCGTCTCGAAAAACGAGGGATGGACCTTCTCGAGGTAGAGACGCTTCGGTTTGGACCCGCGGTCGAAGTTCGTGCCCAACAGCATGTTGGCGTACTTCGCCCCCCGAACCTGGGCCGTATCCGTATCGTAGTTCTCGAGGCGCTTGCCGATGCCGCCGGGAATCCCGATCTCCTCGAGGTCGACATCGCCGGATTGGAACTCCTCGATAACATCGTTGACATACGACTGGACTTCCTCGAGGTCCTCCCCGCGGACGATCCGCTCGATGACTTCGCGCTGAACCTCCTTGGTGATCGGCGCGATGTCCGATCGCTTGTACTCAAAGCCCGTGATGTCGATGTCATCGACGTCCTTGCCTTCCTTCCAGATGATGTGGCCGGCATACCGCTTCTTTTTGCCCGCCTGGAAGAACCGCCGATACAACTTTTCGAACTCGATCTCAAAGCGGTGGAACTCGGCGTTGAGCTCCTCGCGGGCGAACGCGTCGTAGCGGCTGTTGATGTGGTCCTCGATGTCGAAGGACGTCTCGATGGCGTCCTCTTTGGCGAGGTCACCGCCGAGCTCTAACATGATTGAGTCAGTGTTGTGGAGAACGATTCCCCCGACGCCGTCGACGAAATTGTCGTTTGCTGCCACATCGAGATCGTAGACGTAGCCGTCGTGATCGACTTCGGTGAGGACCGGATCTCGACCCCGGCCGTACGTGTCGACGGTTCGGATCGTATAGGAGTCCTTTTCATCGCGGTACTTGAACGAATGTTTCTTCCCGCGCTGTGTGAGTAGCATCGAGAGCCCGGCCGCGAGTTCCCGGCTCGTGGTCTCGAAATCGAAGTTTCGATCGGCATACTCATCGGAATAGCGTGGGAATTTCCGAGAGCCATCGCCCTCAATAACGGTAGTAAGGAAGACGTCCTGGCGAGATTCGGGGAGATGGAAAATGAACGACGGAATACGTTTTCCTCGAGACGTCTGTCCCGCAAGCTCGCGGAAGAAAACAGCCGAGAGCTCGTTCATCATCTGAAGCTTGCGCGTCTGATCCTCGTATGTGACCGAAGACTCGCCCTCTTGTGTCTCGTAGTCGAGGGAACGTTGTACACGAGAGTCACCGGCGGTAAGGTTCGCAGTCGCGTTCTCAAACAGCCGGTCGTAATCCTTGCGCAACTGTTCAAGCCACCCAGAGTTTGATTCGGCGATGCTAGCACCGAACTTAGAATTCGTCGTCTCGATAGTAGATGCACTCCCCTCCGTCACATAAGCGCCAAGTAAACGGAGAAGTGCGTTTCCATCCTCACTCTTGAGCGAAATGTGCCGTTTGACTTTGACAGTCGAATCACGTTCATCATAGTGTTCGTGGCCAAACCAGACGTATTCGTCGTTCGCATGAATCCGCTTAGTCTCGACAGTAATACCACCAGTTCCACGGCCGTCTTCGTATTCACGCTCGTATCCGCGGAGTAATTCGTACAAATCGAGTTCAAGGATATTCTCGATGTCAGGCATGCCAGAAACACGAAGCGGCGTTTGAACATCCGTTGGAGAAGCCTCAGCCAATGCCCCGTCGTCCTCAATCACGTAGGAGTGGTCCCGGGTCGTTGTCGACTCCCCGAATTTGTGTTGGAGCTTGACAACTGGCTTGTCGGGTTCGTGGCGAATGATTTGCTCGATAGGTTGCCATTCGGAGTGACCAGTCTCGGCTACTGAGAGTGCTTTCCACCCGTTCATTGTTCGCCGTTCTTTCGGGAGGTTGGCGCTTCCTGCCGGAGCCCCGTCAGCGGTGATGACTACCTCATGATCGATGTCAGTGCCAGCCCGTTCGAATAAGTCTTCGATTGGGAGTATCCGAACAATCCCGTCGGGATCCTGAACAACGATCGGTCGATCACCCGTGACGCTATCCCCGTATATCACATCCTTGTCAAGTTCGTTGACCGCCTCTTCGGTGAATTCGATCACTTCACGACCGGTCGCCGTGACGGCGGCTGCGTTTTCTTTGTCGTAGAGTCGGAAGCGATCCCACCCCGAAACGCCGTATAATGAATTGCCTGAAAATTGATACTTTCCGTTCCTCCCAACGAGTAATGTGTTATTATCCTTGACGCTGACACAATAGACGCCATTTTCGGCTTGACTCTTTGCTCCACTTCTGTGCATCCGGAAGGAGTTCTTGCTATTGAATGAAACACGAACGCGCCAGACGCCGCTATCACGGGTATGATGGGCAGTATATCCAAGCTCGGTACACAATCGAAGGAAATCGTCACGAAGCTCCGTGCTTTTTGTCGAAAAGGTAAATGAACTTCCTTCTTTTTCCCAATGGCCATCGCCTGCGACAAGTCTTTCGAGGAAGTGTTGTTTCCGTTCCGCTGAGGACTCGAACACTAATTCAGGGATTCGCTTGTTTTCGCTTCCGTGACCACACTCGACATCAAGATACTCGGCGAGTGGTCGACTATTGAACATGACATAACGGTCTGTCGTGTAGTAAGAGTCGACAAACGAGTCGATAAGTGAAACAATCCGTTCTCGGTTGTTGGTATGTTCTTGAGCAATTTTGATGCGGTAATTAGCAGAATCTGCTCGGTAGACATTCCCTTCCGTGATGAACCACGCTAGAAATTCAAGGAACGTATCAGTATCCACTTCACGTGATATATTAGGAATACCGTATTGAGCTGCGAGTTTAGCACCTCCATCCGAAACAACGATATCGGTGTCGGTACTGCGCTGGAGAAGATCGACTAAATCAATCGTATCACCGAGCGAAGCTGGGTGATCGTATGACCAACCGTGGGGCATCTCATAATTACAGTAGTCGTACAGCTCACCGGCTTCGACGAAACGCCACTCGTCTTCAGTGATACCGTTCTTGTCGTTCTTCCGAACGAGCATCCGATGGTTCGGCGTCACACGGAAATCGATCTTACTCGTCTGGATGTCAACGAGGTCACCACGATACTCCGGATACGCATGCGTCTCGGTGACTGGCTTGACTTCCATCTCCATCGTCTCGGGATCGAGCGAGTAGACTTCGTCGCCGATCTCGAGGTCGGTTATTTCGGTCACACCATCAGGTGTTAGCACCTCGGTATCCGGAGTGAAGCAGTTCATGATGACCTTCACCGCCGCCTGTTGGCGATCATACCGCTGATAGACTTCACTATCCGGATCGTTCTCATCACGAAGCGTTTTCTTCTCCTCGCGTTCTTCGAGGAGTTCATCGACCATCTCCCGCATGATACCATCCGGTTCCTTGCGGAAGCGCTGGCCGTTGGGGGCGACGTACGTCTCGCCGTCGTAGTCCTCGCCGACTTTCGTCTCCGGGGAGGCGTTCATCGTCACCATCGCCATGGGATAAAGCGATTGGCCGACCCATTGGAAGTGGCCGTTCCGGCCCGCCAAGATGACGTGGTTGTCCTCGGCGGTGACACAGTAAACCTGTCCGTCGTGGGCTTCGACGGTCTCGTTGACCGACTTGTTGAACGAGCCGCGTTTCCCGATCGAGACGTACCACGTACCGTCCTGCTGTTTCGTCACCGTTGGTTTGTGGCCACACCGGACGGCAATCCGGGCGATGTCGTCTTTGAGCCGGTCACTTTTCGTCCAGAATTTCCCTAGGCCCTCCTTCGACCACTGGCCATCGCCTTCGATCAGCGTCTCCAACAGCGGTGCGAGCAGGGTTGCATCAAGTTCGAACACCCACTCAGGGAGGTGTTTGTTTGCATACCCCTTTCCGCAGTGTCGTTCGAGCCAGTCGTGAAGGAGTTGGTTCGAGAGATTGAAGCCACGGTCGTCGGTACTGTAGTTCAACTCCATCCGATCGAGCAAGGAGCGAATGGTCTCACGGCCATCCGGATCGGATTGATGAAGCGTGATACTGCCGGCCTTGCTGTTGAGACTGCCTTCGGTAACGTACCACCCGAGGAATTCAAGCCAGTCTGCCATCCCAAAGGAGAGCGGCACCTCGCGGTGCTGGGTCGCGTATTGCAACATAACCTCGTCCGCGTGTCGATCGATGACATCCCGGTGGTCCCGGTAGACCCCGACCGGGAGGAGATACTTGCCGACCGTCTGTGTGAGGCCCATTGCGGCCGACGATCCGTGAATCAGATCGAGTCGGTCCGTAACCTCCGCAGGCATGTGATGGCTAAAGGACCGCAAGTCGGCCTCCGAATGGATGACGACGTGGCCCTGTTCGACCGCATCGACCAGACTGAAGGTCTCCGGTGTCCGGCCAGCCATCGGCTCGTGATTCGGGAACGCAAACCGTTCTGATTGGGGGATGTCCCGGTATTCGCGAACCGAGAAATCCGCCGGCGTGAGGTCGTCCCAGCCCCGTTTCTTCGATGTCAAAAAGCGGTGGTTCTCGGTGACTTTGAAATCGTGGGTTTGGCCATCGATGTGATGCAGTTGCCCGTAGGTGTTCTCATACGCGTGGGTCTCGGTTACCGCCGTCACCTCACACTCGAACGTGTCCGGGTCGAGCGTGTAGATTTCATCGCCGACATCGATATCAGTGATCGTCCGCACACCCGAGGGTGTCATCACCTGCGTGTCGCCGCTGAAACAGGCCAGATCGAGCACTGAGACCATCTCGCGAACGCCCGTGATCGGATCGAAGACGGCCCCGCCCTCGAAGTCCTCGGCCTCCTGTTGGCCCTTCGAGGGCAGGGCGAACTCGCCGTGAGCCTTGTGGAGGACGTACATGTCGACGGCGTCGCCGGGCGTCGTGGCGTCCTCGAGCTTGCAGCCGACGAAGGTCGCGACCTCCTGCCAGAAGGGGATGATCTCCTGTTTGCGATCGATCTCGACACAGAGTTCGACGTCCCGGAGGTTGTACTCCAGGAGGCGTTCGGGGTCCTGCTCCCAGAGATCGCCGATGTCCCCCGTGTAGCGTTCCTTGCCGATGCCCAGTTCCTGTTCGGCGACGGCGTCCAGGCGATAGGATTCGAGCTCGGAGAACTGGGTGCGCTGGTAGGCATAGAGGAGATCGAAGACGACCCGGCCCTTGATGTTCGGACCCTGCCAGTCGGATCGCCAGACCTCATACACCCGCGAGAGCCGGTCGGGATCGAGGTCGTGGTCGGTCGTGGGGTCGAGTGCCTCGAGGCGATCGAGCAGATAGGGGGCATCGAAATCCGCGAAATTCCAGCCAGTGGTGATATCCGGGTCTGTTTCTTGAATATAATCGATAAACGCGTCGAGCATCGCGGCTTCCTCGTCGAAGGCCCGTACCTCGACGGTGACGTCCTCGTCGAGCAGATCGTAGTGGGCGAGGGACTCGGGACTGGGGACGTCACCGTCGGGCGCGTTGTAAAGCCAGGCGATGTATTCATCGCGGTAGCTGTCGTGGCTGGTCAGACAGACGATCGGTTCCTCGCCGTCCTCGGGGAAGCCACGGCGGTCGTCGACCTCGATATCGAACGTGTTGATTCGGGGGTCGGCGGTGACCTCGGTCGGCTGTAGTTCGGTGTGGGGGATATCGATGGCGCCGTCCTCGCCGCGACGCTCGGGGACGCGGACGCCACTGCGGATGTCCTTGTCGATGAGCAGCCGGTTGGGAAAGAGGATGTCCGCCTCGTAATGATCGAACCGGTCGCGGATCTCCCCGACATCGCGGGGCGTCCGGCCGTAGATCTTCGTCAGTTCGGTGCCCCGAATCGATTCGTAGCCGTCCTCGGTGCCCGTAATGGCGTCGATATCGAGCTTCTCGTCGGTCAGGGAGTCGGTCGGCGCGTAGAAATACGGCCGGAACTCGTGGACGCGGATGTGTTCAAGTTCGTTCTCGGGGGTCCGGCCGAAGACGTGGAGGATCGGGCGCTCGTCGGCGCCGCTGCCGACGATGGTGTAATCGACCTGGAAGACCGCGATGGTGACCTCACCCGTCGGGTCGGGATACCGTTCCTCGTCGACGTCGACGACATCCGTTTGGTGGCCGCCGTTGCCGGCGACGGCCTGGGCCTCATCGACCGGATCGCGGGCGTCGGTGTCGCCGTCGCCAGCGTCGGCGTCGAACTCCCCGAGTTCCCGTTGGGTCATGTTGACTGGCGTTCGCGCGCCCGGACAAAAATACCCGCGGTCCGGGGGCCAAGACGCGATCATTAGACCGGCAAGCGGGGCGGTTGTCACAAGACCTATATTATTGCTATGTTATACCATGCCATAGCGTGACGACTATGTCCGATCCCGTGAATTCGCGCCAGACGGAGGTGCCCAGCGTCGGAACCGACCGCCCCGATCAGTCGACGATCGAGGCGTATAAAACGGACGAAGCGACCGTGCTCTATGACGCACGGAACCCCCTCGCGTGGATCGAATCGACACGGACGGTGCCGATCGACGACCACGTATGACATCCTCCGCGCCCTGAACGGCGCGGTTTCCCGAGCATTGGGATATTATGGTTCGCGATTCAACTGTTCTTGTGGGGCTACTCGCCCCGTCGATTTCTCGAACAGGCGCACCGCTGGCTGTGCC
>JAXINS010000101.1:0-8822 GCA_034190395.1 Chewarchaeum aethiopicum (SeqCode)
ATCGCCATCGGTATCGGCGAGGGCAGGATGGGTCCAGATCGGGACATCACGGTCGTAGGCCGCCAGTACCGTACCGTTTGTCGGATCAAGCACGGCCACCCGACCGGAGTTCGCCGCGACAACGAGTTCGGGAGTACCGTCGCCAGTGAGATCCCCTAATACTGGGGGTGGCATCATCTGGACGGGCGTCGCCGTCACGTTCCGTTGCCATTCGACCTGGCCCGTAGCGGCCGTGAGACTACGAACGGTACCGTCGTTGGCGACGGCATAGATCTCAGCCGTCCCGTCGCCGTCACCGTCGCCGAAGGCATCGACCGCCGCAAACCGGCCCAGATCCTGACTCCACTGGAGGGCCCCAGTACCGCCATCGTAGAGCCGAACCAACCCGCGTGTCGTGCTGACGACGATTTCTCTGGCTGTGTCGCTGTCAGCCTGCCCGCTCGTGGTCCAGGTGATCGATCCACCGCCGCGTAGCGTCCGGTTCCAGCGGACCGAGCCATCGCTCGCATCGTAGAGCATCAGCCGACCGCTTCCGAGGGCGACGAACAGTTCGGTTCGGTCGGTCGACGTAAACGCCCCCACGGCCGGCTGCCCCCAGGTGTATGATCGGTGGAGATCCTGCCAGACGGTCGTCCCGTCCGGCCGGACGACGAACACCGATCCCTTGACGTCGACGACGATGAGTTCCGGGGTCTCGTCCCCCGTGACATTCGCCACCATCGGCTTCGTATACCCATACGATGAGAGGTTATATCGGAGCGTGACCGCGCCGGTCATCGGGTCAAACGCCTTGACGACGTTCTCGGTAGTCGCGGCGACGACTTCAGGCGATCCGTCGCCATCGATATCGGCGAACGTCGGATCGGCGATCGAGTGGATCGTACAGTTTGCCGCCGGGACACGATGGGACCATCGGGTCGCGCCATCGGTGCCGTTGAGGGCGACTAACGCACACTCGCTCGAATTATCGTCGTGATCGTGATCGGTGCTGGTGCCACTGTCGTGGTGATGGCCCGTGCCGCTGATCGGAGCGAAAACGAGGGATTGGTTGGCGACACGCCCGACGACGACGGCATGGTGGTTCCCTTGGACCTCCCGGATCGTCTCACTGACCCACAGCTCGGTGAGCGATCGAGCCCCGTCATCGGGCTGGTCGGGCACGATCGGATCGCCGAACACGAACGGTATCCCGACGACGGCCGCGGTGACGGTGACGGCGAAGATGAGGACACCGACCACTAGCGGTGTCCGCATCCGTCGGGATGAATCATCGTCGGGCGTATCGTCCATGTGTTCGAACTCGATGGCGGGCGCTGTTAGTCACGACCCGATGCCATCGACCAGGATCGGGGAGAGCGTAGACCAGTTCGACCCAGCCGGGTGCGGTCGACAGCGGTCGTTGGCGCCTATACGTCCATCGAACGTGTATCCGTTCGTGTACCCCGGGTTTAACCTATCGTCTCGGTGCTTATCGATGACTGTCGACTACCGAGAACTCCTCATCGACCGTCAGGGACAGGGAGTCATCGTCGATCCGGAAGGTAAACCGAGCCCGAAGCGGCTCCGTCGAAAGGACCGTCTCCTCGGCGTCTTCGATGATCGGCCCCCAGGCATCGGCAAGCGGATTGATACCATGATCGGTCAGAAACGTCAGCATCTCGAGGGTTCCCAACAGGAGGTTGGCGGCGGATCCCGCTTCGAGGTCGAAGATACAGTTCATACACCGGCTGTCGTGTTGGATCGCATAGCCACGACCACAGTGTGGACAGCTCCCGTCGGTTGTGTCGTGTGAATCACAGACGCTGATCGAGTGATCGATCCGGCCCGAACAACGGGGACAGACCCCGCGATAGGCCGCCAGATTTTCGAGGTGTTCCCAGGTCGCGGCGGCGTCGAGGATCTCCATCGGCGTTCGGCCACGGAGCCCGGCCGGCGAGAACCGCAATGCCGCGAGCTGTCCGTGTTCGAAGGGTTCCCAGGTACTCTCGGGGCCGGCACAGTTCGTACAGTGGAGTTTCAGCGGCCGGGATGTCCGGGCATCGTACCGAACCTCGGTAGGCGAGCCACAGAACGGACAGGGCCAGTCGATCCGTGTCGGCGCCATGTCGGGATCGGCGGTGACCGCCCCCGAGAGGACCGCCTCGATGACCCGCCGACCCGCCTGGTGGAGGTCGTAGCCGTCCTCGGTCGAGCGGACGAAGTGTCCACGGATCTGATCGAGGTGATAATTGAACTGGCCGGAGTCGCGCATCCCGACCCGTTCGCGCAGCGCCGAGAACGTCAGCGGCTCGTCGGCCTCGCCCAACGTCCGGAGGATCTCCATTCGAGTTTCGTTGCCCAGCGCGCTAAAGGCGTCGTCGGGGGGCAACATCCCACCATCCCCTCCTTCAAAAGCAGGTACCATGTGATATGGTACAGTCAGTTCGGGTGATAAAACCCCCTCCGAACACAAAGACTGTTGAGGACACCCGCGCTGGGAGTGTCTATGCCATCCAGCGAACGGCTTCCGCCGATCACCGATCGAAGCGACGTGCCAGCGGGCGACCGACACCATTACGACGCGATTGAGGACAGCCGTGGCGGCGTGCGGGGCCCGTTTTCGGTGCTGTTACACAGCCCCGAGGTCGCCGGACGCATCGGTCATCTCGGGGCGTATATCCGTTTCGAGGGAGAGCTATCGGATACAAGCAGAGAGACGGCGATCCTGACGACAGCCCGGGCGTGGGAGTGTGCCTTCGAGTGGGCCGCCCACGCGCCCATCGCCGAGGAAGCCGGCGTTGCTGGCGAGGTGATCGATCTGATCGCCCAGGAGGCCGACGTCGCCTCGCTGAACGAGCCCGAACGAACGATCATCACCTACGCCCGGGAACTCCTCGAAACCAACCGCGTGGACGATGAGACCTATGAAACAGCCCTCGAGCGGTTCGGTGAATCCGGTGTGGTCGAACTAACGGCCACGATCGGCTACTACTCGATGATCGCGTGTGTCCTCAACGCATTCGACGTCCGCCCGGAGGCGGGCACGCCGTCGTTCGAGTGAGTACAGGGTAATGGGCAACGCGAAACGGACCGTTTCGATCGGCCCCAGTTCGGGCAACCGATAAATACGCTGGGGATCCATCGCCCTGATGTGACCGACCGCCCGAAACCGAACAACCCACTGGCCCCGTACTACCCCGCCGAGACGCCGAGTATCCCCGGCAACGCCCGCACGTGGTTTGCAGTGTTGATGACCGCAATACTCCTCTCGGGCGCCGTCTACAGCGCCCTCGCATACGCCGGGATCGTGTAGATCGACGGCTGACCACACCGGACAGGGACCGATCGTTCACCGGAAAGTCACGACAGCGGGCAGTGACGGCCGACTGGATCGCCAGTTTGTGGATGTCCGCCCTCAGTCGACGCGCTCCACGCCGGTGATCTCGAATCGAGCCCCGCCGGTTGCGGCCTCGGTGGCCCGGATCGACCAGCCGTGGGCCTCGACGATCTCCTTGACGATCGCGAGCCCGAACCCGGTCCCATCGTCGTTGGTTGAAAACCCGCTTTCGAAGATCTCCTCGCGATCGGCCGCCGGGATGCCCGGCCCGTCGTCCTCGACGTAAAAGCCACTCCCGTTGTCCAGGGCACCGATCCGGATCGTCACCGCGGCGCCGCCGTGTTCGAGGCTGTTTCGAAAGAGGTTCTCCAGTAACTGTTGCAACCGGGGACCATCGGCCAGGATCGTAAGATCGTCCTCGATGACGATCTCGGCCTCCTGGACGTCGATGACCGCCCAACACTGCTCGGCGATCATCCCGAGCAGGACCGGTTCCAGTTCGTCGATCGGTTGGCCCTGCCGGGCGAGCGTCAGCAGGTCGTCGATCAACGTCTCCATTCGATCCAGGGCGTTGCGTGTGGCATCGACGTGTTCGTTGTCGAGGTCCTCGTTTATCATCCCCAACCGGCCGGTGGCGACGTTGAGCGGGTTCCGGAGGTCGTGGGACACCATACTCGCGAACTGTTCGAGCCGTTCGTTCTGGCGTTCCAGCTCCCGCCGGTAGCGTTCACGTTCGGTGATGTCGGTGAACACGAGCAGCCGACCGAGCTGTGTTTGGCCGGCCGCGAAGGGGCTGTCGGACACCTGAAAGTAATGGGTCCCGTCGTCCCGTTGGACGGCAACCGACTGGCTATCGGATTCTAATGCCTCCGTCGCGTCCGGGACGACCTCGTCGATCGGTTCGCCGATCACATCCTGGGTGCCAAGCTGGGGAAACAGCCGACGGGCCATGTCGTTGAACTCGCGGATCTGGTCGTCCCCATCCAACACGATGACGGGATCCTCGTGGTCCCCGGCCAGTTGGACCGTCTGGAATCGCTCGTGGAAGGCAAACGAGACGCCGACGGCAAAGACCGCGACGCCGAGCGGTTCGTGGGTGATATCGAGCAACACCGGCGTCGTAAAGCCGATCAGATCCAAAAACAACGGGAGGCCGGTGATACCCACTAACGCCAACAGCGGCGCCGTGTCGTAGCTCACCTGCGTGAACCGCTCGAAGAGCATGAAATAGCCGACGAGGGCAAGCCCGTAGACGAGCCCCATCACGAGCCAGTGAAGCGGCTGGTGTTGGATCGCGAGGTGGGGAAACGGCGTCGTGGTAAATTCCGCAGTGAAATACTGCTGGTGGAACTGATTGGTGACCTTGACCACGACGATCGCGAGAAAGACGACGATCGCTGTATAGCGATACCGTGGATTGCGATGGAGCGAGCGTCCGGAGTACGCCGAACAGAAGTACAGCCACGGCCCGATCGTCGCCAAGCCAACGATGAGCCCAGCCAGATAAAAGAGATATTTCAACCGGATGGAGGGAACCACCAGGAACCCGACATGGGCGACCGACCAGCTGGCACTGACCACCAACAGTCCAACGAGCCCTTTGCGGGTCTCGGCGTCCTCAATCTCCCGGGTTCGGGGGAGACTCGCCAGACAGGCGATCGCCGCTACCGAAAACGCCGCTATGTAGCCGATAAAGATCGGTTCCTGGGAGACGAGCTGGGCGATCGTCATACTGGTAGCGTGGGGTAGGGGTCACTCAAGCGGGCGAGACGGGTCATCAGACACCAGTCCGGAGATCGATGTCCCGGCGATAGGGGATGGATGACGGTACGGGTACTGGGCGATCCGCCCGGAGATGACTGGCCGGCGGCCAGCGCCAGTGGCTGTGCCCGACGGGGTGACGACGTCCGCTCATCCACCGTTCATACACCGCCATCGGGGGCGGTCCAAATAAAAGAGGCACATCACAGCGTCAACATGTCCGACGGTCCGGGCCGCACGGTCAATAGAAACGAAACTGATCGACGACGGCACTCCCGGTATCAGGACTGGTTCTGTGGCGAGTAGTTGGGCGCCTCGTCGGTGATCATCACGTCATGGGGATGGCCTTCGGTCTGGCCGGCCTGCGAAACTCTGACGAACTCAGCGCGTTCTTTGAACGCCGGGATCGTCGCCGCCCCAACGTAACCCATGCCGCTTTGCATCCCGCCGACGAGCTGGTAGAGTTCGTCCTCGAGCGGTCCCTTATACGGCGTTGCGGCCTCGACACCCTCGGGGACGAACTCCTCGTCGTCCTCGGGATCCTCCTTGAGGTATCGATCCCCGCCGCCGGATTGCATCGCCCCGACCGAGCCCATGCCGCGGTACTGCTTGTAGCGTTTGCCCTGGATAGTGATCACCCGTCCCGGGGCCTCGTCGGTGCCGGCGAAGTACGACCCGAGCATGACCGCATCGGCCCCGGCGGCGATGGCCTTGATCGCGTCCCCGGAGTACCGGATCCCCCCGTCGGCGATGACGGGGATGTCGGCCTCGCGGGCGACGTCGGCCACTTCGGCGACGGCGGTGATCTGTGGCATCCCGGCACCGGTGACGACCCGCGTCGTACAGATCGACCCCGGACCGATCCCGACCTTGAGCCCGTCGGCGAAGTCGATCAGGTCCTCTGCGGCCTCGGCGGTACCGATATTGCCGACGACAACGTCGGCCGTGACGGTCTCTTTGATCTCCCGGGCGCTGTCGGCGACGTTCGCGTTGTGGGCATGGGCACAATCGATGAACAGGACGTCGGCGTTGGCCTCGTCGGCGGCGACGGCCCGCTCGTGTTCGAAGGGCCCGACGGCGACCCCGACCCGTAGGCTCCCGTTCCCGTCGCGGGCGGCCTGTTCGTGCTCGCGTCGCTGGAGGATCCCTTGCATCGTCACGAGTCCGGTCAACCGGTTGTCCTCGTTGACCACGGGGACCCGTTCGATCTTGTGTTCGTACATCAACTCGAGGGCTTCCCGAGCGGTCACCGATTGGGGCGCCGTGATAACCTCCTCGGTCATCGCCTCCCGGACTTCGTCGCGTTCACCGACCTCAAGGTATGGTCGGATGTCAGTTCCCGAGATGATCCCAAGCACCTGGTCGTCCTCGTCGACGACCGGCGCGCCGTTGATATCGGCCTGTTCCATCATCTCATCGACCGCACGGACAGTCTGCTCGGGGCTGGCCGTCACGACGTCATCCCGGGGGATGATCAGCTCGTCGGCCCGTTTGACGGCCTCGATCTCGGTGACCATCCGATCGATGTCCATGTTCCGGTGAAGGACACCGAGCCCGCCGTTGCGGGCCATCGCGATCGCCATTTCGCTTTCGGTGACCGTATCCATCGCCGCCGAAAGTACCGGAACCGTCAACTCGACGTTCCGGGAGACGCGTGTACTGACATCGGCCTCGTCGGGTTCGATCCGACTCTCTTTGGGTCGCAACAGGACGTCATCGAAGGTCAACGCCTCGGGGACCTGGAGTTTCGAGGAGAAGAACCGATCGGGATCGTTCGCCATGTAAACCGAACGGCCACCCGCATCAAAAACATTGCGAGGTGTGCGAACTGACAGGCGTGCTGACACCCCGCATGATCGGGTCTCCGGACGACTCCGGGGATAACACGTGGCGAAGGCATGTGGAGCGCTCCCACGCAATGCTTATTATGAAATCGCCCACAGTAGCCAGTATGGACTCCGCTGGTTCCATTGCGGGTCGCATGGCCGGTCAGCCGATTCTCCGTTCCGGCACGCGATTTACATTTACACCGTTTATGGAACCCACTTTCGAATCCGCATCCGAACGCGGATCCGGGCGTCAGCACGCGGAGTCGGTCCACGGGAGCGCCGGGCGGGACGGACCGTCCGGACACTCCCCCGGACACCACCGCCGGTTGGCCAACGGTGATGGCCGCCCCTAGGTGCGATGAGTAACTCACAGCATCCGATCGCGCTCAGCCTCGAGCGACGGGTAGGTGGTGCGACGATCCTGTTGGCGACGGTCATGGGCCTGCCGCTCGTCGATGGGATCTTCCCGGCGCTTGTCCTCGCCGGCATGCTCGACACCGTCGGTGGCATTCTCCAGATCGGACTCCTCGTGTTCAGCGGCAGTGCCACCGTCGCCGTCGTACTCGCCGAACTCGAGGGCGATCGACGCGACCACGTCATCAGCATCGCCTCGCTTGGCGTGGTGCTGATGGCCGTGGCCGCCGCCGAGGCGGCACTCGCCCCGACGATCAAGAGCGTCCTCGATCTCGCGATCTTCGAGCGATTCGCCGCACTGGTCATCCTCGCCGTCGCCGCCAAGACCGCAAGCGCCCGGATCGGGGAGTTCCTCCCCCGGCCGGCCGTGATCGTCGGGTTGGGCGCGATCGCGAGCTTCGATCCCGGCGGGGCAACCCTCACGGTGACGCTCCAGCCGGAACTCCTCCTCCGGGGGGCCCTGGCCGCCGGCGTCGGCGTGGCCTTTGCCCTCGTCGTCGCGGTGATGGCGCCGACGCTGCGTGGCGTGGTCGACATCGACCGGTTCCGGTTCGGGAGTGCGGTCGCGCTGGGCGTGTTGCCACTGAGCCTGCTTGGATTCGTTCCCGGCCCGGCCCCGCTTGCCGTCCTCGTCGTCGCCGGCGTACTGGCGTTCGATCCGGACGGCAGTATCGCCGACGTCGCCGCCGAGGAGATCGAGGGATTCGGGACGGCCGCCGACGGCGGCAGCGAACCGGACGCCGAGGTCAACGAACAGCCCGCCAACGCCAGCCAGCAAAGCAGCGAGGAACGAGCCCCCTGGCTGTAGCGATCGGTTCGTGGGACCAGTTCGTTTGGCGCGATCTACTCTTTCGTACGGCGCTGTTTGAGTCAGGATTCGCTTCGCTCTCGGTGAGCATGGGGGCTCCACGCTGTGTTCTGCTGAGTGGCGGATTCGGCCGGCAACGGTTGGCCTGGCCGCTCGAGTATGTTAGGTCGCCGTCGGTGCGCTTACCATCGATCAGGTGTTAGACCGGCCCACGATGGCCGAGAACCGCGTCGTCCAAGGTCGCATGGTGACCCCCGAGAAACTCGCCGAGATGATCGAAGGGGATTCGGTGATGGAGACCGAGTCGATCACTGACGCCGATCGGACGTGTCCGGAGTGTGATGGCAACGTCCTCGAAGTCGTCTACATGCCCTCGATTACGGAACTCGTTACGGGGTGGAAATGCCAGGACTGTGACTGGGTCGACGACGATCGCGAGGAGTGAAAACCACGAGTACACCGTCGGGTCGATGGAACCGAAATCCCTTTAGTCCGGATTGACCAACCGTAGACTGCGCGGGGTTGTGGCCAAGCCAGGCATGGCGACTGACTCCAGAGGCTACACGCCCGGGACGAACTCCAGACTGATATACCGAGCTGGCGACTGATCATCGCCCGCGTTGACGACCCTCTGGAGAACCGAGGCGTACCGGAGATATCAGTCGATCGGGGGTTCAAATCCCTCCAACCCCAT
>JAXINS010000112.1:0-2087 GCA_034190395.1 Chewarchaeum aethiopicum (SeqCode)
CCAGACCGACCCAGGCACCGAGGACGCCACCGTAGATCAGGTGAAACAGCAGGAACATTGCCACCTGTGGCGGTTCAGCATCGATGTCGAGGACTATCTTCATCCAAAAGACCGCCGCGCCGATGAAGAGGATGAACCCATAGACGAGTCCATTGATCAGCCCGTTCGCCAAGGTCAGGGGGGTAAACGCCATCAGTCCTGCCACGCCCAGATAGGCGAACACCACGCCCGCGCCGATACCATACATCGCGTGTAGGAACATCCCCTGCATCATGTACTCCTCGGGCTCGCCGTCACCGAGATATTTCGAGTAAAACAACGCTGTCGGGGGCGGCGAATCGTCCCCGAGTGCCATCATGAATGCAGTCATAACGATCGTTGCCACTAACCCGCCGACGAGTCCACCAATGAGTGATACCATGTTTGTGTGCTCCCGTTGTATCGAGGAATGATTACCTCTCGTTAGTGGGTATTCTTGGGTAATGTATAAGTCTAATTTGAGTTCAGCGTAACCGGATAACCCGCCTGTAACCGTCGACCGATCCGACCCATTCGTCGCCCGTTTGGATCGCCCAGCCACGCGGCGATGGTTTCGGTCCGACAGCGGGTGAGCCGTCGCTTACCTTTTGTTTTTCAATGACTGGCGGCGGTTATCCCATCATGACGGAGTTCGATGTGATCGTCATCGGTGGCGGCACTGGCAACAACGTCGCCGCAGCGGCGGCCGACGCCGGTCTGGAGACTGCCCTTGTCGAACCGGGCCCGCTGGGCGGGACGTGTCTCAATCGGGGCTGTAACCCCTCGAAGATGCTCCTTCAGGCCGCCAACGCCGCCAATGACGTCCGTCACGCCGGGCAGTTCCATATCGATGCCTCGCTCGACGACATCGACTACCGCGCAATCGTCGACGAAATGGACGACATGCTCTCGACGATCGCGGCCGACATGGAAGCCCGGTACCGCGAGAAAGACCACCTGACGCTGTTCGATGAGTACACCGAGTTCGTCGATGATCGGACGATCGCCCTCGATGGCGAGCACGTCACCGCGGAGAAGATCGTCGTCGCCGCCGGGAGCCGGCCGCTCGTCCCGCCGATCGATGGGCTCAGTGATATCGAGTATCTGACCAGCCAGGACGCGCTTTATCTCGAGGACCGCCCCGATCGGCTGACGATCCTCGGCGGCGGGTATATCGCCGTCGAGTTGGGCTATTTCTTCGAGTCGATGGGGACCGACGTGACGATCATCGAAATGATGGACACGCTCGTCCCCCGGGAGGACGATGCGGTCGCCGCGGCGTTCACCGATATCGCGACCGAACGCCACACTGTCTACACCGGCCACCGCGTCACGGCCGTCGAGGGGACGGCCCCGCACACGGTTCACGCCGAGACGGAGGCCGGCGATTCGATTGCCGTCGAGACCGATGCCGTGTTGGTCGCCCTCGGACGCCGACCGAACACCGATACGCTGAACCTCGACGCAACGACGATCGACACCGATGAGAACGGCTTCATCGAGACCAACGAGTACCTCGAGACGACCGCCGACGGCGTCTGGGCCCAGGGCGACATCGCCGGCAACGCGATGTTCAAACACTCCGGGGATTACGAGACCGAATATACGATCGCCAACGTCGTCGAGGGCGACCGGCGGGCGATCGATCTCTCGGCGATGCCCCACACCATCTTCACCGAACCCCAGATCGCCGGCGTCGGGGCGACCGAAGCGGCACTCGACGACGCCGGCCGGGAGTACGTAACCGGTCGGGCGAACTACGCCGACTCCGCGATGGGACGGGCGAAGAAACTCGAGGACGGGTTCATGAAGGTCCTCGCCGAGCCCGACGGTACGATCCTCGGTTGTCACGCCATCGGATATGAAGCCTCGACGCTGTTACACGAGGCCGTCGTGGCGATGCGCAATGAGATGCCGGTCGATGCCATCGCGGACACGATCCACGCCCACCCGACGTTGAACAAGGTCGTTGAGAGTGCCTTCCGCGATGTCCCGGTGTGATCCCGATCCCCGCGTTTGCGCGTGCTGTTTGTATCGTGATCCGATCGATCGTTCCCGCGTCCCGATCG
>JAXINS010000112.1:2187-7977 GCA_034190395.1 Chewarchaeum aethiopicum (SeqCode)
CCGATCGATCGTTCCCGCGTCCCGATCGTCGTCGATCTCGCTGGAAACCGACGATACATAGGTCTCTCCGCTGTGGTGTACGCACATGGGATTCGATCCGGACGCCGTCACCACCATCACGGTCGATTCGTACAGCACGTTGGTCGATGTCGACGCCGCCGAGAAGGCGCTGGCCGAACGCGTCGCCGACCCCGAACCGGTGTCACGGCTCTGGCGGGCGCGCTCGCTTGAGTACACGTTCGTCGCCAATCACATCGATGGCTACAAACCGTTCTACGAGATGAATCGCGACGCCCTCCAGTATTCGCTTGACGTCCATGGCGCCGACATTACCACGGCGGAACGCGACGAGATCCTTGCCGTGTATCACGAACTCGACGTCTTCGACGACGTCCGCGAAGGGCTGGGTCGGCTCCAGGACGGCGGCTATGACTGTTATGTCGTCTCGAACGGCAACCCCGAGATGCTCGCCTCGATGGTCGACCACGCCGGGATCGGCGACGTGATCGACGATACGATCAGCGCCGATGAGGTGGAGCTGTTCAAACCCCACAAAGAGCTCTACCAGCACGCGGCCGCCCGGACCGGGACCCCGATCGACGAGATCGCCCACGCGACGGCGGCGTGGTTCGACGTTCAGGGTGCTCAGCATGCGGGCATGCAGGGTGTCCGTATGGACCGGAAGGGCGATCCCTGGGAACCCTTCGACGGCGATCCCGATCTCACCGTCGAGACGTTTTACGAACTGGCCGACGAACTCGGTGTGTGACGACTTGGGCTCAACCGCCGGACGTTTCTTCCGGTCTCAGGTCGGCGGGTACGCGCCATCCCAGGGGCGGACCCGTTCGAGTGCGGAGGCGGCCGCGATCACGCGCTCGTCGGCAAACCGGGGGCCGATTAGCTGGAGGCCAACGGGGAGCCCATCGACGAGCCCGGCCGGCACCGACGCCGCCGGATGGTCGGTCATGTTGAACGGCCAGGTCAAAAACCAGCCATAGATCGGGTTGATCGCCTCCCCGGCGACTTCCTCGGGGCCGAGAATGTCGGTGTCAAAGGGCGGCAGCGCGACCGTCGAGCTGACCAGCAGGTCGTACTCCTCGAAGAGCTCCTGGACGGCATCGAAGACATCGGTCCGGACGATGTCGGCCCGTTTGTACTCGACGGCGGAGTACTCCGCGCCGGCCTCCATCCCCTCGATGACCTCCGGCGTGAGTGCCTCGCGGTGATCGAACGGATCCTTACCCTCCTCGGCGAGGATGCTGGCTCGTTCGGCCATACCGACTCGATAGCCGGTCATCCAGGACTCAAGCATCGTTTCCCGGTCGTGGTCGAATGCCGGATCGGTGTCGTCGATCGTATCGACGACCGCCGCCAGATCGTCGACGGCATCGTCGATCGTCCTCCGTAGTCGGTCTTCGAGCGGGAACACGCCCAGATCAGGGCTGTAGGCCACCCGAAGGTCGTCGGTCGGGTCGCCGACCGCGCCGCGGTAGTCGGTGCCGTCGTCGGGATGGGAGAACGGATCCGTCGGCGCGGGGCCGGCCAGCACCGACAACAACAGCGCCGCGTCCTCGACGGTTCGGGCGAGCGGGCCCGCCTGGCCAAACGGCGTATGGGAGAACCCATCCGGCCGTGCCCCCGATGGAACCCGGCCGAAGGAGGGTTTGATCCCGACGACGTTACAGCAGCTGGCCGGGATCCGGATCGAGCCACCGCCGTCCGATCCCTGCCCGATCGGCACCAGCCCATCGGCGACCGCTGCTGCCGATCCGCCCGAGGATCCACCGGCGGTCTTCGTTGGATCGTACGGCGTCCCCGTCGGGCCGAACACCGGATTGTCGGTCGTTCCCTTGTGGCCGAACTCGGGGGTGTTTGTCTTCCCGACGACGATGGCGCCCGCCTCCTTCATCCGCTGGACCAGCAGATCGTCTTCCTCGGCGACGTTGTCCGCGAACAAGGGTGAGCCGAACGTCGTCCGCATACCGGCAACCGTATTCAGGTCCTTCACCGCGACCGGGACTCCATGTAGGGGGCCGAGATTGTCGCCGGTTTCGACGGCCTCCTCGGCCGCTCTGGCCGCCGCCCGCGCCTCATCGGCTGCGACAGTGACGAAGGCATTGATTCGTTCGTTACGGGCCTCGATCCGATCGAGACACGCCTCGACGACGTCGACCGGGCTTCGGGAACCTCTCCGGATTTCGGTGGCGAGTTGGGTGGCTGAAGTGAACGGCACGTCCGTCATGCTGTGGCCAAACAAGCCGTCGCTCAATAGTCCACGTATAGCGGTATGGCTCACCGCCAGTTGGCTCCGATCATACGCCATGCTGGCGATTCTCCAGCCGGATGAGCCATCGTCCGCCGTGTCCCATGCGGAGATCCCCACCGATCGAACGAGCGTATGGACGTGCAAACGATCGCTGTCTCACGACGATCGGGTGGCGGCTAATAGCATCTCGATCGGCTGTACATTTATACCCGCACCTGCCGAGCAATCAGCAGAGATGCGCCGAGTCAGATTCCGTGCCGACGGCACCGTCTACGATGGCACCGTTCGCGATGAGGAGACGTTCATCGCCGCTGGCAAACAGTTCGCGCGGGAATCGGTGACGCTGCTTCCGCCCTGTATGCCGACGAAGATCGTTGCTACCGCGATGAACTCGAAGGAACACGTCGAGAACATCATCGGCGAGGAGTTCCCCAAACCGGAGCTCCCAACCTTCTTCTTCAAGGCACCGAGCACGATCGTCGCCCACGGCGAACCGATCGAAAAGCCCGACGTGGTCGAGTTCCTCGATTACGAGGCGGAGATCGCCCTTGTCATCGGGGCCGAGTGTTCCCGGGTCGATGCCGACGAGGCGCTCGAATATCTCGCGGGCTACACCGGCTTCAACGACGTCAGCGCCCGGGACTGGGCGGCCACTGAGGAAAGTTTCGGTCGCAGCAAATCGATGGACACCTTCGGGCCGCTCGGACCGTTTCTGCAGACCGAACTCGAGCTGCCGATCGGCATGGAAACCCGGGTGAACGGGGAGGTCAGACAGGACGCCGATACGTCCGAGCTGATGTTCGGGATCCGCGAACTGATCGTGGAGGCCTCCCGGTTCTTTACCCTCCATCCCGGCGACGTCATCGTCACGGGCACGCCTCCCGGGACGGCCGGGGAATCAGTGCCGTTGGATCGGTGGGACGAGGAGACAAGCGACCTGGCGCTCGATGTCGGTGACGTCGTCGAAATCGACGTCGAATCCGTCGGAACGCTCCGGAACGAAGTCACACGGGCGCCCCACGACTGACCGGGCTCAGTATCACGCGTTCGAACCGCGGTTTTCAGGCCAGGACGAATTCCGTCAACAACACGACGATACCTACCAGTCCGAATACGAGCCCGAGAGCCCGTTCCATCACGTCGCTGGGAATGTACTTGCCGACCCGCGTCCCGATGGTCCCGCCGATGAGGACGCCGGGCACCGACCAGACGATGACATACCAGACCGGCGTCGCTGCCAGTGCGTGGACCGCCGCACCGGCGATGGCGGCGATCGCGAGAACGAACACGCTCGTCGCGACGGCCACCCGTGGCGGCAATCGACACCGAACGATGAGTTGCGTCGTCGTGATCTCCGGAAGGCCGGCGCTGATGAGGCCGGTGACGAACCCGCCGACTGCGGCCAGCCCGACTCCGGGTGGTCGCCAGCAGGTGTCGTAGCGATAGGTCTCCCCATCCCGGGTTTCGAGTGTCGTCTGTCCCCGGCCGGTGTTCATCCGCTCGAGGAGTGGCCCCTCCGACTCACCGGGGACCTGCTGTTCGGCCGGCTCGTAGTAGACGAGAAAGCCGCCTAATCCAAGCAGGCCAACGCCGAAGGCTGCTTTCAGGAGCTTGGGATCGACGTAATGGGCTCCAAGCGCACCGAGGACGACTGCCGGGACGGCGCCCATCAGCAACCACTTCGCGGTCGCGTAATCGACGACCTGCTGGCGGACGTAATTCAATAGCCCGTTGCCCATGCCGAAGACCTCCGTTAGGAGCCCGGCACCGATCGCCTGTGAGGGTGTTAGCCCGACACCGAGCATGAAAAACGGGCTGAAAAACAGCGCTCCCGAGACCCCCGAGGAAAGCGCGATCGCCGAAAACAGAATCGACGCGGGCAACACCCACCAGTGGGCAAGAACCGCCTCCATCGAAACGACGCCGAGCAGTTGGCCGATTGGAAGGGAGCCGTGACCGATCATTAGTTCCGTCTACACTCTACCGAGCGTGCTCCAGGGCAGTCAGCTCGGGGGACTCGCTCCGTGATACCTGCACTCGACAGTGGCAACCCGAGCATTCACTGGTGGATCGGACGCGCCAGGGCTTGAAACTCATCTATGGCGGCCGTAATCCCGTTACGACTCGGTAACCGCGTATCCCTGCTCCGGGTGCTTACCTCGTGGTGAGTCCGTGAGGGCGATGTTCGCTGACCTTTACATTACTAAGAGTTGTTAGGTAACATAAGGTGATCATGGCATGTACCGACATACCGTCCGACTGACCGTCCACGACCATGGCTCGGCCTCTCTTGGGGGTGAGTCCCATGCCTGAGTGTAATGCCTGTGGTCGACACGTCTCGATGGATTACCTCCGCGTGTTCGCCCCGTCGGAAGAGGAGTCCGTCCACGGCTGTCCGAACTGTAGCCATTCGGCCCAGGACGCGTGTCCGTGATTTCGATGCCGATGCTGAAATGCCCCCACTGTTCGAGCCGGTTTGGAACCATCCAGGAGTCACGCGAACACGTCAGAACCACCCACGACACCGACCAGGACCGATGACGTCACTCGAAACCCCGCCATACACGAACCACAACGCCCCCCAGTTGTCGACTCGTTGGGATGACTATCCCGACTTTGCGCTTGAAGTCCTCTTCGACGATCACGAGTCGCCACAGGAAGTAACGATCTTCTCGCCCGAGGAGGCCGAGATCACGACCCACTGGATTACTGCCAGCGTTGAGGACGCCGTCCCGCTTGAGGAAGTCGCCTAAGTCGACGTGCGCTGGGCCTGACGCCGTGTTCCCGGCGTCGATGTCGATCGCCGATCGGATTCTTTCTCTCCCGTCGCACGATCGTCCCTGTCGGCACTTTTTCGAGGGAGTTTGCACATAGTTCGGTCCGAATTTGAAAAATCGTTATCCCCACGACTGGCCTTTTCAGTCCTATGAACGGAAAACGACGGGTGTTGTTTGCCGGTGGTGGACTGGCAATCATCGGGTTGGTGATCGCCGTCGCGATCATCGGTCCCTCGGATTTCTTCCTGCCCGAACAGGCCACCCAGGTCGAGGAGACACCGGTGACCGACGACGCCGAGATCGTAAAGCGTGGCAGCTTCGTCGGGACCGCCGGTCATGACGTCTCGGGAACGGTGCTGTTGATGCGTGACGACGCCGGCCTGTTCTTGCAGTTCAAAAACTACAGCCAAACCCAGGGTCCGGATGTCTTTGTCTACGTGACGCCGTCGGCGACGCCTGACACCAACGCGGAGATCGCCAGTGGCACGAAAGTGCGTATCGACGGGGGCGCCGATAACGGCGAGAGCACGAAGGAATGTACTTTCACCCAACGACTGCCCGCGGGCGTTACTGCGGCCGATATTAACGGTGTCGGGATCTGGTGTGACCGCTTTTCGACGCCGTTTGGCTACGCCGAACTTTCGGCTCCCGCCGGTTGAGCGACCACCGATCGACCGTCACCGATACTTTCTGTCTCTCTTTTTCCCCGTCGGTCGATGTGACCGCTTTCACCATCAGCCGACGATC
>JAXINS010000119.1:0-7573 GCA_034190395.1 Chewarchaeum aethiopicum (SeqCode)
ATTTTCTAACCAACGATTGGAAGCCATTCATCAACCGACGACTTCAGTCGCAAAACGACGAGAAGTAGACTGGCCTTTGTTGCTACAGCAAAGAACGGTGCCGGTTCAAAAAATTCGCTCACTATAGATGATCATCGGCTGGTGCTACCAATGATCTGCTGAGAATAATCCTCCAAACTATATTACTTTATTTATCCAACAATATTATTAATTAGTGTATATTATTACCGTAATTTAAATTCATCGAGATTAATACCAACCTAATGGCTTCAGACAACGATTTGATCGACAAATCGGATCCTTCTGAGACATTCAACACACTCGTTGAAGTACATTCCCCAGAAAACTGGAAACTCGATTCATCACAGCAAAAACCGGTTACTGCCCTTAGCCAATCCCTCTTGGATGCAACAATTGAACGGCAGGAAGAGCTGAAAGAAAAATTTCAATTTAACCGCCAAGAAGCTGAAATCCTCAGTCTAAAAGAGCAGGGCCTAACCGTGAATGCGATCGCGTTTGCCCTAGCTTACAGTCAGTACCATTCTCGGATAACACCTGACGACCCCCAGTCGGCAATCGACTACGTGACGGACCACTTCGAACAGGCCAGAGAAAACTACGCGAACGCTCCTTCCACGAATCAGCATCTGGAGATGCTTTTTCGAGATACTACAAAACCAAGAGATCAGCGAGCGAATCGAAAATAATCGTTTCGCGATCTGCCACCTACGACGATGACACTCGACTCGATACCCGACTAGAAATTCATTCGGAATCTTTCCCATCCTCGCCTGTTCATCACTTGACCGCCAGTGAAGGTCCATCGGTGATGCCTACGGCCGGTTTCCGGCCGTGGGTGCGTTACAAAAGCACGACCGAAAGGAAAGTCAGCGATCGTACCCTGCGTGACAGAGAACAAAACGACACGTCGGCCTCACTTTTTGTGGAGGCAGGAACGAGCGGATTCTCCCTCACCCGAACTTGCCGGTGATGTAATCCTCGACCCGTTGGCTTTCGGGGTTCTCGAAGATCTTTTCGGTGTCATCGAATTCGACGAGTTCCCCGCCGGTCAGGAACACCGCTGTCTTATCAGAAATCCGGGCGGCCTGTTGCATGTTGTGGGTGACGATGATCACCGTATAATCCTCGGCGAGTTCCTCGATCAGATCCTCGATCTGTGACGTGGCGACGGGATCGAGCGCCGAGGCGGGCTCGTCCATAAGGATGACTTCCGGATCGACCGCGATCGCTCGGGCGATACAGAGCCGCTGTTGTTGGCCCCCCGAAAGCTCAAGCCCGGATTCGTCGAGCCGGTCGTTGACCTCGTCCCAAAGGGCGGCCCGGCGAAGGGCCTGTTCGACCATCTCGTCGTAATCGCCGGGTTTGTCCTGGATCTTGAGGCCGTAGGTGACGTTATCCCGGATCGACTTGGGAAACGGGTTCGGCGCCTGGAAGACCATCCCAACCCGTCGGCGAAGGGCAACCGGGTCGACGTCGTCATCGTAGACGTTCTTCCCGGAGAGATAGAGTTCGCCCTCAACGCGGGCGGCGTCGATCATATCGTTCATCCGGTTGATACATCGGAGGAACGTCGATTTCCCACAGCCCGACGGCCCGATCAGTGCCGTGACGCTGTTTTCAGGGACCGCCATCGTGATGTCGTTGAGCGCCTGCTCGTCGTCGTACCAGACGCTGATGTTGCGAGATTCGACGATCGGTTCGCTGGTCCGCGACTCCTCGTGGTCCTCGTCGATACCGGCACTGACGTCGGTTTCGATCAGCATCTCGTCGTTCGTCGGATCCTCGGTGACGGAGTTTTGATTGTTGCTCATGGTCGGGATATCGAGTTAGCCGTTGCGTTCGAACCGGTTGCGAAGGACAATCGCGACGGAGTTCATCACCAGCATGATCACCAGAAGGACGATCACACCCGCCGGCAGCGCCTTCCGGAAGAAGTCCGGGCTCGCAAACGCCGTCGCCCACACGTAGATCTGTAGTGGGAGCGCGCCGACACGGGCGGAAAGCTCCGTGGGGAGATCGAACACCTGCGGGGCACCGATCACCAACAGCGGGGCCGTCTCGCCGATGGCCCGCCCCAGTGCGAGGATCGTGCCGGTGAGGATGCCGGGGAAGGCTTCCGGTAGGATGACGTTCTTGATCGTCTGCCAGCGGGTTGCCCCCATGCCGTAGGAGGCCTGGCGAAAGCCATCGGGCACCGATCGGATCGCCTCACGGGCCGAGATGATGACGATCGGCAAAATCAGAAGCGCCAGGGTAAGCCCGCCGACCAGTACCGTCCCCGGCTGTGAGCCGGCGTAGGTCACGAACAACCCCAGTCCCAACAGGCCATAGACGACACTCGGGACGCCAGCGAGATTCGAGATGTTGACATCGATGATCCGCGTGAACCACGTATCCGGCGCGTATTCCTCAAGGTAGACAGCGGCCCCAACACCCAGCGGAAACGACACGAGGGCGACGATAATCATCAGCATGATCGACCCGACGATGGCCGGATACACGCCGGCCTCTTCGGCGGCGTTTCGGTGGGGCGAAGTAAGGAACTGCCAGTCGACCCACGACTGTGGGCCGGCAAAACCAAAGAGTTCGACCAAGAACGCCCCGAGAAACATACCGCCGATCACGACGACGGGAAAACCGAGGCCGAGCCAGTCCGGTCGATACTGTTCGTCGGCGGCTACCGTTTCCACGCCTTGTTCGTCGACCGTCGCGGCGGTGTCAGCTTCGATGGCCGCCGTATATCGGCTCACGACCGCATACAGACAGAAGGGCACGACTGCCGTCATCGTCAGGACCGTCCCCGATGTCCGACCGAGGCCGATGATCGGAGCCGCCGCGCCGCCGCCAGCGATCACCACAAACGTAAGCGCGGCACCGATCCGATTCCATCGAGGGGCATCGAAAGTCCGGCCCAGGAACCGCCAGACCAACACCGCTACCGGAACCCCGAGCGTGAGAACGAGGATCAACCAGTCCGCCGGTAGGATCGGCGCCGACGCAACGGCGCCCGGCACGGCCAGCATTGATCCGACGAAAACGGCGGTCACGATCACGAGTTTCGCGATAAACGGGACACTACGGTATCGCTCGATAGCGACGATCGTCCCGAACGGGATGAGGAAAGCGATCACATAGCCCAACCAGGCGACCGGAGGGATAATATCGATAAACAGCAATGCAACGCCAGCTCCGAAAAGCACGCCGAGCACCGGAATGCCAAGCGCGATGCCACCCACAGTCAGACCCCGTTCCGTTCGTCGACGAAGATAGAGACCGACGACAACCATCGGCAGGACCAACACGAGGAAATAGACCAGATACCACCCCGGAGCGGCCGTATCGGGCTGCACCGCATCGTAGAAGACGTAGGCGAGCAACACCGCCAGCGCGACGATCCCCGAGAGCGTCGCAACCAACAGAAGGTACCGAAACACCGTTCCAACAGTCCGGGATACCTGGCCGAATCCCTCGGTAGTCGAACGGTCGGTTTCGGTCGCCATTACTCGTATTCCTCCCGGTAGCGAGCGGCGATGAGATCGCTGATGATGTTCATCGCAAGCGTCATGACAAACAGCGTCAGACCGATCGCGAAGAGGCTCCGATAGGCCAATCCACCGCCGGTAATGTCACCAAAGAGTAGCTGCACCATGGCGCCGGTCATCGGCTGAATCGACTGGAGGTAGATCGATAGCGTCTCCGTCGTCGGATACGGGATGACGACGCCGGCCAGCTTCACGATTCCGACGGCCGGAAGTGTTGGGGTCGATCCGGCCGCGAGGGCGACCGCCATCGTCTCGCCGATCGCCCGCGAGAGCGCGAGGATAAACGACGCCGCAATACCCGAGACAGCGGCCGGGACCACCACGCCGATAGAGACGTCGAATTTCGTGGCCCCAAGCCCGTAACCGGCCTGCCGGAGTTCGTCGGGCACCGCGTTCATCGCGTCCTCGGAGATCGACGACACCATCGGGATGATCATGATCCCGACGACGATCGAGGCCGAAAGCCCGTTGAAGAAATCGATATTCGGGAAAAAGACGCTCAAGGCGGGCGTGATGTATTTCAGCGCAAAGAACCCGTAGATGACGGTCGGTACACCAGCAAGGATTTCGAGCGCCGGTTTGAGATATGCCCGAACCCGTGGACTCGCATACTCGCTCAGATAGATCGCCGTCGCGAGGCCAAGCGGCAGTGCGATCGCCGCCGAACCGACGACGATCACCAGTGTTCCGGCGACCAACGGGAGCACCCCAAACTTCCCTTCGTTAATACTCCAAGTCGTCCCGGTGAGAAAGTCAACGACGTTCGCGGTTTTACCGGTGATCCCCACAAGGGGGGCCGTCAGTGTAAAGAATTTCGCCGATTCGGTGATGAGAACGACGATGATCCCGAGCGTCGTCAGAATCGAGAGGAACGCACAGACAAAAAAGAACACTCGGGCTAAAAGTTCCCGTGGGGCGTTCTCCGTTTGGGTCGTGAGTTGTTCCTCGAATTCCGATCCCATCTACAAACAGTGTGATCCGGGTGTGCGAAAAAATCGTTCGGTCTTCGTTCTCTCGTCCCAGCGCACCGCTTAGAGGTACTCCGAGAGCTTGTCCATCTGAGCCTGCATTTCTTCCTTAGTATTAGGAACGTAGCCGACCTTTTCGGCGACGATTTCTTCACTCGTCGAATGTTTGACGAAGAACTCAGCGAACTCGGCAACCTGTGGTTTGTTCTTGAGCGAAGACACAGCAGGATAGGTAAACAGCGGTCGGGACAGCGGTTTGTACTTGCCACTCTTTGCAGTTTCAAGCGACGGAGCGACACAACCGTTGCCGTTGTCGATCGAGAGAGCCTTTACCGCGTCTTTGTTGTTAGCGTAGAACGCGAATCCGAAGTACCCGATCGCATACTCGTTGTTGCGGACCCCCTGGATGATCGTCCGATCGTTCTCGGTCGCCTGGAGATCGGAGGTGTGTTTCGCTTCCTCGCCCATGATGGCCTCGTTGAAGTAATCAAAGGTACCCGAGGCTTCGGTCGGACCGAATCGTTTGATTTCCTTATCGGGCCATTCGCTCCGGACATCACTCCATTTCGTGGCGCCATTGGCCGACCACAGCTGGCGGAGTTCCTCGATGGTCAGACAATCGACGAAATCAGCCTCCGTGTTGACGACGACGGTCAGCGCATCGGTAGCGACCTTCAATTCGACCCACTCAACACCGTTTTCGTTACACAGCTGCTTTTCTTCCGGTTTAATCGGGCGGGAGGCGTTGTTGAAGTCGGTATTGCCAACACAGAAGTGGTTCTGGAAGCCACCACCGGAACCGGTCGACTGGACGGAGATCTTGACATCGGGATGTTCGGCCTGGAATTCCTGTTTCATCTGGGTGGCCAGCGGGAAGACCGTCGACGACCCGGCGATATTGATATTCCCCGAAAGCGAGTCGTCGCCACCGGTGGTTTCGGTCCCATCGCCACCGCCCTCACCGGAACCCGATTGGGTGGCACAGCCGGCGAGTGCCGTGATGCCGGCAGCACCGGAAACCGCAAGGAAATTTCGGCGCGAAACGGTGGCCCGTGATGAATCCGCGTCCTGTGTCATCGATCCGAACTACTCCCCGTTTTTGATAAATAGGCTACTATTATTTCTATATAGATCTTCTTATGACAGTGTTTAACGAGGGATCAGTCGAAACCATATCGAACGAATACGGCCATTCAGCCCCGTGAAAAGGACCCAATTGACTTCGTTTAAGAACGCAACTGAGATCGAGTAAGTCACGCGCTAACACCGACAAAAGAGATCCGTTATCGAATGAGAGTGGATAGGTATATAGAAATAACTAATTTTATAGTTTCTTGGAATCAAATCGAGGGTATGGAAACCCGCAAGGTCCAGGTGACGGGCGGTTCGACCTACACCGTCTCCCTCCCCAAGTCATGGGCGACCGAAAACGGGATCGAAGGTGGGAGCACGGTCGCGTTCTTTCTCGAAGACGAGACGCTCGTGTTGACACCCCGGACCGGCGAGGAGGAAGTCAGAGGCACGCTCGATGTCAGCGACCTTGAGGGCGAAGAGCTCGTCCGGGCGGTCATGACGATGTACGTCAGCGGATTCGACATCATCGAGCTCGAAGCCGGCCGCATCTCGACCGACCAACGCCGGGCGATCCGGAAGGCGACCCAGAGTCTCGTCGGCCTCGAAGTACTGGAGGAAACCGCCGACAGCGTGGTGATTCAGGACCTGCTCGACTCGTCGGAACTGTCGATCCACAACGGCATCACCCGCATGCGACTGATCGCCACCTCGATGCTCGAGGACGCGATCACGGCCTTAGCCGAAAACGACGACGATCTGGGCCGTGACGTCATCGAACGGGACGACGACGTCGACCGGCTGTACATGGTCGTTTCACGGATCTTCCGGGCGACGCTTCGATCCCCCCGTGCCGCCGAGGAACTCGGGCTCCCGCGGGAGGTCTGTTTCGATTATCACACCAGTGCCCGTCAACTCGAACGGATCGCCGACCACGCCACGAAGATCGCTCATCTCTCCTTGAACCTCGATTCCGTCCCCGATGATGTCGTCGAGGCGATCGAAGAACTACACGGGGATGCGGCCGACGTCATTGATCAGTCGATGGATGCCCTCTTCGAGGAGGACAGCGACACCGCCACCCGCCTGGGCAACGAGGCCCGCGAGTCGGTCCTCGAAATCGACGAACACGCCCGGTCGATCGACAAACTCCTTCGCGATCAGGACCCCTACAAGGCCCAACAGCTCGGACTGATCGTCGACTCGCTCTCCCGGAGCGCTGATTACGGCGGCAACATCGCCGAGACGGCGCTTCAGAAGGCAGCTCCCCGACCATAGACGGAGCCGTCGACAGTTACTGGACCGAATGATCGACGACGAGATCGACGTAGCCGACATGTTGGGAAAGTAACATCATTTAGGTTTACCTAAAATTCGAAAGCACTTTAGTCGTTTAGGCGCGCCAAAAACATATGTCAGAGGAGACGAACGGTGACGGTGCGTTCACACGACGAGACTATCTGCAGTACGGCGGCGCACTCGTCACTGGCGGCCTGTTTGCGGGATGTACCGAAAACACGGATACGAACTCGGGCTCGACGGCCAGCGAGACTGAAGCAGAGACGACGACCACCCCAACGACCACCCCGACACCGACGGCGACCGAGACGCCGGATGAAACCACCGCCACCCCGAATGAGTCCTATACCGTTCACATGGCACCGGTTGGCGAGGTTGAATTCGACACCGTTCCGGAGACGTGGGAGTCGTACTTTCCGGGATATGCCGATATGGGGGTTGCACTGGGACAAGCCTCGGGCCTCAGCGCGGTTGGTTTCAAGTCACGCTATCACACCGCGTATTACGACGAGCTCGACGGCGTGGCAGTCGACAAAGCGAGCATCACCCAGCTCTACAATGACGGCATCGACAAGGAACTCTACTACGAGTTAGACAACGACGTCCACATCACGGATCCACAGTGGTTGCTCAACAACTCCTTTTTCGGTTTAGAGGAAGCTGATCTCGCGG
>JAXINS010000097.1:0-7235 GCA_034190395.1 Chewarchaeum aethiopicum (SeqCode)
TGATCGCCCACCGACTCTCGACGATCCAGGATGCCGATCGGATCGTCGTCATGGACGACGGCGAGATCACCGAGATCGGCACCCACGGCGATCTCCTTGACCGCAAGGCGATGTACGCCGACCTCTGGGCCAAACAGGCCGATATGTCCGCGCCGGTCGTCGCCGAGACCGACTGAGCCCCGTCAGGAGCCGTCGAAACGGGATCCTATTCGGCGTCGGGCGACTGTAACGTGAGCAACACCCCCACGGCCAGCACCAATAACACGAGCAACCCGGCGAAGGCGATCGTATAGCTCCGGCTGGCGGCCACGATCCCGACGTAGGTCGGCCCGATGCTTCCGAGCCCGGAGAAGACGGTTTTGGCGGCGCCGAAGTCCCCGCCGACGCTTCGGTCGGGAAACAGGTCCATGAAATACGCCCCCATAACCGGAAAGAGCGACGCCAATCCCATCGACATCGCAACGATACTGACGATCACGACGGCGGCGGCGCCGCCCAGGAGCATGCCGAGAAGTCCGATGATCCCGACGAACAACGCTCCCAGGACGACCCGCAGCCGCGGAAACAGGTCACTCAACCGGCCGGCCAGCGGCCCCATGACACTGCCGACGACGAACACGAGCGCGAAACTCGCGCTGGCCAGCGTCGTTGAGAACCCCTTTTCGACCTGCAGGAAAGTCGGGAGAAAACCAACGATCCCCTGGAAAGTAAACGCGGTCAACGCCCGCATGAACAATAGGCGACGGATACGCGGTTGAAAGAGCAACCGGCCGACCGTCCCCCGGAAATCGAAGTCGAGGTCGTCCCGCGAGAGGACATACGGTTCGTGGCTCCAGCGGTGTAACAGGATGCCGACGCCGACCAGCAGGACGATGGTCGGCAGAAAGGCCGCCTGCCAGGTCGCGTATCTGAGCGCGCCGACGGCGACGCCGGCTGCCAGCGCGGCTCCACCCATCCCCGCGGTCGTCTGGATCCCGAATGCCTGGCCCCGTCGTTCGACGAACAGATCCGACAACAGCGCCCGCGAAGGCGTGAAATAAAACGACGAACTCACGCCCAAAACGGCCGCCCCGGCCAGGAGTTGGGGATAGTTCGTGACGGTCCCGAGCAGGCCAAATCCGAGTATCATGCCGCCGATACTTGCGATCAGCAGTGTCGTCCGCGAGAGGGCATCCGAGAGGCGGCCCGCTGGATACTGTAACAACGAGTACAGGCCCATCAACACCGTCAGCGCGACGCCGGCCCGGGCCGGCGAGATGCGAAGCACCTCGATGATCGTCGGCAACAGCGGCGGCAATGCCTGCCGCCCGAGCAGGATCGAAAACCAGCCAAACGCGACGAGCAGGACTATCCGACCCGAATAGCCGGTCAACAATCCCGCATCCGTGTCCGTCTCATCAGCGGTCGTCGTCGACGACACCGATGGTCCGACCTTCCCGCTTCGGTCGGGTTATATCCTCCGTTTGTCCCTGACGTGGTAGTATCCTTTTTGTGCCGGTATCGTCTTTGGACGGACATGTTTGCCCGGTTCTCCCGACGGAACATCCTCCGGTCGGGTATCGTCGCTGGCCTCACCGTCCTCGCCGGGTGTGGGCAACGCGAGCCCTCACCGACGACCGATCGGGAGTCCGAGACGCCATCCCGAACCGACACATCGACGCCGTCACCGACCATGACCGATACCCCGACGACAACGCCATCGCCAACACCGTCGGCCTCGCTCCCGACGCTGCCCGACAGCATCTTCCGAAGCGACATCCAGCGGACCGGCTACTGGCCCGATCGGACCGTCCCCGATGCGGTCGAACTGGCCTGGTCGATCCCCGGCATCAACAAGGGCGATCACAGCGCGGCAAAATCGTCCCCGTTGGTGTATGACGGCGCGATCATCACGCCCGGTGACGTCGGCACGGTGTTTTCCTTCTCCCCGGCGGGCGATCTCAACTGGGCGCGGGCGCTCCATCCCTCGGGGTTTGGGACTCACGCCACGCCCGCGATCGTCGCCGGCACGGTGTACACAACGGCCTATGACGGCGCTGTCTACGCGATCGACGCCGCCTCCGGTACACTCAACTGGCGGACGAAGGTGGCCGACGCCATCGGGTCGAGCCCGGCGTACTACGATGGCGTTCTCTACGTCGCCACCGAGTTCTACGATCCAAGCGGCGGCATGGTCGCCCTCGATGCCGTCACCGGCGACCTGTTGTGGGAGGACAACCGGATGACCGATCACGCCCACTCGATCACCGGGATCGATCCCGTCACGGGGACCTTTGCCGCCGGTTGCAACGACGGGGATCTCTACGTCTGGGATCTCGAGACTCGGGAGTTCCGGGGCCGGTTCGAGACCGGGAACGCGATCAAAGGCCCGATCTGTATCCACGACGGCACGGCGATCTTCGGTTCCTGGGACGAGCGGATCTATGCCGTCGATCTCGAGGAACTCTCGACGGTGTGGACGGTCAAGACTCCCGACTTCGTCATGTCCGGGGCGGGGGTTCACCCGGAACTGGGGGCGGCCTACATCGGCGGGCACGATCACGAGGTTCGCTCGATCGACATCGCATCCGGCGACGTTCGCTGGACGTACGACACCGGCGGATTGATTACTGGCTCCCCGGTGGTGACCCCGGAAACGGTCCTGGTCGGGTCCTATGACGACACGCTCTATGCGTTCGACGCCGACACGGGCGAGGTCCGGTGGGAATTCGGCGTGCCCGACGGCTGGGTCACCTCCTCGCCCGCAATCCACGACGACGCGATCTACTTCACTGAGCGTGCCACTGACGATACGACCGGGCACCTCTACAAGTTGACCGCTGCCTAACTCAGATCCGTGCCCGTCGATCGGCTGGTCATGATGTCCTACCCATCGCCGGTTAGAAGTGATCGATGATGTGGTCCTGAATACGACTGACCCACGTCGGATCGAACGTCCAGGTACTCCGCCACTCGTTTCCATTGTGTTTCCAGGCTAGCAGCGCGGCCGACGGGGTATCGACTGCGTCCGCCGGCTGATAGACGACGAACCACGACTTCCGGAAGCGTTCGCTGTCGTCCGTGTGGATACAGATGTCGAGATCATCCTGATGTGGCCATCCAGAGCCTGAAACGGCGTAGGCGTGGACCTCGACGGCCGACTCGGCCAGGCGTTCATAGACACGGCGGGTCCCGAACTCGTCGTTGAGCCGAGACAGCCGCTGGAAGGCGGCATCCAGTCGGCCCTGGTTTGCCTCCAGAGCCAAGGCTTCGATGTAGCGTGAGACTGCGATCAAGAGGAGTTTCTCCTTGTTCGTTTGGGGATAGCCACGAAGCCGCATGACGACTTCATCGAGATTTGCCAGGACGTCCGGGAGGTACTCCTTGTCAATTCCGCGGGTGCTGGTACGGTACGTATCGGAGTTAATGAGCAGAAATGATTCCAAGATCGACTCCAACGGGGAGGTCGCAATCACCTCATCACCCCTGACTAGCACGACGGTATCCGTCTCGACAGCGGGAAGCTCCTGTTCGGATACGGTGACTTCTTGGCCGAAGGCATCTTCGAAGAGCCGTTGAACGGGGCGGGGTTGGGTTCGGTTCAGTACGACCAACTCCGTCGTGGTGTCGTCGTCGCCGATTCGATCCAGAAAATCCGGGATCGACTGGAGCTCCATCCTGCTTAGTTGCAATCGATGAATTCGGTGTTTAATGGTGTTGTGGCGCCCTCGGGAGGTATACTCCTGTGTCCGGTCTCACGTCCACACAGGGAGCGCCGTCCTGTAGGCTTTTTAGTTAGTAATCCAACAAAATAACCAGGTGCGGGGGCGCCAGGCACATGACCGATCCGACGGACGATCCACAGGTGTTGAACCGCACGGCCGCCGTAGCGATGGCGTTTTTAGCGATCATCGGCATCGCCGCACTGTTTGGCTACCAGTGGTTGCTCTCACAGGGCGTTCCGTTTCTGACCGCCTTCGTCGTCCTGTGTCTCGTCGAATTCGGCTGTGGGGTCGGGTTCGTCATGGCCGTCCTCAACCTCCACGAGGAACTCGACGCCTAAAGCATCGTTCGCGTACCTGCGGTCTCCCCGATGTCGGCGTCGAAACGACTTTCGCTGCCGGCGGGATTGGGACGTGCATGACGGAAGTCATTCAACCCGAAGACACGCTCGATACCCGCGAACGTGGCTACAGCCAGGCCCGAATCGACGACGGTGTCCTGTTCACCTCCGGGATCGCCTCCCGGCAATCCGACGGCTGGATCGCCCACGGTGATGACATCGAAACCCAGGCCGCCCACGTGTTCGACACCCTTGAAACGGTTCTGGCCGAGGTGGATAAGGATCTCAGTGACGTCTCGAAGGTGACGACGTACCTGATCGACGTCCCCCGCGATAGCGAGGGCTACCTCGAGGTGTGGAACGAGCGGTTCGACGATCCGTATCCGTGTCACACCCTACTGGGCGTCAACGAACTCGCGGTCCCCGAGTTCCTCGTCGAGATCGACGCCGAGGTCGTGTTATAAGCCCGGTTGGCTCCGGGTCGGTCTCGTCGGTCGATTAGTCGACCCGGGTGAATTTCCGGAGCGTCCGGGCGCCCCGATCGACACCTTCGACGGTGACCGGCACCTCACCCACGTAGATGTCACCGGCCGAATCGACGGCCACGGCATGTGGCGCATAGAACAGCGGATCGTCACCGGGGCGATCGCCGTTGTCCCATCGCCACAGCAACTCGCCGTCGGTGGTGAACACGCTAAGGCGCTTGCAGAGTTCCGAGACGAACACCTTCCCGTCGCCGATCGCCAGGTCGGTCGGCCGGATCACGTCGGTCCATTCGGTGATGAAGGTCCCGTCCGGTTCGAAGACCTGGATCCGGGAGTTCTCCCGGTCGGTGACCCACAGTCGGTCCGTCTCGTCGTGGGTGATCGAGTGTGGTAAGCGGAACTCCCCGGGGTTCGCTCCGGGTTCGCCCCACGAATCCACCAGCTCCCCTGCCGCGGTGAATTCGTGGACACGGGCGTTCCCGTACCCATCGGAGACGTAGATCGAGCCCGACTCGGCGATCGTCACGCCGGTCGGCCCGTTGAACGGCCCGGCGCCGTGATCGATCGAGGCGATCCGCTCGAAGATGTCCGATGCGTGCCGGTAGCCGGTATCGGAGGGTTCGTTCTCGGTCCCGAGGGTCATCATGAGATCGCCGTCACGGCTGAACTTCCGGACCGTGTGGTTGCCGTCGTCCGTACAGTACACGGCCCCGTCGGGACCAAGCCCCATGCCGTGGGGGCGATCCGAAAAGTGGCCCTGACCCCAGGTCGAGACGCGTTCGCCGCCGGGGGCAAACTCCATTACGGGATGGTCGCTTCGGTTCAACACCAGCACGCGGTCGTCGTCGATACAGATGCGACCGATATCGACGAACGATTCGTCGGCCGGCAGTTCGGCCCATTCGGCGAGGAGTTCGTAGGTACGCCCGTTGGCCTCGTATTGCATGCCTAGGCCCTCCCGCGCCCCGGGCTTAAACCATACCAGTCGGCTACCGGAGGTGACTCGCGTCATTGAGGAGTCGAGACGGGACTGCGGGCGGGGCTGCGGCCGATATATCCGTTTCAGGGCGGTCGAACGGCATGAAACAGTCGGGTGTGGATCTGACTCGATCGCTCGATCGCCCCCCATGTTTGCCTCCGTGCGTGAAACAATCCGAAACGATCCGGAAGCCGGCAGTACGTTCGGAACGATCTTCGGCCACTAAATGCGTCACTCTCGATTCGATCAATGGATGTCAGCACTGAATTGGTCTCTGTCAGCCATCGTATCGTGGGCCCAACGATCGACCGTCCCACTCGCCGACGGGACGATCGCCGCGGCACCTGGAGGTGGTTCCGATGTTGCCTGAAATCGACATCGGCCGCCGGATTGCGTTTGTGCTGTTCGTGTTGCTCTTAGCCACCGGGATGCTCTTTCCAAGCGGCGTGCTGGCCGCCATCGACGACGGCGGCGCGACCGATCCGGCGGTTCGGACGGAACACCCGGTTAATGTGACGGTCTCATCGGCGACTCTGCGGGGCAACGTCACCGATATGGACGGTGCCGACTCGGTCACCGTCTGGTTTCAGTACTGGCAGCAGGGCAACAAATCCGAGACGGCGTCGTTCGCGGGCATCAACCCCCGATCTACGAACGGCACGTTTACGAGCGAGATCAGCGATCTCGACCGCAATACGACCTATGTTTACGTCGCCTACGTCGAAACCGAGGTCACAACCGTTCGCGGTGACCGGGTAACCTTCCGGACCGACGCGACCGCCACCGTCGAGGCCGAGACCCGGTCGCCGCAGGATGTCACCGATACCTCCGCCCGCCTCGTCGGTGCGCTCGAGACGCTTGAGAGTACGCCTAACGCGACCGTCGGATTTGCCTACTGGCAACAAGGCAACAAATCCGAGACGCTGATTCGGACCGATAATCGAACCCTGCGGACCGCTGGCCCCTACAATCGGACGGTCTACGATCTCTTAGCCAACACGACCTACGTCGCCCGGGCTTACGCGACTGCAAACGGGAGCACGGCCGTCGGCGGGCCGGTGACGTTCACGACCGCCCGCAGTACACCGCCCCGGATCGCGATCGAGTCGGCAACGAACGTGGGATCGACAACCGCAACCCTGCGGGCGAACCTGACCGATCTCGGCGGCGCTTCGGCCGCGGATGTCCGGTTTGCCTACTGGGTGCAAGGTGAACGGAACGATACCGCGACCGTCACCTCCTTTATGACACACAACACGACTGGCCCCGTCACCGCTAATCTCTCCGGACTCACGCCCAACACGGCGTATGAGTATGTCGCCCAAGTGTGGGCAGCGGACGGCGACCTCAACGCGAGTACGACAACAACGTTCACGATCGTCGATGACACCGATCTCGTCGTTCGCACCGATGGACCGGCCTCGGTGACAGCGGACGGTGCCATCTTTCAGGGTTCCCTCGTCGATCTTGGCAACGCCAGCAACGCGACGGTCCGGTTTGCCTACTGGGAGCAGGGCGCCCGCAACGAAACCCTCGCCTATACGCCCGCCACGACGGTCGACGACCCAGGCCCCGTCCTCGCGGCGGTGACCGACCTTGAGGCCAATACGAGCTACGTCTACGTCGCCACGGCCATCGCCAGCGATGGCGACACCGACGTCGGCGATGCGGTCAGCTTCGAGACTAAAACCGACGAAGAGGAAGACGAACAGGAAGAAGAGGAAGACGA
>JAXINS010000029.1:0-6900 GCA_034190395.1 Chewarchaeum aethiopicum (SeqCode)
CTGGTCCCATCCTGGCGGCCCGAAGGTTGAGGCGGCCGCCGAGGACGGCGAGTACATCGACCTGCCCTACGTCGTCAAGGGGATGGACTTCTCGTTTTCGGGGATCATGTCCGCCGCGAAGGACGCCGTCGATGACGGGGCGGCCGTTGAGGACGTCTGCTTTTCGCTTCAGGAGACGATCTTCGCGATGCTTACGGAAGTTGCCGAGCGTGCCCTCTCGTTGACCGGCAGCGACGAACTCGTGTTGGGCGGCGGCGTCGGGCAGAACGATCGGCTTCGATCGATGCTCGCGCGGATGTGTCGGGATCGTGGCGCCACTTTTTACGCCCCTGAGAACCGCTTTCTACGGGACAACGCCGGCATGATTGCAGTCCTCGGTGCGAAGATGTACGCGGCGGACGATACGATCCCCATCGAGGAGTCGGCCGTCGATCCGGACTTCCGGCCGGACGAGGTCCCGGTGTCGTGGCGATCGGATGAGTCGGTTGCTCGTGTCCCGCCCGACGAGCGCACGGTTAGAGGAGCCGAGGCCGTCGTCGACATCGAGGACACAACCGTCCACAAACAGCGCCGACCGAAGGCCTACCGTCACGAGGTACTCGACGAGCGCCTTCGACGGGAACGTACGGCCGCCGAGGCCCGACTGACTGCCCAAGCCCGCCACCATGGCGTTCCGACGCCTGTCGTCCGTGACGTCGATCCTGTGACGGGCACGCTCGTTTTCGAACGTGTCGGGGACGCCGATCTCCAAGCCGATCCCACGAAAGAGCGGGCCACCGCCGTCGGCCGCCAGCTGGCAACGCTCCACGGGGCCGGTTTTGTCCACGGCGACCCGACGACGCGAAACGTCCGGATCGCTACCGAGTCCACGTCGATCCCGGTGTATCTGATCGACTTCGGGCTCGGCTATTACACCGACGACGTCGAGGATTATGCCATGGATCTCCACGTCTTCGAGCAGAGCCTCGCTGGCACGGCCGCCGACCCGGAGCCGTTGATCGAAGCGTTCCGCACCGGCTATGCGGATCAGGGCCGGTCGACGGTCCTGGATCGACTCCGTGAGATCGAGGGCCGGGGGCGCTATCAGTGACGGGAATCAACGACTATATGCAGACCGTCCTGTATGTTCCAGGCACGTTGTTCCGAGAGTCGTGTGGTGGTCCCTGATGTCGACGCGTGAGTCACTGCGCGAGTGGGCTAGCATCTATCTGAAAGGGATCTTCATGGGCGCTGCCGATACCGTTCCCGGGGTGTCGGGGGGCACTATCGCACTGATCACCGGCATCTACGAGCGGCTGGTCTCGGCGATCGCGGCCCTCGATCCGGCCGTCCTCGGGGTCGTCTTCCAGCTCCACCGGGCCGATGGCCGAGCGGCGCTCAAGCGGGCGTTCTTCGAGATGGACCTCCCCTTTCTCATTGTCCTTGCCGCCGGCGTGTTCTCTGCCGTGATCGGGCTATCACGCCTGTTGGCGATCTCGCTTGAGCAATTCCCCGGGCCGATGAACGCGTTTTTCTTCGGGCTGATCGCCGCTTCGGCGATCGTCCTCTATGGCGACGTTTCCTTGGAATCCCCGCGGCGTATCATCGCGGCCATCGGCGGTATCGCTGTTGCCTTTGCGGTCACCGGTGTCACCGCGGGCGGCACGGTTCCCCATTTTCTGCCGTTGATCTTCGTCTCCGGGGCGGTCACGAGTTCGGCGATGTTGCTCCCGGGTATCTCCGGTGCGGCGCTGTTGTATGTCCTCGGCCAATACGAGTTCATGATCGATTCGTTGCATTCGTTTATCGACGCACTCATCGGCGCGGTGGGCGGCACAGGACTCGATGCCGTCGTCGAGTCGGGGCTCACCGTCGGCGTCTTTCTGGCCGGCGTCGCGATCGGGCTGTTGACGATCGCCCGGGTCGTCAAATGGGCCTTCGAGGCCGATCGGGTGACAACCGTCACCGTTCTCGTGAGCCTCATGGTCGGGGCGCTTCGGCTTCCCGCCACGGAGATCCTCGATCACACCGCCCGCTGGACGCCGCTCAGTGCGCTCGGGATCGCCGTTCCGCTCGTCGGCGGCGCCGTGTTGATCCTCGGACTCGACCGACTGACCGACGACCTCGAGTATGTCGACTGACGATCACGATGACAGCCGCGGCTCGGAGTCCGTATCGGGCGACTCCAAAGGTCCTTATCCTCCGGTAGCATACGACTGCACATGGCTGAGAAACCCAAATCCGGTTCCCTGTTTGGTATCCCGTATAACTTCGAACGCCCCAGCCTCCGGCGGATGCTCGCCTCCTACTGGCAGCCCGGCGATGACATGCTCGTCGAGAAACCCTTCGGTATCGGCTATACGCTAAATCTCGCGAACTGGCGGTCGTGGATCGTCCTCGGGATCGTCGGTGCCCTCCTCTGGCAGGAGCGGTCGTCGGACGACGATGCTGCCGAGTTCGACGACGACGGCGATCCCGTCGAAGTCGTCGTCGAGGACTGAGTTTCCCGCCTCGTATGCTTCGGTTCGTTACCACCAACGAGGGGAAACTCCGCGAAGCCCGCCGGTATCTCGACGACGAGGTCGTCCAGTTCGATTACGATTACACGGAGATCCAACACGAGGACCTGGCGATCATCGCCACCCACGGTGCCCGTGAGGCCTTCGAGGCAACCGAGGGATCCGACCCGGTGATCGTCGAGGACTCCGGGCTCTTCATCGACGCCCTCGATGGTTTCCCGGGCCCGTACTCGGCATACGTCGAGTATACGCTGGGCATCGAACGCGTGGCCGCCCTGGCCGGCGAGGAGACCGACCGATCGGCACACTTCCGGTCGGTGATCGGTTACTGCGACGAGCATGGGACCGAGGTGTTCACTGGCACTGTCGACGGCGAAATCGTCCCGCCACGGGGTGAGGGCGGGTTCGGGTACGATCCGATCTTCGCGGTCGATGGCCGGACGATGGCCGAACTGAGTACGGACGAAAAGAACGCTATCTCACACCGTGGTCGTGCGCTCGAAGCCTTCGCCGAGTGGTACGCCGATCACGACGCCTGATCCCATCGCATCAGCCGCGGCCGGTAATTTCTGCTCCACTCTCGATAATTCCTGGTCCACGCTCGTTCATTCGAATGCCGCCGTCAGTTCGTGGAATCCATCGACAGTCAGATCCGGCGTTGGCCCCCAGGGTTCCGGTGGCTCACCGTCCCGATTCACCCAGATCCCCTGCATGCCGACGTTTTTCGCCCCACACGCATCGAACCACCCCGCCGAGACGTGGGCGATCCGGCGGGCTGGCGTCCCGGTTCGGGCGGCCGCGTGGCGATAGATCGCCGGATCGATCTTGTAGGTCTCGATCTCGTCGGCACTGATCGCATCGGTGACGAGCCCCGCGATATCGGCACTTTCGATCATCGTCTCAAGCATCTCCGGCGAGCCATTCGAGACGATATACAGTGAATAGCCTAGCGCCGTGAGTCGCTCCAATCCCGGGCGAACGTCCTCGAAGGCATCGAGATCGTGGTACGTCCCGAGAATCGTATCGATTCGTTCCTCGGTCAGGGTGATGTCGTGGGCTGCCAGCGCATATTCGAGACCATGCCGAACCATCTCCCAGAACGGCTCGTACTCGCCGAGGTAATTCGATATCGCCGCATAGGTCAGGGATCGTTCCCGCCAGACCGCCGCCACCTCCGCCGGCGCCGGGTGTTCGATCTGGTCGGCGAGTGCTTCGGTTGCGGACTCGACGTCCACAATAGTGCTGTAGGAATCGAAGGTGATCGTCTCGACGCGATCCGGATCGAAGGCCATACCATCCTTTCACGGACCGCATGCAAGCCGCTTTGGGCAGCCGCGGTTTGTGCCGCGTCGCAGTCGACGGTCTGCTCGACTACGCGCGTGGATTGCGATCGGGTCCCGGGTACTCGCCGCCGACGACTTCCGGGTACAGCGACGCCGGATCGAACAGACGGGCGAACCCTTGTGGATGCTTGACGCTCGTTTCGACATACGGCCTGATCGACGCCCCTGTCCGGGCGCTCCGGAGGTTGTCGTCGAAGCTGAGGATATGGACGGCCCGCCCGTGGTAGGCCGCCGCGAGTGCTGGATGATCGCCTTCGGGGTGTTCGATGCACTCACACAGGGATCGTATCTTCACCTCCCAGTCGGTCGCAAGCGACTGGTCGCCCAGCTCGGCGATCAGTGTCCGTGCGTCCGCAAGCAACGGATCGCTCGTCACGAGTGTCAGCCAGGAATGTCGGCGAACGATATCGAGCGCTTCCCGTGCCGGCCCGTCGATGAAGAGATCGGCCGCCAGCACGTCGGCATCCGCAACGACACGACCGAACCGCTCGCTGTCATCGGCGTCCGGTTCGGACTCACTCATCGCGCAGCTCCCGGAGTCGCTTCTCGATCGATTCGTGGGTCACCGCATACTCCTCGCCGCGATCGAACAATGTGGCCCACGTGATTGTATCGTCGTCAGTGTTCATGGCGTCTTCACTCGAATTTCGGGTCGTCGACCATCATCCAGACGATCACGGCCCCGACCACGGTCATCGCGGCGGCCAGGAGAAAGGGCACCGCAAAGCCCATGAACGCCACTAACCCCGAGAGGATCGGCCCGAAGGCAAAGCCGACGCTGAAGGCGGTGGTCACGACGCCCATCTGTTCGCCCGACCGGTGTTCGTCGACGACATCGGCCGCGAGCGCGTAAGCCGGGGCGATCACACCGGCGAGCGACACGCCGAGCAACCCCCGAAGGGCGGTAAATTCGATGAGGGTGTGGGCAAAGCCCATCAGTCCGGTCAACGGCGCCGAGAGGAGCAACCCGAGGACGATGAATCGTTTTCGCCCGTAGTTGTCGGAGGCGATCCCGACGGGAAACTGGACCACCAACCGGGTGAGCGTCGCGATCGCGAAGACGATCCCAAAGCCGGCTTTCGTCCCGCCGATCCGTTCGAGGATCGGGTTTTCCATCGCGACCATCGCCGAAAAGCCCATCATCATCGTCACCAACGCGAGCCCCAACCCGAGCAGGGTTGTCGCCTGATCGCGCGAGGAGAAGATCCACAACACCGACGGTTCCGATCGGATCGCCCCGCCGTTGGGCACGATCTCGGGTTCCTCATCGGCTGGCTCCTCGGCATCGTCGACGCTTTCGGGGGACGGCTCGGGCACCGTGAAGTGGATCATCACGGCGGAGATCCCCGTGAGGCCGGCTCCGAGCGTGAAGGCGACGATCATCCCGAAGAGATCGGTGAGGACACCGCCGACGATCGGCCCCATCCCCCAGCCGAGCGTCCGCATCGTCGAAAAAAAGCCCATGCTCCCCCCGCGGGTGTCGCTGACGGTGACCGCCTCGACGATCGCGAACATCGCCGGTGTCGAGATCGACAGCGCGACCCCCTGGAGCATTCGCACGCCGAGCAACACCGTCACCGTGCCGGCCTGACTGTACATATACAGGGAGAAGGCACTGAGGAGCATGCCCGCCTCGAGGAAGGCACGACGGACACCGAGGTAATCCGAGAGCCGCCCGAACGGCACCTGGAGGATCGATCGGGTGATGCCGAACACCGAAAACAGGATGCCGACCTGCAGTTCGGTCGTGACCGGCAGCCCGAGAAACGTCGCGGGAAAGAACGGGTCGGGCAGCTCCGCGAGCAGCGGCGCCAACAGCGGGATCGTCATCCCGCCACCGAAGGCCGCGACCGACTGGGCGACCGCCAGCGCACCCAATTCCTGGGAGACGCCCTGGCCGATCAGTTTCTCGCGAACCCGCCCGACTACGTCCATGTATCGACCCGATCCTCGCCACCCGTTTTAAGATTGCCAATCCGGCGAACGCATCACTTGTCGGTCGCCCAACGAGGCGATCCCCGTTGCCGTCGATCCGTTCCTACGCTGGTTTGGCGGCCTCGATTAGTTCACTGAGGGCCGCCTCCGCGTCGGCATCGACCGGTTGATGGGGTGAACGAACCTGCCCGACGGGAGCATCGCGCATTCGCATTGCGGCCTTGAGTCCCGGAATGCCGTAGGTCCCGGTCACGGCGGTGTTGAGTTCGACGAGTTCGCGGTTCAACGCGCGGGCTTGTTCGTCGTTGCCCTCGCTGTGGAGAGAATAAATCTCGCTTGCCCGCTCGGGAGCGATGTTCGCAAGCGCGAGGACACCGCCGTCGGCGCCCGCATCCAAGGCCGGTGCATAGATCCCCCCACTCCCGACGAGGAGATCGAAGTCCTCGTCGGCGGTGCGGGATCGTTCGCGCTGGAACGTCGCGAGATCACCAGAGGAGTCTTTCATGCCTTGGATATTGTCGTGGGCGGCGAGTCTCCCAACGGTTTCGGGCGCGAGCTTCACGCCGGTGTACTTGGGGACGCTGTAGAGATAGATCGGGATGGGGGCGGCGTCGGCCAGCTCCTCGTAGTACGCTTGGAGTGCGTCCTGATCGTGATTGAAATAAAACGGTGTCACCACCAGTGCCGCATCCGCTCCCACCTCGGCGGCCGATTCGGTCTGTCGGATGGTTTCGTTCAGCCCGGGATGGCCCGTCCCTGCGAGTACCGGAACATCGGCGGTTTCGACGACGACTTCGGTCGCCCGGCTGCGTTCCTCGACGGTCATGAGTTCGGCTTCGCTGTTCGAGCCACAGGGGACGATGAAATCGACGCCCCGTTCTTCGACCCACTCGACGAGATCACGCAGTCGTGGTTCATCGAGCACGCCGTTTGCATCAAACGGTGTGACAAGCGGCAGTCCGGTTCCCTGCATGCCGGATACTGATACTGGCACCGTAATGAAGCCCGCGGGACGTATCTCTCCCGGTGATCGCTGGGCACCCGGACGGCAGAAAAAACGGTGTCCGTGTCGTTTCCTCGATGTGGATCGGTTACTGGCCGCCCTCGACGTCGACGGCCGGTTC
>JAXINS010000108.1:0-6767 GCA_034190395.1 Chewarchaeum aethiopicum (SeqCode)
TGGGGAGGCCGGTATGTCACAGGATGGGCAAGCTACAGGACCGGTCCTCCCGATCGATAGCTTTGAAAACATCACAAATAAAATTTATGCTATCATGTAACATAGGAGGATGAAACAAATCTGACAACAAACACGAATACGATTGATATTAGCGATTGGATTCCGTAACAGGATTGATCATTTATCAAATATCAACTTCTTGATCATTCATTCCCCGAAACTAGTCCAAACGTTCATATATTGCTAGATAAATACCCGCATATGAACCTTAGTCGGCGTCGGTTTCTTGAATCCGCAATCGGGATCGTCACAGTCGGATTAGCAGGGTGCTCAGGCGGCGGTGGCGGTGGGGGTGGAGGTGGCACACCCACTCCTACATTCTCCCCAACTCCCACCTCCACGCCTGTACCACGGTTTACGACCGTGGCACAGGGTCCAGACGTACAGGTCGTTTCACACCCCGAGCTCGGCGATATACTCGCTGATCGAAAAGGGCAAACGGTGTATATGTATGAGAAGGATACGCAGGGCGAAACTACGTCTAAGTGTACTGGCGACTGTGCTGACATGTGGCCAAAGGTGACAGTGAAAACCCAAGCACAGGCCGTAGAGGTGGGACCAAACGTGAAGGCGGAGACCAATTCCTATGCATTATTCGCAACTGGGGGCAACCAATCACACGTGATGGTCAACGGATGGCCGATCTATATTTATAAGAAGGACGAAAAACCTGGTGACGCAAAGGGACAAGGAGTCAATGGGCACTACGTTCTCGACCCATCCGGTAAACCGATCAAATCCTAGCTCCGGCCGCTACAGGACTTTTTCGTAATCGAAGGTTCCATCGAAGGCTTTCTCGAGGATGGATTCGAGATCGTCGGCGGTTGTCCGTCGAGGGTTTCCCGTGATCGATCCATCATCGAGTGCCCGTTCGGCAATCGTCGGGATACGATCCCGATCGATGGCCGTGGGTTCGAGCGTTCTCGGAATTCTGACCGTCGACGCCAATTGTCTGACCGCTCGTGCCGCCTTGTACGCCTCGTGGCGGGGTCGAACAGTCCGTTCGACCGGCTCACCGAGGGCAGCCGCAATGTCGACGAACCGTTCGGCCGCTTGGGCCCGGTTGTACTCGATTACATACGGCAGAAGGATCGCGTTTGCGAGGCCATGGGGCACGCCCGCGAGTCCACCGATCTGATGGGAGAGGGCGTGGACCGCCCCGAGGCCAGCACCGTTGAAAGCCATGCCCGCTTGGGTGCTTGCCTGGGCCATGGCTGATCGGGCTGTCGCATCGTCGCCGCGGTATTCGGCGACACGCGGGAGATACGTCCCAACGCGTTCGACTGCATCGAGGGCGAGGGCAGAGGTGTGCGGTTGGGCCCGAATCGAGACGTAGGCTTCGACGGCGTGAGCAAGGACGTCCATCCCTGTCGCTGCTGCGATATCACGGGGAACGCTCTTGATGAGATCGGGATCGACGACCGCGAGATCCGCGAGGAGTTCGATGTCACCGACTTCCATTTTCCGATCCGTCGTGGTGTCGGTGATGATACACCAGTTCCCGACTTCGCTACCGGTGCCGGCGGTCGTCGGGACATAGATCGTCGGCGGGGTCGGCTGCTCGACGTGTCCACTGCCGAAGTACGCCTCGATGTCACCACCGTTGGTGGCCAATATCGATGCCCCCTTCGTGGCATCGATTGAGGAACCGCCACCGGCACCGATCAGAAGATCAGCACCGGCAGCAGCATACGTAGTGGCGATGTCGGCCACGAGACCGTCGGTCGGATCCGGCGATACGTCATCGTATACCGTATACTCATGACCGGCTGTTGTGATCGAATCGAGCATACCGTCGAGCGCGCCGGCCTCACGGACACCGTCATCCGTTACCACGAACGCGTGTTCGGCATCAAAACGGCCTACGTACTCACCGACCTCGCTTGCGGTCCCCGGACCGAAGAGCATCCGGTTGGGCACGTGCCACATATGGCTGTCTTGGGGCATCCTGCCGTGTCACAGCCCCGCTAGGGTCTTGGGTCTATCTCTCAGCGACAGCTGTGTCCTGATACCTGCACATTGGTATTGGATGGAATAGCGACTCATCTAACTCGCCATCCAGACGCCATCATCAATCGAAGGGCAATCATGTCGGTACGCTCACCGAGGGAAACCGTTCTCAAGCCAATCCGCCGACTGTCCAGGGAACGATCCGATATATTCTGAGTACACGGGTCGTCGTTCCCGTGGCACTGGGGGTGGCTTGATGGCGACGACTGATCGTTCGGCCGTCTTGAGGGACCGTACCTCTATGGCAGTCGATGGAGAATAGCGATGTATGTACGGGTGGCGTGGTCGCATTGGACTGATCGTTCCGTCCTCGAATACGACCAATGAACCGGAGTTCCGAGGTGTCCTTCCCGCTGGTGTCTCAGTACACACCGCCCGGATGCATCTCGAAGGGACGACCGCCGACGAGCTGGCGGCGATGGCCGAAAACGCCGCCACAGCGGCCGATCTGTTGAGCACCGCTGATGTCGATGTGATCGCATACGGCTGTACAACCGGCAGTCTCGTGCACGGGCCTGGTCACGACGAGGAAATCGAACACGAGATCGAAATGGAGACGGATATCCCGACGGTCGCGACCGCGGCATCGGTCAAACGGGCGTTCGAGTACCTTGGCCTTGAGTCGATCGCGATTGCAACGCCGTATATCGATGAGCTCAATGAACGGGAACGTGAGTTCCTCGAAGCGGCCGGCTATACCGTTACGGGGATCGATGGATTGGACATCGAACCGAACCTCGGGATCGGTCGTCGGCGTCCCGAGATCGCTTACCGACGAGCGCGGGCCGTCGATACCGGTGTGGCCGATGGGATCTTCATCAGCTGTACGAATTTCCGGACGTTCGAGATCATCGAACGGTTGGAAGCCGACTTGGGCAAACCGGTGGTGACGAGCAACCAGGCCACTTTGTGGGATGCGCTTCGCCACATCGATATCGATCACACAGACATCGAGTTGGGTCGGCTGTTCGATCCGATAGCGACCGAATCACCGACCGAGTAACGCTTACCACTCGGCGAGTGCCCGCGAGCCGTGTTTCCGCGAGAGAATGCCGAAAAACGTCACGACACCAGTCAGGGCAAGCGTCCCACCGAGGAAAAACACCCACTGCATCCCATAGTCAGTCATCAATATACCGCCGAGGATCGGGGCGATGATGCTGCCGGGATACCAGACCAACGATCGAATGCCGAAACTGCTCGCGATTCCCGACCCGACACCCTCATCGGCGAACAGAGCCATGCTCGCCGGTTCACGGAAACTGTCGGCGGCCCCCAACAACCCGTTGAACACGATTAGCGGGACGATCGCGATCGAAAGTCCGGTCAATCCTGGAATCGAGGGCCCGATGGGTAACACCGACGCTATACTCGGTGTAAAGGGGATGGCGATCGCGATCAGCCCGTAGAACCCACCACCGATAAACACGAACAGCGCCCGCCCGTATTTATCAGACAACCGGCCGGTGTAGGGCTGGCCGAGCATGTTGAGGAACTTCTCGGCGGCAATAACGACACCGACGATGAACGCACTGAAGCCAAGGCCGCCTTTGGCCGCCGAGACACCGGCGTAGATCGGCACCCAGTTGCGAACGATCGTCACTGAGAAGGCGTATTGGGCCCGGAAACTCGTCAGCGTGAGGATCCGTCGATTGACCGCGAGATCGGTGAAGGCAAATCCCTCGACTGTCGATTCGTCGGGATCTAAGACGAACACCACGCCGACGAGTGCAACCACGAGCATGACGGTGATCAACCCGAAGACCGCCTGAAAACCAAACCGCTCGTAGAGTGCACCGGCGCCCAACGTCCCGAGGATCCCAGCTCCCATTCGGACGGCGTTGTACCGTCCGATCGCGTTGGCGCGATCGGTTGCTGAGGCCAACTGACCGACCAGTGCTAAGGAGATCAATCCCGTCGCGACGATACCAAGCCCCTGGATCACCCGGGCGGCAATGAACCCGAGACTGGATTCGATCACCGAAAACAGCAGGTACGCCGCGATATTGACTACCAATCCCAGGGCGAGGACGGTTCGTTTATCGAAGCGATCGCCCGCCCAACTGATCGGGATAACCGCGATCCCCCGAGCCAGCGTCAGAGCGGTCGTAAACAGACCGATCACGAGCCCCGAGGGATCGAGCAGATCGATATAGGTCGGCAGGAGAGTCAGGATGGTGATATAGCCGAAACTGCCAGCAAAGCGAGTGAGATACAACGAACCGAATTGCAACCGGTCATCGCTCATCGGATCACTCGAAGACAACCGGGTATCAAGAACTTTCGTTTCCCAGCAACGGCGTGGTCTATTGGCCGACGCAGATCCGACCGGACGGTGATAAGAAATCCCAGTCAAAGTAGTATTATAGGGTTGTATAATTAAGTTGTAACCGAGATGGACTGGAACAGCCAACCCACTGATGTCGCACCGACTCCCCTCGCAGTCGGTCATCCCCCGGCGGTGGTACGATGAGTCGGCGTCCTGCACCGGACGACCGACCGGTGGCGATGACGATCGCCGGCAGTGATTCCGGGGGCGGTGCCGGCATCCAGGCCGACCTGAAGACCATGGCAGCCCACGGCGTCTACGGAACCAGTGTCATCACCAGCGTGACGGCACAGAACACGACGGGCGTCGACTCAACTCACCTTCTCCCGATCGAGGAACTGGCCGCCCAACTGGATGCCCTGCTCGCGGATTTCGCGATCACGGCCGGAAAAACCGGGATGTTGGCGACGGCGCCGGTCATCAGGACAGTCGCCGATCGGGCCGCCGAGTTCGATTTCCCCCTGGTCGTCGATCCAGTGATGGTCGCAGCCTCGGGCGATCGGTTACTCGAAGCCGAGGCCGAATCCGCGTATGAGGATCTGATTCCCCAGGCAACGCTTGTGACACCAAACGCCGATGAAGCCGCCGTCCTGACGGATATCGATCCGGTCGATCCGTCGTCGGCGCGCCAGGCCGGCGAAGCGATCGTCGAGTTAGGTGCCGATGCCGCGCTCGTGAAGGGAGGCCATATTCCCGGCGAGACGGTCATCGACGTGTTGGTCACCGACGCCGACAGCACCGTGTTCGAACATCCCCGGATCGACACCGAGGCGACACACGGTTCAGGCTGTACGCTCTCGAGTGCGATCGCTGCCCAGCTCGCCCAGGGCATGTCGTTGGAAGCAGCCGTCGAGGCCGGCGTTTCGTTCATGGAACGGGCGGTCCGCTATCATCTGGAGGTGGGAACGGGACCGGGGTCGGTCCATCATCTCAGCGACCTCCGGAATCGGGCCGCGATGAACCCGACCGCCGAAGCCGTCGCGGATGCAGTCCGGACCCTTGTCGAGACGGACGTTTCGACATTAGTCCCGGAAGTCGGGATGAACGTCGTCGGCGCGACCCCGTATGCCGAGGACCCCGAAGAAACAGCGGCTATCGAGGGTCGGATCACCCGGACGCTCGATGGTATCCAGCCCAACCGTGGGATACGGTTCGGCGCGTCCAGCCACGTGGCGCGCTTTCTGCTCGCCTGTCGGGAGTACGATCCGGCCCTTCGCTTTGCGATCAACTGTCGGTACGACGACCGCGTCGACGCCGCCTTAGCGAGCCTCGGATGGGAACGTGGACATTACGATCGGTCGAACGAACCGCCTGAGGTGAAAAAAACGGAAGGGAGTACCATGGCCTGGGGTGCCGAGCAAGCCTTCGAATCGGTATCAAAGACACCGGTCGCCGTTACCGATCCCGGCGATGTCGGGAAGGAGGCGATCACCAAACTCCTCGCCCGGGATGTCGAGACACTGCTCGACCGGGTTCGAACGCTCGACGCGGCCGTCGCGGAGGAATGAATACAGCCGATCGTGACGAGGGATAGGAATTGTCGGAATCGTTTCGACATCACTGTCTTCTTCAATTTTTTGAGTGTGGACCACCCGGGTGATGTGATCGACAGTACCGGCTCCCCGAAACGACCAGGTGGATCCGGTGTGTGGATGGTCCTGATGGGTTGGGAGCAAACGATCGATGAGTCGGGATGGGTTCGGTGGGAACGAACCGACGGCTATGTGACGATCAGTCTGCGTGAGACAGCGTCCAACGAGTGGGCGGTGTGGATCGACCGACTCGAGCAGGCAGCGGATGGCCCCGGATACGAACACGCAGTATTCGACAGCGAGGCGGCAGCCCAAAACCAGGCAACGGCCTGGCGAGAGCAGTTCGACCGTGAGGAATGAGTATTTGTAGGTAGCCGGCGAGGCTCGGATATGTTCAGTGATCGGTCGGATGCCGGGAAGCGACTGGCCGATGCGGTCATCGCCGAGTCGATCGAGGTCGATATCGTCTTGGGTGTCCCCCGGGGTGGTGTGCCGGTTGCCAGGGTGGTCGCCGACCGGTTAAGCGCGCCATTGGACGTGGTGATCGCCCGGAAGATCGGCGCGCCGGACAATCCGGAGCTGGCACTCGGGGCCGTCGCGGCCGATGGGAGCGGGTGGCTCAACCAGTCGTTGATCGAACGCCTCGCGGTCGATGACGCCTACCTCGAGGAGGCACGGCGCGAGGAAGCAAACGCCGCCAAAGCCCGGGCGGACCGATACCGTGCCGACCGGCCGGCACCCGATCTCACGGGAAAACGGGTGTTGGTCGTCGATGATGGCGTCGCGACCGGCGCGACGCTCAAAGCGTGTCTCCGGTCGGTTCGGAGTCAAGGCGC
>JAXINS010000074.1:0-6565 GCA_034190395.1 Chewarchaeum aethiopicum (SeqCode)
TCCGGTATCGCCTTGATCAGCACACCGTTGTAGGCATCATGTCGGTTGGTTTGTATATTTTCGAGCGTTAGGGTAGGAATATCAATCCGGTGATATGTGGTTAGGGGCATCTAACTAAGCTGATCGGTGGCATCTCGGACTGGGAGGAGCTCAGCATGCCCCACCATTCCAAAATCACGGTGGCCGTAGTCCTGCTGGTCGGGGTGTCCGTGTTGGTGGGGACTGGGGCGTTTACCGCCGTCTCGGCCGATCGGACGGCGACCGTCTCGGTGGTGGGTGATTCGCGGGCACTCCTTCAGCTCGACCCACATGGTTCGGGGGGCGAGGCCACGCTGGTTGACGGACAACTCACCCTTGGGGAACTGAACATCGACGCCACGACCGACTACCGCGATGGCGTCTTTACGATCACGAACCAAGGGACCCAACCGGTCGGTGTCTGGATCACTGACCGGGACACGAACGGGGTTAACTACACGAGCAAGATCACCTTCTACAACGAAACGTTCGGCGGCGGTGCGGCGGTCACCGGGGGGACGACCGTCCAGGCCTGCGAGAACGGCGTCGCGAGCATCGAAAGGCGGGCAAACGCCGTGCAGCTCGGCGTCGGCGAGACCCTGCTCGTCCAGCTCAAGGTCGTGACTGCCGGCGTCGCCAGCGCGGACGCCGACGTGCTCACCGGCATGACGATCCACGCCAGCGCCAACGTCGCTGGCGTCAGCGCTCCGACCGGCGTATCCTGTGGTGGGACCGCCACCGACGAGGACGCCGACAGTCCGGATGGGGTCGACATCATCCGGGATCGCGACGGCGATACGATGGACGACAAAACCGAACAGGCGATCGGGACCGATCCCCGGAACGCTGACACCGACGGCGACGGCATCAGCGATACGATCGAGACGTCCAAATCCAACGGTGTCGGTCCCGGCTACGAGATCGATACCGAAGGTGACGGCGCCATCGACGCCACCGATACGGATGCCGACGGCGATTCCATCCCAGACAGCATCGAGGGGACCGGCGACGCCGACGATGACGGGATTTCCAACTACCGCGATCTCGACAGCGACGGTGATGGCGCAAGCGACAGCGAGGAGGGCACCGGCGATGCCGACGGTGACGGCACGCCGAACTACCTCGATTCGGCGACCGAACCCGGCCCGCCTGGTGGCCTGGCCTACGCGGACGCCGACGACGACCTCGAGTACGATCCCGGTGAGACGACCTATACTGCCAGCCAGCTCGTCGATTTCGACGAGGACGTCAACTTGGTGATCCCCGCGGACGTCAACAGCGGCAAGCTTTCGGCGCCGAAAATCGAGATCAAGGCCCGGAAGATCACCGCCTTCATCGATCTGGAGACGACTACCGGGAAACTCGAACTCAAAGCCGACGCCGACGACGGCACGGTGACCGTCGACGACGTCGAGCTGACCGCCCAGCGGAAACTGGAGCTCGAGGCGACGACGATCAGCGCCGAGACCGCCGTGCTCACGTCCGTGACTGGGAAGATCGAACTCGAAGCCGAGGAAGACGACGGCGGACCGGTCACCCTCAGCAACAGTGAGCTCACGGCTGAAAACGAGGTAAGCGTCAAGGGCACGACGATCGGCGCCCGGAACACGACAATCACGTCCGTTACGGACAAGATCGAACTCAAAGCCGAGACGGACGACGGTGGCCCGGTCGTCGTTGACAACGCCACACTGACGGCCCCCGAGGCGGTCCTCATCCTCGGGACCGAGGTGAATGCACGGACCGCGGCCGTCACCGCCGACGACGGGCCAATCGAGCTGTACGCGACCGTTGATGATGGGGGTCCCATCGACGTGGTCGACAGCGAGATCACGGCCCACGAGGACCTCGAGTTGATCGGTACGACGATCGACGATCGGAACGCCGTCCTAGTCTCGACGACCGGCGAGATCAACCGATCCCAGCCGTAGGTCTTCCATCGACTTCGAGCGTCCTTGCCGGCCCTCGGCTTTGGCCCCCGGACACAGTTTTCCCAGAGCGTTCCCGATGACCGGTTGTTAGGACGGTCCAACCGATGTTTAGGACCGACAAACCGCCGGCTAGGCGGCGCTAACGAATCGTTAGGGGAATATAACTAATATGACACGTTTCCATTGGACGCGTAGTCCATTCGAACAGGGTCCGATTCGATGCCGTCTCGTGGTCCGGTCCGGGTGGCCCACTGAACGAGAACCATCATGACAAATCAGAAAAGCAAACTCCTCGCCGTGCTCGCCGTTTTCGCGGCGATCGGCGTCATCACCGGCACGGGTGCATTTACGACCGTCAGCGCCGACCGGACGGCAACCGTCAACGTCGCGGGCGATCAGAACGCACTACTCCAGGTAGAACCATACAACGGCCCGAACGGCATCGGCGAGGGCAACACCGTCGGCGCCGATCTGGGCTCGAGTGACGGCTACGCCGATATCCAGGACGGTACGCTCCTGATCGATCTCAACGGCTTCAGCGACGGGACGCCCAAATCAAGCGGCGTGAACCTCGAGGCCGTCACGACGGTCGACGGCGTCTTCAACGTCACCAACCAGGGAACCCAGGACGTCACGGTCTACATCAACACCACCGGCGATAACCCCGACACTGTGACCTTCTTCGCGGGGGCCGTCGCCGATAACGATCCGATCGACACCGAACTGCGCGCTGTCTCGGTGCCGGTCGGTGAGACGATCACCGTCTCGATGCAGATCGACACGGTCGGCAAGGGTCTGAGCAAATCGGACGCCCTGGTCAGCGAGATCACGATCTACGCAAACGCGAATTCGAACTAACTCCATCCACGGGACTCCGTCAGGTGCCGGCCAGTCCCCGATTTCAGGATTCATCCGATCGCGCTTTCGGCAGCAACCGCCCCGAACGTAGATCGTCGGGATGGAGCGTCCCCGAGCGGGCGAACAGAACAGCCGCCGGATCGATTATACCGCCCGACGGACGAACTGCTGAGTCGTGGAGCAACCCGGTTTATTCGGTGTCCGATTCGGTCTGTGACTCGCCAAACGGTGACAGCGAGTCCCAACCGATCTCCGCTTCGATCTCCTCGATGTACTCACCCAGCGATTCATCGGGGAGCAGTTCCCGCGCGGTGTCCATATCGGGAATGATCTCCTCGGCCGTCTCATCGAGATCGGCCTCGAAGACCGTCGCCGAGTCCTCGTGATAGAACACTGGGCCACCGTGGTAGTTACCGAGATATTTGACCGAGTCGAACTGGGTGCTGTTGACGGTCCATTGCCCGTAGTCCGGGTGTAGCGGTCGCTCCTCGGCGTGTTCTTGGGGCATAATATCACCGCACCGGTATATTGGGGCTTGATCCGGTTAAAAGCAAACTCGAGTTGAACCCCGGACTGCGGTGAAAACTACCCGAGGGCGATGGGTGATTTTCGCCCGATCCTAACCGCCGGAGGGCTCAGGAACACTCGAGAACGACGGTCCCGTTTGCCGCCCGGATCGGCTGCTCGCGATCAGTGAGTGGCACCCGGATCACGTGGGTGTCGTTGAGCAGATATCCGACGGCCATCCACCGATCAGCGTGTAGCCCCGATTCGTAATTCGTGGCCCCCGAGTTACTGAACCGGATGGCGTAGCCGTCGTCGGTGGCGTTGACGGCCCGAACCTCGGCGTAGGCACTGGCGCGGGTCAGGTTGTACCCGTCGTCCGGTGATTCCTCGGCGAGCATGTCGTTGCGGAAATACGCGATCTCGAAGCGCTGTGTCCAATCGACGATCCGCTCACGCGAACGGTTCGTCGGCGGTGCGGGATACGGCGATGGCTCGACGCCATCGACGGTCGGGGGTTGGGGGACGGCATCGGTCAGACAGTCGGTCGGTGAGGGTAGCGACGTGATCCCGGTTGGCGTCCCGGTGGTGGGTGGGGACAGCGTCGCCGTGGCGGTCGGCGACGTTGCGGCCGTCGGCGTCGGGCTGGTTGGTTCCGGTAGTGTCATCGTCGGTGCTTCGGTCGGCGCGGCCGTACCGGAGCCGGTCGTACACCCCGCGAGCACGAACACGACCGTGAGCACGACGGTCGGGAGGGCGGCAGATCGCATGCCCGACACTGCCGTACCGGTGGGGATGGGTTTTCGGGAGACTGAAAGAGCCGTTTGGGTGGTCCACAACCGACCAGCTATAGTAGCTCGACGTACTGCTCGCGTTCCCAGGGCGTGACCGTGTCGTGAAACGCCTGGAGCTCCCGGCGTTTGACCGCCAGGTAGGCGTCGATCACCGGATCGCCGAGCCGGTCTCTGATCTCTGCATCGGCCGAAAGCGCTGCGAGAGCCTCACCCTGGGTCCGTGGCAGCCGATCGCGATCGTCTCCTGATTCGCCATCTACTGGCGGGCCGGGATCGAGTTCGGCTTCGATGCCGTGAGCGCCGGCCGCCAGCGTCGCCGCGATCACGAGATACGGGTTGGCGTCCCCGGCGGCGAACCGGTTTTCGATTCGGGTGGTCCCGATCGCGGGGATCCGGACCCCGACCTGGCGGTGGTCATACCCCCACGTGGCCCGCGTCGGGACGAACCCATCGGGATCGTACCGTTTGAAGCCGTTCAGCGTCGGCGTCCCCAGCGCGACTAAGGCATCGGCGTGTTCGAGCAGGCCGGCCACGAACTGGCGGCCACGGGTCGTGAGTTCCCCGTCATCACCGAAGGCGTTGGTACCGGTGTCGGCCTCCCGAGCACTGACGTGGAGGTGATAGCCGTTGCCGGACTCGGCGGTGAACGGTTTGGCCATGAAGGTCGCATACCGGTCGGTCCGGCGGGCGGTCTGTTTGACCAGCCGTTTGAAATCGAAGGCCCGATCGGCCTGTGTGCGTGGGCCGCTGTACTCGAAGAGCACCTCGAGTTGACCCGGCCCGTGTTCGTGTTGGATCGAATCGATGGGGATCCCGTAATCGCCGGCCCACTCGCTGAGCTGCTCATAAAAGGGGAGGACCTCCTCGGTCGCCCAGGAGATACACTCGTGTTTGTGATCGGTCACCGGGCGGTAGTCGCCGTCCTTGCCGGCGGTCAGCAACGAAAACTCCAGTTCGCTGCCGACGCCGAACTCCAGACCCAGCCCGTCGATGGCCGTGAGGACGCGATCGAGGACGGTCCGGGGAGAGGCCGCTACCGGCTCCCCGCGGTAGGTGATATCGCCCAGGACGCGGGCGGTCCCGTCGCGCCAGGGTAACGGTCGGAAGGTTTCGGGGGCTAACTCCAGCCGGCCATCGGCAAACCCCGTTTCCTCGGCCAGCCCGGTTCCCGTGGGGAGGTCGTTTCGCGGCGTCTGGACCAACACGGCGAGGTTCATCGCCGGCCCCGCCTCCCAGGTATCGAGGAACTTCTCGGCGGTCAGTACCTTCGATCTGGAGATCCCGTTGATGTCGGGAAACTCGACGAGGACCTGCTTGATGTCGTCCTCCCGGACCCGGCGTTCGAGGTCCTCCCCGGTCGTAACCGTCGTCATGGCACTCCAGACGCCCCGGACCCTGTTGGTCGTTTGGGCGCCGTCGGTGTCTGACGCACCCGCCGCGTGGATTCCGTCGGCTCGTTTTCCCAGCGAATTCATCCAGATTTGGGTCCTGGGGACCGTCTCCGTGCCGTCTGTCGGCTTAATTCATTGCTGGAGCCCCAGAATTTAAATGCGTCACCCCCGGATTGGGGGCGGTACGGAGTTTCACCACCCTAATGCCCAACGCCGAAGGTTCCTTCGAAGACGTACGCGAGGAGATCGATGGGCACCCGATGAAGCTCCTCTTCGGGTACGTCGCGACGTACTGGAAACGACTCACGGCGGGGGTCTTCTTCGCCGTGATCATGCGAGTCACCTTGCTGGTCCCCGACTTCGCGATCGCGACGGCGATCGACCGGGTGATCGTCGGTTCCGAGGAGGGCGGTATTCTGGCGAAGGTCGGTCTCCTGCCGAAGGGACCGATCCCGGGCGTCGAGGCCCGGGCGGACCTGCTCTATCAGCTGGCGTTAGTCGCGGCCGGCGCATGGGTCCTGTTGGCGGCCACCCGCTGGGCGGCCCGGTATCTCTTCCAGTCGACCGCCCAGATGGTCCAACACGACCTCCGCAACGACACCTACGCCCACATGCAGCGGCTCTCGATGGACTTCTACAACGATCATCAGACCGGCGGCATGATGGCGATCTTAAACGCCGACGTCAACCGCTTGGAGAACTTCTTCAACACCGAAATCCGCCAGATCGTCCGGGCGGTCGTCATGGTGGGCGTGATGTCGATCGTCATGATCGCGTTGGCGCCCAGACTCGCCTTGCTCGTGTTGGCGCCGATGCCGATCATCGTGATCGCGACCGCGAAGGTGATGATGTGGCTCGAACCGAAGTACAAGCGCATCCGCGAGACCGTCGCCCGCCTGAATACGCGGCTGTCGAACAACCTCGGGGGCATCGAGGTCGTCAAGGCCTTTGATCGCTACGAGATCGAAAAGGACCGGGTGCGGGACCAAAGCGAGATCTATCGGGACGAGAACATCGAGGCGATCAAGATCCGCAAGGGGTTTTTCGCCTCCCTGCGGTTGCTCATCGG
>JAXINS010000030.1:0-6472 GCA_034190395.1 Chewarchaeum aethiopicum (SeqCode)
GTCTCAACCGATTCGTGACTTCCGAAAGCACCATTCCCGTCACGGTCGACGGCACTTCGGTCTGTGGGCTGTTCTTCGGAACGGCGAGAGCCTGTTAACTCCGACCGGGTTGTCCATCCACGAACCCACGGATGGTGCCATCCGTCTGACTGCCCGGTCTGTATGCCGCTTCAGGATACTTCTGCCGCGGTGAGGAATGACACCGATATGGATCACTGCGCAACTGTAGGGACTGCCGGTTGTGGCGCCACGCGTACTGCAAGATTCACGCTATGCATACAGCATGCACTGGGGGGACTGCTTGGTCGCTGGGAGAGATACCGTTATCCGATCAGCGCATAGATTCGATCGGTGACTCTATTCGGGATGCAACCCCGCTTCCCGACATACTCAGGCATAATCACTTATTTCCGCCCGGAGATGGGGCCAGTATGGATGATTCGACCCGCCTCACTCTTTTAGAATATATCCTCGAAAATTCCTTCGATCGCGTGGTGATTCTCGATGAAGACGGTACTTACCAGTTCGTCGCCCCCTCTATGGAACGGATTATGGGGTACACTCCTGAGGAACTGGAAGGCAAGTCAAGCCAGGAGTTTATCCATCCTGACGACCGCGAGCGCGTTACGTCCGTGTTCCAAGAAGTGCTGGCCAACCCTGATGACGTCTACACCATGGAGTATCGGGTCCGCAACAAGGACGGCTCCTGGCAGTGGGTCAAATCCCGCGAACGCAATCTCCTAGACGAACCGGAAATTGAGGGTGTCCTCGTCAATTCGCAGGATATTACCGAACGACGAACGCGGGAGCAACAACTCCAAGAAACCAACCAGCGACTGGAAGCGATTCTGAACACGGTCGATGCCGGGATCTTTCTGAAGGATACGAATGGCCGCTATCAGCTCTTCAACGACACCGCACGCCAAACCCATGGGATAACCGACGACGAAGAAGTCATCGGGCGGACCGCTCGTGATCTCTTTCCCGAAGAGACCGCTGACCAAATCGAAGCACATGACCGATGTGTGTTCGAAGAAGCGGAACCGATTCGACGGGAGGAGACATTTCACGACGATGGTGAATCCCGAACCCATCTCACGATCAAAAGTCCAATCTTCGATGAAGACGGTGATATCACCGGACTCTGTGCGGTTTCAACCGACATCACTGACCGTGTCCAGACGCGAGAAGAACTCCAACGGCAGAACGAACGGCTCGATAACTTCGTGTCGGTCGTGAGCCATGACCTCCGCAATCCGCTGAACGTCGCTAAGGGTCGACTTGATCTCCTCGAAGCGGAGTGTTCCAGTGAACATCTCCCGCCGATACGGTCCGCCATTGCCCGAATGGCCGCGATTGTCGGTGACACACTGGAGTTAGCTCGACAAGGACAAACGATCGATACGATCGAATCCGTCGCCCTGCCGGAGTTGCTCGATGCCTGTTGGATGACCGTCGAGAATCCCGACGCAGAGCTATCGATCGAAGAGGAACTGATCGTTCGTGCGGATCCCGAACGGTTGCGGAGTGTATTTGAAAACCTCTTTGCGAACGCGGTTACCCACGGCGGTGAGACCGTCCAGGTCCGCGTTGGTCGGATTGAAAACGATGGATTCTATATTGCAGACGACGGCCCGGGGATCCCCGAAGACAAGCGTGGGATGGTGTTTGATCCAGGCCATTCAACCGCCGAAGACGGGACTGGATTCGGATTGGCCATCGTCAACGAGATCGTCGAGGCTCATGGGTGGGAGATCAGTATTGAGGAGAGCGAGGAGGGTGGCGTACGATTCGAGATTACCGGCGTTGAGGTTATTGATTGATGCACGTATTCCATTTTCAACCCCGCCCACGGTGAGGCGGGGAATCCGCCTCGACCTTCTTTTGAAGGCCGTTTCTGACAACCGCGTAGAGCTACCGGACGCTATGGTTTGCTTCGTGAACCGCCAAGGAGCAACTCATCGAGCGCGAGCATGGCGAAAACCCCCGCGACGATCGAATACAGGAGCACCATCGCTGCGAGCGGCAACTGAAACCCGACCAACAGCCGTGACGGCAGCGTCGCGGACTCGAAGAGAAACGCCACCGCCCAGGGCTGGCCCAGCCCGTAGCCGACGACTGGCGCGCCGACGATGGCCGCAAGGATGGCCGGACCCATCCATCGGAGCCACGGCGCCCGTCGAAGGAGGGATTCGAGGAATGAGGACCCCATTGGTCGGAATACGCAAGTCCCCAATAAAGAACGAATGGCTGTAGCGGGTTCCGCCGCGATCCGATCGCCGGCCGTCCGCTACCGTCGATGGGAGACGATGTCGGGTCAGTGGACCCAAGCGTTCTCGTCAGGGCCCACGCGGGCGACCTCGAAATGTCGCTCCAACCGGGGGACGCCGCCGACGAATAACGTCCGGCCGGTGACAAACGACGCCGCCGGACTGGCGAGATACTGGGCGGCATCGGCGATCTCGTCGGGGCGACCGTACCGTCTGGCGACCCGATCGCGGTCGATGTCCTCAGGGTCAGGGACCGGCATCGGTTGCTCCTGAGAGAGCGACGTCGAGATCAACCCCGGAGCGATGCAGTTGACGCGAACGTCGTCATACGCCCACTCGAAAGCGACCGTCTCGGTCAGCCGGATCACGGCGGCCTTGGCGGCGCTGTAGGCGCTTTCACCCGGGAATCCCTGCAACCCGGCACCACTGGCGATATTGATGATCGAGCCGCCCTGTCCTCGGATCGCCTCCCCGAGCAACTGCGTGCAGTTGACCGTTCCGGTGAGATTCAGGTCCATGATCGCCCGCCAATCGGCCGGCGAAACCGACTCGAACGGCTCGATCCGGCCGCCGCCGACGTTGTTGATCAACACATCGACGCCGCCAAAGGTATCCTCGGTTGCCGACAACAGATCGACGACGGCCTCACGATCGATTACATCACAGGGAACGGCGAGCCCGCGACCGCCGGCGGCCTCGATATCCGAGACGACAGCCTCCAACTGCTCGTGCTCGCCCGCCGGCGCACACACCACAACATCGGCCCCATCGGCGCCGAACTGTTCGGCGATGGCCCGCCCGATACCCCGCGAGCTACCCGTGACGACGGTCCGTAAGCCCTCGACACTGAACTGATCAGTCGACATGCTGGTGTCGAACGGACGACCGGGTAAAAAACACGTAGGGGACGAGTGGTTAGCGATCCGAATGTGAGGCGATGGAACAGAACGTGAAGCCGGGTTATCAACGGCGTCGCTTGGTTACCGGCAGTGCCCGATCCTCGTCGATGGGAAGGGATCGACACAGCCCGGCAGGTTCATGTGGTATGCCCCTTTGCGATGCGACATAGACGCTGTCAGGCCATCGGTCGGATGGACTGTCGTAAATCCAACTGGAGAACGATCGAATGACCGATAGTAAGTTCGAACCGGTGAACATCGTCCGGGGAATGGTACTGATCGCTCTCGTTTCGATTGGTGCGGCGTACTTCGGCTTGATCGGTGATGGATCGCGTCACCCACTGTGGTGGGGGATTCTGGGAGCCGGTGTGTTTCTGGCGATCATGCTCGTCGAACTCGGGTATCGTCGGATCATGAACTGATCGCCGATGTCGATCGATGATGAACCAATGGAACGCCACCCGAATCGCTAAGGGACGAGACGGTGGGAGAGATCCGTTCTGTATTTTCTTTTCGTAACGAGATCACTTAAATGCACACCGCGGATCAAGGGCGCTCTGTTCGACAATACTCGGTCACAGTGATGGCGTGAATCGATAGAGGCGATTTTAGCTGACGTTGTACTGTTTCGTGATCGTAAGCGTGGTGTCGGCCGTCCGGATCGTGGTCTGGATCGTGATCCAGCCGTCTGCCTCCATCACCGCGTAGGCCGCCGAGTAGGACAGCTCGATTCGATCGGTCGTCGTGACCGTTTCGCCCGGGGCAAGCGACCCGGCACGGTGTTTCGTCGACCAAACGACGTCGCCGTCGGTGTCGTTGCCGACGAACACCCGGCTGTAGACGACGACATCCTCGGCGGAGTGGGATTGTCGGTTGGTCAACGAAGTCGTCACGTCACGACACGTTCGACCGCATTGCTCGATACGATCGACAGTCAACGTCAGCGGCGGACCGGTTGTGGTCGCTGTCGAAGTCCCGGCAGTCGATCCCGTTGTCGTCGTTGTAGTGGACGTGGGGGTGGCAGTCGCCGTTGGGAAGGAGCCGTCCGGTGTATCGATCGATCCATCGCCGGGCGATCCGGGCGCGGGACCGATGCCGGTAACCAGGGCCACACCGGCCCCGAGGATCAATACAACCACGAGGAGACCGATCGTGAGGAGTTTGCGGATCATTATCGGGTGGAGGCTGGGATGGGGAGTCGATGGGACACTGATGCAAGCGATATCATCTCAGGTCCCCTGGTCGGTCGGCGGCGACCCGCTGTCACCGACGAGGGAGTCACTGATCGCCGATCCCAGGGAACCATCGAGGGTGCCATCGATGAACTGCGTGATGAGATCGTGGATCGTCGAAACGAAGTCGGGGACGGGTCCGGGCAAGTCCCCAGGCGGCCCCGCCGATCCGTCCTCGACACCACCGGCGTCGTCGGGGGCGTTACCGGGAAGTGCGGCGGCCCCACCGGTCGTAAGCAATACCACAGCGAGCAGGATGCCAGCAGTTCGCTGGAGCGTCAGTCGCATTTGCGATCACCGGGTGAATCATCGCCAGCTACCCCTATCAAACGGGATGACGCTAAAGCCCGATTTTCCGTATTTCAGGCCGTTTACCGTCGATTTAACCCGATTCAAATCGGATTAACAATGGGGACGATCACTCCCGAGGCAATCGCTGCCAGCAGGACAAAGGAAGCGGCCAAACACGAACCACGCGCGCCTCGAGACGGGAGTGCTAGCAGCCACGGCGTAACCGTTGAGTCCGCTCCTCTCGATACACGGATAAGTCATTTAGCGGTCGTTTCCGCCGGTCTAAAGAATGCAACGAGGGTAATGCCCAGAAAACATATATCATCCCTGTTCTGAACATCATATGTGCCCACCCAGCAGATGCAGGATTGCCCCATACCACCCAGCTGGGTCGGGCACGATCGGTGTCCACGTATCCCGTCACACCCCTTGCGCTTGCCGTGATTGCCGCCTCCCGCCCATCCGGGCGGGTCTTGTGGTCGTTTGCTCCCCAGTAGCATCGCCGCCTGATAACCGATAAAAAGCCGGTCGCCGTAGGGAACACAATGACACCCGGGCGATCGGCAGAACCGCGGACACCGATTCGACTCGCCGACGGGACCGAGTTACGGACACTAGTCAGGGATCACGAGACCGTCCTCGTCGAGTGTTATACGAACGGCTGTGGCATCTGCCAGCAGATGGAACCGGTGTTGGGAACCGTTGCGAAGGCGAGCGACGCCGTCGTTGGGCTGCTTAACCCACGGGACGATCCCGACCTGATCGATGAACTGTCGATCCGTCGGGTCCCGACGCTGCTGTTGTACCACAACGGGGACCTCGTCGGGCGCCGTGACGAGGGGTTCTACGGTACCGAAGCGGTTCTCGAATTCATCGATACCGCCACCGTCGTCGCCGATGGGGGTGAACCAGCCGCCGAAACGGATGCCGACGGAGCGGGATCGACCGAGGAGTCGGTCCGAGTGTGGCTGGTCGAGCGGACGTATTCCGACGACGAACAGAACCTCATCATCCTCACCTACGCGACGACCGACGGCACACGCTATTACCGCCGCGAGCGGGCACTAACGAGCTTTACGGACAACCGCGAGACGACGGCGGCCGTCAGCGTCGAACCCCACAATCTCGGTGAGGTGACCGATCCGGACGAGCGCGAACGGTACGCCGCCGAGGCGACACGGATGGCCGCCGAACATGCTCCCGACGACGCGATCTGATCGGCCACTGTTCGACCGGCCGATGGGATCGACCGAGCTGTCGCAATGACCGAGATCGAACTCCGACAGGCGATGCCCGCCGATACGGCAGCGATCGAACGGATCGCCCGCCGGGCATGGCATGCGACCTACGACGAGTTGCTTGGAGCGGACGTTGTCGATGAGACGGTGACGGCATGGTACGCATCCGAGCAGCTCCGGGAGGACATCACGTCCCCAGCGTCGGTCTTTCAGCTCGCGATCGAGGACGATGATCCGATCGGATTCGGCCACGCCGGGCCGGGGACGACAGCCAGGATCGCGGAGCTCCATCGGTTATACGTCGTGCCCGGTCGATGGGGCGAGGGCATCGGCCGACGATTGTTCGAGACGATTGAGACGGAACTACGGGCGGTTGGATTCGAAGCGGTCGAACTCGCCGTCCTCGCCGACAACGAGGTCGGGATTGGTTTTTACGAGGCGGTCGGCTGTGAGCGGATCGAACACCGAACGGTCACGATCGGCGACACGGACCAACCGGAGTATGTCTATCGAAAGCCCCTGGAGTGAGCCGGCTCCCGGCC
>JAXINS010000068.1:0-5830 GCA_034190395.1 Chewarchaeum aethiopicum (SeqCode)
CTATACTTCTTCGACCAGTAGTAGATCAGCGGCGTCCCGAGGATCGTCGGCCACAACCACGCCAGAATCCCGAGCATTGACGTGAGATTGACCGCCGAGACGGCGCTGACCGTCGCGATGAACGCGGCGATCATCCGTTGGAGATGGCTGACCATCCACTCACCGGCTTCGTCCCCCCGAAAGCTGTGTATCTCGACCGTCCCGAACGCGACCCCGATGCCACCGAAGACGAGCATCACGATGCCGAAGGAATTGCCATCGAAAACCCAGGTGAGCCCCCACATCCCCAATCCGAGACAGGCGAGCACGACACTACCGGCAGCGATCCAATCCAATCGATGGGCGGTAGCAGGTGGGCGCTTTCGAGAGAGCACCCGATAGCCGGAGTAGGCGAGGTACCCACTGAAGATGGCGACGAGCGTGAGAATGATCCGAAACGAGGTGGGATCGAAAGCCAGGAGAATGAAGACGGTACCCACAACAACGCCCATCGAGCTGACAAAGAGTTTGCCGGACTGTCGGTGTCGCCACCCGCCTTTCGTTGTCACGAGCGCCCCGATCCCAGCGAGGATGGCCACGGTGCCGGCACCGATATGCACCCACAGTGACCACGCTTCGAGGGTTGGCATATCGCAAAGTGGCGTGTTCGTCCAATAAAGCTAGGTTCACCATCGGTGAGCATCGCCGGGCCGGTTCAAGGTTGCGACAAATCGTGTACTGCAACACACAGCTCTACCATTTCTCCCGGGCGATTTCGACACCCATTCGAGGGGCCTCTGCTACCGGGCATGAATACCGCTGGCTTGATCGCAGCTTGCCCGTCGATCGGTGAGACACACCGCAATGAATCGTCGATCGACATCGGCGATCCGGCCTAAAATATCAGGAGTGAAAACTACGGCCTGACGTTCAAGTAAGTCGAAGACTAGCTTCGGGTAACATGATCCCGGCGGGTCTGTCGATTGGCTTTGTTGCCTATATTCTCGTTTTTGGGATCGCAAGTGCTGGCTGTCTCGGAGCCCTCCTGCGCGCCAGACAAATCGAGGATCCGGACACCCGCCGCGGGCTCATGGGACTACTCGTCGGCAGCGGTGGGTGGGCCATCGCCGAACTCGGCTTTCTGCTCGCCCCCTCAGCAACGATGGCGTATGCCCTCTACGACGCCAGCCTGGTAATCGGCCTGACCACGATCGGCGCCTGGCTCTATTTCACCTCCGCGTACACCGGCCGTGCCTTTCACCACAATAGCCGGTATCGCTGGGCCGCCGTGGCTGTCTATCTCGCGATCGTCGGGGTGAAACTCACCAACCCGATCCACAATCTCTATTTCACCACGGAGCTGGTGTCGACGCCGTTTCCACACCTGACGATTCGCCATGGCATCATCCACTGGATCGTCACCGGCTTTTCGTATACCCTCGTCGCTATCGGCTTTTTTATGCTCTACGAGCTGTTCCTCGAAGCCGATTATGACACCCGCCCGCTCGCCGCGATCGTGGCGGTCACCGGGTTGCCCGTTGTCTTCGATATCGTTGGCTTTGCGAGCCCGCTGTTGATCGATATCAACTACGAACCGCTCGGAGTCGTCCTCTTTGCGCTGGGCATGCTCTATATTACCGAAGATCGGTTCTTGGCCGTCCAGCTGACCGATGGCGTCGATGATGCCGTGATCTATCTGGACAAGAACGATCGTATTCGGGAGTTCAACGACGACGCCACGGAGATCTTTCCCTCGCTGCCCGGAAGTATCGGCGACCCGATCGCTACCGTGTTACCCGACGTCGAATCGATCCTCGATGCCGACGAGCAGATATTACAACAGCACCACGACGGAAGGGCGAATGAATTTTACCTGATCAATGACACCCGATTCGATCTCGGCCAGACGACGATCGGTCGGATGATCGTCGTGACTGATGTAACCGAATCCGAACGTCGGCGTCGGGAACTCGACCGGCATAACGATCAGTTGGATGGCTTCGCGAGGGCCTTCCGACACGAGCTCTATAATACGCTCCATATCATTACTGGCCACGTCGATATCGCCGGTAACGCGCTTGATGAGGGGAACGTACAACAGGCGCGTGATGCGCTGCGGACGATTTCAGAGACGACGAATCGGATGTCGGCGGTTACCGAGGATTTCGTCGATTTGGCCAAATACGGCCAGACCATCGAGAATACCGAGGCTGTCGATTTTGAATCGATCGTTCGGAGTGCGTTCGGGAGCGTGACGACGGATGAACTGACGCTATCGGTTGATGGAGGGGGGACGATCGACGCAAATGAAAGTCGGTTATACGAGTTGTTCGAAAGCGCGTTCGAATTCGCCCTCGAGAATAATGCCACGAACGTCACCGTCCGCCTTGCGTCAAACGAGCTCATCATAATCGACGACGGGGATCCCGTGGGTGACACGGAGCCGACCGAATACTTCGCATACGACGCTGCAGTCCCGAATGCCAAGGCTGGGTTGGCGTTGCCGACACTCAAAACCCTCGCCGAGATCCATGGCTGGGAGCCAACGATCGATACGGCATATACAGACGGGATCCGAATCCGGATACGGGGCGTAACCACCCAAACAAACTCGAAGGGAAGGGAGGCCGAAACAGAGCACGACCGTTCGGGCGCGCTCACAGACGCGTCGGCCGGCACGGTCACCGAACGGTAAAGCGTCGATTCGTTAGGGAGTACCGGGTATCACCGGTCTATGAGGCAGGAAAAAAGCGGTAATTTTTTCCACCGTTTTACAGTCATATCACGTCTGGAAGGGGTCACATCCGATCAAATCCACCATGACATCCGGTCCCCTTCCATTTCTCAACTACCCGATATCGAGTGCGTTGTGAACCCAGACAACGCTGTTAGGTTCCGTCCAATGATCGAGCGAATATGTTTGGGGTTATCCATAGGCTCACCGTCCCTCTACCGGTTGATATGGCTGGATTCCGGTCACCCTTTGGAAACGATGACAGCGATCTCTTCGATAGCTATGATGATTTCGTTCCGGATCATCTCCCCCGGATCGATGAGTTCCTTGCGGGCCACGATGTACTCACCGGTGATGACCATATCGCGTTTCACAAACGCACCAAGGACCTGTTCGAGGAACGGACCGTCTACGATATGACGTTCAATTACAATTTGGCGCGATTGAATCTCGATACGCGACACCAGAACGCTGGCTATCGATACGCCGAACAAGCCGATGACGCCTCAATACTTCGCGCTGAATTCACGCCGACGACGCCGTTCTGTCCCCAGACACAGACGCTTACGATCGGATCCTTTCGGGCGTGGAATGGACTGAGTGACCGCCATGAGTACGACCTCGTCCGAGTGCGTGTGGCGACGATGCACCACCAACACGAAGCGATCAACGACCAGCTGGCCGATCTAGAGGCCGAATACGAACGGACTGGTTCCGTACCCGAAGGCGCCATGAATGGAGGGGAGAGTGGATCAACTCCGATGGACCGAGCCAAAGAATCCGAAAATCCACCTCGGGGTCCCCACGCGCCATTTTGATCAAGCGTCGTCCACCGCGATCGGGTACAGCTTTCGTCGTCCACAAGACAAGGAGGACGGAAAAGAAGACAAAGAGAAAGAGAACAAGGGTGACGACAAAAATAGTGATGGCGGGCAAGGGAAAAAGAAGACGACTCCCGACGATTAGAACTGGTCACCCTGTCGGTAGAATCGCTTAGGCTGGAGTCGTACTGTGGATGGTTGTTGTTCATCAATTGGCAACTGTCGCCACCGTCGTTTTCAGCGTAATCTTGACTACATGATTCGCGCTTTCCATCTTGTACGCCGTATCTGACGACTTTCGAGTAGGTCTGGGGCAAAACTATCGACTGTGCCACTAACCCCTATGAGATGAGAGCGAGTCGAACAGGACACCACCGAGCGAATGCGGATTATGATCTCGGAGCACGAGAAGCATATTACTCACAAAGAGCACTGATCCGAGCATCACTAATACGCCAGCGATACTGGGGAGCGTCGATGACGACCCAACCCATTCACTTCCCGCTAATACGAGAAAGCCACAACCGATGAGGGTGACGTCGATAGTGGCGATCCGACTGCTATAGAGATCATCGATCATCGGTACCTCCGCAAACCCGAGTTGCTCGCTATATCGATGAACCCAAATGATGAATGGAATGATGTGATAGAGGGTTCCAAAGACGACGAAGCCGATGACACCAAAAAGTAGCAGGTGTCCCCCGTCCTGCAAGCCGAACCAGGTCGTTCGTGCGAGCGGCTGCTGAATCCACGTGAGAAGGGCCGAAATACTCCACAGCGCCAGCAGCGGCACAACGACGGCATACCGAGTGAGCATTGGTGTCCATTCGACCTGTGTTTCGTAGAGTCGACGGGCGAGAATGAGGCCAAAGCCGAAGACGCTCCCAGCGATGAGTATGCCGCCGATCCGGGCGATGACGCCGGCATCGAGAAGGCGACCAACAGCGAGGGAAACGACGCCGATTGGATATGCCGTCTCCTCCACTCGTTGGAGTGGATGATCGATACCATGGAGTTCTGTTTGGGTGAACATCGACCCCAATTGATAGAGCGCACCGAATACGGTGGTGAGTACGGCACCGAACACAGCAAGCGTCGCATGCGCTCCAACAACGTTGACACGAGAAACAGGAAGTCCAGCGAACACTGGCCAGCTAAAATCGATCGCTAAGAGATATCCAAGGGGGGTCAGTAACAGAAAGAATCCAAGTGCAACGATAAAGTGGCGTTCAGTCACATCGTATTCGTCCACCTGCCAGAGTGTCCGTCCGATGTTGTAGACAAAGATCCAGAACCCCACGAGCATGAGCGCGCCGAACACCACCAGCCACGGCAACGAATCAGCGAGGAGACTGGCAGCGAAGCCAACCAACCCACCGACGACCGGCCAGAGCTGGACGACGGCAAGCCGTCGGGAATACAGCGGCACGCCCGACCACACCGGAACGAACTGAGTCATTGCCCCCATAATCGTGAGGCAGATCCAGCCGACCAGCAGAAGATGTACGTGCGCGAGTGTCGCCCATCCGGGAGTGAGACCGATCGCAATCCCCAACCCGATGGCTACTCCAAGGAGGAGAAAACCGAGTCCAAAAACGAAATGGCGAAGTGGGACCGTCATCGGCGGTTGCTGGTCCGTCTCAAGGGTGCCCGGAACGATACTCATCCTGTCTCGATTTCAAATGCTGGAGTGGCCTCGGCCTATCTCCGAACATATTCACATCGAAACAAAGAGTGCGTTGCCGGGTGCGTCCAACGATCTTGGATCGACGAGACGGTGATCGATAAGACCGGGGAGTCAGCCGTACGGATCAAATCCGAAGGCGCAGATCAATTGTGGGACCGTAGGCTTGTGGCATCGTTTCCTACGAGACGCTCAGACGGTATGATTTCTCAATAGCGGGGGCGGGGATACGTAATCGAAAACACAAGTATTCCGGATCGAGACCGCTTGGTCTAGTTATTGACCGTGCTGCCCTTGTTTATCCATGTTCTTTCGGGTGTCTCCTTCGGATTTTGCGACATTCTGACACAACTTTTATTCTGTGTCAAGGACTACCATGAAACTGGAAAGGAGGTGGTGATTAGTCCATCCGAAAACCGCCTTCCGCCGGATTTCCGTATAGACCGTGAAGCACATGGGTAGCGGTTCCAACTTTAATTTCGTTACCGCTTTTTTGCGGGCACTACCAGAGGCCGCTATTGTAGCCGATCTCGTTGGATCAAAACCGTAAAAATGAGAGATGGGCCCTCTGGGAATCGAACCCAGGACCACCCGGTGTCCCATGATCCCCGG
>JAXINS010000040.1:0-5672 GCA_034190395.1 Chewarchaeum aethiopicum (SeqCode)
TGGCGCATCGGCGAGTAGTCGGTCGTGATGCCGTTGCCGCCGAGCATCTCGCGGGCGACTTTCGACTGTTCGCGGGCCATCCGGACGTTGTTGCGCTTGGCCATCGACACCTGCTGGGGTCGGAGGTCGCCGCGTTCCTTGAGCTCCGCCAGCCGATAGGCCAGCAACTGGGCGGTGGTGATCTGGGTCGCCATCTCCGCGAGTTTCTCCTGTTGGAGCTGAAACCGGGCGATCGGGCCCCCGAACTGTTCGCGGTCGGTTGCGTAGTCACGTGCGGTCTCGAAGCAGTCCCGGGCGGCGCCGACGGCGCCCCACGCGATCCCGTACCGGGCCTGGGTGAGACACGACAGCGGGCCTTTCATCCCCTCGACGTCCGGCAGGACGTTCTCCTCGGGCACGCGAGCGTTCTGCAGACCGATGCCACCGGTGATCGAGGCCCGCATCGAGAGCTTTTCGTCGATCTTGTTGGTCGTCACGCCATCGCGGTCGGTCTCGACGAGAAAGCCCCGAACCGGTGTGTCCTTATCGGAGGTGTCCCGGGCCCACACGAGCGCGACGTCGGCGATCGGGGAGTTCGTGATCCAGGTCTTCGACCCGTTGAGGACGTATTCGTCGCCGTCCTTCTCGGCTCGGGTCTCCATCCCGGCCGGGTTCGATCCGTGTTCGGGTTCGGTGAGGCCGAAACAGCCTATGGCCGATCCCTCGGCGAGTTTGGGCAACCAGTGGTCCTTCTGGGCCTCGGAGCCATAGGTGTAGATCGGATACATCACCAGCGCGCCCTGGACGCTGGCCATCGAGCGGAGCCCGCTGTCGCCGGCCTCGAGTTCTTGCATCAACAGGCCATAGGCGGTCTCGCTGACGCCCGGAAGCCCGTAATCGTCGATATTCGGTGCATAAAAGCCGAGCTCACCCATCTCGCCGATCAGTTCGGTCGGGAACGTCCCCTCGATGAAGTGTTCACCGATGTCGGGTTTGACCTGTTCCTCGACGAACTGGCGGGCCGTATCCCGGATCATCCGCTCTTCTTCGTTGAGATCGGCTTCGAGATCGACGTAATCGAGCATGCCCCTATATGGGTGTGTCTCCGTCAAAACACCTCCGACTCACCTGATCCGGGCGGTTTGGACGCCGACGTCCGCCATTTCGAGAGTGCCGGTCAGTCGGTTCGGGCCGTCACCTCGGGATCGGTCGCCGCCGTTTCGAGGACGTAGTCGGTAAAGTTATCGAACAGCTGTTTGGTCTTACAGGCCCCGGCGAACGCTTCGTCGGTAACAGCCGCCAGCAACGTCTGCTCCCGTTTTTCGGACAGGTCCTTTTCCTCGATAACGGCACGAGCGGTCTCCATGTCGTATTCGGGGTGGGACTGGACGCCGAAGATTCGGTCCTGAGTAAACCCCTGGACGCCGTAGTCGTTTTCGGCGATCAGCGTCGCCCCGGGTGGCAGTTCCGTGACGGTGTCGGAGTGGGTGGTAAAGACGGTGAAGGGGTCGGGAATCCCCTCAAAGAGCCGACAGTCGGCAACCTGCTCGATCTCGCGATAACCGATCTCGGTTTCGCCCATCGCTTCGACGGTCCCGCCAAGCGCGACGGCCAACGCCTGATGGCCAAAACAGATCCCCAGAAACGGGAGTCCGCGATCGATGCCGTCCTCGATCCATTCGAGCAGGGGTTCGATCCAGGGATCGGCGTCCGTGTCATAGACGGCAGCGCCCGAGCCGGTGATGACCACGCCGTCGATATCGTCGTCCCGAGGGAGTTCACCGTCGGTAACGTCGTATTCGACGAGGTCGGCGTCAAGCTCCCGACGGAAGTTCCGGTTGGTGGTCTGGTGCCAAAACGACGCGTTCAACAACGCGAGGCGTGGGCGGTCCATACCGTATCGACGACCCCGGTCCCCGAAGTGTTTTCCGTTGGCTACGGTTCGACCGATCCCAGAAAATCCGCGATCGCGTCGGTCACGAGCCGGGCCTGTTCGATGAACACGAAATGACTGCCGTTCTCGAACGTCTCGATGGTCCCGCGGGGAAGTCCCTCGGCGAGTCTCCGGCCGGCGTCAAGGGGCACGACCGCGTCCGCCGTGCCATGGAGGACGATTGCCGGTTCGGTAATCTCATAGAGGTGATCGGTGATGTCAAAATTCTCGACGGCGGTCGCTTGTGCCTCGGTGGCCGCCGGCGATGCGTCGTCGGCCCGGCGCCAGCTGACGATCCGATCGATCGCCTCGGGATGGCCCGCCCGGAACTCCTCGCTCGTGACTGCCTCGAGTGACTCACGCGGATCGCCTAACTGTGCTCGTACCGCGACGTCCTCGCCGCTGGCGGCCGTCCCGAGTACCGTCAGGCTGTCCGCCCGCCCATACTCGTGTGCATACGCCAGCGCGATCATCCCGCCCATCCCGGCGCCGACGAGATGTGCTGATCGAACCCCGACCGTCGATAGGACTGCTTCGAGATCGGCGGCCATCGTCTCGATCGTATAGGGGCCCTCGGGCGCATCCGAGCGGCCGGTCCCGCGGTTGTCCCAGACGATCGTCCGGTAGCCGTATCGACTGCTCAGTGTCGGGGCCTGCCAGCCCCAGAGCCAGGCGCCATATCCGACGTCTTCGATGAACACCACCGGTTCGCCATTTCCGTCGCCGTCGCTCTCATAATAGAGCGTCACACCTTGGTTGGTCGCCGTCGGCATCGGTCTTCCCCCGTGTCGGTGTCGATCGCCCGGTCCTCTAACGCGGCGGCCGGTCCGATCAGGCGTCGAGGGCCTGTTTGAGGAGGTCCGGCGCCTCCTCAAGGGCGCCATCGAGCTTCTCGGCGTCAGGACCGCCACCCTGGGCGAAGTCCGGCGGCCCGCCCCCACCGCCGCCGACGATTTCGGCCAGGCGCCCGACGATCTGTCCGGCGTTTATGTTGACGTCCTCGGGGACCGCAACGACGAACTGGGCGCCGTCCTGGCCGCTGCCCAACACCGCGATCTTGCCATCTTCGACGAGGGCGTTTGCGGTTGCTCGGAGTTCGTCCATGTCGCTGTCGAGGCGCTGGATCACGGCGGTTGTTTCCGTTCCTGCGATCTCGATTTCCTCGCCGGCGTCCCCGCCGCTGGCACGCGCCTCGGCGAGTTCCTCTTTGAGCTGGTCGATCTGTTTGCCCCGCTCTTTCCACTCCTCGAAGAACCGCGTGGCCGTCTCGGGGACTGCCTCGGGATCGACATCGAAGGCTTCGGCTGCCTTGAGCAACGAGTCTTCGGTCCGCTGGATCGCCTCGATGGCCGCCTCCCCGGCCGCGAAGACGATCCGTTCGACGCCGTCCTGGACGCGTTCGGTATTGAGGATCTTGATCGTCCCGATGTCGCCGGTCCGATTGACGTGCGTTCCGGCACACGCCTGGACGTCCTCGGCGACGTGGATCAGGCGGATGTTCGTCCCCGTCGGGATCCCGCCCTGATAGATGTCAAAGCCGTGTTCCTCCTCGGCTTCCTGGCGGTGGGGCCACTCCTGGCCGACCGAGGTGTTCTCGACGACCAGTTCATTGGCCACCCGCTCGATTTCCTTTGCGGTCTCGCGATCGATCCGGCGGTAGTGTTGGAGGTCGATCCGGGAGCTGTCGGTACCTTTCTGGGCACCGGCTTGCCGGACGTGTTCGCCCAACACCTTCCGGGCGGCGTGGATGATGATGTGGGTGGCCGTGTGGTGGCGCATCAACCGCCGCCGGCGGTCGACGTCGATCTGGCCGCGAACGAAATCGCCCTTCCCGGGGTCTTCGTCGGTGTAGTGTAAGACGACACCGTCCTTGAGTTGGACGTCCTGAACGTTGACGGTCACTTCGTCGGTCGAGAGCGTTCCGTGATCCGGCGGCTGCCCACCGCCCTCGGGATAGAACATCGTCTGATCGAGGACGACGGCGTACTCGCCGTTCCCCGTGTCGTCGGCGGTTTCGAGGACGTCCAGGACAACTGCCTCGAACTCGGTGCGATACTGATCCTCATAATACAGTCGCTCGGTCGTCGGCAGGTTCTCGAGGCGGTCCTCCTGGTGGGTGTCGGTTTCCTCGAAGGCTTGGCCGCCCTCGTGGCGCTGGGCGACCAGCGAATAGAAATCGTCGGGCAGTTCGACGGTCGCCCCGAACTCCGCGGCGATCTCCTCGACCATATCGGGCTGGATCCCGTGGGAGTCATAGAGTTCGATCAGCTCGTCGATCGGGATGGCTTCGCCGCGTTCGGCGTGTTCGCGGGCGAGCTGTCTGACCCGGCGGGTGCCCCGATCGAGGGTTTCGCGGTACTTTTCGACCTCGGTACGGACGATATCCCGGATCGTATCACGGTTGGTGTAACCGAGCCGCTCGGCCTGCATGTCGACCAGCTCGTCCAACGGGGCGTCGATCCCGACCGTATCGACCAAGCGTTTCGTCCGTCGGAGCACCATCCGGGCGAGATAGCCGGTGCCGACGTTCGAGGGGACGATCCCGTCGCCGAACATATATGCGAGCGTTCGACAGTGATCGGCGATCGCGTAGATGTCCTCAAGCGGCGTCATCAACTCCTCGAGGCGCGTTGTGGCGACGTCTAACTCCCCGGCGATGTTGTCCCGGGCCGCCGCCATGTCCTCGGCTTCGTCGATGTCCATATGGCCCGCCAGCTTCGCCGCCCGGTGGATGAGTTCGGCCTCCTCGTCGGTATGTTCGATTCCCGCGTTGTCCTTGAGGAAGTCGATCATCTCGGGATAGACTGCCTCATACACGGTCGGGGTGCCCTGGCTGACCCACGTCCAGCGTTCGAGGCCGTACCCCGTATCGACGACGTAGGTGTCCATCGGGCTGTAGCGGTTGCCGTCTTTCATCTCGTACTCGCCGTCGGGGTCCTGTTCTAAGGACATGAACACGAGCGTCGCGACCTCTGCCCCCCGATAGATGACCTCGAAGGCCGGCCCGGCGTTGCCGCCACCGACCCAGGGATCCTCGATGTAGGTGATCTCCGCTAAGTCCACGCCCATGTCCTCGAGAAACTCATCACAGTAAGCGACCGTCTGGTCCTTCCAGTAGACCTCGCCCTCGTAGGCGTACTCCTCTTCGGCGTCCTCGCGGGTGTTGAAGGCGTGGTGGGCCATCATCTCGAAGGCCATCGTATGACGGCCGGTCTTCCCGACGTTGTCGATGTCCTGCATCCGGATACACGGCTGGGAAATCGTCAATGGGTTGGCCGGCGGCGGCGACTCGCCGCTCGTGACGTGGGGCTGGAAATCATAGATCGACGCCTGGGTCAACAAGACGTCGTCACGCCAGCGGTTGGCGGCCACCGGATACGGATCGATCCGCTCGTGGTCGTGCGCTTCGAAAAAAGAGAGAAACCGTTCGCGCATCTCCTCGAGCGTGTACTCCTCATCGAAGCCCGGGTTGTCGATGAAATCGTAGTCTTCACACGGGGGTTCGCCGCAGGTCGCCCGATCGGCATCCCGCGTCCAGAAGTAGTCCCCACACTCCGAACACTGTAACCGGACGAAACCCTCCTGTTCGAAGTAGTCGAGACGATACTCCTCCTCGAGCTCGCTCATCGTAGCCCCTATTTGGCGTGGCACTGGGGAAAAGGATTCCGGGATACCTATTCTCGACGCTTTCGGGCGATTTTCTCGGTATCGTTCGTGTTGTCGCCGGAAAGAGTTGGCCGTCATCGGGTGATACAGCCAG
>JAXINS010000052.1:0-5318 GCA_034190395.1 Chewarchaeum aethiopicum (SeqCode)
TCGTCACGTTCATCCTGCTCACCCAGCGGTTCATCTGGCCGATGGCCCAGTTCGGATCGATCATCAACATGTACCAGCGAGCCCGGGCCTCCTCCGAGCGGATCTTCGGGCTGATGGACGAGCCAAGCCGGATCGAGGAGGACCCCGGCGCCGAGGAGCTCGTCGTCTCGGACGGCCGCGTCGAGTATGACGACGTCACCTTCGGCTACGAGGACGGAGAGACCGTCATCGAGGACATCTCCTTTACCGTCGACGGCGGGGAGACCCTCGCGTTGGTCGGCCCGACCGGCGCCGGGAAATCGACGGTGTTGAAACTGCTGTTGCGGATGTACGACGTCGACGGCGGGGCGATCAGCATCGACGGCCAGGACCTCCGGGACGTGACGCTACCGAGTATCCGCCAGTCGATCGGCTACGTCAGCCAGGACACGTTTCTCTTCTATGGGACCGTCAAGGAGAACATCGAGTACGGCACCTTCGGGGCCAGCGAGGAGGAAATCATCGAGGCCGCCAAGGCCGCCGAGGCCCACGAGTTCATCCAAAACCTCCCCGACGGCTATGACACCATGGTCGGGGAACGTGGCGTCAAGCTCTCGGGTGGCCAGCGCCAGCGCGTCTCGATCGCCCGGGCGATCCTCAAGGACCCCGAGATCCTCATCCTCGATGAGGCCACTAGCGACGTCGACACCGAGACGGAGATGCTCATCCAGCGCAGCCTCGACCGGCTGACCGAAGACCGGACGACCTTCGCGATCGCCCACCGGCTTTCGACGGTCAAGGACGCCGATAAGATCGTCGTCCTCGAGGGCGGCCGGATCGTCGAACGGGGCACCCACGAGGACCTGCTCGGCGAGGACGGGCTGTATGCCCACCTCTGGGGCGTCCAGGCCGGCGAGATCGACCAACTGCCCGAGGAGTTCATCGAACGGGCCGCCCGCCGGACCGCCCGGACCGAAGCCGGCGAGGACTGAGCGGCGGGCCGTTGGGACGGCCCCGTCCCGCGGAGCTTTATGTGCCGGCGGCCGAGTCGGCGGCCATGCGCCTCGGAGAGCAGGCCTGGCCCGACGCCGACGACGCCCTCACGGCGTCCTCGCTCGCGCTCGTGCCGGTCGGCAGCACCGAACAGCACGGCCCTCACGCCCCCCTTGGGACCGACCACCTCACCGCCGGCGCGGTTGCCGACGCCGGTGCCGATCGGTACGACGATCCGGTCGCGGTGACGCCGGCGATCCCGATCGGCGTCTCGGAGGAACACCGGCAGTTCACGGGCACCCTGTGGGTCTCACCCGATACCTTCCGGGAGTACGTCCGCGAGACCGTCGAGAGCCTGTTGCATCACGGCTGGGAGCGGATCGTTCTGGTCAACGGCCACGGCGGGAACACCGATGCCCTCCAGGAAATCGCCCGACGGCTGACCCGCCGTCGGCCGGCGTTGGTGGCGGCGTTTACGTGGTTCGATGAGGTCGGCGAGCACAGCTCGTTGATGGGCCACGGTGGCCCCCTCGAGACGGCGGTGATGCGCCACGCCCACCCGTCGTTGATCAACGAGGATCGCATCGATACGGCCCGCGAGGGAGCAAGCGATCGATGGGGCGACTGGCAGGGCCGGGTCAATCTCGCGGTCGATTCGGCGGAGTTCACCGACAACGGTGTCGTCGGCGATCCGACAGACGGCGATGCGGCCTTTGGCGAAGAGCTGCTGACTGCAGCGGGGGAATCGCTGGCGGCCCTCCTCGATCGGCTGGCCGACCGCGATCTCGATCGGCCGCCACACAAACGCGAGTAGCGGCCGGCCCTCGTGGATGGGCTGTGGCGTCGGGACGTGGTTATTCGTCGTCTTCGAACTCCTCGAGGTCGCCCCGGAGTTCCGGGAGCGTGCTCGTGAGGTCGGTGACCTGTTCGTGGGCCGTCTCGATGGTCTCGAAGACGGCCTCGACGGCTTCGATCTCCGCTTCGAGGTCCTCGGCGTCCTCGAAGGCGTCGGCACGTTGGCCCATCGTGTACCATTTTTTGGCGTCCCGGAGGTGGTCCATCGCGTCGTCGGTATCGAGGGCCGATTTGAGGCCGTTGAGCGTCCCCAGGACGTTGTCGGCGTCGGTCTCCCAGATGCTGTCGGCCGGGGGCAGTGCCGCTCGGGCCTCCGCGAGGGCGCCCTCGACGTCCTCGCGCATCTCGTTTGCCGCCTCGCTGAAGAGCTCGTCGTCGTCAAGCGTCGTCTGGCTCATGGCCGGTGATTCGCGTCCGGTGAAATTAAAGGCATGCCCGAAAGCGGAAGTGGAAGTGGAAATAGCAATGGCAATGGGGGGACGAACGTGACCGTCGCGACGATCCAGCCTTGATGAGACGCGGTACCGCGACACCAGGTGAGAAAGCCTAATCCCTGATCGGTCTCTGGACCAACTATGCAACCGAACGACGACCCGGATCCGTCAGGCAACGACCAGGGATACACGCCGGAGATCGACGAGGAAACCAAAGAGCTCGTCGAGGAGGTCAAAGAGGAAGTACCCACGTTCGAGCCGCGTGATCTGGACGACGAGACGTATATCGAGCAACTCGTCGAGCAACTCCAGGAGACGTTCGATGTCGATGAAGCGGCGGCGACCCGGGTGGCCGAACGGGCCTGCCAGGCCCAAAACGACGACCGGTTCGGCGGGGAACCGGGCGAACGCGAGGAGACCTCCGGTGGGGCCCTGCTGAGCGATCCGAACTACGTCGTCCATCACGTCAAACTGGCATCGGGCGATTCGCTGGCGGACCGCTGGAACAAGTGTATGGACGACTGGGGATTCGTCCACAGCGTCTCGGTCGAGGAATTCCTGCTCGAGTGAGCCGTCGTCGGTGCCGTCCCGTGGCCCCGTGTCGATGACGGTCAATCGCGGACGGCGACCAGTTCCATCAGTGGATAGCCATCACGCATCACCATCTCGGTGACGACCTCGATCCCCTCGTATCCGATGACGATCTCGACCTCCATGAACCGCCCCGTCAGCTCGGTGTACCCGTGGTCGATCGCCGCCGCCAGCTCCTCGGTGCGGATGTCGACCGTCACCGACTCGCAGTGGGGCTGGTTCTCGATGGCTTCCTCCATAGCCGCGGCGAGGCTGGCGGCGCTGTCGGGACTGATCGGCGTCCCGGCGAACTGGTGATAGAGCGAGCCGAACTTGATCCCCGCCTCGAAACACGCGGTCTGGGCGTCGGTCGGTGACATGTCAGTGGCCTCGGTCGCCGCCACAAAAGGGACTCGCTTGTCACGTCGGCGTGTGGCGCCGATCAGGTCCCATCATCGCTCGCCTCGACGACGAGTTCACCGTCATCGCGGGCGACGATGGCGCCGATGCTGTCGTTCTCGTAGACGGCGATCCCGTCGGTTCGTGCCAGGACGTAGCCGTCGTGATCGGCAGTGACCGTCTCGATGGGCTCGCCGTGGGGAGTGACGATGTCGGCGATCGGGTCATCCGCCTCGAGGACGTCACCCGGCTCGATCCGTTCTCGGAGCAGGCCGGTCGTCGGCGCGTACGGTCCGGGAACCCGTTTGACGGGGTACTCGACGGGATCGGCCGGCGCGGCCGTGTTCGGTTCGGGATCGCCGGGCAGCATGTCCATGGCCCGGAGGACGTTGTGGATCCCCGTCACCGCAGCACGACGATTCGCCTCCTCGACGACGCTGTGGCTGCCGAGTTCCGGGGTAAACGCCGGAATCCCGGCGGCGTTCAGGGCGGCACACTCCAAGGACCGCTGGAGGCCGTAGGTTTCCTGGATGTCGACGTCGTACTCCCGGACCGGCGGCACCCCGAAGGCCTCGACGAGTTCCTCGGTGACGGCCGCGAGTTCCTCGGCCGCTTCTTTGGTCCGCTCGGGGCCGTACCGGACCCGTTCGAGGATCGTGAACGCCCGTTCGTTGATGCCGGCGGTATGAAGCGAGATCAACGCGTCGGCCGTATCGACCAGGAGATCGAAGAGCTGGCGGTCGATCTGTTCCTGCAGTCTGGGTGGTCGGGGTTGTTCGCCGACTTGATACGGGAAATACCGGTTGGGGTCGTCGTCGTGGTAATAGGAGGTCCGGACGTTGCGTCGCACACCCGCAGGATTGACGATCGGCAGACAGACGACGGTCCCGTTGAGTTGGTCGGGGAGGTCATCGGCCATTGCGTCTTGGGCGGCGGCCAGTCCCGTGACCTCGTTGCCGTGGATCGCGCCGGTCACCCACACCGTCGGGCCGTCGGTCTCGCCCTGAGCGATGATGACCGGTAAGCGTTCGGCCAGGCCGGTGGGTAACGCCGCTACCTCCAGCCAGCCGGTGGTCGTCTCGCCGGGTGTTGCGGTCGTGGTCCCGATCGTGAGCGACATTGGTATCGTCCGCCCTCCGGGTGGACCGGTGCTAAAGGTGGTGTTCGCGATAGCGTACAACCGCCCTGGCCGAACCGCGTGGAACCACACGTTACTTACCGGTGCCTGTCACAGCATTCGACGATGGATGGCCCGGTCCTGCTGACGGGGGCGCTCGGTCACGTCGGCACGGCGATCTTAGAGGGGCTGGGATCCGCCTACGACTGGCGGTTGCTGGATCGCCGGCCGGCCGATGACGTCGACCACGAGCTGATCGTCGCCGACATCACCGACGAGACGGCCGTCCGCGAGGCCATCGATGGCGTCGAGGCGATCATCCACCTTGCGGGCGATCCCAGACCGGAAGCCGGGTGGGACAGCGTCCTTCGCAACAACATCGACGGTACCCATACGGTCTTCGAGGCTGCGATCGAGGCCGATGTCGAGAAGGTCATCTTCGCCTCTTCGAACCACGCCGTCGGCCATTACGAGACCGATCGAGCGCCCGAGATCTACCGACCGGAAGGGGAGTACGTGCTCGATGGGACGGAGTACCCACGCCCGGGCAATCTCTATGGCGTCTCGAAGGGGGCCGGCGAGTTGCTGGGACGGTACTACCACGACGAGTACGGCCTCTCGGTCGTCTGTGTTCGGATCGGCAATCTCACGAAGGATCATCCTCCACGGGACTACGAACGCGGCCAGGCGATGTGGCTCTCCCACCGGGACTGTGCCCACCTCTTTGATCGCTGTCTGCAGGCGTCCTATGAGTTCGAGATCGTCTATGGCATCTCGGATAACGACCGCAAGTATTACTCGCTTGAGCGGGCGCGTGAGGTACTCGGCTATGAACCCCAGGACAACTCCGCCGAGTACAGCGAGTGACGCCGCTCGTTCTCGGCTTCCACTGCGGTTTGGGACCGTTTGATCGCCACTAACCGCGATTACGGGCTCACGGTCGAAGGGATCATAACCGCTGGTCCTGAGAG
>JAXINS010000094.1:0-2860 GCA_034190395.1 Chewarchaeum aethiopicum (SeqCode)
CGGCCGTCGGGATAGATCGGCCCCCGAAATCCCGGCTCGTTGGTGTTCGCCCCGACGTTGATCGCGACCGCACGTACCATTATCACGAGTTCGGTGACACGCTATCAAAAACGATCCGTTCGCGGGGGATTCGATGTACACGCTGCCTGTTTCGGGCTGAGACCGGACAGAGACAGAGTCACCCGCCGAGTCGGTTCGTACACCGCCGGCAGAAGGTAAAATCGGGGCCGTTGAGGGCACCACAGGTCGGACAGTGAATCCCGTCGTCGACCTCGGGTTCGTCCTCGAGTCCGGTCGGGAGATCGGGCTGTTGCTCGCCGGGGATCGCATGCGACGGGAGCCGGTCGTTGTTCGGACGATTGTTCTTCCCCTTCGTCGGTGATGTCGAGGTGTCCGTCCAGCGACGCAGGAGGCGATAGACCACGAACTGTAGGGCAACGAGGGCGACCACACCCGCGATGACCCACGCCTCCTGAGCCATATCATGACATAGTGTGGCATGATATTTGTAGGCTTCGAGCGTTCCTGAAATTGAGAGAGACAAAGGTCGTGGTATCGCGCCTGTTCAGCGTGTAAAATGAGCAGTTGGCCGCAGACTTTTATTTTTGTACTACTATGGTAGCACTATGAAGTACGCCAACGTCAGCGTCAAATTCCCAACGGAACTTGACGCCGAACTCGAGCGGTTTCTCGATGAGACGGGTGTCTACACGAACAAAAGCGAATTTATTAAAGAGGCCGTCCGGCGGCATCTCGTGGAACTGAACAACGAACCGGCGATTTCCGCGCTTCGCATCGAGCAGTTGCTCGCTCGCGTCGAACAGGACTCCATCTCCGATGACGAATTACAGGACAGGCTGGAAGATCTCCAACAGCATGTCGACGACGAAGCCGTCGTGGAGGCGGTCGAGACAGCACGCGAAACTATCGCCGACGAGTATGCCGAGCAGACGTGAAAATTCTCGATACGAATCTTTGGGTGTTCGGGACGCTCGGCACCAACGCCCGTGCTGAACGGCTCCTTGATAAAATCGAACATGGAGAGACCGTCTCGGCGATCAATGCCTACATGATCCAGGAAGCGCTCGAAGCGTTTGATCGCACGCCCGGACTTACACCCGAGGAGCGAGATGAGCTAAAAACCCTGTTTCTGACTCGGCTCACCAGAATGACCGGGCTTATCGAAGCGCCGTCGAGTCGCGATGTCGTGGACTCACTACTCGATCAACGCCGGTCAGCAGTCCACACACAACTTCTCTCACGGATTATCGGACTGCAGCCGAAAGACGTTCCGATCCTCATGCTGGCGTTCAAACACCGAGAACATGGACCGGTCATTCTCACGAACGACGCCGAGTTCGCATCGGTGACGCCAAGCGACCACAATCTTCCAGAAATCTCTATCCAACACGTCGAGTAGCGTGCGTACGAAACTATCGAGATGACCTGGATGGGCAGAAGGATCACAGAGTGAACCACCCCTGCCTACTCATTTCTTGTAGTCGCAACCTCTAGAGCGTTCAGTCCCTCGCGAGAGACCGAAGGCGTTAGGAGCGCTGCTGCATCAGCATTCCCTAATGGATCGTCCGGCCCGGATTCGTATCCTTGCCGTCGTTCTCTTTGTGGTGGTCGTCGCGCTTGCCGGGCAGGCCATGACCGCTGGCGGCGAGGCCGACACGAACGGCGCTGCGACGGCCGGTGTCTACCCCGGTCGGACGCTCATCACCGTCCAGAGTTACGGGTGGTTCGATAAGAACAACGGCCAGGCGTTCGTCGTCGCCGAGAACGGCACGGTCGTCTGGCGGTATGATCCCCCAGCGTCGCGGGTGTTCGACGCCGAGCAGCTCCCGGACGGCAACATGCTCGTGGCCGTCGCGACGTACGTGCCCGCCGAGGACTGTCCCGAGCAGTACCAGGACACTCGTCGATACAGCGATCACTGTGTCCGGAATCGGGTCGTCGAACTCGACTATCCCACTAAGACGGTCGTCTGGAACTACTCGTGGTACGACGCCTTTATCCACTGGCACGAAGTCCACGATGTCGATCGGTTGCCCTCCGGCGAAACCGCGATCATCGACATGGGCAACAACCGGGCGTTTACCGTCGATCAGACGGGGACGATCACGTGGTCGTGGTCGGCCGACGATCACATCGGCCAGGGCACCGCCTTCTGGGACGAATACGTTCCCGAGGCGGAGGCCGATGCCTATCGACACGGCCGTCCCGAGGGCGACTGGACCCATATGAACGACATCGACCGGTTGCCCGATGGCGATCTCCAGCTCTCGATTCGGAACTTCGATACTGTCCTCACAGTGAACCGCACGACCAACGAAATCGTCGGCGTCACCGGGGCCCCCGGTCAGTATTCGGTGATGCGCGAACAGCACGACCCCCACCGGATCGCCAGTGCCGGCACGATGGTGATCGCCGACAGCAAGAACAACCGTGTCGTCGAGGTCGACACCGAAACCGGTGACGTGATCTGGTCATACACGGGCGGGGCAAACGGCTTGCAGTGGCCTCGAGATGCCGATCGGCTGCCCAACGGCAACACCCTGATCGTCGATTCCCGGAATTTCCGGGTCCTTGAGATCGACGCCGACGGCCGGGTTGTCTGGGAGTACGGGCTCCAGCAGGAACGGGGCATCGTCTACGATGCCGATCGGCTCTCGGTTCCCGAAGAACCCGATGACGTTCCGTCCGGTCGCGAGTTGACCGGTGAAACGACGTCAGCCGGGTGGCTCGTCAACGGCATCAACACCGTCGAGGCGTGGGCCGGCTTCGTCTTCCCGCCCTGGGTCAGGTTTCCGGAGCTCGTGACGATCCTGTTGGGACTCGTCGTCGGTGGCTGGCT
>JAXINS010000094.1:2960-5213 GCA_034190395.1 Chewarchaeum aethiopicum (SeqCode)
GGCTAAGTGCTGGAGTCTCCAAGCAACCGATATGAACTACCGGACGCTCGGCGATTCCGGCGTCGAAGTCTCGGAGGTCGGCTTCGGAGCCTGGGTCGTCGGTACCGACTGGTGGGGTGACCGGACCGAAGCCGAGGCGATCGAGATGGTCCAGTTCGCCCTCGAGCAGGGGATTACGTTCTTCGATACCGGGGACGTCTATGGCCACGGTCGTAGCGAAGAACTGCTCGGCGAAGCCCTCCAGGAGTACCGCGATGAGGTCACCATCGCCACGAAGATCGGGTATGACTTCTATAACAACCCCCAGGCCGGCCACGGTGAACTGCCCAAACGGATTACGGCCGACTGGGTTCGCAGTGCGACTGAACGCAGCCTCGACCGCCTGGGTGTCGATCACGTCGAATACCTCCAGTTACACAACGCAAACGTCGACGAGGTGACGCCCGAGGTTATCGAAGCCCTCGAGGAGCTCAAGGCCGACGGGATCGTCGATGCGATCGGCTGGGCGCTTGGCCCCTCGATCGGCTGGCTCGCCGAGGGTGATCGCGCGATCGAACTCGGCTTCGACGGCGTCCAGACGGTGTTTAACCTCTTCGAACAGCTTCCAGGCCAGCATTTCTTGGACACCATCGATCGCCTGGATGCCGAGACGAGTCTCATCGCCCGGGTGCCCCACTCCTCGGGGCTACTCAACGAGCAGGTCACCCCCGAAACCGAACTCGAAGCCGGGGACCACCGTGCTCACCGGCCGGATGCCTGGTATGAGGCTGGCTGGGAGAAACTCGAAACGATTCGCTTTCTCGAACGTGACGGCGAACGGACGATGGGCCAGGCGGCGATTCAGTGGTTGTTGAGTCACGATGCTGTCGCCTCTGTCACGCCGACCTTCCGCACGAAAGCCGATATCGAATCGTGGGCCGCCGCTCCGGAGACGCCACCGCTCAGCGACGCCGAGCAACAGCGAGTGGCCGACCTCTACGCCCGGGACTTCGACGTCGATCGTGATGACGGTATGTCGATCGACGACCTCCGCTCGTCGGTCGACGGGACGGACATCGAGGATGCGGTGCCATCAGTCGCCGACTGATCCCCGGGTTTAGCGCTATTTTTCGATGTCCCCGCCCGTCGTTCCGTCGATGACGATTTCGACTCGTCCGATCAGGCGTCCTCGCCGAGCCCTTCGATCAGCAAGACGAGGAAGACGAACGCGAACGCGGCCGCTACACCGACAGCGAACCCAAACAGGAGATCGCCGACCGCAAACCCCACGACGAGTGTGAACAGCGTTCCCGCCACAAACGGGATGAGCCCTCGTGCCATGGTTACATATCAGCGGCCCTCCCTCTTGCTTTTTATCACATTCCGCGATCGATCAGTACTCCGATTCGCAAGCGGGAATCGCCGTCCGTCAAGCGCGGCGATTCAGGCCAGGAACACGTGTCGTGGCCGATCGGTGAGGACGTCACGACCCCAATCGACGGTATCCCCGAACTCCTCGCTCCGGAAAAAGGCCATGGCGTCCTCGCGGGAGTCCCACTGGCTGGCGATGAACATGTCGTTTTCGTCCTCGTGGTTCGCTAACAGCGTCGTCGAATCGTGCCCGTCCATGTCGGCCAGTAGCGACCCGACCTCGCCGAATTTCTCCTGAAAATCCGTTCGGTAGTCCGGCTTGATAGTATAGAACATCCCCATCGTGCCGAATCCGTCCTCGGTTTCGCCGGCGCGACGGACGACATCGGGCAGTTCCGAGAGAAAGCCCGCCGCCGTCTCGGCGGCGCTTTCGGTCTCCCAGATGCTCACGACGGCCGTCAGGTCCTGACCGTCGACCGCCTCGTAGACGGCCGATTTGACGTGGGTGTCGTAGTGATCGAAATTCGCTCGAAGTCCACGCAGTTCCTCGAACAGCTCTTCGGTCTCGGCTTCGGAATAGAGAACCAGTGCATAGACGTCCTCCCCGTGGGGTTGGCCGGCGTAGATGTCGAGATCGGCTAACTCCGCTCGGATGCCATCGTCGTCGTCGACAGCAGCCGAGGACGTGTCATCGTCGTCTGCGTGATCGGCTGGTTGTGATTCGGCGGATGTTTCGGTGGTCGTCTTGGACGCTGGCTTTTCGTCGGTATCGTCCACCGGGACGGGCTCGCCGGCCATGAACGCCGACAGGTCGGCCGGCGGGAACCGTCGACCGATGTAGAACCCGCCGAACTCGCCGTACTTCGAGGAGGCCTCGTCGAAGCGCATCTCGTAGACGATGTC
>JAXINS010000027.1:0-5190 GCA_034190395.1 Chewarchaeum aethiopicum (SeqCode)
ACGGCGGCCGGATCTTCCTTCAACTCGAACACGGCGGCCTGCGGAGCATGGAGACTTGGCACGCCGAGTACCGTGACGCCCATCCCGACCTCGAACAACTGGCGCCATCGGGGTTGCCCTGGCAGCTCCGCCTGTTGGATCGCCTCGGGTTCCTGGAGTACGATCCCCACGTCCTCACGACCGAAGAGGTCTACGAGTTGGCGGCGGATTTCGGGCGGGCGGCCGGCCACGCCGTCGCAGCCGGATATGATGGCATCCACCTCGCCGGCGCCAACATGGGGCTCATCCAGCAGTTCCTCTCGCCGTACTACAACCGTCGGGACGACGAGTTCGGCGGCTCACTGGCCGCCCGAGCCCGGTTTCTCGAGGTGCTGTACGAGGAGATCCGTGCGGCGGTCGGTCCGGATGTCCCGATCATCACGAAAATCCCCGCCGAGACCGAGGCGCCGCCGTTCGTCCGCCGGCATCTCACGCGTACCGATGGCGTCGAGTTGTGCCAACGGGCCGCCGAAATGGGGTTTGACGCCTTAGTACCCGTCAACACCTCCGTGTTTTGGGATCTGAGCATCGTTCGTGGGGAGTACCCGAAACGGGCCTGGAACCAATCGGCGTTTCAGACCGGGTACGCCCGAGTATTCGGGAGTCGACTGCGAGCCCGTCTGGTGGCGTTTCTGAGCTGGCTTGAGTCGTTCGTCTACACGTTCGAGCCGGCGTGGAACGCCGATTACTGTCGAACGGTTCGCGAGCGGGTCGATGTCCCTATCCTCTGTGAGGGCGGTATCCGCGAACGCGAGCGGATCGATCGGCTGCTCGGGGATGCCTGTGATATGGTCGGCATCGGCCGGCCGTTCTATGCCGAACCGCGGTTGCCCGCCCGCCTGCTCGATACTGAGACGAAGGATGTGGCGGTCATCTGTGAGAACTGCAACAACTGTACCGTCCCGCAGGTAACCGGCGAGGCCGGCGTCTGTCGCACGCCAGCAGTGTTACGCCGACGTGGCGAGCTTGAACAGGCCGACGCCTACGATCGGTGACAGCCGTTGGCGGTCATTCCATGATCGCTCATGCGGCCGGTGGCGAGACGAACGGGTGGTGTGACGGCTCGGAATCTCTCCGCTGTGTGAACATTCTCCTCTATTAACAATTTTTGACATCAGATCGATTTGTTTGAAACTGTTCAGTCATTTGTCGGCCTGTTTTCAGAGATAATACTCCCGTCCGTACTCTTTTCCGATGGGTTTCCTAGTGAATTCATACGGAATTGTCATGTCATCCGAGACATCAGATTCTCCGGTTGTCGACTCACAAGTAGGCCAGCCAGACGATGTCACCATGCCCGACAGCGAGCGTATGGACCACCGCGATCGCGAGTCCGAGCTCCAGAGTGCGCTCGCCGAGTTGCAGGACGCCTCCAGTGACATCTCCGAGAGCACCACCGAAATCAGCGGATCGGCCACCGAACAGGCCGAGAACATGCAGGAAGTCGCCGGTGAGGTGTCGAACCTCTCGGCGACCGTCGAGGAGATCGCCTCCAGTGCCGAGCAGGTTCGGGCCTCGGGCCACGAGGCGCGTGAACTCGCCGAGGGCGGGCGCGAGTCCGCTGACGATGCCATCGACGCGATGCGGGCCGTCGACGAGGCCGCCGGCGAAGTCGCCGAGGACATCCAGAAGCTTCGCGATCGTGTCGATGAGATCGACAACGTCGTCGATGTGATCAACGACATCGCCGAACAGACCAACCTGCTGGCGCTGAACGCCTCGATCGAGGCCGCCCGCGCCGGGGATGCCGGCGAAGGCTTCGCCGTCGTCGCGGACGAGGTCAAGGATCTCGCCGAGGAGTCCCAACAGCAGGCCGGCGAAATCGAGGAGATGGTCGATCGGATCAAATCCAACACCGCCGAGACCGTCGACAGCATCGAGCGGGCCAACGACCGCATCGACGACGGCGTCGAACGGGTCGACGGCGCGATGGACAACATGCGCGAGATCACCGAAGCGGTCGAGGAAGTCACCGACGGAATCGAGGAGGTCGCCGAGGCCACCGACGACCAGGCGGCAAGCACCGAGGAGGTCGCCAGCATGGTCGACGGGGCAGCCGATCGGGCCCGCGACCTCGCCGACGAGATCGAAGACATCGCGGCGGCGAACCAGCAACAGACCGCCAAGATCAACGAGATCGTCAGCCTCCTCGATGAGCTCGAAGCGGTCACCGCCGACGGTCCTGCGGCAACGGCCGACTAATCAGGTGAGTCCGTATGCCTGAGGCAATTACGGCCGGACGCGAGGTGCTCGAATTCGAGCTTGGTCCCGAGACCTACTGTGTCGATATCGAGTACGTCGAGGAGATCGTCGAGACGGGGACCCTGACCGAGATCCCCAACTCGCCGTCGTACGTCAAAGGCGTCATGGACCTCCGGGGCCGGACGACGACGATCATCGATCCGACTACGGTCTTGGATCTTTCACACGAAGCATCGGGCGATCGGATCATCATCTTCGATCCCGAACAGATGGAAGATACCGGTGCCGTTGGATGGGTCGTCGATGGCGCCGATCGGGTCGTCAGGGTCGAGGAAGAACGCATCGAGGACGCCGCGCCCACCGACGACGCGGCGATCAACGGCGTGATCAAACACGACGACGAGTTCGTGATCTACGTCGATCCGACCGCTATCGAGTCCTGAGTGAGCCGGTGTCGCGTGACACGGAATCCGGATCACCTGGTTTCTGTCTTTTCAGGCCGTTTCGGTCTCCGCCCTCGGCGCTAGTACGATCAAGGCGGTGCTGTCGGCGGTGGCGACCGGGGCGATCTCCTGCTCACCGTCGAATCGGGCGATGTCGCCGGCCGTCAGTTCGTGGGTGTCGTCCCCGAGCTTGAGCGTTAGCGCCCCTTCGAGGAGGTACAACACGATCGATCGTCCTGGATGGCGGTGTGGATCGACCCCCTCGCCGGCCCTGAGTGCAAGCCGGATCGTCCGGGGTTCGTTCCTGAAGACGGTGGCGTGTGGACTCCCGTCGAGATCGGCAAGCGTCTCGATTTCCGTCATTGTGGATCGGTTATGCATCCTCGGCCGTCGTCGGTTCGAAGTCGCCGTCCTGGAGTCCTCGACGGACAGGAGCGTGTTCGGCGGCCGTCGGCGGCGGTGCCGTCACCAACAAGGCCTCCAGTCGTGTGTCATCGTCGGCCCGGATTCCCCGTGCCGTTTCGGCTTCGATGACGACCACATCACCCGTCTCGACGTGGTGGGCAGTGTCGCCCTCGCGAACGAGCCCGCGTCCGGCCCGGACGTCGACGACGACATCGCTACTCGGCGCGTGGACCGGGATGAATTGGTCGGGTTCGAAGTACGCACAGACGATCTTCATTCGAGGTGTCTTGAGGACTGTCCTGGCGGTGAACTGTTCGTCGCTGTACTCGCGTTCTGCCGCGAAATCGATCGCCGGGATCGGTGATCACTCCGGTTGGTCGGCGGTTCGCCGGCCAGCACGGCCAGTGTTGTGCCGAACGTCTTCGCCGTCTTGGTCGTCGATCGGATCCGATCCGGTACCGGAGCGAACTATGCGCGCCGTCGTCGACGGATTCGGCATTTCATATCGTCCCATAGGGTTTATCGGCGAATCTACTTCGACCGTTTCGAGTGTGTGCAAGTCGTCGCAGTCCTGTGATTTACGCCGTTATCGACCGCTCACAGCGCTAATACCGTCTATCACAGGGATGTCACTCGGCGGGGAGTCGCTCGATAAAAAGTGGTAGTTAGAGTAGTGCAACCGTGTCGCGTGCTGCGACGGGGAGAGAGCCGATTTAGACGCGAACGACGTTCGTCGCGCGTGGGCCTTTGGGGGCCTGTTCGATATCGAACTCGATGTCCTGTCCTTCTTCGAGATCCGCGCCGCCAACGTCCTCCATGTGGAAGAAAACGTCCTCGTCCGCGTCCTCAGTCGAAATGAAACCGTAACCGCCAGTGTCGTGGAAGAAATCCACCGTACCTTTCGCCATTACAGCCCAACAGACCCTCCCTGGAGCATTAACGCTTGCGCGAGACGTGATACCATGACCGTTGGGGACGACTGTGACGGTCCGCCGCCGTCCATTGGCCCGCTTTGGCCCGGTTCGTCGATACCTCGCCTGACCGAGCCGAAACCGTCAAACCGCCCGCCGGATAACCCAGACCCGATGGAGTGTACGAAGTGCGACCGCGAGGCGGTCATGCACGCTGCCTACTCGGGGTCGCACCTCTGTGAACGCCACTTTACAGCATCCGTCGAACGCCGCGTGAAAGCCCGGATCCGCGAGGACGATCTCATCCCCGGATCGGCCACCCCTGACGACCCCGAAACGTGGGTGATCGGCCTCTCGGGGGGCAAAGACAGCGTCGTGCTCACCCACATCCTCGACGACGTCTTCGGGCAGGATCCCCGGATCGAGCTGATCGCCCTGACGATCCACGAGGGCATCGAGGGCTATCGCGACAAGAGTCTCGACGCCTGTCTCGAGCTCACCGAGGCCCTCGATATCCGCCACGAGGTCGTCACCTACGAGGAGGAGTTCGACCTCCGGATGGACGATGTCGTCGAGAAGGATCCCGAGAACATGGCCGCGTGTGCCTATTGTGGGGTCTTTCGGCGGGATATCCTCTCGCGGTACGCCGAGGAGTACGGCGCGACGAAGCTGTTGACCGGCCACAACCTCGACGATGAGGCCCAGACGGCGCTGATGAACATCCTTGAGGGTGATGTCGCCCAGATGGCCAAACACTTCGATGCGAGCCTCGGTCCCTTCCCGGATCGCCAGGAAACCGACGCGTTCGTCCCCCGGGCGAAACCCCTCCGGGACGTCCCCGAAAAGGAGGTCGCCCTCTATGCCCAGCTCAACGACCTGCCGGCCCACATCACCGAGTGCCCCCATGCCAGCGAGGCGTTCCGTGGGGAGATCCAGCGGTTGCTCTTCGATCTCGAAGACGGCCATCCCGGGACCCGGCACTCGATCATGGCCGGTTACGAGGAACTCGCGGCACTGGCGGCCGAGCGGTACAACGCCGAGGAGGGCGCCGACGTGAACGAATGTGAGAACTGTGGCGCCCAGACCACCCGGGATCTCTGTCGGAAGTGTAGCCTCGTGGAATCGATCCAGGCGGTTTAGCTTGTGCGGTGCAGGGCGCTAAGCCCCCTTCCTCAACGGAGCGACCGAAG
>JAXINS010000045.1:0-5140 GCA_034190395.1 Chewarchaeum aethiopicum (SeqCode)
ACCGGATTCCGATAGGCTTCGTCGTCGTTATCATACGGTGCACCGACGCCGTCGCCGGTGACGTCGGTCCGGTTGGGAAACACGTGATGAGCCTGGCGTGTCGAGGTGACGACCGCCTGCGTCCGGCCGGCCGTACTGCCCGAGCCGGTAACCCGGACGACCGGGAGCGTCAAGGTAGCCGCACGGTAGTGAAATTCCGGCACGGAGACCATGCGACTGCCGTTGTCGGTCTTGCGCCAGACACCCCCGCCCTGATAGGCGATGACCGTGTCCTCATTGACGTATTCGATCGATCCGAGACTCCGGTTGTAGATGGTTTCGTTTTTCGGATCGCTCGCGGATTCGGTGTAGTTGAGATGTTGGACCCGGATCCAGCCGGTGTCTTCCCGGATATGGTAGGCGCCGCCTGACTCCTGGCCTAACGACACCGTCTGAACGTCGGAATCACCAAGCGCCACCATTGCCGCCCGGGAATCGAACAGCGTCATCGCGTGTTCCGTCCGTTGCAGCTGGGAGGCCTGCCGGGTGTCGATTAACGCCTCCGATCCGAAGGTGACGATTGCACCCGTACTGATAACGGTAATCGCGAGCAACAGCACGACGCCGATCGTGCCGCTTTGGGCCCGAACGTCCCGACCGACGCTGAGCACGGTTGCTGTGAGACGACGATCACCGCCGGGCACCATTAGTGATGAGTTGGCGGAGATCGGGATAAAGACACGCCCGTGATTGTGATTTTTGATAACAGCGTAACGAATTCTGTGGGCGATTGCGGGCAAAAATAAAGACGGATCGGCTCCTCAGATCATGTTAGGTGACACCATGGGGATCATCGATAAGGTCAAATCGATGCTCGAGCCGGAAACCGACGGGGAGACCGTGCTGTATGAACTCAACTGCGGGGATTGCGATCACACGTATATGACCGAAACACCGCCGGAAGAGGCCGAATGTGAGGAATGTGGCGGGACGGATCTCACCGAGGAAAGCCGGATGTACGCGGGCGATGTAGCCGGCGGGGGCGGCGTCTGATCGCCCAGCCGATCGATCCCGATAACGACGGCAGAGGCACTCCTCAGGCTCGATAGAGAAATCCCATCGCCCCGGCGCCGATAAGGCCGATCGCGCCGATCGCCGGGAAGGCAAGCGACAGTCCCAAGCGGTTGGCAAGGACGCCGAACAACAGCGGCCCCCCGGCACCACCGAGGGAGCCGGCGGTCAACATGATGCCAAAGAGGCTCCCGCTTGAGTTCCGATCGGCGTAGCTCGACGTGAGCGCGTTGATCGCCGGCAACGCCGCGTAGATGGTCGCTCCGAGGACGAAAAACCACGCGAAGATCAACACGCCGGTTGCTGGGATGAGGTGAGTCGTGCCGAGTAACACCGTCGATGCGAGAAAGGCCGCGATCCCGAGCAGCCGGCGGTCGAACCGATCGGCGAGGTTGCCGGCCCAGACCGACGAGACGGCGGCGCCGACCAACATGACGAAGAAGACGCCGTTGGCGAGTACGGTCGATTCGCCCCCCGCACGGGTGAAGATATAGGACGTGGTGAACGTCCGGGTTGCGCCGATCTCCAGGGAGATGAAGAAATTCGCCCCGAAGAGAGCGACCAACCAGCCGGTAAACGGCACCTGAATGAGATCCGCGATCGCGGCCCGTGGATCGGCCAACCAATCGGGGTTCTCAGTAGAGGTGGCCTCGCCGGGAGTATCGTTCCCCGATCCATCGGGTGTCTCGGCAAACAGGAACGCGAAAACGACGCCATACACGAGGCCGACCAGCGCGCTCACGGCCAGTGCCCGCCGCCAGTCGAGAGTCGCGGCGATCCCGCCGATGAGTGCCGGCGCGGCTGCCGTACCGGCCACCCCACCGAACCCGTGGATACCCATTGCCTTGCCTTCGGTCCCGCCGGTCTCGAGGTCGCTGATCAGGGACATCCCCGTCGGATGATAGGTACTACCGCCGATGCCGGCGATAGCTTGAGCGACCACGAGCGTCAGATACGTCTGGGCAAATCCGGCGAGAAAGAGCCCGCCAGCCAAACCGAACATCCCGGCAGCCAGTAGCCACTTCTTGCCGATCCGGTCCGAGAGCATCCCGGCCGGTAACTGAAAAACCGAGTACATCACATAATAGACCGTCAGCAACGCCCCAGCCTGGGCGTAGCTGATACTGAGATCGGCCACCAACAGCGGCAGAATCGGGGGGAGAGCAACGCTGTAGAACTCGTTGACGCCGTGGGCGATCGTGATCAGGCCGACTTCGCGGGGGTTGGCGACAGCGACATACTCGCGCCACGACGAGATGGCCATATCCGAGGTGGGGATGCTGTCAGGCAAATAGCTGGCGTTTGTCGATAGTCACTCGATCCAGACCGCGAGCACGACAGGCGGTATGACCGTCCCATTGATTATTGCCGACTCAAGACTAATGGGGCCGTCTCCCGTAGATTTGGCTACATGACCGGCGCCGGCCGGGCGGGGCGTGAACGAGTGAACGCCTTTCCGATCGACGGGCGCTATCTGTTCAAATACTACTTCGAGGGCCAGTCGGTGTTCGCTCGGCTGAAACGGTACTACAATAACCGGCAGTATCGGTTCGAGGTGCCGGCCGCTGAGTTCGAGACGGTACGGTCGTTTCTGGCCGACCACGGCTACGCGCTCGTCGAGGTCGACCCGGATCGATTGGACGAGTATGCCGTCGCCGTCAAACAATACACGGCTCACCCGGAGAACATCTTCAAGGAGTCGGTGCTCCAGCGGACAGCGGATGGATACAATTGCTTTCTCATGACGGATCACACAGCCGTCGAGGCAGCGCTCGAAGCGGGGGCGGTCCCGGTGACGAATACCGATTTGGTGCCCGTTTTCGCGCCATCGGCGACCGACGATAACTGATCGGTGTATATCTAAGCCACGCTTCAGTCAGGCGATTCAGTTAGTTACTAAGAATATGAGTAAATTAACCGTCAGACATATATGGGGGGCCCAACAAAGCCTACATGCCAAGTCGGAGGCGCGTGCTGTATCAGGTTGTGAAGAGAAAGACGGTATCCGACCCGCCCGCCCCGGGGCGGTAATACCGGGGTCAGCCTCCCTGGCCGGCGTCCGGCGGCCGTATGACGGCCCGATTCCCGGACCATCCGGCCCATTTGACATGTCCTCAGAGATATATAATAGCCTTTGTGTTCTTCAGCTAGTAGATCGGGACAGTTCCGACCCGGTCATCAACCCCATACAGCGGAGAGACGTCGATTTTCATCGCCGATAATCCGGTAGGAACGTTAAAATAACAGACACAATCACCGTCCGATGAGGATGCGTCGTGGGGTGTTGATCGGCATACTCCTGGTTGCAGCAGTGACGACCGGGGTCGACGCCCGAACCGATCCACAGCCGTCAGCCGGGCAGTCACCGCCAGCTCCGGCCGCCCAACAGACCCCGATGAACGAAACTAACAGGACGGTGATCAATCAGACGGCACCGAATTATCGACTCAACAACACCGGCAACAGCACGTATGTCATCAGAATCGGTAACGGGACCGGCCGGATGGTAACCGTCCTCAACCTCTCGTTGTTCGGGAACCTGCCGAACGCGGGTGCCTTTCGCTTCCGGTCATACGGCTTCGTCAACGATACCCGGATCGTTGCCGTCGAGATCGGGATCGCATTCGAGGGGATCGGCGACCTCTGGTCGTTTTTCGCGAATCCATTCTCCCGGTTTGGGATCGAGGCACAGACCTCGCTTCGACTGCCGTTTTTGAATACCGAACAAACCGACAGGACGAATGATCGTCGTTGACCTCCTTCCGGGCTTCAGCCGTGGGGTTTCGTCCTAGAAACTGTGTGGAACCGTCCGCGGCGGCGTCTGACGTTAGCGGGGCTGAGCACTCGATGCACACACGCCGGTCGTCTGCCGAACCGATCGATCGAAAGAAGGGAACGCTGATGTGTGATCGTAGCGTACCTCGGGATGCGATGGGTGGGATCTTCGCCCCGACTCGATGGAATCTCCTTGGGTTGCCGACCGTCGGGCTCCTGCTGGCGATCATTGCGATCCTCATTAGTTCGCCAGTTATCCAGTACGGGCTGGGATTGGTCGTCTTCAGCATCTGGATGGCATGGTTCGTACTGGCCGGCGTCTGGTTTCTCTCGAACGTGGAGTTCTAGGGCGGTCACCCCGCGTTCACAAAAGCGGGCGGATTAAATCATCGACGGACGAACGCCCCGCTGATGCCTGAACAGTCCGACCGCGAGATCGACGAGTGTCCAAAATGTGGGGAGCAGGTTCAGGAGGCCCACGCCAGAGGCGGGGAGATCGTCGTGAGCCCGTGTGGCCACGTCGTCGATTCGATGGCCAGCCTCGAGGTCCCGCCGGAACACCGGAACTCCGAACAGTAGTGGTACTAGCGGTGAGGTGGGACAGGAGATAATAGACGAGCAAATATGAGTAGCATCCAACCGTAGCCGTGCGGTCGAATCGGACTGAGAGACGGAATTCAGTGATACCGATCGACCGGTCCCTGGCTCATCGAACGCTTTGGTGCGATCGGACCGTCGGGGGGGAGGTGGCCAGCCCGTCGTCATGAATCACCCAAGGGCGTGTGACCAGGCGTGACGACGGGCCGTCTCGGAATAAAACACAGAGCGAGTTAGTTAATCGCCCACTAAACGATCCACCGGCCACGGTGGAAAGGCCCAGCTAACGGAACCGACTGCAACGGATCGATCGTATTTAATCGCCCCCGGATGTAGTACCCCACTGACCTATGCCGAACGATGCCGACGCCGGTGATCCAACCGTGCCGATCATTTGCCCGGCGTGTGAGACGGAGACGCAGGTCCCCCTCGAAGACGTCGCCACGACCCTTGAGCGACACAACGAGCAGCTCCACGATGGTGACGAGATCGCCCAAGTCGATCCCGACCTCGCCGACCAACTCGCGGATCTCATCGCCGAAGATCTCGGGCTGCTTGAAAACGAGTGACGCCACCGGTCCCAGCCGGAGGGCGTACGCCGCCTCCGATAGATCGGGTGGTATGAAGGGGGCCCTACGACGACTCGGGGAAGGTCACGTCGGAGATTTCGATCCGGGCACCGCCGTCCTGGCTTGAGGTAATCGAGATCGACCAGCCG
>JAXINS010000069.1:0-5089 GCA_034190395.1 Chewarchaeum aethiopicum (SeqCode)
ATCGCGAGTATCCCGAAAGAGGATGGCTCCCGCGCTGGTAGCCTCGAACATTACCGGACAGTACTCGGTGTAATGGTAAGAGTATATCGCCAATACGACCGACTTCGTGAGCCGATCACCCCTCTGTCGTCGCTTTCTATGTCAACGGATTGGCGAATCTTGGTCCGGTTACGAACGGATCAATCGACAGGAGCCCGATCCACCAGCCGATCCGCGTCGAGGGCCCCGCAACCGTGATGTCATTTTAGCGGTGTCTACACTGGCGTGGATGTCCATGGCGATAGCTGAGCGTAGCCGCTTGCAACCCGTGTGTGACATCACACGCCCGTCTCTCATTCAACCGCAACCAGGCTGACCTCGTTCGATTATATAACGTTCTCAGTCACCGGGAACGGATTGTAGTGAGTAGTTAGCGCATTTATCACTGTTTGTAATCCGGCCATCAGTTTTTTCCCCTAATATGATTCAAACAGGCTACCTGCATGAACTATCAGGCGCAGAAACACGCGAAACGGGACGATCCTGTTTTCGCCACTGCGCCGACAGACTTTCCTCAAGCCATCAGGACAACGACACTTCCCGATCGGGTTGCTGAGCTGATCTCTGCTTACGACGACGTGGTCGGGATCCGTGACGAGTTCGTCTGGAAATGGATCTATAATCTCCTTCCCGAGTTTACACTCTCCTGTGTCGAACCACCGGCGGAATCGACCGTTCGGGAACAGAAAACCCTTCTTACCCTCTTCATCACGACGCTCGACGATATCGCCGAGCAAAGACAGGACAAAGCGACCTTCGAACGGCTTCGGATGATCCCGTTCACCGAACAGCATCGCGTCGTCACGCAGGGCGGTTCCGATGTCGATGATGAGCTCGTCATGTTCGCTCATCGCGTGTGGCAGACGTTCGAAGCTGAACTCGAATCCGCCCCCCGGTATGCCGAATTCATTGATATTCTCAGATACGATGTCCGGCAATCGATCAATGCGATGGATTACTCCCAGCTTGTCTCGACCCGCCCGACGATGGCGAATCTCAAGGGCGCCTATCGATACGACGCCCACAACATGGTGATGTTTCCATATGCGGACGTCGATCTCATGTACTCCCCGGAGTTCGAGATGGCCGATTTATCGGTGCTCCGGCAAACGATCTGGCATCTCCAACGGATGGCCCGGATCGGCAACTGGGTGACGACCTGGGAACGGGAACTCAGGGAGGGTGATTATTCATCGGGCGTGATCGTTGCCGCTCTCGAAAAGGGGCTGATCGCGCCCGATGAGCTGACAGCCGATGATGAAGCGACGATCGAGGATTGTCTCGATCGGATCGTCGATCGGCAACTCGATCAACAGCTACTCGACGAATGGACTGACCTCCATACCTACATTCGAGAACGACCGTTATCGGCTGACTCGGTCGACTTGGATGGGTTCATCGACGGCATGCAGACGGTGCTCGATTATCATCTCGCCAGCGAGGGACACAAATAACACACCGATCGATCCACCATGAGCACTGACTTGGATTTCGAGACGATCCGTGTGCTCCATGTCGACGATGAGTCGGATTTCGCCGAGACCACGGCGAAATTCCTCGAGCGGGAACACGAGGCCATCGAGGTGCGGACCGCAACGACGACCGAGGACGGACTACGTATCATCGAACAAGACGAGATCGATTGTATCGTCAGCGATTATGAAATGGCCGACACCAATGGCCTCGAATTTCTCCGGGTGTTGCATGGCGAACAGATCGAGATCCCGTTCATCCTCTATACGGGGAAAGGATCCGAAGAGATCGCCGCCGAGGCCATTTCCGCGGGTGTCACCGACTACTTGCAAAAAGGGATCGGGACGGATCAGTACACGGTGTTGGCCAACCGGATCGAAAACGCCGTCGCCCAGTATCGTGCCGAACAACACGTCGAACGAACACAGAAACGGTTTCGCAAACTGATCCAACACTCGACTGATGTTATTTCGATCGTGGATGCCGAGGGCCGGTTTCAATATATTACCCCATCGGCACAACAGATCCTCGGATATACGCCCGATGAATTGCGTGGTGAGATCGGCTTCGATTATCTCCACCCTGAGGACCGTCCCGAAGCCATGACGGCGTTTTCGAATGCGATCGAAAACCCCGATACCGTTGCCACCGTCGAGTTCCGGTTCGATCATCCCACCGACGACTGGATCTGGCTCGAAAACCGTGCTCGGAACATGGTCGATGACCCGGTCATCGAGGGATTTGTCGTCCACACCCGTGATGTCACCGAACACCGACAACACGAGCAGGAACTCGAACGACAAAACAACCGGCTTGAGGAGTTCGTCAGTACCGTTTCCCATGACCTCCAAAACCCACTGAACGTCGCCCGGGGCAGCACTGAACTGCTCCAGCAAGCCGGGGTGAACGACGAAGCTAGCCTCCAGCGAATCGATCGTGCCCACGAACGGATGCAACGGATCATCGAGGATCTGTTGGCGCTTGCTCGGGAGGGCGAGCGGGTCGATGAGCTGGAACCGGTTGCGCTTGAGGACGTTGCCAACGCCGCTTGGAGTACCGTCGAGACGGACGGTGCAGCCTTAGAGGTCGCGACTGATCAGGGCTTACAGGCCGACGCCAGCCGTCTACAGCGGCTGTTCGAGAACCTCATTCGAAACGCCGTCGAACACGGAGGCGAGGCGGTAACGATCACTATCGGCGAACTCCCCCACACCGCCGGATTTTACGTCGAGGACGACGGGGATGGAATCCCGACTGAGATCCGTGATCAGGTCTTCGATTCCGGGTTCACGACGAGCGAGATGGGCACCGGGTTCGGCTTGGCGATCGTCCAAGAGATCGTCGGCGCACACGATTGGACGATCGAGGCAGTGGACGGCACGAGCGGTGGTGCCCGGTTTGAGATCCGCGGGATCAGTCCTGTCGAGCCGATCGATTCCCAAGACCTCGGGAAGACTGAGACACTCAAACATGACTGACCGCGAATCATCGCTCCGGCAGCAATTCATGGACGCAGTCGAACCGGCCGATTATCCCGTCCGCAACGAAGCTGATATCGTCGCGGTCCTCCCCGACGGGATGTTGACTCGATTCCAAGCAGGGGAGTTTTCGATGACGGCAGCGGAACTGGCGGCTCGATTGCATTCCTATCAGGACTTTCCGTACGAGTCACCGGAGGCGCTCGTCGAGGATCTCATGACTGGTATCCGAGAAGAGGGGTTGCTCTGATCCATGCACCATAGCGGGAGTGGGTTCGGCCGTCGCCTTCGGGTTTACATCTAGCGAGACTAACGGGCCTACGAGACGAACTCCGGTACGTATCGTTCACGGGTCGAATAATTGCCTCGGCCGGCGTCTGTCGTTCAGTCACACTGAGACTGGTCAGTCATCTATCGCTCCGTTCGGGAGGCGAAACGTGTCTGTCGGCCGATTGTATGATCCAGTCGCTTAGTCGAGTTCTTTTTTGAAGGTATAGCAGTACCGGTCCATCCCGAGATTCTGCTCGTAGAAGCGGTGGGCATCGTCGCGCCAGAGCCCCGATTCCAATGTCATACTGTCACAGTCTTGATCGCGTGCCCATTCCTCGGCAAACTCCATGAGTCGAGTGCCATACCCCTCCGAACGGCAGTCTTCTCGGGTCACTAAATCGTATACAAAGAGGTGACAGCCGTTGTAGAAGTTCGTCCGAAGCGCGACCCCTGCCACGGACACAATTTCCCCAGCCTCGAACAGCGCAAACAATCGGTACCGCTCCTCACGCATCTCGTCTAAGTATTCGAGATACTCCTTCTCAGTTAGATGATCGCGGAGTTGGTTCACAACCGGAAACGCAGCACGCCATTCCGCTTCCGTCGTCAACTCCCGAATGGCTGTTGTGCTCATCCTGTGGGATTCGATCGAACTGATCAAAACCATTTGGATCGCAACACCGTGTCATCAACTCGACTGGATGGCGCTTGCTCCCGGGTCAGTGTCGATCGACAGCGTGGTGAGCCAGCCACGTTCGGATGCCATCTTGATACAGCGAGGGAATCCCGCCCTTCCCGTGCGTGAGGAGTGTTCCGACTCTTCGGAACCGAGAAACGAACAGGGCGGGAGGGAATCGCGTACGTGCCGTGTGGCAATCGATTGACTACGCCCTCGATGACTTCCCATTGCTGTTCTACAATTTGAACGCACTCACCTACTACGACGAACACGCCACGCTTGCCACTGTGGACGGACGTATCGAAGCCGAGTACGTCCTGCCTGACGGAGACGTGCCACCAGCCACGTACTTTTCCGAGGACTGGGAGAAGCGCGAAGCGACGTTACATCACCGTGAGGGCGACTACTATCTCCACATCGTTGTGGTGAAAGAGACGAGCGCCGAGTCGGAAGATGCCGAGAACGGAACGGTTCTTGGCGTGGACCTGAATGTGGATGGACAGCTTGCGGTCATTTCAACCGGCGCATTCATCGGCAACGCGGATTACCTCAACCACAAGCGGCGCGAATACGAGAAGCAGCGTGGACAGATACAACAGGCAGGCACACGGTCGGCGCATCTGACGATGAAATCGCTCGGGGGTCGGTTCGCCCGCTGGAGCGAAGACTACCTGCATCGTGTCTCGAAGGCACTGGTGCAAGAAGCCTTCGCGCAGGAGTGTACGCACATCGCCTTCGAGAACCTGGAACACATCCGCGAGCGTATCTCGAACGCCTCGAAGTTCCAGCAGTGGGCGTTCCGTCGCATCCAAGAGTACACCGAGTTCAAAGCCGCCGAGTACGGCATCGCCGTTGAGAAAGTCGCACCACAGTACACGAGTCAACAGTGTAGTCACGTTGCCTGTAGTTTCACTCACGAAGACAACCGAGACGGCGAGGAGTTCCGTTGTCTGAAGTGCGACCGCGAATACCATGTCGACTACAACGCCGCGAAGAACATCGCACGGAAACTACTCCAGAACTGGCACACGTCTGGTGCTGGAGGGGCAACCAGTCACCTTGCCCTGAAGTCGGGGACGCTGAACGTGAACGGCGTTTTCACGCCGACCACCGTGTAGTGGGTAGAACGGGAGTCCACCGACAAGCTCCG
>JAXINS010000098.1:0-4709 GCA_034190395.1 Chewarchaeum aethiopicum (SeqCode)
GTTCGTATGCGAGGCCGACGGATGAAAAAAGGATTTCGAAAGCCTGCCGTCGGTTTTCACGGCGCCCTCCCCCACTGAGTCCGTCAACCGACCGGCAATGACGGCCGGAGAAACACGATCCTGATCGGCATACCACCACAGTGTGCTTACCGGCTCACTCAGCCGGCTCCGGGTCGTGGGTAATGTGGGGGGCGGTACTCCCGATGAGGACGAAGACGATCCCGCCGCCGCCGGCGACAACTGCGGCCCCAACGCCCACGAGCCGTAAGGCGAGGTTGAACCCCACCACCGGCGTCAACACGGCGATCCCTGCACCCATCGCAATCGGCGTCAAGGTGGCGGTCAGTCGCCCGCCGGCTTCCGCGAGGCTGACCAGCCCCCCGCGGAGCGACCCTGGTGCGAGATCGGTCATGATGCTCCGGTACAGCGAGAGGGTAATCCCGAGGCCCAGGCTGTTGATCGCGATCCCACCGATCGCCACCGGCAACGCCGGGGCGAACAGGACGGCGACGAGCCCGACGAGAATGGCGACGTTCGCCCCGAGCAACGGGGTGCGTCGGGTCTCGAAGGCGGCGGTGAGCCGCCCCGCCTGGCTGCCGCCCCCGGCGAAAAACAGCCCCTGGATCCCGGCGAGGACCCCGGCCTGGGCCGGCGTTCCGTTTAGGAGCCGGACGACGATGATCGAGTTGTAGGTGATAAACGCGATAAAGGCAACGGGTGGCAACCACCGGGCGAGCAAAAACGCCCACGCCCGCCGCTGGCGCACCAGCCGCCAGAGGGCACGGATCGTGGTGTCGTCGGTGCCGCCGTCGGTCACCGGCGTGGTTTCCGCGGCGGTCGGTTCGTCGAGGAACAGCCAGACGACGATCCCGATCGGAAACGCGATGGTATACAGCGCGAAGGGGTACTGCCAGGCCGCCACGACCAACAGCCCGCTCGACAACGAGATGACCGTCGCGAACACCCCCACGACCATCAGCCGGAGTCCCTGGGCCGCGGCCTCCGTCGAATCGGTATACAGGTCGCCGATGCTGGTGATGATGATCGGGTTGATCCCGCCGAAGGCGACCCCCTGGAGCAATCGCAGCCCCAGAGCGATCCGGAAGTCAGTCGTCAGCCCGATCGCGGCCCCGGCGGCCCCGAACAGAAACACCGAAGGGACCAACACCGGTTTGCGACCGTAGCGATCCGCGAGCACCCCGGCGACCGGGATCATGACGATCGCCGGCGCCGTGAACATCGACATCATCAGCCCGATGGTGGCGGCCGACGCCCCGAAGGGGTCGATCAGCGAATCGAGCACCGCCGACAACATCGGGCCCCCGAGGGGCACGAGCAGGTTCGCCAGCAGTAGCAACTGGAAGTTGGGCGCCCCCAACAGGGATGCATCGTCGCCGAGCAAGAGCCGTACCCGAGACACCTTCAGACGCTCCTGACCCCGATGGCCGCCTGTTCCCGGGCTCGCCTGATTAAGCTACTGAAGCCGGCCGCCGGCGATCGTCGTTGGTCGCCGCCGGCCCTCAGGGGATGATACCGAGCAGCAACGCCAGGACGACCAGCATAAACAGCCCCGAGGCCCCGGAGTAAAGCGCCCGCCGGAGTGCCCGCCCGGCGGCGGCGCCGGGGGTCGTGTCCTCGATGAGCGTGTTCCCGCCGGTGATCTGCACGCCGAGTCGCCCCGCCACAAGCGCGTTCGCTCCGGTCACCCGGCCCCGGACCGTGACGGTTTCACCCGCATCGAGCCGTGATTCGTAGTATCGTCGGGCCCGTTCCTCGCCGCCGAACGGATCACTGCCGGTTAGGACGTCGACTCGGTCGGTGGGATCGCCGACCGGATCGTCGATCCACAGCTCGGCGAGGCGCAGTTGGGCACCCGTGGGATCGACGAGGACGCTCCCGGTGTCGTCCTCGATCACGAACGGCACCGCATCGCGCCCCGACCCGATGTTGGCGGTCCTGGTCTCGACCGAGCCATCGAGGCTCCGGATCGTTCGCAGGGCCGTCACCCGCCACGCGTAGGCCAGACACTCCTGGCGGGTGATCGGGGCGGTGAGGGAGTCCTCCTGTCGGCGGGCGATCCCGTTGACCGTCACGCGCCCGGACGTCTCGGTGAGCTCCCCGATGGGGGTCGGTCGCCGGGTGCGATACCGGGCGGCCAGCCACACCTCCCGGAGGGCCAGCCCGACGAGGACGACGCCGATGACCCCGAAGAGCCCGGCGACCGGCAGCGGGATGACCTGCATCGGCTGGACCATCTCGTTCGGTTGGCGCCCGGTGGCGGCATAACTGTACGGTCCGTCTCCGCTGGGGAGCCACCCGTTCGCGGTGGACTCACTGCTTTGGGATCATCGGCACGCGGTGGCCGGTACGCCCGTTTGGGCCGTCGGTCACGCCGCCGTGGTCGGCTGTCCGCGCGTCTCGGGGCGAGGTCACGTCGTCGGATCCCACAGCGGCACCGACACTGGCTCAAACGACGGTTTCACCCAGCACGAGACATTTACCGACCACGCCGATAGCCCCGACCGTGTCCCGCCAGCGACCCTCCCGCCGACGCGTGCTCGCGACGACCGGCGCCGCCCTCACGGCCCTCGCCGGCTGTGTCGCCGGCTCGCCGGGTTCGCGTACACCGTCGTCCCCGACGCCGTCCGAAGAGCCATCGACGACACAGCCCTCGACGCCCGCTGGTTCGCTTTCGATCGCCGCGCTCACCGTCGCCGATTTCATCCGCTATCCCCTCTCGGGGACCCATCCACACGTCCACCGCCGGGCCGGGATCCAGTACGTGGTGGTCCGCGCCGAGACACCGCTGGCCAGGGAGGTAGTCCGTGATCGGCTCACCCTCGAGCTGGACGGGGTGTCGATGCCATACGCCGACCGCCAGCCTGTGCCCTGGGCGCACGACACGGTGGATCTGGCCTACGCCGTGTCGAAGGACGAGACCGTCGACCGCGGTCGGATCCTCTTCGACGGGGCCGCGATTCGGTCGCTGTCGGCCGCGACGATCGAGCGGCTGAACACCCCACCGGTGTTTGCGGTTTCGGACCTGGCGGTGGCACCGAAACAGGTCGACGCCGGCGAGCGCACGACGGCGACGGTCCGGTTCGAGCTGGCCAACACCGGCGACGGTCGTGGCACCTTCGGGGCCAGCCTCACCGGGAACTTCATTTCGGGGGCCGAAACGGTGACCGCGACCCTCGACGCCGCCACCAGTCGGACAGTTACTGCCGCGGTCCGGATCATCGGCCAGGGTGACGCAGCGACCGTCTGGCTCGATTGGGGCGTCGATCGGTGGTCGGCCGACATCACCGTCGTGGATACCCCAACCGGATCCGAGACACCGACCACGACTCCGACCGCGTAGGCGGTCGTGTCGGTCCGGGATCCCCGATCGGTTCGACGGTCGTTCGGTCGGCGTTGGGATGCGATCCCGGCTGACGTTTTTATTCGATACCGGAACCAGGACGGTCCGGGACGATCACCGCGTGAGCCGATCAGCCGTTGGCTGGCCGGCTCGCTGGGGGCCGTCCTGAGGTGTTGGCAATGCGAAACAACCAGCCAGACCAGCCGTGGTATCGTAAGCGAACTGTTCGGCGCGTTGATCGGCAGTGGTTCGACGGGGAGATTCGATGAGTCGTCGGTCGGTGGCCGATCTGATCTGTGAGTTCTGTGGTGATTCCTACTACGTCAAGCCCTGCAAACGGGAACGCTCCCGGTTTTGTAGCCGTGAGTGCATGACTGAAGATTCGAAGAATCGCGTCACCAAGACGTGTGAGTACTGTGGTGACGAATACGAAGTTAAGACATCCCGGAGTGAGGAAACTCGTTTTTGTAGTCGATTATGCAAGGATACATGGAAACGTGAGGTGAAACCTACTACTCGTGATCGGTTCGTTACTTCCTGTGCTAACTGTGGTACACGGTTAGAACGGGAACGACAGGAAATCGACCGGCATGAACGCCATTTCTGTGATGATCGATGTCGAGGTGAGTGGATGAGTAATAACCTCACCGGTAATAATGGACTGAACTGGCGTGGTGGGTTCGTCCACGACTTCGGCGAGAATTGGTTCGAGATGCGTGATCGCGTTCGGGATCGTGATGAGATCTGTCAGGCCTGCGGTGAGGACGGCTCAACGACGCTTCTCGATGTTCATCACATCGTACCTCGTCGTGAATTCGAGGTACCGGAACACGCCAATACCATGGTGAATCTCGTGTTGCTCTGTCGGCCCTGTCACACCACGGCTGAGCAGAACATGGCGTACTGTCCGATCCCACAGGTTCGTTCAAACGGAACGACGTATGTTGAGTCCGCTGACCTTTCAATCGGAGCTGGCATTCAACAGTTCTCTTCAATCGATTGAATTCCGACAGATAAGTTTACTATTTCAAAAAATATGACTAAAAAGTTTAGAATTTGGGTCTGAGCGGGGTCGAACCGCTGATCTTGGCCTTGTAAAGGCCACGTCATAACCAACTAGACCACAGACCCACAATTGTCCCTAATCCCGCAGACGTGAATAACTCTTATCTTCTCGATTCTGTTCTGCCGAACCATTCTGAACTGGATGACGACTCGTTTGCTTGGCTGTCGTCAGTCATCGGTTTTACTAACCAGCGGTGACCGCAGGACGGACAACCCTTAGGCCCCGGATACGAACCCAGTCGTATGGAGCGGTCGGTCGGGTGGACGGTCGTCGGGATCGCCG
>JAXINS010000104.1:0-4376 GCA_034190395.1 Chewarchaeum aethiopicum (SeqCode)
CGAGGATACGTCGAGCGACGGGTCCGGGCGTGTCGATCGGACAGCGCTTCCGTTGAAAAACGACATGAAACCAACTGTCGCCAACGAGTGAATACCGGTTGAGCCGTGTGTTGACTAAGGCCCATCCCGCGTCGGCCCCCCGAACATTAGGTTTATTCGCAGTCTCCTGTTATTTTCGTCCGTTAGGTCAGCGATGGAGGTACTCCTGCTGGACGACGACCCCGATTGGCTCAAGCTCACCGCGCGGTTGCTTGAGGAAAAGGCGTCGCAGTTGACCGTCCATACCGCAGCGTCGGTCAGCGAGGGGTTCGAGATCTTCGAGGAGGAAGCCATCGAATGCGTTGTCAGCGATTACCATATGCCCGAAGCCGACGGTATCGAAGTCCTCGACCGGATCCGGGAACGCGACGACAAGCTCCCCTTTATTCTCATCACCGGCAAAGGGAGCGAATCGATCGCCAGCGAGGCCATCTCCGCGGAGGTGACGGATTATCTCATCAAGGACCCTCGGCGGGATCAATCACGAATTCTGAGCAACCGGATCACGACCGCGATCGAGAACTACCGCACCGAGATCGCCCTCCGGGAGAGCGAAGAGCGCTACCGGTCGGTGGTCGAACAGAGCCGGGACATGATCGGAATCTACCGCGATGGTCAGTTGATGTTCGTCAACGACGCCGCGACGACGATCACGGGCTACGATAAGGAGACGCTCCGTGAGATGGATCCCTTCGAGACGTTGCTCCATCCCGACGATCGGGCCGATGTCGAAGCACTCGAATCGGAGTGGCGCGATACCGATGGGGAGGTCTCGGGATCGTTCGATGCCCGGATCGTCCGGCGTGACGACAGCATCCGGGATTGTGAATTTTCGGTCTCGTCGATCAGATACGAACAACAGCGAGCGATCCTGTTGTCGGTCCGTGATATCACCGAACGGAAACGCCGTGAAGAGGTACTCCAGAACGAGCGGGACATCCGGGAATCGATCCGGAAGATTCTCGTCGAGACGACCTCCCGTGAGGAACTCGAACGGGGGTTTTGCGAGCAGATCATCGAGTCCGGGAACTTCGACCTCGCCTGGATCGGCAATCGGACCATCTCCGAACAGCTCAAACCGTCAACGATCGTCGGTGAGAACCAGGACTACCTCCAGCAGATCGATCTCAACAGCGAGACCAACGCGACCGAACCGAGCCGCCGGACGATCGAAAACCGGCGGATCCACCACGTCGACCGGATCGACCCCGATGGCGAAGGGTGGGAGGCGGTCGCCACCGAGTGTGGGTTCCGGTCGGCGATCGCCTTACCCATCGAATACAGCGGGATCCTCTACGGCGTGCTGGCGGTATACAGTACGGACACGGACGTCTTCGATACGCAACGAACGTCGCTGCTTGAGGGGCTGGCCGAATCGCTCGCGAGTTCGATCAACGCCGCCGAACAGCGACTGGCGTTGACCGCCGAGGAGGTCGTTCGGTTGGATATCGGGGTATCCGGCACCGAGACGCCGCTGTTTCGGTTCGCGACGGCCAGCACGGCCAACGATCCCGATGGCCAAATCGAAGTCCTCGGAACCGTCGCCCACAACGATACGCCGACGTTGACGTACGTTCGTGTCCCCAAGAACGCGATCCCGGACGATTTCGATCCAACGACACTGTTCGATGACACCGTCGCGACCGTCAAACGGATCGAAGAGACGGAGCTGAGCGTCCGATACGAGTTGACGATTCACGTCCCGACGATCGGCTCGATCCTCACCGATTACGGGGCCGTGATTCAGTCGTTCCGGATCGGGGCGGACGGCGCCGAATTGACGATCGATGTCCCCCATCAGACGGAAGTAACACGGGTGCTGGATAGCCTCGATGAACACTACCCCGCCGTCGAGTTGCTCTCCCGACGGGAGATGGTCTCCCCGGACGATACTCAGGAACGATACGAGGCGATCCGGGAGGATCTCACCGAAAAACAGTGGCAGGCGGTGACCGCCGCCTATCACAGCGGGTACTTCGAACAGCCCCGCGATCGAAGCGCCGCCGAGGTCGCCGAAAGCCTCGATATCAGTCGCTCGACGTTCCTCCAGCATCTCCGGGCCGCCGAAAAGAAGATCATCGGTGGCCTGACCGAACTCGCCTGAACGCACGCCGGTGGTCCGGACAGACATCGAAGAGGGCCAGCGGCGAAGTGACCGACCCGACGGCCCGGCGTGTGCCCCGCCTCGGGAGCAAGCTGTGCAGGGATTTGCCTTTCACATCTGTAGATATTAATGCGGCGGAGCCTTTGGGACAATAATGCGCAACTTCACGGTTACGCGGATCTGGGGCATTCCGATCCGGATCAACGTCTCGCTGTTTGTCTTTCTACCGATCCTCGCGTGGTTGATCGGCAGCGGCCAACAGATCGATGTCTACGCCGGGCTCATCGGCCAGTTGACCGGGGTCGACCTCGCCCTCACACAGCTTCGAGCCGGCTCGACGCCGTGGGTGATCGGGATCACGGCCGCGATCGGGCTGTTTCTCAGCGTCACGCTCCATGAGCTCGGTCACTCCTGGGTGGCGCTTCGCTACGGGATCGGGATCGACTCGATCACCCTCTGGATCCTCGGGGGGATCGCGAGCCTCCAGTCGTTGCCCCGGGAATGGAACCGAGAGTTCTGGATCGCGATCGCGGGGCCGATCACCAGCCTGCTGGTCGCGGGGGGCTGTTGGATCGGGCTCCAGCTGGTGCCGCCGTCCCTCCCGGTGCCGCGGTTCGTCGTTGGGTGGCTTGCGATCACGAACGTTATCCTGGCCGGGTTCAACCTCCTGCCGGCGTTTCCGATGGACGGCGGACGCATTCTCCGGGCCCTCCTCTCGCGCTCGCGATCATACGCCCGAGCCACCCAGATCGCCGGCCGGATCGGCGTGATCTTCGCGATGCTGTTCGCCGTCGTCGGCGTCCTCAGCTTCAGCGTCCTGTTGATCCTGCTGGCCCTGTTCATCTACGGGGCGGCGACGACCGAGTCCCGGACAGTCCTCGTCGACGAACTGCTCGATGGGCTCACCGTCGGCGATATCATGCTGCGGGACCCGCCCGACGTCACGACGGGGACCACGATCACGGAGCTGCTCAATCGCATGATCCGGGATCGACAGCAGGCGTATCTCGTCACCGACGACGGGACGGCGGTTGGTGTCGTCACGCTCGCGGATCTCCGCCGCGTCGATGCCGGGGACCGCAACGCGACGACCGTCGAAGCGGTGATGCAGGACGTCCCCCGGATCAACGTCGCGGCCGATGCGTTCGATTCGTTCGTCCGGATCGCCAACGGATCGACCCCGTATGCCATCGTCGAGGACGACACGGGGGTCGCGGGGCTGCTCTCACAGACCGACTACGCCCACGCACTGACCATCCAGCGGGGGTTCTCCGCCGGCATCGCCGGATAGGACACGACGGCCCGTCGAACCGTCGCCAACACGGCCGCGACCGACCGTTATTTACAGCCGGCTTACGTCGGTTTGGGTAATGGAACGCGCGGCCGACATCGAGTTCGAACACGTCCCCGCGAGCGATCAGTCCTTCGAGAACGCGCTGGCGAAGGCACGGGACGGGCTTCGCCTCTCGGTCGCGGATGCAGTCGAGCTGCTCACGACCGGCACGGAAACCGACTGCATCGATCCGGCCCGCAAGGAGTCGGTCCTAGAGGCCGCCGACCGGCGCCGGGCCGAAGTCGTCGGCGAGGAAGTAACGTTCGTCGCCAATCTCAACAACAACGTCACGACCGCGTGTAACACCGGCTGTCTGTTCTGTAACTTCAAAGACGCCGCCCAGCGGTTCGAGACCGATACCGACAGCGAGAACCCGGGCTTTACGAAAACCCCCGAGGAATCCCGACGGATCGTCGAAAACGCCCTGGAGTTCGGGATCTACGAGGTCTGTTCGGTCTCGGGGCTCCATCCGGCGTTCGCCCTCGACGCCGAACACCGCGAGATCCTCGAGGCCGGCGATCACACCGAACTCAACTACAAACCGCCCGAACGATACGTCACCGATCCGGGCACCTACTGCGAGCAGATGAAAGCCATGAGCGTCGGCGATATCCACCTCCACTCGATGACCCCCGAGGAGGCCTACCACGCAAAACGGGGCACCGACTGGTCCTACACGGAGGTCTACCGACGGCTGGCCGATGCCGGCCTGGATTCGGTCCCCGGGACGGCCGCCGAGATCCTCGTCGACGAGGTGCGAGAGGTGATCTGTCCGGGCAAGATCGATACCGACGGATGGGTGACGGCCATGGAGGCAGCGGCGGAGGTCGGATTGCCGATGACCTCGACGATCATGTACGGCCACGTCGAGAACGCGATGCATCGGGCGATGCATCTCGA
>JAXINS010000081.1:0-4307 GCA_034190395.1 Chewarchaeum aethiopicum (SeqCode)
CCGATCTCCGGGTTATGAGCCCGGCGGAATCTCCTGGCTATCCTATCCCGCTACCTCTGGGTATCGCAGTCCGGCAATTAAGGGTTGTGATTCGCTTGAAACTCAGGCCCTCAGTCGATCCCGACCCGCCAGGTGAACAGGCTCTCAGCGAGGTAGTTCACCATGAACCCAACACCGATCCCGATCGTGTTCGCCAGGAAATAATGCATACCGAAGTGTCCCGAGAGTACGAGCAAGACGGCATAGGCGACGCCGGCCCCGCCCCAACGGACGACGTTTGATTTCACGAACCGGCGGCCGATCGACGCAAGGTCGCTTTCGCCCCACTTCGCGAACGTCCATCGTTCGTTGGCGATGAACATGACGATGATCGCCGTCTCCGCGCTCACGGGTTTGCCGAGAACGACCGACACGCCGAAGAGTTCGATCAATCCGGCGAGGACGGCATTGTCGACGAGATAGCCGAGCACACCGACCGAAAGAAACTGCCCGAACCGAATGCCCGAGGCCAGCGTCGTCAGCCGGGCGACGATCGATCCGTCAGTCATCGTTCCACCCCGGCCGATCGACGAGGGCCGGCTCGTCGGCGCGATAGGCGTCGATCGCCTTATGAAGCGGGTCGTCACTGAGTAATTTCGCACGATGGCGGGCCGCCAAGAGCCCACGGGCCAACGCCAGCGGCGTATCGATCGCCGATACCGTCGAGCCCGGATGGTCCTCCCAGACGATCGGCACCTCAGTAACGGTATAGCCAAGTGCGGCCGTCATCGCGATGAGTTCGACGTCCCATGCGAACCCGGGTTCATACAGGTGACTCCGGACGGCCCGCCAAGCAGGTGTCCGGATCGCCTTGGCCCCACACTGGTAATCGAAGAGTTTGGCGTCAAGCAACTGTCGGGCCAACCAGGCGAACCCGTTACCGAGCCAGCGGCGGGCGTAGGTCTGATGGGAACGAACGATCGCATCGGGGTGGCGCCGCGACCCGACGCCGAGATCGGCGCCACCCTCGCGGACCGCCCCAACCACGTCGGCCATCGATTCGGCGGTCGTACTACCGTCGGCATCGACGAACGCCCGGATCTCAGTCTCCAGCCGTTCGAACCCATCTGTAATGGCCGCTCCCTTGCCGCGGCGACGGTCGGCGACGTGGATCACCGCCGGGAGGGCGGCCGCCTCAAGTCGCTCCACGATAGCCGGCCGGGGGGCATCCAGCTCGATCCGGATCGTCGTCGGCGCGAGCTCGGCATCGAGGTCGCCAACATATGAAATGAGGGCCTCGACATCGGGCCGATACGCCGGCACCACTACCCCCAACGACCCACTCATTGCAGGTCTCTGAGGGATGGATGGTTAAAAGGGTTCAAGTCGGCGATGGATCCCAAGCGATTTATCCCCCTTGCTTCCTGTTCGTCGGGTGATGGAATACGGGCTCGTCGTGCTCTGGTGGATGCTATATCTATCACTCGGGCTCGCGGGCCTCCCGATCGCGGCGACGATACTGGATCGGCTCCCCGATCGTGGAGCCGGTCTCGCCTATGCGCTTGCACTAGCGATCGTCTTTTTGATAGTGTATTGGCTTGGCCATCTCGTCTTTGCGCCGTGGGTCCCGTTCGTCGGGATCGGCGTCCTAGCCGTCCTGTCGGTCATCGCCGGCCAACGTGACCTCGAAATCGACTGGACACGGGTCATCGAAGCAGCCACCATATTCTCTCTCGCGTTCGGCCTCCTGATTGCAATCCGAGCGGTGGACCCATCGATCCAGCCGCTCGGCGGCGAGAAGTTCCTCGATTACGGTTTGCTCAACTCAGTCCTCCGGGCCCGACAACTTCCACCGACTGACATGTGGTTCGCCGGGGAGCCGGTGTCGTACTATTACGGCGGCCACCTGCTCGCCGGCACGTTAGCAATAATCACGGGAACGTCGGCCAAATACGCCTACAATCTCGCACTCGCCGGCTTTTACGGGGCGCTGATCGCCGGCGCCTATAGCCTCGCCGGCGCAGTCGCCGCCGCCCGGGGTCGATCGTTCCGGACGGCCGGCCTGCTCGGGGCCTTTTTTGTCGGCTTCGCCAGCAATCTCCAGCCGTTGGTTCGGTTGGTGTTGTCGGTATTGCCGGCGCCGATCGCCCGACCGATTGCAACGACCATTGCGGCGGGGATCGCGACCGAAGCCGACGTGTTGACTACCTTTTCGATCGAGACCTTCTCCTACTGGACGGCCAGTCGGGTGATCCCGGGAACGATCAACGAGTTCCCGCTGTTCGCCTGGCTCAACGGCGATCTGCATGCTCACATGATGAGCACGCCGTTTCTCCTGCTCGCGGTCGGGCTCGCCTTTGCCTACTACCGGACACCGGCGGCCGATCTCCGCAGACGACGACTGTTGGTCTTTGGCTGTCTCCCGCCCGTCGTCGCCCTACTAGCCGTCGTGAACACCTGGAGTTTCCCGTCGGCCATCGGCGTCGCATGGCTCGCGCTGGTATTCGGAGCGGCCGAGCCCACCACGCTGCTCGGCCGGACGAACCGTGGGACCGATCGACTCGGTCAGGAACTCCGTCGGCTGGGATGGGCGACGGGAATCGCCGGAGTCATCGGTGTCCTCGCACTGCTCTGGAGTCTACCGTTTTTCCTCGGAACGGCAACCGGTCGGTCGATCGGTGTCCTCCCGGAGCGAAGCTCGCTCGTGGGGATCGGGCTGGTGCATGGCTGGGTCCTCGTGATCTTCGGGCTCTATATCGCTGATCGACTGACTCTCCACGAGGATCGTCGTCGACTCGCGGCAGGGCTCGTGGGATTCGTCGGTGTGATGGTACTGGCGAAGGCGGCCGCCGTCGGGCTTGTCCTGCCGTTATTGGGGATCGCGTGGTACCTGCTTCGTACCGATGGCGATGTCGGATTCGAGGCCGTACTGTTCGTTGCTGGCGCCGGACTCGTCCTGTTGGTCGAGTTCGTATACGTCAAAGAACAGGCTGGTCCCGAGCGGATGAACACCGTTTTCAAGACGTACATGCAGGTCTGGCTCCTCTGGGCGATCGGGGCAGCCGTCGCGTTAACCGACTTACTGAGTCGGAAACCCGATTCGAAATCAGGAACGGTTGACGCTGCGGGATGGTTGTCAGCCGAACGACGCCGACAGGCTGCGACGATACTCCTGTCGGTGCTTGTGGTTTCACTGTCGTTATACGGCGGGTTTGCACTCTACAAACACTTCGAGAACCCACAGACGACGTCGGCGACTCTCGATGGCACCTGGAAGGCTCGCCACTACGACGGTGGTCGCTGCGGTCAGCAGTACGACGGCTATTGGGGACCGGATCAATGGGAGGCAATCCAATTTCTCGATGGACAGACGGGTCGACCGACGATCGTGACGGCGCCCGCTCAGTGGACGAACCCCGACTGTTTCCGGCCGTATGACTGGATGAACGCACCGTCGAGTTTTACCGGCCTTCCGACCGTCGCCGGGTGGAGCCACGAGATCGGCTATCGGGGTGAGGAGCCGTTTCGTAAACGCACACAGGAGGTTCGGCAGCTATATCAGGGAACGACAGCCCAGCAAACGCGGTTGTTAGCAACCTATGACATCAAGTACGTCTACGTCGGACCACAGGAACGAGGACTCTACAAGGACGTAACGATTACCGAACATCCGGCCCTAACTGTCGTCTTCGAAAACGGCGCGGTGACGATTTACGCAGTGCAGGAATCGGAGCTCGGAGCGAATTAGATGGCCAGATCGCCTTTGGCTTTGACGACGGTGACAGCCTCGGCGTCGATCGATTCCGTCTCAAGGCGGTGAGGAACGAACTCCCGTTTAGTGAAGGTCTCACGTTCGTCTTCGGTCCCAATCACACACCACAGTTGGACTTCATCCGGTCCATGATAATCACCGTTCCGTGTCACCGAAAAACAGACCTGTTCTTCACCGTCGTACTCGATGATGCCGTCCTTGCGGAGCCCGGGATCGCCGTGAATAATGAGTCGTTTCATGCGGGGCGGTTCGCGTGTAGTCCCATTAAGCACTTCGGAGCACCTCCGAAAGCAAGCGCGACGGAAAGCGGGTTATAACCCGTCAAAACTGTACGATTGCGGACGCTTGTGATACCGTGACATATTCATTTCTAATAATCTGGTTGGAAATTCCAATTGATTTCATATACGAATGTTTTAGAAAACTACTATTTAAACTCGCGAGTCTGCTGACCTGCAATGTCGAAAGAAACCCTCAAAGCGTATCTGGCAGACAACCCGCGGATGATCGGCGTACTGTTCACCCTACTCCTCATTCTCAGTCAGGCTGGAACTGT
>JAXINS010000091.1:0-4307 GCA_034190395.1 Chewarchaeum aethiopicum (SeqCode)
CCCAACGACGCCACCGTCGAGGACGCCATGGCGGCCTTCGAGTACATCTACGAGAACGGCGGCAAGGGCGTGACCTACTACCGGGACGGCACCCGTTCGAAGCAGGTGTTGACGACACGCGCCCAGAACGCCGAGTTCGCCGAGATGGACGAAGACGAGGCCGCCGCCGCCCTCATCGAACAGATCGAGGACGTCTTCGGCGGGTTCGACGGCTTCCTCGATCACGAAACCGTCCGTGACACCGTCGTCGAGGATATCGACGACCTCATCGAGACCGCCGAACTCGACATCGAGGAGGAGGCCGGCTACGCCAAAAAGCGACCCCGCCCCGACGTGCTTACCGGCGTCACCCAACGTATCGAAACCGGCTACGGCAAGCTCTACGTGAACATTAACGAGGATCCGGAGGGCCGACCCTTCGAGCTGTTTGCGAACATCGGCAACTCCGGTGGCTTTACCGCCTCGTTCACCGAAGCCCTAGCCAAGACAATCTCGACGGCGCTCCGGGCGGGCGTCGATCCCCGCGAGATCGCCGACGAACTGCAAGGTATCCGCTCGCCGAAGGTCGCCTGGGACAAAGGCGAGCAGATCCAGTCGATCCCGGACGCGATCGGCACCGCGATGCGGCGGTATCTCGATGACGAAATCGAGAAATCCTATCCCCAGCAGCGCAACCTCGATGAGATCGCGGAGGTCGGGGCCGACGCCGACGCCAGCACTCGCGAACCCGAACCCGAGCCCGACGGCGGGGCGACCGTCGAGTCCGGACCGGTGGATGCCGGCGGCGCGACGAACACGGGCGCAACCGACGACCAGCAGTCGATCATCGAGGCCGGCGAGAGTCCCGAATGTCCCGAGTGTGGCTCGCTCTCGTTGCACTACTCCGAGGGCTGTAAAACGTGTGAATCGTGTGGTTGGTCGGAGTGTTAAGCGGTCGGTGATCGTCTGAGTCGACGGTATTAGCGGGGACGTGTTTTCGTCCGGGTTCCTTTCTTATCATCCAGTCACGACTGGCCACGAAAGATCCAAGCCGCTGCCCGATGAGTGTCGACTATGGCCGATGCCGACGCTGGTGGTCGTGATGGGCGAGTGTGTCCGCTGTGTGAGACGCCTCTCTACGAGCGACACTGCAAGTATATCTGCCCCAATCACGGGGCGATCATGGACTGCAGCGATACCTTCTGGGCGTAAGCGTTTCCGATCGGCCGGTCGGCCGGCCACTGCCCGATCGACACGCTGTTTTTCGTGTGATCCTCGATCCTCGATCCTCACCGATCGTGTGTCCGTCCGAAGACGAGCCCGTAATGGGCCGGTTCGAGCGTGACCGATTCGAGGAGCCGAAAGGCGGCGGTGGTGATGATCTCCTCGGCCTGGGTTTGGGTGAGCCGCCCGTCGGCGGCCGTTCCGCGCCATGGTTCGGTCACCGATCGCGTCGGCGTGTCGACCTGCCGATCGATGAGGAGCAACCGACCGCCCGGCGCCAGCGACCGATAGGCCTGTTCGGCGAACTGCCGCGGTGCCACGAGCCGATGTAGCGTGTTTGCGGCCAGTACCGCATCGACCGCCGCCGGCAGTCGGGTGGCGAGTGCATCGGGAGTCGCCGAGACGGTTTCGAGGGTTTCAATACCCGCGTCGAGTGCGGCTGCGGCGAGTTCATCGAGGACGACGCCGTCGGTGTCGACGGCATAGACGGTCGCCGGGGCGACCCGGTCGGCCACCGGGAGGGTATAATAGGCGTTGGCACAGCCGGCGTCAGCGACCGTCATTCCTGTATCGATCCCGAGGACATCGACTACAGTATCGGGGTCGGGCCACCCGTCGTGCCACTCGTCGGCTGCCGGTCGCTGGGTGTGTCGAAACCGCTCCACGCCAGCCACCACGGTCCCCGGTAGTAAACCGGTATCGCCTAGCTCCCTGTCGGCCGCTGGTCGGTTCGTCGCCGATACCATCGATAGCATGGACCCGCGAGGAGCAGTACCGCCACCAGTCCGGCGGCGGCCCCGAGGCGGAGATCCGGGGTGGCAGCCGCATTCATCGATAGCCGATGCATTGAATCGCCGGCCAGCACCGCCGCGATCGTCCACGGGAGCTCCCCGATAGCGGTGCCGATGATGAACATCGGCACGGAAACCCCACCCGCCCCAGCCGCCGCCGAGATCGCCTCCGCCGGCGTTGGGGCAAGCCGCGCCGCGATCACGCCCCGGAGATCGCCAGTCGCGGTAAAAAACCGGCGGCTGCCGGCCTGGAGTCGCCCGGCGAGCCCATCGCCGAAGCCGATCCGCCGGGCTACCAGATACGGCAACAGGCTGGTTGCGACCGCCCCCAGTAACGCCAGCGGGAGTCCGAGGATCACGCCGTAGCGGTACCCAACCAGCACCGAAAGCGCCGTGATGGGCCAGGCCAAAAGCGGCCGAACGAGATAGAGTCCTATGAGAATCGCCGGGAAGTACGGACTCAACAGGATCCTCCGCAACCGATCGAGGACGGCCCCTGGGGGCACCACCACCCCGACGATCACCAACGCCGCGACGAGGAGGCCGGCCCCGAGTTGCCATCGGCGAGGCTGCATCGCCTGGCGGTACACGACGGGCCGTCTTAGGCCCTCCGAGTGTACAACGCGAACGCTTACTTCGATCGGGATCCCAGTGACGCCCGACGATCATGGACGGTGATCCCGTCGAACTCGGCGTCGAGCTTCTGCGTCACTGTGAGGAGGAGACGCTGTCGATCGCCGAGGCGGTCGATCGACTCGAGGCGATCACGACCGACCCCCACCTCACTCGCGAGATTCTCGATACAGCCGATCGACGCGGGGTTATCGATCGGGCTGACGGCGTGCTCCAGACGAGCAGTGCCGCGTTCGTTCGATTTCAGAGCGATGTCATCACCAAAGAAGGTTCATTCGAGTGCCGACGGTGTGGAGCGGGACTGTCGACGGGCCATTTCATCGTCTTCGATGCCGGCGAGCTGGGACCGTTTGGCTCTTCGTGTATCCGGAAGGTTACCGGCCGCGACCGCGCTTGAGCTCCTCGATCAACCGTTCGATGGTCCGTTGTTGTTCCTCTAAGACCTCATTTTGTCGTTCGACGGCGGTTCGGAGCTCGGCGATCTCATCGAGGATCTCTTCGGTCTGTGACTCCTCGTTGACTGCCCCGGCGGTCTGAAATCCGGCCGCTTCGAGGCTCTCGGAGGCTTGGGGCTCCCCCTCGGCCCCACTCGCGCGTTCGGATTCAGCCGATTGTTCCGGGGCCTCGCCGATCCCCCGGAGCGAGGAGGCATCGAGTTCGCCCAAGTCGATATCCAGATCGTTCGTCGTACTGCCCGTCGATCGTGTCGGTTCGGGCTCCGGCTCCGGGGTGGGGTCCGGTTCGGTCGTCGTCTCGACGGTGGTCGTTTTTTCCTCGGCTACGGATTCGTCCGTCGGATCCTCCGGTGGCGCGACCTGCTCTCTAAACGCGGTGAAGCTTTCGACGCCGTGATACTCAAGCAGCGCTTCTTTGATCCGCTGGCTGATCTCCCGGCTGTCGCCGCTGGGCGTTTTGATCCGCTCGGGTCGATGGTTGATCTCGATGATGATCTGTGAGGAGACCTCGCCTTCCTCGATGTCGAGATTAGTGACGTTCTCGAAGTCGAACCGTTCGTAGTCCTCGTCCCAGAGCGGACGACCGACGTGTTTGATGACGCCCGCGTCGGTAATTGCCAGGGAGAGTTCGCCGAGTCGATACAGGCGGCTGATCGATTCGTCCGCCTCGATCGCCCCCGCTGCGGCGAGGACGCCTTCGAGCACGGGTTTGAGCACCGCCTCCAAGCTGGATGAAGGCACGGAAAACGCGTCCGAACCATCGATGCCGTGGTCCAGACGGATCGTATCCTTGCGTCGGCCCTCCTCGATGACGATCCGCTCGGCATCGAGTTGATACTCGGTGACGGACTCGTTGCTCAGGATCCCCTCGGCGCCGTAGATGAGGGTCCGTGTCGGCGTCACGAATAGCTCATCCTCGCCCCCCAGCGAGACCCGTTCGACGACATCCTCGTCGTCGAGGTGGTCCCGCACGATCGTCGGGACGCTCATGCATGACAATCAACGCGGGACAGGTGATAAAACCGCCGGGTGGCGTCAGTTCGGATGGGAAGGTTAAAGAACGGCGTCCGATTATCGCCAAGCGAGCCCGGGTGGCTTAGCCGGTCATAGCGCCGCACTCATAGGGTTATGAGCTTCGGTGCGGATACCTGCATGCCCCGAGGCCCGCCGAGCCTCATACCTGGGACATGCGGAGGTCGAGGGTTCGAACCCCTCCCCGGGCATA
>JAXINS010000016.1:0-4269 GCA_034190395.1 Chewarchaeum aethiopicum (SeqCode)
TGATGAACGCCGGCGACGAGCTCCAGCAGCTCTCGGCGTGTTTCGTCGATTCCCCGGAGGACGATCTGACGGACATCCACGAGACTGCCCGGGAAGCCGCCGAGGTGTTCCAATGTCTCACCGACGATTCGACCGTCATGGTCGAAGGGAAAGGTATCGTTAGCGTCGCCGAGGTTGAGGTTGGTGACCGCGTCGCCCAGCAGACCGAATCCGGATTCCAATACAAACCGGTCGAGGAGGTCCACGCGTACGACGATGCGCCGACACTGACTGTGGAACTCACCAATGGCCTTTCGATCCGCGGCACACCGAACCACCGTATCAAGGTCGACAACGAATGGACTCGGCTCGACGAGATTCGTGCCGGCCAGGACGTCCACTACGCGCTCGGTTGGCTCCGGACGGCTGATCGAGAGATCCCACAACTTGCGTTGGTTGCGGACGGCGGGCAGTGGGACACGAACCGGGACGTCGAGAATGCAGAGATCGTCGAACTCTATCGACAGGGGCTCAGTGATTACGAGATCGCAGAGCGTCTCGACTGTGGAAAGTCAACGGTCCAACGCCGCCGGAACGACGAACTGCAGCTCCCGCCAAACGGAAGCGGTGGGCGGTCCCCCGGTTCGACGTCATTCGATGAAGCTACCGCACTAGATCTGTACCACGAGGGCCATACCGATGCGGCGGTCGCCGAGGAACTCGGCGTTCATCAGACGACCGTCGGTCAGTTCCGTGCCCGCGAGCAGCTCAATCCGAACGGAACGCCGGCCAAGACCGTCACGCAGCCGACGTATCTCAGCGAAGAACTCGCCGAACTCGTTGGCATCTGGATCGGTGACGGGTCGTGGCATCAGGACGGCGTGCGATTCCACGTCGGCCGAGAGAGCGTGGCCGAGTACATCGATCAGCTCTCGCAAAAATTATTCGACACGTCGACGTCGATATCGTTCTCGGATGGCTGTTACGAGGTCGGTATCAACAGCCACGAGATCAAACGGTGGTGGAAGGCGAACTTCGACTGCAAGACCGACGGCGCCCAATCCGCTCATGTCCCCAGTGTCGTCAAAGAGGCGCCCGCGGACATCATCAAGGCATTCCTTCGTGGATATTTCACCGCCGACGGCACGCTCCTTGATGACACGTATCCCAAGCTCTACAGCTCTTCCGAGCGGGCCATCGACGATGTTGCGACGTTGATGATGGGACTCGGATATCCGGTCAAGAAATCCGTCATTCGTGACGAGGAGACCCACCCGTATTACGGCTTGATCCCGACGACCGGTGACGGCCGCAAAGCGTTCCTTCGGGAGGTTGGATTCATCGACGAACGCAACGAGATCGGGCTGTCGAACATCGAGTCCGTGAATGCGCGTGACTCACACGTCGTTGGGGACGACTACACCGTCGAAGTCGACGCTGTGACTGAATCGGAGCCCGCAACCGTCTACGATATCACCGTCGCGGACAACCACGAGTACGTCACGGACGGTATCGTCTCCCACAACAGCGGCGGTGGCATGGGGTATGCCTTCTGGCGATTACGGCCGTATGGGGACGCCGTCGGATCCACCGGGGGCATTGCCAGTGGCCCGATCACGTTCATGGAGACCTTCGATCAGATGTGTGAGACGATCGCCCAGGGCGGCGCCCGGCGGGGCGCCCAGATGGCGATCATGCGGGTCTCCCATCCCGATGTCATCGAGTTCATCCACTCGAAGAACAAGGACGTCTCGCTGGCCCACACCCTCAAACTAAACGATCCCGACGATTACACCTACACCACCTTCTCTGAGGCCCTCGAGGAGGCCCGCGAGCTCATCGACGAGGAGGGCCGAGTCCCCAAACACCTGCGAAACGCCGTCGAAGGCCACCTCTCGAATTTCAACATCTCCGTCGGCGTGACCGACGGCTTCATGGAGGCCCTCCAGAACGGCGAGGAGTACACATTCGTCAATCCCCGAACGGGCGACCCCCACATCGCGACCGAGGAAACCAAAGAGATGTACTCCCGGTACGGTCTCGGCGAACACGTCGAGCCCGGCGAGGAACTCTCGATCCCGGCCGAACTGGTCTGGGAGCGCATCGTCGACGGCGCCCACGAGAACGGCGAGCCCGGCGTCGTCTATCTCGATCGCATCAACGACGAGCACTCTTTCCCGGTCGAATCGACCCCGACGGGCGATTCCTCGGAGTACGAGATCCTCGCGACTAATCCGTGTGTCGCAGAGGGGACCTTGGTAAACACCCCCGATGGTTATCGTCGAGTTGAGGAGATCGATGTCGGTGACGAAATCTCGACCGTTATCGGTAGTGAACCGGTCGACGACATCGAGATCCATGACGATTACCCGGTCTATCGCGTCGAATTTAGCGATGGCGGGACGCTTGATGTAACCGGTCAACACCGATTTCACGTTCTCCGGGACGACAAACAAGTCGAGAAAATCCCGCTCCACGACGTCGAGGAAGGAGATCACGTCCGTCTCCATCCCACCGAACTCGACGAGGTCGGGACTGACGAACAGTATGAGCGGGAGCTCAAGCGGGGTATTCTCCTCGGCGACGGCTGCTATACCGAGACAGCGGTCGACCGCAATCGCGTCCACATTTCGACGAATGTTGAGGACACAGGCTACAATAAGCGTGTGAAGGAACTCTTCGGACCGGAGAATTTCCGATCCGATGACCCTCATTCCGAGGGAAAAGCGACGAAAATGGTTCTCTCCGACGGCGGAGCTGTTGTTCAACAACTTGACCTCGATCCGTCCAAAGCGCCCGGAAAGTCGTTCGATCCAACCGAACTAACGACCGAATCGGAGGCCATCGGCGTCCTTGATGGATTGCTTGCCTCCGATGGAAATATCAATCTCTATTCGAATCATCCCCAGATTCGCTGGGATACCTCATCCGAAGAACTCGCACAGGCCATCCGCAAAGCACTCCTCAGTATTGGCATTCACGGTCGTATTTCGGTTGTTGAGGATCCCAAACGGGGTGGTTCAATCAACGGTCGCAAGATCAGCGCGAACAATCCCAAATATACGGTCAACGTTTCGGGTTCCTCGGCTCGCCGGTACGCCGAGCTGAGCCGGCTTGACGAGATCCACCCCGAAAAGGGCGAGCAGCTGTTTGAGCTCCGAACCGAGTGGATGACGACCGGGAACACCTGGAAGGCCCAGATCGAATCCATCGAGAAGCTCGACGAAACGACCACCGTGTACGACCTCTACTGTTCGGAGTCGGACACATGGATTACTGAAGGCTACGTCCAACAGGGCTGTGGCGAGCAACCGCTGATGGAGTACGAGGCCTGCAACCTCGGCCACATCAACCTCTCGACGATCGCCGACCTGGAGGCACCGGACTGGCGGGTCTGGGCCGACGAGCACCGCGATGAGTACGATTCTCTTGAGGACGCGGTCGACGCCTTCCTCGGGGATGCCATCGATATGGACGAGTTCGACCACCGGATCGAGTGGGGGACCCGGTTCCTCGAAAACGTGGTCACGATGTCGGACTTCCCGGTCGAGGAGATCTCCGAAACCGTCCGGCGCAACCGGAAGGTCGGACTGGGCATCATGGGGCTGGCTCAGCTGTACGTCCAGCTCGGCGTCAAATACGGCTCGGAGGTCGCCAACGAGATCGCCCGCCAGTTGATGGTCCGGATCAACCACGGCTCGAAATGGACCTCCCACGAGCTTGCCGAGGAGCGGGCGTCGTTTGCGAACTGGCCGGACTCGAAATACGCCGACCCGACGGCCCATCGTGAGTGGTTCGAACACCAGACCGGCCTGGACGCCGACGAGTGGGCCGACGGCTTCCCGATCCGGAACCACAACACCACGACGATCGCCCCGACGGGGACGACGTCGATGGTCGGCAACACCACCGGTGGCTGTGAGCCGATGTACAACGTCGCCTACTACAAGAACGTCTCCGATGACGTCCAGGGCGATGAGATGCTCGTGGAGTTCGACGACTACTTCCTGCGAACCTTAGAGGCCAACGACATCGACGTCGAGGCGGTCAAAAAGGAAGCCCAAGAGCAGATGGCCAACAACGAGTTCGACGGCGTCGAGGGGCTGAGTACCGTCCCCGATGCCATCGGCGAGCTGTTCGTCATCACCGCCGACCTCTCGGCGAAGGATCACGCTGCCGTCCAGTGTGCCTGCCAGGAGGGTGTCGACTCGGCGATTTCGAAGACCGTCAACGCCCCCAACGACGCCACCGTCGAGGACGCCATGGCGGCCTTCGAGTACATCTACGAGA
>JAXINS010000056.1:0-474 GCA_034190395.1 Chewarchaeum aethiopicum (SeqCode)
TGCTTCTCACTGGCCGTCACGAAGCCGACAGCGATGCCGAGGAACCCACGCTCACCGGGTTAGAGGACGCCGAACCGGAATCGGCATCGAGCTGGCGCGATTGGGTACAACCCGAACTCCTGTCCGAGGAGATCTGGTCGATACTGACTGAGACAACTCACGTTCAACAGGAGTACGGTGACGGTGCGTATACGGTCTCGATCCCGACGCCACCGGTTGACCGCGATCGGCCAACACCGGATGCTGATCCGACGGTCGCGGTATCGCCGAGCCCCCCACAACCAGATCCGACGTTCCGACTTTCCGCGACCGATCTGGCCGCTTACCTCGGTGGGTATGGCGAACTCGAATACAACGAGGCAACCAACACGGTTTCCGTTGCAGACCGGGAGGACGAACGCGCGGCCAGCCCAGATGCCCGTCATGGCGAAGCCACCCCCGGTGTCCACGACGGCGATACTGCCGAACCGGCGA
>JAXINS010000056.1:484-4237 GCA_034190395.1 Chewarchaeum aethiopicum (SeqCode)
TACTGTCGCGGATGAGATTGATCCGATGGTGTTCGGCGAAATGGTCCATCGAATCTGTGAACTGCGGCCACCAGTGGAGACATGGCCGAACCTGATGCAACAAACACTCGTGGATCAAGATGCGGAGACGACGCTCACCCCCGAGTTACAAACCCGAGTCAGCAAACACGCCCAACGCGGCATCGATTACGTCGATGCGCAAACTGATGATGTCACGGTGACCCACCAGTACGATGAGCTCTACGTCACCGCTGAATTCGATCAGGGGGAGATTGCCGGGTTTATCGATCACTTGATCGTGACGCCCGACACCTACCACATTATCGACTACAAGACCGGTGACGTGACCCCCGAGGAAATGGCCGAGGATGCCGAGTACTACGCGAACCAAATGAAGGCTTATGCTGTCGCATTGCATCAACAAGGAACTGGTCGGAGTGTTCGTGTCTCCCTCGTCTTTTCTGCGATAGATGATGTATGGCGGACGGAATGGTCACCGGAACAAATCGATACAATCCGTACCGAGATCACACGTGAGCTCACAATCCCGGTCTTCGAATGATGCATTTAGGACAGAGCGGGCAGGCCACCTCTTTTTCCTCATGAAAGACGAACTCGTCGTGAACGAACGCTCGAACAGGGGCGACCTCCATCTCCGAGACGGACTTCGTTCCGGGGATCTGAGGCTTCTCGCGTTCGTGCCGGCGATCCGACGATTACTCTTCGAGACGGTGGAGCAATTGTGTAACGTACGGGCTGTTCTCCCAGCTCCGATGCGGGCTAATCGAGGAGTTAACGCTGGAATCACAGTTTCGCTGCAACGGGTCGAAGGGCTACATCACCTGGCTCGACGACGTGCTCCAAATCCGACCGACCGCGAACGCCGACGGGTTCGATTTAAAGTACGATCTACGGGTCTTCGACGATCCCGGGGCGCTCCACGAAGCGATCGCACAGAAGAACAAACAGACGCGGTTGTCACGCGTGGTTGCGGGCTACTGTTGGGAGTGGGAGAAGGACGGGCGGTCGGATCCAGATGTCCACGATATCGAGATCGGGGACTACGAGCGGAGTTGGAATCTCGATACCAGCGACCCGTGGGCGATCGCCGAGGGATCGATCGACGAGGTCGGGTGTATCCACACCTGTCAGGGGCTCGAATTCGATTACGTCGGGGTGATCATCGGCGAGGATCTGAAATATCGCGGCGGTGAGATCGTCGTCGATCACGAAGCACGAGCGAGTACTGATCGGTCGCCCTTCGGGATCAAGAAGCTGTTCGACGAACAGCCGGCGAAGGCGGCTGAGAAAGCTGAGGAGTTGATCAAAAACACGTACTGGACGCTCATGAGTCGTGGCATGGAGGGATGTCAATTCTATTGACCTCGATAGGCTCTGTCGTCGGGGCGAGGAAGTCCCACTCACGGATGGCAAACCCAACGATTTGGATGCGCCGTTGGAGGTGCTCCCACTCGCGTGCGATCTCACGGCGGTGCTCCTCTTCGTCGGCATCAAGAGTCTCGTCGGCGAGCGTCCCGCGAAGTTGGTTCGGTGACTCGACATCAAATGTGTCCTCCCATTCCCGAATCTGTGCCTTCATGTCGGCGAGGCGATCCGTGAGCTCCTCGACAGTGTGGCCGCTGTCCCGAAGGCGCATCGCCTCCTGCATCGCTTGCCGGCGGTAGTCGGGGTAGTACGTGGTGTGGGTGCCGCTCTCATCACGGTGGAGAATCCCGTCGTCGACGAGCCGTTCGAGGACGCGCTTGGTCGGCTCGTGTGACCAGCCCGCTTCAGAGGCGATCCAGTTTGCCGTCCGCGGCTCCGACAGCTGCCGGGCGGCCATCCGCACACGATCTTCACCTGTGGTCTGGCGTTCCATGAGTCCGCCCTCAGAATTCGATTCATTTTCGGTCATACGCTACAGTTCATACTCTATTTTAATATAGATTGAGGCTATTCGACTTATATCGAATTAACTGTCTTGGTCTGGATTCTTGGAGTGTCGTGTCGATGGGACCCGATTTTTGTCTGAGATCACGATTCCTCGTCGTATCGGGGGCCGTGAACGCCCCGACCGTGGCCTTGGATACCGAGAGAGGGCATCATCCCGATGGTATCCGAGGCGTGTCCGACTAACCCACGGGAAGCCTCGGGGCTGACCCCGAGGCGGTTCACGTGAGTTCGTCCGTGATGCACTGGCTAAGTACCCGGGATTGCGCGAGCGATTTCTCGCACAGTTCGGTGACGATCACAAATCGGTCGATGAAGTCGCTGACGAGCTCCGAGACTGGGGCTACCGACTCAAGGAAGAGTGAGAAAGTGTTCCCGTTCCTCAGCAGGTCGCAGTCACTGTAGGAGCAGATCACTTCGTCGTCGGGACGATGTCAACATCTAGTAGCTCGTGAATCGGCTGTTTGTCGAAATCGTTTTTATTCGCGGTTGCAAGCGTCCCACTATGCTGACGAGCAGTTGCTGCGACGAGCAAGTCCCCCGTATCGAGTGACGTGCCCGCATTTTCGAGTAGTGACCGAAGATCGGCCGCTTCAAGGCTCGTCTGTGCATCGATTGGTGAGATTTCATTCAGAATGTCCTGTTCCAGTTGTCGGAGCTTCTCATGTCGTTGGGATTGCGGATAGAAACTAACGAATTCGTAGGCGACGAGGGCCGAGATCCCCCATGGTTCGGAACTCCGTTCTTTAAGATATTGAACGACAGCAGGATCCGGGTTCGGCCGTGCAAATTTAGCGAGCACGTCATTATCGAGATAGAGCATGACCAACACTCAGGACTGATCTAACTGGGTGTCCATCTGGTCGGTTCGATCGTCGAGAGAGTCCGTGAGGGCTGACCGTGCCTCACGCATGTGTTGCTCGATGCCTTCGTCAGCAAAGCCAGCCAACTCCTCGACATCAGCTTCGGTTCTGTCCACCGCAAGGCGGGCCAGCAGTTCGTCGAACGTCTCGTCCGACCGTTTTACAGCTTCGAGCTTCCGTTTTGTTTCCTCGCTGATCCTGATCGACGTGCTCATATATAATACAATGTATTTGAGTATGGTAAACGTACTGCTGGTCCTTTCAAGACAGTCGGGTTGGGAACTCTAACCCACTCACATCCATCTGAAAAGACTCAATCGAGTCAGGTTTTTTCTCACGTCGGAGTTACGCGCTTTCGAAATTCCTGAGTTGTGCGTTGACTTCAGGGGATCGCTTTCAAAATCAGAGCGCCACTTTAGAGGACTCCAGATGATTACACTCATCCCTCTGACCGCCTGAATCAACGGCCCGACGCCTACGCGTTTCTGATGGTCGACATCCGGTGCGAGTGGGTCAACACTTAGCTCAAATTTCGTCTGCTCGCGGAATACACCGACTACATCGTCGGCGTGGCCGAACACGCCCAGGGCGGCTTCCTCGTCGAACAGGGGTACTTCACTGCTTGAGAGTATTTCGCGAAGACACACGTCTGTCAGCGCGAGTACGACGACCTCGATCCTGACGATGTCGATACTGGTGTCGACGCCGAGAACCCATACAGCGGGATGCAGACGGCGATCTTCTCTATCGATGGACGGTGCATGTCAGTCATACGCCCCGTGGCCTGGTTATCCGCGAGTGGCTTCGTCCGGGTCGGGAGGATACTGTGTCGATAGCCGGCCAACGTTTATACAATCGTATAGGCTACGTTGCTGTATGAGCAGCGACCGACAGTCCGTTCCGGTCTCACTTCCACCGGAACTCGTCGAACGTCTCGACA
>JAXINS010000047.1:0-4106 GCA_034190395.1 Chewarchaeum aethiopicum (SeqCode)
TCGGTGGATTGTTGGGCATTCTCCAGGCCCGCAAGCGGTTCTGTGCGGGCTTTGCCCTGGCCGGCATCTATCAACTCACCGACAGCGGCGGGTCGACGGCTGTCGAGGACGAATCGGCCAAGTGGGCCGACCGTCGACAGGCCGCTACCATCGTCCTTCAGGCAATGATCGGCGCCGTGGTCGGGACGCTGGTGCTCTATTTTGGCGCCACGACGCTCCTGGCGTGAGGGCGTGGTCGAGCACTATTTACTCACCCCGGGAGTGCCGGGGGTATGGACGCCACAGTAAACGAGTTACCGGCTGGACCGGCGGACGAACTGCACGCGTTTCTCACCGAGTGGCTGAGCGAGGATCGTATCCCCGGGGTTAGCCTCGCGATCGTCGATGGGAACGACGTCGTTTACGCCGATGGCCATGGGGCCCGGGATCTCGCTTCGAATGCGCCGGCGACCGCCGAGACCCTCTATGGAATGGGGTCGTGTACGAAGTCCTTCACCGCGTTGGCAATCATGCAACTTGCCGAGGCGGGCCAGCTCGACGTCACCGACCCGGTTACCGATCACGTGCCGTACCTGGATGCGGTCGAGGGCGATCCGGTCACGATCCATCAGCTGCTGACCCATACCTCCGGGATGCCAAGCGACGGCAAGGCGATCGTGTTGATCTCGCGGCTCATGGGTGGCGACCCCATCGAGGTCCCTCTCAGCGATCATGACGATTTCCGGGCGTACGTCCGTGGGGCCGCTCCCGATCGGGTGACCGACGAGGAGGAACGCTTTTTCTACTACAACTCCGGCTACACGATCCTCGGGGAGATCATCAGCGAAGTCTCGGGGCAGTCCTATACCGAGTACGTCCAGGATCACATTCTCGATCCTCTCGGGATGGAGCGAAGTACGTTCAGCGAAGCCGACTTCACCGAAACGACCGACCGCATGACGCCGTACACCCGCGAGGACGGAAAATCGGTCGCCGCGGAGTTTCCCTTCGGCGATTTCCTCTATGGGGCTGGGGGACTGTTGAGCTGTGTCTCGGAGCTGACGGCCTACCTGCAGCTGAACATGCACGGCGGCGACTACGACGGTCACTCCCTGCTGGATGGTGAGCATCTCGACCGCATGCATCAGGCCCATGCAACCCGCTACCAGCGCCTCGACGGTTCGACATACCGCTACGGGTATGGCTGGGGCGTCGAGGATTTCCTCGATGACGTGTTGGTCGGGCACAGCGGGTCGGTCGGTGTCTCGACGGGCTATCTCGGCTTCCTCAAGGACCGCGACCTCGGTGTCGCCATCGGCTGTAACACCACCCACGAGTACGCCCTTGCCGAGATCGGCAAAGCCGCACTGGCCATCGTCGAGGGCCACGATCCCGCCGAACGGGTCCCGCTGTTCGGGCTCCGGGAGAAGCTCGCGACCGTCACCGGCGAGTACAGTTCCTATCGCGATCTGCAAGGGGCGACCGTCGAGCAGGACGGCGGAACGCTCCAGTTGACCATGCACAGCGATCTCCGTGAGCAACAGCTGCCGCTGTTTCCCGAGACCGCCGACCCGACGGATTACCGGTTTTACACCGTGACGGTGGCCGGCGATCGGACTCCTGTAACCTTCGACGTGACGGACGGTCGGGCGACGGATCTCTACATCGACCGGTGGCGACTCCGCCGCGAGCAGTAAGAGCTCGTCCAGTCAGCGGTCGACGGGCAGCAATTTCCGGAGCGGTCGGGTTTATGCCGATTCGTGGGGTTAGCCATCCCATGGCAGATGAAACCGTCCTCGTCGGTGGGTTCTCACATGAGACCAACACGTTTGCACCGACACCGACCGGTCGGACCGACTTCCAGAAGCGATTGGAACGGTTCGGCGATGAGGTTCCGGCGGAGTTACGCGGGACGAACACGGGCATCGGCGGGGTTATCGAGGTCGCCGACGACGAAGACGTCGAGTTGGTTCATACCGTCGCTGCCAGTGCCACACCCGGCGGGTATGTCACCGAGGCCGCCTACGAGTTCTATACGGGCACGATTCTGGAGGCGGCCCGCGAACACGCCGACACCATCGATGGCGTGATCTTGCCACTACACGGCGCGATGGTCCCCGAAGGGATGGACGACGGCGAAGGCCCGCTGATCAGCGATGTCCGGGCGATCGTCGGCGACGACGTCCCCATCGTCGTCACCCTCGATCTGCACGGCAACATCACCGATGAGATGGTCGAGAGTGCCGATGCGCTGGTCGCCTACGAAACCTACCCCCACACCGATATGGGCGACACCGGCGCCACCGGTATGGAACTCCTGCTGGAGACGATTCGGGGCGAAACCGAGCCAGTGATGCACATCGAACGACCGCCCGTGTTGGCGTTTACCCCGACACAGAACACTCGCGAGGGGCCGATGGCCGAGGTGATGGCGAAGGCCCGCGAGCTCGAGGACCACGACGCGATCAGGAAGGTCAACGTCTTCCCGGGGTTCGCGGCGGCCGATATCCCCGAGATGGGGTTTTCGATCCCGATCGTCGCCGACGGCGACAAAGACGCCGCCGAGGCGGTCGCCCGGGAGATGGCCGAGCGGATCTGGGAGATGCGCGAGGAGTTCGTCAAGGACTATCCGACACCAACCGAAGGCGTCGCGAGAGCCAAGGAACTGGCCGCGGAGTTAGATGCGGACGATGGTCCGATCGTCCTCGCCGACGTTGGCGACAACCCCGGCGGGGGTGGGACCGGCGATACGACACCCGTTCTGCGGGCGTTGATCGACCAAGAGATCGCTGACGGCGGCATTGCGATCATGTGTGATCCAGCAGCCGTCGAGACCTGTGTCGAGGCCGGCGTCGGTGAGCGGGTAACCGTCACCATCGGGGGCAAGACGCTCGATCGGTTCGGCGAGCCGATCGCGGATGTCGACGGGTACGTAAAGGCGATCACTGACGGCCAGTACGTCAACACCGGGCCGATGGGGACCGGGACCTCGAACAATCTGGGCCGAGCGGTTCGGTTCCAGTGTGGTCACGAAGACGGCGTGGACGTCATCCTCACGGAAAACCGTCTTCAGCCGTTGGATGCGGAAATCTGGCGCCATGTCGGGATCCAGCCCGAACGGCTGGACGTGCTGGTCGTCAAAAGCGCCAACCACTACCGGGCCGATTATGAACCACTCTCGAGTCACGTCATCCCGATCGACAGCCCGGGACTGGCCGCGATGAATCCCAACCACTACAACTACGATCGGATCCGCCGGCCAAAGTTCCCGATCGATGAGATGGCCGACACCGACTATCCCGAGTGGAACTGAACAGCCTCCCGACACGATCGGTCTGTCCCAGTGCCATAGTTCAACCGTCTCAACAGCTCTCATCAAAGATTGGTTCGATGGACTGAGCCGAATAGACGAGTCCCCTTAGCCGGGGGCGCCTTGAGAAACGATGGGTCGAGAGATCGCGGCAGCACGGACGGACACGGCTTTTTTGTGACGGGGGGTGAACCGATGTGCATGCAGATCGAACGCATCGAGGCGATTCCGGTATCGGTCCCGGTCGAAACGGCCTATGAAACCAGTTTAACGGCCGGCGACAACGGTGATCGCTCCTACGATCATCTCGTCGTCCGCCTCCATACCGACGGGGGCATCACCGGAGTCGGCGAAATCGCCCCGACGCCATACTGGCCCCATGGGTTGACTCAAACGGCCTGTCGGGCGATCATCGAGGAAACGCTCGCACCAACGCTCGAAGGTCGATCGATCGACCGGATCGGTCGGATCATCGAGGAGTTAGAACACGCGATTTCGGGGGAACCGTTTCCCCTGTATGGGATCGATGTGGCACTCCACGATGCACTCGGTAAGCGTGACGGCCGGCCGGTGTATGATCTGCTCGGCGGTCCAATCGAGGACCGGACCTTCGATCTCCACTACTCGATCGGGATCATGGATACCGAGGCCACCCGTGAGGAGGCGAAAAAAGCGGATCAAAACGGCTTCGATGCGTTCAAGATCAAAGTCGGTGGGCCGGATCCGGTCGCCGAGCAGGAATCCCTGGCGGCGATCCGGGAAGCCGTCCCGGATGCCAGAATCCGAGTTGACGCCAATCAGGCCTGGACGGCCGATG
>JAXINS010000100.1:0-4086 GCA_034190395.1 Chewarchaeum aethiopicum (SeqCode)
TACGGGAGCGGATCTTGAGTCCGCCGCCGTTTCCTGGCTTGGCTACCCTCGCACTCGTGCAGTTGGCGATCCGGGAGCGACTTGCTAAAACGTTCCGAAATACTCGATATCGATCCGGGATCGCGATCATTCCCTCAGAGTGACCGGGTGTGTTCCTGTCTTGTCGGAGCAAAGTGCCGTTGTCCGCTCGTTCTGACGCCGAGCGTCTGCCCCGTTGCCGACATGGCTCTGTCTCGTCACTCACCATCGACGATGTGTCTCATCACTCCGGCTCTGTTGGTACCGATGGGAGTTGCTGGTTCGTCTTCGGAATCCCCTACGGTGGAATGCAATCTTTGCCCAAACCCACCATATTGCCCGTGCCCGTGCTGAAGCGTGTGATCGACTCGAGCGTGACCATCCCCGAACGCGATCACTGCTTGGTCCTTAGCCCCCTGACTCGGGCATCCGCCAGACGGTAAGTACCCCCAACAGCCCGAGACCGACCGCGAAGCCAAACAGTGCAGTGTACGTGCCAGTGATTGCAACCAGTCCCCCAGCCACAACCGGCGCGACGAACGATCCTAACCATCCGGCCACGCTCGCCACCGACACTGCCGTCCCCGCTACGTTGGGGGTAACGAACTCCCGGACGGACTGGTACATCAGCCCGATCTGGAGCTGGATGCAGATCCCGGTGAGTACGAGGATACCGACCAGCACGGCGATAGTGGTGCTGTAGAGTATGCCGACCGTCAACACGCTTGTGCCGGCGAACGAAACAGCGAACACCGGGCGTCGCCGCTGGCCCAACCAGACGTCAGATAACCACCCGCCTGCGGTCCGGGCGAGGATCCCGATGGCGGGAAACAGCGCCACGAACGAACCACTTGTCGCAAGTGAGACCCCGAATCGACGGGTAATGTATGTCGGTATCCAGGAATTGAACAGCATGTAAAGCGAATAGCCAAGCAGGGTGACTACGACGATCGACCAGACGTTCCGGTCAACGAATACCCGTTTGAGATCGTCTACTTCCGGTGGGCTCGTCGAGGGATCGAAACGAGCGACACGGCCGGCCGCGACGAAGAACACTACCGAGACAGCCAGTACTGCGGCACCGAAAACCGGAAATACCCCTGGCCAGCCGACGACATTGGCGACGCGTGGCGTCCCGAGTTGCCCGAGTGCGTATCCTGCCGGGTATCCCGATATAATGACCGATGTCGTCGTCGCTCGTCGTCCTGGTGGAAACGCACTCGAGGCGACGTTGACGGTTACGACCCACAACATGAACATACCGACACCGGCGAACAACCGTGATCCGATGAGCAACGCGACGTTGGCTTCGGTGGCCGCCAACCAGTCACCCGTACTCCCGAGAAAGAGGATTATGGCCGCCACTGGAACCACAGCGTTCGTTTTGACGCGATCGAGATAGATTCCCACCGGCAGACCGATCACCGTTGCGGTGACCTGTGGCATCGAGACAAGCGCGGCGGCCGTCGCTTCGCTGATCGCGAGATCGGCGATTATCAGCGGTAGAATACTGGCCGGCGTGATCAGATAGGCCCCGACGAACAGGAGCAACACCCACGCGGCGACGAGAGTAACGCTCTGTTCGGGCGACAGTTCCCGGAACAGCCGGCTCTCCGCTCGGTCGGTGGCGGTCACGGGACTGCTATACGGAGTCGGTTTTAAATGCTATCGATTCTCAAGGAGTTGCTGAATACGGCCAGCAGGGCGGGACACAGCCTTCACTCTCTTCGCAACCCAACATCTCAACACCGGCCAGCCCACTACTGATTGTCGTGGTTCAGGGACATTCGAGTCCGCCGCCACACCGGATCCTGCTGATGGGACGTTGCATTGAGACGCGATGCAGATTGCCCGGGAGGTATACGACTACGCCCTTCCTCAGAATACCGGCCACAGCCTGAGGGCAAGAGCCCTCCTCAATCAGACAAGCTCCCGGGCTGGCAACAACGCTGACCGAGCTGGTCAGCCGTCTACTCAAAGTGTTTCCGGATGGCTGTTCGCCGGATCACCCACAGCGAACGATTGCTCGAGCTACTCACCGTCGAAAGCGGGACTCGTCAGTCGACTGGTCTGCCAGCATCGTCGTCGATTCGATTTCGAGTAGCCAGCGCCAACCCGCTGGTTGGGGAATTGATTCAGACGGCACGATCGGGACGGATCTCGCTGTCACAACGCCCATATAATGGTCCATTGGATCGCCTGCGAAACGAACGCCATCCGGGAGTAATTTGAGGCGAGCTTGCCGGGAACCGGAATTCTCAAAAGTACCCAGCGGCCGGTTCTAATATGGACGTTCCGGGCTACCGGCGTATCGATCCCGAACAGGCGTGGTTGGCGGCTATCACCGCAATCACCGCGGTGTTGACCGGAGGTTCGTTGCTCTTTCCCCGCCTCGTTTGGGATCGCTTCCTCTGGCAGTACTTCTGGGGGCCGGTGTATGCGGATGCAAACAGCGCGGTCTGTGCCGTCATTGACGGTGGCTCGCCGACGCTGTTGTCGAGTCAGGACGCCTGTGCAACTGCCGGACCGATCGTCGCCTATCCGGGGTATACCTTGGTGTCCGAAGCTGGCTATGCCGTGACATTGTTGTTCATGCTGTTGGGCGTCATCTATCTGCTCCGCCGACTCGAGTTGGGTGACAGTCCGGCGCTGTTTTTTGCCCTCTTTCCGTTCATGCTCTTTGGCGGGGCCCTCCGGGTCGTCGAGGATGCGAACGATGCCGTCCCGACGGGTGTTGAGCCGATCCTCACGTATCCCTGGAACACCCTCATCATCAGCCCGGTCATCTATTTCACCGTCTTTTTCCTCACCCTTGGGGCGTTGCTGTTATCGGTCTGGCTCGCAAGGCGGGGCGTGGTGGACGGATATGAACGCCCGCTGTTTGCCAGTGGCGTGATCCTGTTGACCGGCACGATCGGCTATCTCCTCTTTTTGGCCTTGACGACGAGTTACGTCGGTTTCTTTCCGCAGATCGCGATCGTCGTCCTGATCGGGGCCACAGCCATCACGGGTCTCCTGTGGGTCGGGATCGAACGCTATCGCCCGGGTCTCAATGCCGGCACCGGGCGGATGGGACTGCTCATCATCTGGGGGCACATGATCGACGGTGTCGCCAACGTCGTTGGGATCGACTGGGGGGCCGAACTGGGGCTGCCGTATGGCGATTTGTACCCGAAACATCCCGCCAATCGGTTTCTGATCAGCGTCGGCGAACGATTCCCCGAAACCGTCCAGAACCTCATCGGCACTGGTTGGCCGTTCCTGTTGGTGAAAATCATCGCCGTCCTGATCGTCCTCTCTATTTTCGACGACCGGATCTTTGAGGACAGCCCTCGATATTCGGTCCTGCTGTTGATCGCGATCGTTGCGGTCGGCCTCGGCCCCGGCACTCGAGATATGTTACGGGCGACGTTTGGCATCTAACCGGCGGCTCCCATCGGACGTGCTCTCCATCCTCACACGGTGATACTGTGATCGCGATTCCCTCGCCGACCGGCTCTCCCGACTAGGGATACGGATGTGGTTCACGGTCGAGCCGGGGCTGGAATCCAAGCGATTTAGGGACTTCCCGGGCTCGCGTGCCGAAGTACCGCTCGCCGGTGAACAGCGGTTGGGCCGTCGGGACCAACACTCGCACCGCCTCGAAGCCCAGAGCATCGACGTCACGCGGTGTCAACCGGGCGCCATACACCGAGAGATCGTTGTTCGCGAGCCGTTCGGTGAGCATCGTCAGTGCCGCCTGACCGGTGGGAACCGGGTCGGGCCCGATCGCCGTGGCATCGATCCGTTGGTCGTGATCGATGTACTCCCGGGCGGCCCGTGGGAAATCCGCGTAGCGACCGATCGCACTGGCTTCGGATTCGGCACCTTGTCGACCCATCCCACGGAGCTCCATCCAGTTTTGGAGCGCCTCGGCGAGGGCTGCTTGGGCCGCTTGAACCGGATCGAGATGGGCGTCCGACCCCACCGCGAATTGGGGCCATTCGCCCTCCCGGTGGACCGCGGCCGTAACGACCGGAACATCGATATCCTGTGTGGTCAACAACAGTGTCGTCTCGAGGTCTTCCG
>JAXINS010000130.1:0-4038 GCA_034190395.1 Chewarchaeum aethiopicum (SeqCode)
TCGGATTCTGAACGGCTGTATTAAGGGGCTTCATTCCTTAGAGCCAGGTATGCTTCATGTCCGCGGGCGGGCCGGTGGCACCGCCCTCACGGGGACCCTGTATGAGCGCGGCGAGCACGCCCCGTCGTTCAAGGGTGCCCCCGACGAGGATGCGCCCTATGTGTGGGTCTGTGACGAGTTCTACGAGGTCGAAAGCGGTGGGACGACCCAGCAGGTCGATGATCGAGAGGTCAACGTCGCCTTCGAGTCGCCGATGCCACGCGGCTTCGATACGCGCGATCAGGCGCTCGCGGCAGCGAAAGAACACATCCGCACCCAGTTCGCTCGGATCGGCATCGACGCTAGCGATGTCGAGTTCGAGGTCATCAAGGCCGAACCGCAGTAACCGATACCGAGCGCTCGTCTTTTTTCGGGTGACCGCTCAGTATTGTTCCAGTTCCTCCCAGCGGGTGTCGTCGTAGGTCCGGTCACGCTGGGTCTCGAAGGTCCGCTCGATCGTCTCGATGAGCGATTCCCGTTCGGCGTTGCCGATCCGTGCCAAGTCGTCGGCCTTCGAGACAGCGGCAGGTGGGCCGTTTCGGGTGGCGATCTCCCCGAGCACGTGTTGGGTTAGGCGTTCCCGGCGATCGGGGTCGGCCGCGAAGATCGCGGGGGTTTCGAGCTTGTAGATGAGGTCGGTGCGGGGGTCATAGACCACACAGTAGGCCACCTCGTAGGCGGCCGCCTCGAGTTCGGCGTCGAGATCGAGTTCATCGTTGTCGGCAGCGAACACCCGGTCGGGCCCGGTTCGGGAGAGAAACCAGTTGGTGACCGCCAGCTCCTCGGTCGTGACGGCATCCAGGATCTGGGTAAAGAAGGCGGCGTCGTTCCCCCACGGTGTCGGCAGCCCGCTCTCCCGGAGTGCCCGGATCACACCTTTCGCGGTGACGTTTTTGACGAAGCCGACCAGCGGGATGTCACGCTCGGCGAAGGTTTCGACGAGCCGGATATAGTTCCCGAGCACCTCCCGGGGCGTCTCGGCGCCAGCCAGGAGGCTCGCCAGTTCGTGGTGGCGATCGAGCCAACTGAGGATCCCCTTGGGATAGATCGGCCCATCGAGGATCAGGAGATCCTCAACGGCGTCGGCGTTTGCGAGCGCATGGCTGCTCTCGGCTAAATACAACGACAACGCGTGGACGACCGCCCGCTCGTACCGGTTGACCCGTGGAGCGTGGATGATCCGTCCCCGGCCGTACCCCTCGTCGAATGCCTCCCAGTGGTCCTCCTCGACGCTGATGGTCTCGTCGTTTGAGTGGACCGTCGCGACGACCGTCCGGGATCGATGGACATCGAGATCGGAGGGGCAGGCGCTCATCGCCGCCTGGGCGACGTCGAGCACGAGCCCGTTTTTGAACGTCCGCGGGTTGATTGTCCCCGAGTCGAGGCCGTGACTCGAGGGGTACGCCGAGCCGCCGATAGCGACGTCCTCGGCGCTCACCCGGCGCCGGCGAAGCCCATCGATCGGTTCGAGGACGGCCCGGCCGTCCCCCCGAAGCGGATCGAGGAACTCCTCCCAGGCCCGGGCCGCGAGGTCGTGTTGTTCGGTGTCGTCGACCTCCTGTTGGATCCGGGCGGCCAGCCGGGCGATCCCCTCGAAGTGCACCGGATCGAGCGTCATTACCCCACCTCTAGCGGAGTGTCGTCAAAAAACCGCGCGTCCGATCCCCTCATCGTGCCGGGCTGTCGAGGGCCTCCGATGCCGTCCGGTCGGCCCGTGACCGGCGGTTCTGGAGTTCGATCGCGGCGCCTTCGTTGATGTTACCGCCCCGCTGGTTTTCGATCCGCTTGGCTAGGGCGGCGAGGCGTTGGCGCAGCCCCCGCAACCGATTGTCGGCCGCGTCCGGTTTCCGCTGTCGGGCGACGTCGGCCGCCTCGCTGGCCGTCCCGGCCGCCCGGGCGAACAACTCCGCGATCGTCGGGCGTCCCTTCCCCTGTGCCTTGTCGCCCCCGACCTGTTGGGCCAATACGCCGGCATCGGCGAGATACGATTCGAGAAAGCTCGACAGGGAGGCTTTCCCGGTTTCGAGCGGCGGCAATGTCTGGGTGTCGTTACTGTCCGGATTGACCCGGAACGCGCCCTTGACGGCCTCGGTGTCGGTCACTTCGACGTTGTAGGTGCCGCTTTGATGGGCATAGAGGGCGAACCGATCGTCCTCGACCGGTGGACCGTCGTACAGTCGCCCGGCGAAATCGTCGTCGATCCGGACGTGGTTCAGGCCGGCCGGCTGGTCGCTGGCGTCCCCCCGGAGCTTGACCGCCCGTTCGTTGGCAACGATACCGATCGACCCTTCGACCCCGGCTTTCGTCATCCCCGTCTCCCCGACCGTGACCTGTTCGGCATACGGCGCGTAGCCCGCGCCGTTGACGGTCAACCGGTGGTCAGCCGGCTCGATATCGGTCGCCATCACGAGGCCGTTGCTCGACGGGAGGGCGGTCGGTTCGCTCTCGAGCAACGCCGCGACCTCGAGGGTGGTGGACTCGAAGGAGATGTCGATATACTCCTCGAGTTCGGCACTGACTGTCTGGCGCGTCGCATCGAGCGTTCCGTCGGCGCCGTCGATCACCTGCCTGACCGCGCCGACCAGAAGGTTGCCCGGCGACGGGTCCGCCGACAGCTCGTAGCGGTCGATGAGTGCCTTCCGGTGGGTCGGATCGGTGACGTCCGCGAGGGGGTTCTCGAACCGGTCTTGGGACCAGGGCGTGCCCGCCGTAGTGAGATGGCTCGCGAACTGGTCTTCGACGAACGTCGGGATCGCGAACTCGAAGCTCAGTTGCGGGCCGTCGAATCCCTCGATTTCATCCGGAAGGTCGGCGATTGGTTTGAGTCGATACTGGATGGCGTCGTCGGCCGCCTCGGACCTCGGCGTAAACTGCCGACCGGATGCTCGCTTCGGGAGGTCTGTCGGTGGGGTGGTCAGTTCGGTGAGCGTCCGAACCACCAGCGAGCCGACGATCAGATCCTCCTTCGAAACCGCCTCGAGTGCCGGATGGGCAAAGAGCGGCTCGCCGTCGAGCTCCGGCATCACGTAGGGCAAGCGAAACCCCTCGTCACGGGGGAGGCCATAGCCGAACGGAATCGAACGGTCGTTCGCGGCCTCGACGAGACGGTTCGTGATATCGCTCTGGATCCCGTCGGTGCTGAACCGCTGGAAGGTCGGCTGTTGGCTGTTGAGATCCGTCGCGCTGGAATGGGAGCCAAGCTCCGAGAGCAACGCCGGCCTCGATTCTGACAACTTCGGATCGAGGAATTCGTTGTTGGGGATCTTTCGGGCATGTGCCGACGCGACGAGCAGTGCCACCTCCCCGGTCGGTCGATCGACGAACACCTGGAGGAGCTCCCAGTCGTGCCAGTGGAAGTTAACCGAGAACTGATCGAAAACGGAATACATCCAATACTGGATCGCGAGTAGCTCCGAGGAGACCTCGACGACGTTGTAAAAGACGGTCGGCTCGGGGACAGTCCCGTCCTGCCCGCGTTTCGTATACTCGTTGAGCGCGGGGATCCCTTCGATAACGGTCGCCTCGCCTTGTTGGGTATCGAACAACCGCGGGTCGGTCGGAAACCAACGCTCGTTGGCATCGAAATGAATGCGGGGTGCGTACCGCTCCACGAGCGGGGGGACGCTGGCCGTCGATTCGGTTTCAGCGGTCGATGACTCCGCTTCCGTGGCGGTTGTGCCACCGGTATCGTCTCCGGATGTCGTGTCGGTCGCCATCGATTCACCGTCCTCACCGCTGCCATCCCCGTCGAGCACCGATGCGACGCCGACACCGGCCCCGCCGAGCGCGGCTGCCCCGCCACCGAGCCATAACAGCTGTCGACGACTGATCCCGCTCTCATCGACGTGTTCCGACTCGTCTGTCACGCTTGTCTGTCCATGATTCTGGGGACTCAAAGGCCTTGTCGCCGAGTGATCCGATGACTTTCCGGCCGTTCGATCCATGACTCACCATGATCACGATGGGTTTTCCCGTCCATCGAGGAACGAAGCCTAGTTA
>JAXINS010000048.1:0-3855 GCA_034190395.1 Chewarchaeum aethiopicum (SeqCode)
TCAGCCCGAACCCACTCACTTCTCGCACGGACTCTAAGGAACCCGGATCCGACAGTGCGGCGTTTGAAACGCCGTCTTCTCGGACACTAGGAAGTGAGATCAGCCGTCTAACTTCGGTTACCCAACTGGTGTTTTGGCGCACCTCGACTCCTCCCAGGGATCCGGGTTAAGGACGTCCGATGAAGGATAATAACTGAGTGGGTTCGCTATCGGCTACAGCGCCAGTCGCAGACTATCTCCGACCTGTTCGTAGGCGTCGGCAGTTCCGAACGGTTCAGAGCGCTCGCGCATCGTCTCTCGGCACCACGCCGCTACCTCCTCGTCAGCCTCGTGGACGGTACACCGATCGATTTCAACCGGGTAGAGTGTCACCGCTTCCAACTCGCCTGCAGCCGTTACCTCGACTGCAAACAGGAAGCTCCGATCGTTGCGTAGCTCGCGGTCGATTGCGTAATCGTCGATAAAATCGCCGGTGTCATAGAAGATAATTCCCCCCTTGTGGCGTTCGATACCCTGGAAGACGTGCGCACTGTGGCCGTGAACGATGTCAACGCCCTGCTCAACAAGCCAGCGACCGAACACGCGGTACTGTTCGTCGGGGATCGCGACCATGTTCGGCCCCCAGTGCAACGATGCGACCAGTAGATCCGGGTCGTGTTCGTACGCCCGCTTGAGCGTCTCGGTGACGAGCGTCCGGTCTGTGTCACTCATCTCCATCTCGATGCGAGCCACGCCGGCACTCTCGGGACCAGCGGCGTACTCGGGCGTGTTGTCGGTAAACGCGACGACTGCGACGCGAATACCGTCTACAGTGATGATCGCTGGCGCACAGGCCTGCTGTTCGTTTTCGCCGGCGCCGGCATGAGCGATGCCCACACTGTCGAGCGCGGCAAGCGTATCATGGAGTGCGACCGTTTCGAAATCAAGCATATGGTTGTTGGCGAGCGCAGCGAAGTCGGTGCCGGCGTCTCCAAGAGCGGGGACTGCCCAGTCGGGGTCCGCACGGAAGTGAAATGGACGGCGGGTGCGGGTCCACTGGGTGCCGCGAGTCGAAAGCACACATTCGAGGTTGATGAACAGAGCATCGAGATTATCCAGGAGCTCCCGGACGGATCCCCACACTCGTTCGGGATCGCGCAACTGCTGAAACTCGTTGACCTTCCGACCGAGCATCACGTCACCGGTAAACCCCAAGCGCATACCCAACCTAACGATCAGAACGTACCAGTTTTTTTCGACGAACGCATCAATGTGCTCGTGGTTGTGCTTGGACATGCGACGTATATGGGGGTGTGCGCCCGTATCAGCAATCGCGTATCGGATTTGCGGGGGTAACTGGAGACAAGCCCTCGCGTGGTCCGATAACGCCAACAGCGAGTGGGAGAGAGTGGCGTGATGGGGTTGCTCCCGCGGGTATGTCTCGGCATTCTCAGGGAGGTTGTGCCAACTGGCGTGAAACGGCGTCGTAGCGCAGTATAGGCGGATATGTGGGAGAAGGATCGAGCCTCTATCGAACCCAGATAGGGCGACTGACAGACGTAAACAGGCGCTCGCAGCCCATCGTGAGCTATCGATTGGATCCGCTTTGGGCACCCGGTGTTTAAGCGACTGGCAGTCAGTCCCTCCATCAGTCATGTCCATGGATGAGTACGCCCTCTATGAACACGATGAACCGGATCTCACCGGGTGGGAGCGGGAGTTGTTCGATGCGGTTTCTCGCGATGAACCATGGCGGCTTGTCGAACGCTTCGCAGACCTCCATCGCGAACCCGGGACCGAGGACGAACGAACGGCCGCCAAATACATCGCTGATCGGTTCACCGAATACGGGATCGATCACGAAGTCCACGAGGCAGACGTCTGGATCGGCGAACCGGAGTCGGTGTCACTCGCGGTGACAGCACCACACACCGAGTCATTCAATGTCGAAACCGATCGACCATCGATCAAGGCCCAGTCGTTTTCCGGGAGCGGGAACGTGTCGGGCGAGTTGGTGAAACTCGAGTTGCCCGAAGCCGGTAGTGTCCAAGAGCTTCGTGGGGCGTCGCTCACTGAGTTGGGCCAGGCCGACCGCGATTTCGACGGGAAGGTCGTGTTAGTCGAACAACCGCTTCTCTCCCGGCAGTTGGTGATGGAACTGCAAGAGCGAGGGGCAGCCGCCTATCTCTTGGTCCATCCCCACCCCGATGAGCCGCATTTCGGGACGGCAATGCCGATCTGGGGTGCCGTTCCGACACCGGAGCAAACGCATCTCGTTCCCGAGATGATTATCATGAACCTCGCCCGAAAAGTGGGCGATCGCCTCTTGGATCTGCTGGCGAGGAATGAAACCGTCGAACTCGAGGTCGGGGCCGACGTCCCGAGACGATGGATCGAAAGCCCGCTGGTCGTCGGCCGTATTCCTGGCGAAGCCAGTCCGGAGACCGATGAATTCGTCTTGCTTCACGGTCACTATGATTCCTATCACGCGGGAGTGACCGACAACGCGACAGGGAACGCCGGCATGGTCGAAGTTGCCCGAGTGTTAAATGAACATCGTGATCGATTACGGCGGAATCTCTGGATCGCCTTCTGGCCGGCACACGAGGGCGGCCGGTACGGTGGTTCGACCTGGTTTGCCGATCGGTTTGCCGTTGATCTCGCCGAACGATGTGTGGCACATGTGAATTTTGACTCGCCGGGCGTGAAGGATGCGACCGAGTTCGAGGAGATGTCCGTCTGGATGGCCGAAGCCGACCCGTTGTGCCGGGGCGCGATCGAGGATGTGGCTGGGAAGGATCCGGTAGAGAACCGGCCCCGAAGATCGGGCGATTATTCGTTTTATAACATCGGGGTCACGGGGTTGATGTGTCTCTCGTCGTCGATCCCCCAGGAAATCCGGGAAGCCCGGGGGTATCATCCGGTCAGTGGCTCGGGCGGGAACTCCGAAGCGTGGCATCTGACGACCAATACACTCGATAAAGCCGATCCGGACGTGCTCAAACGCGACATTCAGGTGTACCTCATTATTCTTGCACGCCTCCTCGCTGATGAGGTCCTTCCCTTGGACTACCGACGAACCGTTGACCGTCACCGTGAACACGTCCGCAAACTCGATACGGTTGCTGGCGATCAGTTCGATCTTTCCCCGATCCGTGAGGAACTGACGCGGCTCGCCGAACGAGTTGAAGCATTCTATACAAGAATCGAGTCTGATTCGATCGATCCTGCCGTTGTGAATACTGCCATGAAAGAACTACAGCGGCCGTTGGTTCGAGTAAACTTCACCGAGAAAGGCCAATTTCAACAGGATCTCGCGGTCGCTCGTCCCCCATACCCGGCGTTGCGACCGGTCGAACAGCTCGAGACGCTCACGGGGAACGAGTTACGGTTCCAATTGAAAGAATTGGAACGGAGCCGGAACGAGATCGTCCATGCCCTCCGTGAGGCACAGCGCGCAATCGACATCTGATTGACGGGTATCCGTCGGCATTTCGGCGCCGCCAATACAAATTAAGACCGCGCTGGGCATACACCGTGTCCATGACGGAAACCGCGGTCGAGGCTCGGCATGTGTCACTCGTCGCGTATGCACCGCTTGAACAGCGCCCGGGATTCAAAATGGCGCTCCAGGAAGCCGATGACCGTCTGTTATTGTACCTCGCTCATTTCTGGCACAGCGGATGGTCGATCGTCGATGTGACCGAACCGGCCGAACCCACCCTCGAAACCTTCGTCCAGGGGCCCGACAATACGGTGACGAAAAACATCCAGGTCGATGCCGGCCTCATGATCACCGGTCTCGAACGGCCCAACGAAGGCTATGGCCCGATCGATAATCCAATGGATCCGGCCGATCCCTACGAGGAAGGCGCC
>JAXINS010000124.1:0-3795 GCA_034190395.1 Chewarchaeum aethiopicum (SeqCode)
TCGATGTGCTGGACGTGGCTGTACTTGAGGACGTTCATGAACTCCTCGACCCGGACCGTCCCGGGTTCGGCAACCCGCCGCAGGTCGTTGCGCGCCAGATCGACGAGCATCGTGTGTTCGGCCCGTTCCTTGTCGTCGGCCAGCATCTCGCCGGCGAGCCGGCGGTCCTCGACGGGGCTCGTTCCCCGGGCACAGGTGCCGGCGATCGGGTTGCCGATGATCTCCCGACCCCGGACTGAGATCAGCGTCTCGGGACTGGCGCCGACGACGCTCAAGTCATCGAAGCCAAGCAGGTACATATACGGCGACGGATTGATATCCCGCAGTGCAGCATAGAGGCCGAGCGGATCGATTTCGCCCTCGAGGACGCGCTTGCGCGAGATGACGGTCTGGTAGGTCTCGCCGTCGAGGATACGCTCTTTGGTGGTCCGGACGGCCGCCTCGTAGGCGTCCTTCGGGCCGGCGGTCGCGCCGCTGCGGACGAATCCACCCGGGTCCGGCGGTTCGGCGTCGGTCAGGAGGGTTTCGACACGGTCGGCTTCGGCCTGGATCCGATCGTAGACTACAGCGGGATCGTCGGTCGGCCGGAGGACCGGCGTGAACACCAGCGAAACGGCATCGCGGGCGTGATCGAAGGTGACCGTCTTCGTATTCAACACGAACCCGGCATCGGGCGTCGTCTTCTCGGTCCCGGGATGCTCGACGCCGACCTCCTCGAGCCAGAGGTCATAGACGGCATCGTAAGCCAGAAAGCCCACTAACCCGCCGGCCAGCTGCTGGCGTTCGGTATCGGGAAAGCCGGCCAGCTCGACGTCCGGTAAGGCACCACGGAGTTGATCGAGGGTATCGCCCTCGGCGGGGGCCATCAATTCGGCGGCGGCGGTATCCCGGAGGGCCTCGACGGCCGCGCCGTCGGGATCGACGGTGACGACGGCATCCGGATCGTACCCGACGAAGGAATAGCGGGCGTGACGATCCCGGGCAGTATCGGGGGCGAAGGCACCGTCGGGATCGCTGGAGGCGACCTTCTCGGCGCTTTCGAGGAGGAAGGCGTACGGCGCCCGATCGACGTCGGTCGTCCGCCCGGCCAACGCCGCATAGGCGGCGACCGGCGTCGTCTCGTCGGGCAACGGGGCAGTGACGCGGATGACCACCGGCCCGTCGGCATCAGCCGCGAGATCGGCGAACGCCTCCCGGGAGAGATCGAGCGTCATCGGGAGGCCACCTCCTCGGTCGAGAACTCGGCGTCGGTCCCATCGAGTGCCGTGGTCGCCCGCTCGATAAAGGCGCTGACAGCTGCGTGATCCTTGCGACCCTCAGTGGCCTCGACGCCACTGGAAACGTCCACCGCATAGGGCTCGACCGTCCGCACGGCGGCGGCGACGTTCTCGGGATCGAGCCCACCGGCCAGGATGACCGGCGAGTCGACCGCGTCCTTGAGTCGTCGGGTTGCCGCCCAATCGGGGGTGTGGCCAGTGCCCCCGGCGCCGGACTCATCGACGGAGTCGACGAGCAGGGCGTCGGCGAGCGTGTCGTACTCGCCGGCCAATTCGGGATCGTCGGCCGGGACCCGCTTGATAGCCGAGACGTCGGTGGCCTCGACCAGTGTGCGGAACTCCGCCGGCGGGAGGTCGTTGTGAATCTGGATCGCGGCCGCTCCCGTCCGGTCGAGTAACTCGCGGGCGCGGTCCGCCGACTCGGGCATCGTCACGAGCGTCGTCATGACGAACGGCGGGACGTCGGCGATGAGTTCGGCCGCCCGTTCCGGGGGAAGCTCCCGGTCGGTGTCGACCGGGACGTCGACGATGAAACCGAGCGCGTCCGCGCCGGCGGCGATCGCGGCGTCGCGGTCATCAGGATCGGTGATCGAGCAGATCTTGACACGGGGCATGGCGATTAGACCGCGATGGTTTCGGACATGACGGCGAGCTTCTCGGCAGCGGCGCCGTCGTCGATGGTCTTGGCCGCGAGCTCGACGCCGTCGGTCGGGGAGTCGGCTTCGCCGGCGACATACAGGGCCGCACCCGCGTTGGCGAGAATGATATCACGCTGTGGTCCCGTGATCTCGCCGTTAACGATCCCTTTGAGTGCCGCGGCGTTCTCCTGGGGACTGCCACCCGCGACCGCCTCGATATCGGCCCGTTCGAGTCCCAGTTCCGTCGGGGTCAGGCTGTACTCCTCGATCGTGTCGCCGTCGACCTCGGCGACCGTCGTCTCGTCGTGGATCGCGATCTCATCGAGCCCGGAGCCGTGGACGACCATCGCCCGATCGACCGCCATGTGGGAAAGCGCGTCGGCGATCACCGGGACCAGCTCGGGATCGTATACGCCGACGATCTGGGCGTTGGCGCCCGCCGGGTTCGTCAGCGGTCCGAGGACGTTGAAGATGGTGCGCATGCCCAGTTCCTTGCGCGGTCCGATGACCGCTTTCATCGCCGGGTGAAAGACCGGCGCGAGCATGAACCCGATGCCGTCGTCCTCGATGGCCCGTTCGACCGCCGGCGGTTCGGCGTCGACGTCGACTCCAACCTCCTCGAGGACGTCGGCGCTACCCGACGACGAGGAAACGGAGTAATTGCCGTGTTTGGCGATCGGAACGCCGGCGCCGCTGGCGACGATCGCGCTGGTGGTCGAGACGTTGATCGTATCGTAATCGTCACCGCCGGTCCCACAGGTGTCGACTAGCGGATCCCGGTCAGGGGCGATCGTTCGGGCAGCCGCCCGCATCCCCTGGGCGAAGCCGGCGATCTCGGTTTCGGTTTCCCCTTTCGCACGGAGTGCCGCCAACAGGGCGCCGATCTGGGCCTCGGTCGCGTCCTCGAAGACGGCGGTCGCGACCTCGCGAGCCTCCTCGAGTGACAGATCCTCCCCGTCGGTGACACGTTCGATGAAGTGTTGCATGAGTAATACACCAATGAACTGTTTCGATGTATGATGTACAAATCAGTACATGATCTTAAGCATATCGCTCCCAGACAGTGGTGGAATCGGTGACGGCGACGGTGTATCGACAGAACCGACTTCGAAAAGTGCTACCCCTCGGCAATCGCGATCCGTGGGCGGATCGCCTCGGCGGCCCGCCAGGCCAGACCGGCAAGCAACGAGACGATCGCGATGCCGCTGGGGCCGGCAAAGGCGATCAACAACAGCGTGCCGTTGCCCTCACGAGCGGTCGCGAAGATCCATCCCATACCGACTAATGGCAACAACGCGCTGCCGATAGCACCAAGCATCGCGAGAATGAACAGCCGGCGCTGCCACCGGTTGAACTGGATCCCGAAACCGTCCTCGCCGGGTGGGATGGCGAGCCCGCCGGCCGTCAAAACGAGCCCAACCCAGGCCATGATATACAGGAAAAACATCGCGAGGCCTTGGACGAACCCTTCGGATTCCGGCAGCGGGGACTCCATCAACAGCAACTGGCTGATCGACATCACCAACAACAAAACGCCGATTCCGGCGACGGGAAGCTGGAGGGAGCCGAGAACCGAACGGAGGGACATACCGGATGAACCGGCCCCGAATTCAATAAAACCATTCGACGCTACGAACATTGTTTGAGCATCCCTGTTGTCACCTCATATGGGGACAGCTGGGCCAACAAACCGGCCGGATGCGGCGGATCGAAACCTTCAATTAGGTACACGGAGAATCGTCGGATACGCCAGATCAGGCGACTGGGTTCGTGGTCTAGTCTGGTTATGACACCTCCTTGACATGGAGGAGGCCGGCTGTTCAAATCAGCCCGAACCCACTCACTTCTCGCACGGACTCTAAGGAACCCGGATCCGACAG
>JAXINS010000002.1:0-3752 GCA_034190395.1 Chewarchaeum aethiopicum (SeqCode)
CCGATGATCAACGATCGCCTGATTGAACGTGCGAGCGGCCGCCGTCGCCCCGGTATTGTCTACCAGCCCGGTTTCGACCCATCGGAGCACAAGCGACACTCCCGCAAACCCGATGAGCCCCTCTGCGATCCGTCGGATAAACAGACGCCGTAGCACTCTTTGACTATCACAATTGACTACTGTTGCAAAAGTGCTTCTGAACGGTTCCTGTTACCGAAATAGAATCCAAATTGAGCTACGATGGTGACTCATATCCTGTTAGATCTCCGTTCCAGTTACGATATTTATTCATCTTTCCGAGACGAATAAAGGTAAACCCAATGAGTACGTTGATACGGTTGTGAACTGGCGATTGGCCCTCGCACTCCTGTTGGCCGCCCTGGGTACCGGTATCGCCTATCTCCCCGAAGTCATCCCACTCCAGAACAATCCATTTCTCTATGCCGGGACGATCATCTATATTATTGCCGTCGGGATCGCCGTCTTGGATATCGATCAGGTCCGCTCTAGGATTCAACAATTCGTCTCAACGCTTTGACCGCCTCACCCGCGTGAACGCTTCTGCGCATGGGACCGCCGGAGGGGGACAGATCCATCAGAACCCTCGTCGCAACCCATTTCGCTCCCACTCGGTCACCGACCCGGCCTCCCAACTATCGACTTGTGCTTGGTATGCATCCCACTGGCTGCGCTTGAGGCTCACATAGGTTTCGTGGAGCGTCTCACCCATTGCCTCGGCAAGTACGGCGTCCGCTTCAAGGGCATCGACCGCCTCGGCCAGTGTCTCTGGGAACCGTTCAATGCCCCGTTCTGTCCGTTCGTCCTCGGAAAGGTTCCCCGGATCCTGGTTGACTGGCTCGCCGGGGTCGAGTTCCCGATCGATCCCGTCCATCCCAGCTGCCAGCAGCCCGAGCAAGGCGAGATAGGGATTGGCGGTATTGTCGGACGGTTTGAATTCGATCCGGGCCGAACTTGCCGGATCGGACCAGCTCCCGGATGGAACCCGGACGGCCGCTTCCCGGTTGTCCTGGCCCCAGCAAGCATAGGCTGACGCCCACATGTGGGGCTGGAGTCGATGGAAGGAGGTGACTGTCGGTGTCGTCAATGCCAGCAGTGCGGGGGCATGTTCGAGAACACCACCGATGAAATGGCGGCCACGATCACTCAGTCCATACGGCCCCTCGGCGTTTGGATCGTGGAATACGTTGGTCTCACCGTCCCAGAGCGAGAGATGGATGTGACAGCCACTCCCTGGCCCGTCCGGGAACGGCTTGGGAACGAAGGTAGCCGTAACATCGTGTTGTTGGGCGACAGCCTTGACAGTCTCCCGATAGAGGACCTGGGCATCCGCTGCGTCGATTCCGGGCGCGTGTTCGATGACCAGTTCCTGTTGGCCAGGCCCGAGTTCGGGATAGTACGCCGAGAGGGCCATCCCCTGCTGGTCGAGGGCCGAGATAGTGTCCCGAATGATGGGATGACTGTGTTGCATCCCGTCGCTGGCGAAACACAGCGAATCATCGAGCGGGACAAACCCATCGGTATCGTCTCCGTCGGTTTCTTTGACATAGTAGAACTCGCTTTCGAAGGCGGTCTGTGGCTCAAATCCCTCGTCGGCGAGATCCGCGAGATAAGACTGCAACATCGACCGCGGATCGGCCGCCCACGGCGTTTGATCCAACTCATAGAGATCACACAACATCACCGCCGCCCCATCGGCGTACGGGAGTGCCCGGAAGGTGGCTGGATCGGGCACTAATCGGACTTCCCCTGCCGGGCCGTACGGGCCATCGGGATCGAGTTGATCGAACGCGGTGAACGACTGCATCGCTTTCGTGAGGTTACTGCCGTCCTCAAGGAACGTTTCGATCGAGTCGGCCGCGACGACACGACCACGGGCGACGCCGTCGTTGCCCGTATAGAGGAGGCGCACCAGCTCAATGTCCTCGCGTGCACATCGTCTGATGATCTCTGACATGGAGAGTACAGATTCATGAGGGATGGGTTCGTCAAAGAAAGTTACTCCGATCACCATCCTGATGGGTGAGCGTAGCGGAAAATCCGCCGGAATACGGAGACTTATATGCAAGCCAGACACGGCTGGGATCGATGTCCAGGAATACTATACGGGGCACGATCGCCGGGATGGCTGATCGGGCAAATCCCGCATTTGCGTCGGGCGTCGTTCTCGTGTCGATTATCACGCTCACCTATGCGGTTACGGTCGCCACGATCCGACACCACACCTACGTCCATGTGATGGCTGGTGTCCTTTGGACCGGTACCGACATCTTCCTGGGTGCCGTACTCGGTCCGGTCGTTGGTGGATTGACCGAAGAGCAAAGTGCCGCTGTGTTCCGACGACTGACGCCGAAGACATCGTTTCTGTTACCATCGATGGCGTTCGTCACGATCGCCGCAGGGATCACCCTCGCCCAACGTGTTGGGATCTTTCCGCATGCCGAACCCTGGCTCGCGATCTTTACCACCGTCAATCTCATCCCGGTGTTGTTGCTGCTCGGTTGGCGACTGGATGCGTGGTCGGACTGGCGGTGGCAGGTCCCCTTCGCCTTCGTCACCGTCGGCTCCCTTTCGTGGGTTGGGCTCACGATCGGACGATTCCAGATGACGACTCCGGCAATCGCCGTCTCCTTGGGGATCGTCACGATCCTGTCCGTGCAAGGATTCGGCTTTCTCATGCCCGGTGAGGTACGGATGTACCTCGAGATGACCTCCGACGATCCGGATCCTGGTGTAATCAGCGCGATCGGTCAACAGAACGCAAAACTCGGCGGCGTCCAGGGTGTCTTTCAGCTGGCACTGATCGTCGTGATGGTCTATCTTCGCTACGGCGGATTTTGAGTGACCGCCTCGGCCTTACTCACGGGACGGCGGGGGTATGCACTCGTATCTCTATCAAAAGTCTCTCATTCGATCCGATCACGGCCCTCGTGGGTAAGGATATAGATCGTCCGTCCGCCCTGTCTTTTGGTTTCCCGTCTGATCAACCCAGCCGGCCGGAGCTCTCGAACGAAACTATGGATCGTCTCCAGTGACACATCCAGTTCGTCAGCTAACTCCTTACTTGTCGCCGGTTCGTCAGCCAACCGTTCGAGCATGGCGTACTGGTCATCGTCGAGATCGACGGACATCGTATAATATAGTGATCCAGCGATCGACTTCTATCTATTGTCATAAATCGGGATCAAGTGAGTCGGTATCCGCGGATCCTCCTTGGGCGGTCGCAACGACCATCGTGCCGGCGATGAGATCACCGGTTCGTTGTTTTCGATCGGTGAAGATGATCACGACAAACCCGATGACATAGAAAACCAAGGCATCGATCGCTCGGAGGGCATTACGAAGCAGGATCGCCAGGATCGATGGCCGTTCATACTCTTTTGTAACCACGACCAGTCCAGTGAGTCGTTTCCCCACGGTTTGGCCGAACAATCCTTCCAAAATTGCTCCATAGACGGCCCAAATCCCGGCGGCGGCGAGAAACAACAACACTGGGTTCCCTGACCGGAACAGGAAAAACGGCATCAGCCCAAAGACCTGGAACAGAAACCAGACCAGCGAGCTGGTCACCGACAGCATCGATGGGATCTGTAGTTCGCCCAGATAGATGAGTTGGGCGGTCAGAAAGATGACAAAAACGATCGGGAGATCGATCAAAACGGCCAGAATCCGCTTGCCGATCACGTCACGTTCCGTGTTCACCTCGCCCACCGGATGGTCGAACATCGCTCGAT
>JAXINS010000059.1:0-3659 GCA_034190395.1 Chewarchaeum aethiopicum (SeqCode)
CGGGCAAAGGGTCTACCCCCCCGACTCGTGTTGTTCAAGCACGGTATCCAGAACGCCCTGATCCCGGTCGTAACCATCGCCGGTATTTTGGCGGCACTGGTCTTTGCCGGGACCGTCACCGTCGAGATCGTCTTCGGGATCCAGGGAATGGGTCGACTGTTGATTAGCTCGATCAACAACCGGGACTTCCCGGTCATTCAGGGTGCGGTGATCGTTATTTCGTTCATCCTGGTGTTCGCGAACTTCTTCATCGACATCCTGTACACGATGATCAATCCCAGAATCAAATACGGTGAGGGTGAATAACGATGCGCAAAAAACTCCTTTCGATCGGGGTGGATATGGATCAGGCCCGGATCTTCGGCATCCGGACGGATCTAATCGAACGGTTCATCAGAACACTCAGACGGGATCTGAAAGCGAAAATCGGCCTCTTGATTGTATTGTTGTTCATTATTTCGGCCATCTTCGCCCCAATGCTCGCACCGTTCGACCCGATGGTCCAGGATTATGCGGTGATGCAACCACCGAGCCTCTCGAACGCCCACCCGCTCGGGACAGATTCGTTCGGCCGGGATATGCTCTCGCGTATCATGTTCGGTGCCCGGATCAGCCTGCTGGTCGGCCTTGGAGCCGTTACCTTCGGTGCGACCCTCGGGATCTTGATTGGCCTGTTCGCCGGCTACTACGGCGGGATCGTCGATGACTTCCTGATGCGGTCAGTCGACATCATGTGGGCGTTCCCGTGGTTGTTGCTCGCGATTATGTTCGTCGCGATCTTCGGCCAGGGCGTCTGGAACGTCATCTTCGCGGTCGGGTTCGCCTATATCGATGACTTCGCCCGGATCACCCGTGGCGAAGTCCTCTCGATTCGTGAAGAAGAATATATGCTCGCCGCCGAGAGTGTCGGACTGACCGACTATCAGATCATCTTCGAGGAGGTCCTGCCGAACACCGTGGCACCGCTGATCGTGCAGTTCACGGTGCTGGTAGCTCGGGCGATCCTCGCGGAAGCGTCGCTATCGTTCCTCGGCATCGGCGTCAAACCCACGACCCCGACCTGGGGCGCGTTGCTCGGGCAAGGCCGGAACTTCATCACGACCGCGTGGTGGATCTCCGTAATCCCCGGGCTAATGGTGTTGATCGTCGCGCTGGGGATCAACCTGTTCGGCGACGCGTTGCGTGATGCCTTTGACGTCAAACAGGAGGATACAGGCGGATGAATGAGGATATCCTCCTGTCGGTCGAGAACCTGACGACCAAGTTCAACACCGAGCGGGGCACGCTGACCGCCGTCGACGGAATCTCCTTTGACATCAGAGCGGGGGAGGTGTTCGGCGTCGTCGGCGAATCCGGTAGCGGGAAATCAGTTACCGCCCTGTCGATCATGGGGTTGATCGATCAAGCCGGGACGGTTGAGGCTGACTCCATCTCGTTTCGCGGGAAGGAACTTTCAGGGATGTCCGACGCGGAGATGCAGGCCATCCGGGGCGGTGAGATCAGCATGATCTTCCAGGATCCGATGTCGAGTCTCAACCCGGTGATGACGATCGGCGAGCAGATCGCCGAGGTCGTCCGCCACCACGGCGATGTCGGCGAATCCACGAACTTCTGGCATGAGATGCGACGGAAGTACGTGACGGGGACCGACCCGGACAGCCAATCCTGGCAACGGGCCGTCGAACTGCTGGATACGGTCGGCATTCCAGAGCCGGTCGACCGGGCCCACGAGTATCCACACCAACTCTCCGGCGGGATGCGCCAGCGGGTCATGATCGCCCAGGCCCTCGCGGCGGATCCATCCCTGATCATCGCCGATGAACCGACGACAGCCCTCGACGTCTCGATCGAGGCCCAGATCCTCAACGAGTTACTCGAATTGCGCGATGAGTTCAATGTCTCAGTGATGCTCATCACTCACGATCTCGCCGTGATTCGGGAAACATCCGATCGGGTTGCCGTGATGTACGCCGGTGAACTCATGGAACGGGCAAACGTCGACGAACTGTTCGAACATCCCGAGCATCCCTACACCCAGGGATTGCTTTCGAGCATTCCTCGGATCGACGACGACCGCGAGTGGCTCGACATCATCGAGGGGACCGTCCCAGACATGATCGACAAACCCGCCGGTTGTCCCTTCCGCAACCGGTGTAACTACGCCTTCGAGCTGTGTGAACAGCCCCTCGTGACCTACGATGTGGGTGATGGCCAGACGGCCGAATCGTTCGGCCAACACATCGCTCGCTGTCATCTCCACAACGAGCATGTCCACACCGACGAGGACGGACAGGTCGTTGAAGTCACCGACGATGCTGCAGTCTCGCTCGAGGAACGCCTTGCGGCCGAAGGGAAGGACGCCACAGTCCAACAATCGTTGAACGCTGACGGTGGCCAACCGATGCAACCGACGCACAATTCAATGGAGGACGAGTCATGAGCACCGACGCGGATCAGCTATCGACCCAAGAGGAAGTCGACACCGACCAGTATGGCGACGCGTTGCTCAGTGCCAGTGGCGTCAAGAAATATTTCGAGACCGAAACCGGATTCTTCGAACGGGTGATCGGGGAACCGACCTACGTCAGGGCGGTCGACGGCGTCAGTCTCGCGGTCGGCGAAGAAGAAACCCTGGGACTGGTGGGCGAATCCGGCTGTGGCAAGACGACCCTTGGACGGGTCGTCTCTCGGCTGTATAAACCCACAGACGGCATCATCAAATTCGATGGGCAGGATATTGCTGGCCTCAGCGGCAAACGGCTCAAACAGCTCCGCAAGGACGTTCAGGTCATCTTCCAGGACCCCCAATCGTCGTTAAATCCCCGAAAAACGGCTCGGGAAATCGTCGGCCGACCGATGGAAATTCACGACATTGCTTCGGGCGAGGAGAAGGAAAACCGGGTTATTGAACTCTTCGAGGAGGTCGGCCTCCAGCGCTCGCACCTCGATCGGTATCCCCATGAATTCTCCGGGGGCCAGCGCCAGCGAGTCGGTATCGCTCGGGCCCTCGCGGTCGAACCACGGATGATCATCGCCGATGAACCGGTCAGCGCCCTCGACGTTTCGGTGCAAGCCCAGATCATCAACCTGATGAAACGGCTCCAATCGGAGTACAATCTCTCGTATCTGTTTATCGCCCACGACCTGAGTGTCGTCAAACACATCTCCGATCGGGTCGCCGTGATGTATCTCGGCAAGATCGTCGAACAGGGCCGTACCGATGACATCTTCACGAACCCACAGCATCCCTACACCCGATCACTGCTGCATTCGATCCCGAGCGTCGAAGGGGTCGAAAAACGCCGGGAAACGGTACTTGAAGGGAATCCACCGAGTCCGATCAACCCCCCAAGCGGCTGTCGGTTCCACACCCGATGTCCGGAGTACATCGGTGACGTTTGTCAACAAGAGAACCCGCCATTGGAGCCGGTGCCAGAGGCCAGTGGGACGATCGATCCGCCGGATCGGGCCGACACAGCGGTGGCCTCGGGCGATCCGGATGTTGATGATGTACATCAGGCGGCCTGCCACTGGCTTTCACGCTCGGCGGAGGAACGCCAGGAACAGGATCCGTTTACGTAGTCGGTCCGTCTCGATTTCCCGAGAAACGCGCGGATAGTTGATTTCTCTACCGTTCGAACCCTCACCACCGGATTTAG
>JAXINS010000019.1:0-3582 GCA_034190395.1 Chewarchaeum aethiopicum (SeqCode)
GTAGCGCCGCTGGAGTCCGAGCACGACGAGTAGTACCACAGCCACTCCGAGCGCTATCCCAAAGCCGGATTGACCGGGGCTTGCCGTCGCTGGCTGGGTCGTTGTCCGACCGGTCGTCGGGCCCAGCGTCGGCGTCCGATCCGTCGTCGGCGTGACGCTGTCGAGGTAGTTCCCACAGCGGGTGATGCGTTCGTGTGGCCACGGTGTCGCTGCCGACAGTGGATAGGTGCCGCTGGCCTCCTGATCGACGATCGTCGGCCCGCCCGGCTCGTCACCCAGCGGTAACCGCTCGACGTCGTATACCAGCCACGGGGTATACAGCTCCCAGACGACTTTCCCATCCGGCGTGACCTCGAGTACGCGATGGTTCCGCGAGTCGGCGATCAGCGTGTTGCCGTTGGGCAGCCGATCGGCGTCCCGTGGCCAGTCGAACACCTCCGGCCCGCCGAGCTCCCAGGTCCGCTCCCACCCGTCGTTGTCCCGTTCGTACTCGACGATCCGATCGTTGTCGCTGTCGGCGACTAGTATCGTCGGCGCTCCGTCGTTCGATTCGAGATATTGGGGATTGTGCTGTTTTCGCAGGATCGAAAAGTCATCGTCCGCCCCCAGTTTGAGATCGATGGTACCGGTGTCGCGATCGACGACGATCACCTGATCGAAGTTCCGCGGGGAGAGGAGATACCGACCGTCGCCGATCCTATCGACGTCGTTGACGTGGGTCCAGTCCTCCGAGAAGTTCCCCCCGACTGACCGTGGATATCGCGGAGCGAATCGCCACTCCCACTCGATGGTGTCGCTGGTCCGGTTGTAGATCACCACCCGATCGTTGTTCGTGTCGTTTTCCGGATCGGGATTGCGCATGTTCGCGATGGCGATCCGGTGGCGGTCGAGCATATCGGCGTCGTGGGTATCGACGAACGGTAAGACGACCTCCCAGCGTTTCTCGAGGGTTTCGGTATCGAGTTCATAGAGCACGGTCCGCTGGGGCCGCGTCGCCGTCACAAAGAGGTTGCCGTTGGGGAGGGGATCGATATCGTACGACCAGACGATCCCCTCGCTTTTGCCGCTCCGATGGATCCACTTGATGCCGCCATAGGGGCCCACAGCGACGAGTCGGGCCTGTTCTTTCGTCACGTTGGGCTGAAATCGGGCGCCCTGGACGCTGATAACGGTCGTCCCGTTGGCGGGCGCGGTGATCGTTCCACGGCAGACGTTCCCGTCGGCGAGCGCACTCGCCGCTGGAACCGCACTGACCGGCGCCAATAGCCCGACGAGGAGTATTCCCCCGACCACGACGGCAACGGACGGACGCATCCTTCACTTCCGGCGTTGGGAGGCCGGTATGTAGCTCACACGGTTTCGTGCCCGGTCACTCGAATCGATCGAGCCCGCTTTGGGTCCGGTTTCGTCCCGATGGATCGGCCACCCAAGGGGCGGTCCGATCCCGGGCGGCGTCGAGATCGACCGTCGGCGCCTCGGCGGGGTCGTATCCCGGACACTCGGGATCGCACTCGCTGGCCGGATCGACGATCCGGTCGTGCCAGTAACACCAGGGTAATCCATCGACCCCGGCGATCCGGTCGGCAGTGATGTTGGCACAGCCGGGAAACGTGTGGGTCCGCCAGCCCTTCCCGTAGGCCCGTTCGGCCACCCGCCGTCTGGCGCGCCGTTTCTCCGCAGGCGTCGCAAACTGCACCTCGGTTCGCCCCGTTCGTTCCTCGATGAGTTCCGTCCCCGGCTCGTCGACCGGGAGCGGTTCGGGCTCCCGGATCACGTCGATGTCACCGGCCGTAGGATCGACCCGCCAGATCCCCACTTCCGGCGGGATCCGGTTCTCGTGGGCGCGGGTGACGTAGCTCTCGGTCGCGAGGATCACCTCCTCACAGAGGCCGAGCGCGACATCCTTGCGGAGTTGTGTTTCGAGGGCGCCGGGATCGCCGAGATCAGGTTTGTTCTCGATCGCCCGCAGGCGGCCGAACCAGTCGGTCGGATAACGGGCGGCTTGCCGGACGTAGAGGCGGCCGTTCCGGCGTTCCCGTTCGAGAAAGCCGATCTCGATCCCGCGTTCGATGGCCGCCCGAGCTCGATCGGGATGGACATCCAGATCGGCGACCGCCTCCTTCCAGTAACGAGCTTCCCCGGCACCGACATCCGCCCGTATCACGAGGTCGGGGATTTGTTCGGCGGTGAGTTCGGTCCGTTGATCGAACGCCGGCCCGGGTTCGACACAGAGTACGTCGATGATCCGGTTGCCCGGTGCGTGGACGCCCAGGCCGAGCTGCCGGCTCACTAACGTCCCCTCGCTTTCGAGGTGAGCACAGAGCCGGAGTTCGAACGGGAACTCGCGCACGCCCATCGTTTGACGTCCGCGGGCAAAAACACCCCGGCGATCGGTGCCGATCCATCCGTTCGCCGGCTCGATCGGTCAGCGCAGAAGTATTCGCCGGTTCGAGAACGGTGGGTTTATCAGGCGTTCGCGGCGAAATCTCCAGTATTACTATCGCGATGACGAACCCATTAGGCACACTTCGGCGACCGGGGGTGAGACTGTGAGCGGCGGTGGCCATCCGGAGGTCAATATCGGGCTGGTCGGCCACGTCGACCACGGGAAGACGACCCTGGTACAGGCCCTCTCCGGGGAGTGGACCGACCAGCACTCAGAGGAGATGAAACGCGGGATCTCGATCCGGTTGGGCTACGCGGACTCGACGTTCCGCCATTGTCCGGCCGGCGAGGGTGCCGAGGCCTACACCGTCGAGGAGACCTGTAGCGACCATGACGTCGAAACCGACGTCCTGCGGACGGTGTCATTCGTCGACGCACCCGGTCACGAAACACTGATGGCGACGATGCTGTCGGGGGCGGCGATCATGGATGGTGCGGTCCTGGTCGTCAGCGCCGACGAACCGGTCCCCCAGCCACAGACCGAAGAACACCTCATGGCCCTCGACATCATCGGGATCGACAACATCGTCATCGCCCAGAACAAGATCGATCTCGTCGACCGGGAGGCCGCCCGGGAGAACTACGAACAGATCCTTGAGTTCGTCGAGGGCACCGTCGCCGAGGGCGCGCCGATCATTCCGATCAGTGCCCAACAGGAGGTCAACATCGACTACCTGATCGAGGCCGTCGAGGAGCATATCCCGACGCCCGAGCGTGATCCGGACGCGGACACCCTGATGTACGTCGCCCGGAGTTTCGACATCAACCGCCCGGGAACGACCTGGGAGGATCTCACCGGCGGTGTCCTTGGGGGGACGCTCGCCCAGGGCAAACTGACGACCGGCCAAACGCTCGAACTCCGGCCAGGCCGCGAGGTCGAGGAGGGTGGCCAATCTGAATACCAACCCATCGAGACGACCGCGCGATCGATCCAGTCGGGCGGCGACATGGTCGATGAAGCGACGCCCGGTGGGCTGTTGGGTGTCGGCACGGGGCTCGATCCCAGCCTCACGAAAGGCGATGGCCTCGCCGGCCAGCTCGCCGGTCCGCCGGATACGTTGCCACCGACGTGGAGTTCGTTTACCATGGAGGTCGATCTCCTCGAACGGATCGTCGGCGCGATGGACGACGAGGAAG
>JAXINS010000070.1:0-3569 GCA_034190395.1 Chewarchaeum aethiopicum (SeqCode)
GGATCCCGACTTCGTGATCGTACTGGCGATAGATCCACCGTTTCGAGGCGGTATTCGGACTCGCAAGGACGGTCTCGAAGGCGGTATCGAGATCGATCGCCGGAAGGTCCCGATCGGGTTGGTGGGGTGGCTCAGCGGGTAGATCGTTCATGGGCGCGCCCTCCCCGAGGAACTCGGCGTCGACGTCCACGACGGTCTCCCCGTCAAATGTACAGACGTAATTGCCGTCGGTCACCTCCCCGACGACTGAACAGCCAAGGTCGTATCGGTCGGCGATCTCGCGGACGCGATCGACGTCGTCGGGCGCCACCTCATAGCACATCCGTTCCTGGGATTCGGCGATGAGGATCTCCAACCCGGTCATGTTGGGTTCCCGCTGGTGGACGGCTTCGAGTTCGATTCTGGCCCCGAGCCCGCCTTTGGCGACCATCTCGGAGGTCGCTCCGCCCAGGCCAGCAGCACCGAGGTCACGAGCGGCCGCCACTAGGCTCTCTTCGATGAGCCGTTCGTTGGCCTCGATGAGGAGTTTCTCCGTGTAGGGATCCCCGACCTGGACGGCAGGACGGTCCTCGGTTTCGGCGTCCTCGGCAAGGTCCTCGCTGGCGAAGCTGGCGCCGCCAAGGCCGTCCCGACCGGTCGCGTTGCCGACCAAGACCAGCTTGTTGCCGGGGTCGGTCGCAGCGGCAGTCACCAGGCGATCGGCATCGAGCAGCCCGATACAACCGACGTTGACCAACGGATTGCCCTCGTAATCCGGATGGAAGTCGACGCTGCCGGTCACCGTCGGGACGCCGATCGAATTGCCGTAATCGCTGATGCCCTCGACGACACCTTCGAAGAGATAGCGCGGATGGTCGTCCTCGAAGGCGCCGAAGTACAGCGAGTCCGCCAGTGCGATCGGATAGGCGCCCATCGACATGGTATCGCGCACGATTCCGCCGACGCCGGTCGCCGCCCCATCGTAGGGATCGACGTAGGATGGATGGTTGTGGCTCTCGATCCCCATCGTGATGTAGACGTCATCGCTGAGCGCGACCACGGCGGCGTCGTCGCCGGGACCGACGATCACCTGCTCGCCCTCGCTGTCGAAGGCCGACAACAGCGGTCGTGAGGATCGGTAGGCACAGTGTTCACTCCAGAGGTTCTCGAAGAGGGCAGCCTCCTCACGGGTTGGCTCCCGTCCGAGCTCCTCGACGATCAGCGCACGGTCCGAGTCGGGGAGGCTCATTCGTCTCGGTGTACTGAAACGCCGGACAAATGGCTTTCCATGTGCACAATATGTCTGCTCCCTTTCGGTTCGTTTTTTCCGCTCACGACGCTCACCGGTGTCCTCAACCGGGTGGTTGGGCTTCTAGGACAGCATCGATCTGATCGAGGGGATCCGAATCGCGTTCGATCTCCCGGAGTGTCTCTAAGACTGACTCCTCCATTGCGGGAGTGAGGATCATCCCGGCGACGCCGACGGCCAGCCGGCTGAGCAGCCGATCGATGATCGGACCGGCGAACGGCCATTCGGTCATGGCCACCGCCGAACGCCATGCCAGCTCCCGGCCGTTGCGGACTGCCATCATGTAGCCCGATTCGTCGATGTGTCCGAGGGCTGAATCGATCGTTGCCAACCCCGGTGCGTATAACTCGATCAGGCCCGACTGTACCCGGTCGACCATCGTATTGAGAACGGTGTTGATCCGGTCGTGATCGGCGTACTTTTGTGGCCGTTTGGGATCGATGCCGACGTCATCGATCGCGAAGGCAAGATCGTACGTAACGTGGGCGTTGATCCCGAGGCTGGCTCGCTGAATCGCGAGCGTTCCCTCGGTCAATGCGGCGGTAAAGGCGACCAGCCAGGGGTCGGGGACGGCGTCGAAGTTCCCTCGTTCATAGGCGAGGAAAGCCGTTCGATACCGGTCGGCAAACGCGACAAGGTAGGCACTGACCCAAGCCGGATCGGCGAACCGATCCGCTTCGATCTCCCGTTCGATCCCGTCCGTAATTCGGCGATACACCGACAAGAATACCGCCCGTCCATCGTTATCCGCTCGGAGCGACCTCGCCAGTTGGTCGAACCGGCGTGTGACGTCGGCCGTTGATTCGAACGGTTCGGTGAGAAGTTCGATCAGGGCCGTTTGCGGTGTGTGATCCGGCGGTTGATACCATCGCTTATCAGGCCGGTATCGAAAGGCCCGAAGCGGCATGCTGCCGAGCAGTCGGCGGGCTGTCGTGACCCCCATCGCTCCCACAGTCTGGCCACATCCCGAAAGACCTTCCGGGCGGTCGCATCCGATCGATCCATTTCCGAGACGTTTCGGTTCGCTTTTTTAGTTGCCCGGTCCAGCCATCACTGTGCTGACCGTCGAGCTTCACGTCCACTCATCGCTTTCATACGATGGTCGTGATCCCGTGGATCTCATCCTCCAACAGGCGGCCGCCGTGGGGCTCGACGCGATCGCGATTACCGATCACGACGAGATCGAAGCCAGTCTCGTCGCCGTCGAACGGGCGCTCGATTATGGCCTGATCGGCATCCCGGGCACGGAGGTCACGACGAAGGCCGGCCACGTTTTGGCGCTAGGGGTGGAATCGACCCTCCCGGAAGGCCGGGATTACATGGCGACGATCCAGGAAATCCGCGAACGTGGTGGCATCTCGATCGTTCCACACCCGTTTCAAAATTCCCGTAGCGGGGTGGCCGCACACATCAGTGCCGCCGAACTCGCCAGTGCCGATGCCATTGAGGTGTATAACTCCCGGCTGTTGACCGGTCGAGGGAACCGACGGGCCAGCCAGTTCGCCCGGAAACACGACATGCCGATGACCGCCGGCAGCGACGCCCACATCAGCGAGATGGTCGGACAAGCGATCACTCATATCGATACCGACGAACATAGCGTCGACGCGATCCTGACGGCGATCCGTGAGGGCCGCACCGAGATCGAGGGCAAACGGACGCCCTGGCGGATTAGCTTCCGTCAAGCCGCCGGTGGGGCCAAACGACGCGTCGTCAACCGACTTCGGGAGCTGCTGTAGCGCGGCTCAGGCGTCCTCGCCGACCGTCCGGATGGCCTCCTGGCCGAGTTCGACGACATCCGGTTCGAGCCAGTCGGCGTTCTCGCGGAGTTCCTCGGCCGTAAACCATCGCCAGGCCGTCGACGCCAGTTCGTCCTCCCCGACGGGATCGATCGCACGGCTCCCGACGGCGCCATAGAAAATGAAATCGATATGCTGGTGACCGACGCCCTCGTCGTGGACGTTGATGTCCTCCAGCAGGAACTGTTGGGGCTGGGGGATCGATTGTACGGTCTCTGAGGTGATGTCACCGGTCGGGGCGTACAGATCAGCCTCGAGACCGGTCTCCTCGTAGACCTCGCGTTTGGCCGCGAGGTGGGGGAGCTCGTCACGGTCGATGTGGCCGCCGGGAGGCAACCACATGTCGAGCTTGTCGTGGTCGTGGAGGGCGGTCGCGCCGTCGTGGACGATGTACACCGTCGCGACGAAATGCCGGGTCGTCTCCATGGGTAAGTATCCGGAGGCTACGGTGCCAGTGGCCTCAGCGTTCCGCTTCCGATCGA
>JAXINS010000012.1:0-1657 GCA_034190395.1 Chewarchaeum aethiopicum (SeqCode)
CCGAGGCGTACCGGAGATATCAGTCGATCGGGGGTTCAAATCCCTCCAACCCCATACGTTCCGCCGTCGATACCGAACCAGCAGACGCCATACCGTGTGTCGACCGACCAGTCTCCTCGACGAGGGCAGCGTAATCGAACAGCCGCGAGTGCACCGAGTCCGCAACCCGCTTATGCCGCATCATCGAGGCGCCCTGCAGGATCGCCCGTGATCGCCCGGACCGAAAAGAAGACAAACAGGAACACACCGACGGGTGGGTAGGCGATCAGGGTCCCAACCGTCAGCGCCAACCGCCAGATCGTGATCGCGTCGGTATCCCAGTAGTACCCACGGGTAATATGGCGAAATCGATCCCCGTTCTCCACCGCATCAATAGCCGGTTGGGTGGGCGCCACCGATCAGTCACCCACTTGTAGATGGATGTTCATCCGGTTGTGACACGGACAGTGCAGATCAAGTATCGATCCCAAGATCCAACGATCGACGGGCAACCGTGCTGGTGGATACATCCTTCTCTCGGCTAACGGGCCGAATGGCTTAACGGTGCCACCCATCCAAGCGCGTCCAGTAGCGAGTCGCATGGAGCTTCGATAGGAAACACTCCGGAGACCGGCCGAGCCCATCGGATCCCCTTCCCGATGAATGGCGATCACGCCCCGATGGGACCACCACCAGAATAGCTATTGTCCACACTACAATAGCCGGTCGTGATGGTCTTTATCGCGGAACTGGAGTTCGCACCAGTCGTGCTCGGGGACCCGCTGGCGGCGGTTCCGGAGATGGAGATCACCGGCGTCGAACGGGGGTATCACGACGGGGAATTCCGGGTAATTCAGTGGGCGACGGGCGGTGATTTCGATCGGTTCGAAGCCGCCATGGCCGAGGATCCGATGATCAAGAGCTACCGCATTCTCACCACACTCAATGACCGACAGCTCCAGCGGGTGAACTATCGGATCGATCCCGAGGAAAGCGTCTATCGGATCGCGGTCGATGAGGATATCCAATTGCTCGAGTCGAAAATCACTGCCGAGCAGTCGATCGTTCGGGTTCGCTGTCCATCACGGGATGCGCTGGAAGCGCTGCTCGATGCCTTCGAGGACCAGGATATCACGGTCACCGTCAGACGGTTGTACTCCAATATAACCGACGATGGCACCGATGACCTCACCGAGCGACAGCGCGAAACGATCGCACACGCCTACCAACAGGGCTACTTCGAGCTACCGCACGGGACCTCCTTAGAAGCCATCGGGGAGCATCTCGGGATCTCACGGCAGGCCGTCTCGAAACACCTCTGGGGTGGCCTCGAAAAACTCGTCGAGAAGGAGTTACAAGATCGGATATAAAAAGACGTTACATAATCAACCAACGAACTCACCAGACCCGTGTCCGTCCGACTGTACTGGGGGGAGGGATTGCCACCTGACAGCGCGGGACGATCCGTTCCACCTGACAACCCACCGCTGCCGATCGGTGAAGGGGGACGATCGGCGGCTCCCGCTTCCACCGCCATATCCACCCCATAGTGACACAGAGCGCCTGAGCAGGCCAGCGAAGGGGTTCTTCGGGCGATCGACACGGCAATCCGGAGAGCCGGGGACGAACCACAAGTCTGCTTGCCTTCGAATCCAAAAGACTAGTTGACGATGGGGCT
>JAXINS010000012.1:1757-3449 GCA_034190395.1 Chewarchaeum aethiopicum (SeqCode)
AGCTCGAAAACGCCCTTTTGGGTCTCGATCGGGCATACGAGTGGAGTCACGAGGGGTTGCTTCATTCGATCGCCTACTCGCCGTCGTATTTCGATCGGTTCGAGCAGTCGTTGCCCGAGAGCGTAAGCCTCCCCGAACCAACTCCCCTGTCACCGTTCGAAACGCCGACGTTCGACACCCAAGACGCCGTCGTCCATCTCGCGAGTGATCGCGCCGACGTTGTCCTCGAGGCCGAACAAGCGGTGATAGGCGAGCGCGAACAGGCCAACGAGGAATCGATGCCGGCATACCTGACTGACGTTGGCACCGTCGTCTCCCGGCGGACGGGTTTCGTCGGGGCCGGGTTGCCCGCACAACACCAAGACGCCGCGGGGATCCCCGATTCGAAGCCGGTTCCCGAGGCCTCACCGCTGTTTATGGGTTTTAAAGCCGGATTCAAGGGCAATCAAGCCACCGAGGATCGCGTGACGATCAACACCGGCCCCTTCGCCGGTGGCACCACGAAGGTGATCGCAAACCTGCGCCAGCGACTCGAGGACTGGTATGAAGAACAGTCCTTCGACGAGCGGGTCATGGAGATGTTCAGCCCAATTCATGCCGAGAAGGACCTCGTCAAAGGGATCGGCGCGAACCTCGGTGCCGACAGCGGCATCGATGCCGTCCTCGATACCATCGCCCAACAAGCCGAGGAATACGGTCGGATCGGCCATGCACAAAAGGCCGCCCGGGCCAACCGGGACGACGACGGGAACGTCAAACTCCTCCGCCGGCATTTCGAATCGACCGACGACATCGGCAGCGAGCAGAAAGTCGCCAGCCTCCATTTCCCGTCGCTGCAACGCCGGATCGAGGAGTTCGAAGCCGTCCGTCGGGCGATGAACGGCACCGACATGACCGACATCACGCCGGCGATCCGCCAACGGGTGAACAACGGCATCCTCGAGTACATTTTCGTGCGTCGACGGGGCTACTTTTTGGTGCCACCACGCCGGCATCGGTCGCTCCCATCGCCTCGACCGGATTCCTAACGCCCGCGGCCGGCACGGGTCAGGTATCCACCCGGATCAGAACGTGTTTGCCCACCGAGTCCCGAGGAGACGGTATGAAGCGCCGTGCGTTGTTACGGACCGGCGGAACCCTCGCAGGCACACTCGGGCTCACCGGCTGTCTCGGGTCCGGGCTGCTCAAAACGCGAGCCGTCGGGGTGCCACCGATCCCCGAGGACCGCCCCGATGGGGTCTACATCCCCAGCCACGTCGAGGGGATGGCGATGTCGGGGACGGCTACGCAGGGCGATTACGCGTTCGGCCTCATGTACAGCTACGCTCACCGGTTTTGGAACGTCAACGGTGATACGGTCTCGCTGACCGACATTGGACCCAAAGACGACGTCCACCTGATGGCAAGCGTCTGGGATCCCCAAACGAAGACCGTACTGCCGGACACGGGGCTGTCGGCGGAGATCTATCGGGCCGGAACCCTCGTCTCCCAGGAGGCCATTTATCCGATGCTCTCCCAACCGATGGGATTTCATTACGGGTCGAACTTCCAGCTCAATGGCGATGGCACCTACCGGGTGAAGCTGAGCGTGGGCGCACTGCCGACGCGTCGTTCGGGAGCCTTCGTCAGGCGCTTTACCGAACCGACGACCGTCGAGATCGAATTCGAGTACAGCGAACAGGCGAAAAACGA
>JAXINS010000051.1:0-3402 GCA_034190395.1 Chewarchaeum aethiopicum (SeqCode)
ATCCGTTCAGTCTGCCCGAACGAAACCAGGCGTATACGAATCTGCTGTGGGATTCACTAGATGGGCTCAAGATCGCCTACAGTCCCGATCTGGGGATCTGTCGCGTCGATAGTGAGATCCAGGCTGTCGTTGCCGAGGCCGTCGAAGCGTTCGAGAGCGCGGGTGCGACCGTCGATCGAGCAGATCCCGATTTCGAGCAGGATTGGGAGACGCTCCACGATGCGATCGAGGTGTTGCTCCAGGAGCGGTACGCCGGAATGTACGATACGTTCAAAGCGGAGTTGGACATCGACCTGCTGGAACGGCGCGAGGAGGTAACCGAGGAAGTCATCTCCCGCATCGAGAAATCCCAGACGCTCACGGCCACCGACGTTCGGCGTGCCGAGCGGGTCCGCACCGCCGGGTACGATGCCGTTCAATCACTGCTTGCGGACTACGATCTGTTGGTGACGCCGACGCTTGCGATGGCACCCTTCCCAAAGGATACCAAGCCGGAGTCGATCGAGGGCGAACCGATCGACCCGCTCCATGGCTGGATCCTCACCTGGCCGTTTAATCTCACGGGCAATCCGATCGCCGCCGTGCCGGCCGGCTTCGATGACGGTGGACTGCCGGTCGGCATCCAGATCGTCGGACCTCGTGGCAAAGACGATCGCGTCGTCGCCGCCGCTGGTGCGTACGAACGAGTCAATCCCTGGCAGGAAGCGTATCCACCATCGTAGGAGGTGAATTGACTGACATAACGTGTGTGGCAGTCGGTCTCTTCATCGATCGTGCGTAGTTGCTTCGAATGTGAACTACCCCACCCTGCTCAGCCTGACGGCTTCGCTTTTGGTGGGGCTTCCTCGTTCCCCGACACACTTTTTCACGGACGGTCGGCTTGCGCCGACAGTCCGCGCAGGGAGCGCAGTCTCCAGAGGCGTGGATTCGGAGTGTCCCACTCCTACTCGGTGGTGATGACCTGAGGTGTCTCGACCGCCTTTCTTGTCAGGCTCGAAGCCGAGACGATGAGTGGTTGCCATCACACTCCCAACCAACGGTTGGCAGTGTTGTAAATACGTACCAGGGAGTGAAAGTAAACCGATGACGGACGCTGTATCCACTCTCCTCCCTACTCGCTCCCTTTGTCGCTCCTTGAGGGAGGGGGCTTAGCGTCCTACACCGCAGAAGCTAATTCCTCCACTGCGTCAAGTCTGGCGGCATCCGCCTCGTACCGCCTGAAAAAAGTGCGCCGGCCGGGAATTGAACCCGGGCTATGAGCTTGGGAAGCTCATGTCCTACCACTAGACCACCGGCGCGCAGTCGGTGTTTCGCAGTGCCGATACTTGAACGTAGCGCTCCATACACGGCCGAGAAATGACCAGCTGTCCAGCGATTTCACATCGAACGAGAGTATTAGTCGCTCGATGACAACTAGAGGATATGTCCCAATCCGACGCCGTCAGTGTCGATCTCAGCCTCGCCGAGCCGGAACTCGATGCGACTCGTGAACATATCGTCGCGTTCATTCGCGATCAGGTCCAAGCTGCAGGCACCGACCGGGCCGTCATGGGCCTGTCGGGGGGGATCGATAGCACGCTCACGAGCCACCTCGCCGTCGAAGCCCTGGGAACCGAGAACGTCCACGGGTTGGTGATGCCTGGCGCGGTGAGTCGTGACACCAACATGAGCGATGCCGAACGGGTGGCCGAATCGCTCGAAATCGAATACGACATCATCGCCATCGATCCGATCGTCGAGACGATCGTGGACGCCTACCCCGACGCCAGCGATGACCACGTCGCGGTGGGGAACGCCCGAGCCCGGACCCGAGCGGTGTTGAATTATCTCGTCGCCAATCACGAGGACGCCCTCGTCATAGGAACCGGAAATCGAACGGAGGCCTTGGTGGGTTACTTCACGAAATACGGCGACGGGGCCGTCGACTGCCACCCGATCGGCAACCTGTACAAACAACAGGTCCGGCAGCTCGCCGTCCACATCGGTGTCCCTGAAGACATCGTCCACAAAACCCCGAGTGCCGAACTCTGGGCCGACCAGACAGACGAGGAGGAATTGGGAATCGATTACGATACGCTGGATGCGATCCTCGCGCTAACCGTCGACGGCCCGGTCCCCGTCCAGGCGGCAGCAAACATGCTCGAGGGCGTGACGGTCGAAACCATCGAACGGATCATCGATCTCCACGAGCAAAGTGCCCACAAACGGGCCGTTCCCCCGGCACCGGAACCACGACGTTGACATCCTCACCCGCCTGAAGGCGGGGTGAATCCCGAGCGTTGGGATATTAGGGTTTGCAGTCTGGCTGTTCTTGTGGGTGGAACGCACCCGTGGTTGTATCGAACAGGTAGACTCCGGGCTGTGCCAACCAGCCGTTACTCATATCCCCAGTTGGGGGAGTTTGAGTTATCTTTCGGCGGATGTTCACCGCACCGTTCACGTCTGCGTTCATCGTGGTGTCGCACGACTTACAGACGTACAGCCCACGCTCAACCCGATTGCTGTCACGGATCTGGCCACAACACGAACAGGTTTTCGACGTGTTTTCTTCGTCCACTCGATCCACGAGGATACCGTGTTCTTCGGCTTTGTATTCGAGGAAATCGGTGAAGCGGTCGAACTCCCAGCCGTGGAGTTTCTTGTTGCCAGACTGTCCCCAGTTCCGAGAGTCGCCGTCGTCGTCTTCTCGAATGTCGCTCAAGTCGCCTACAGCGATCTTCTCGACACCTTCTTCAACACATCGCTGAACGATGTGTTTCGACAGCGTATGCAGGAAGTGATCTTTCCGTCCCGAGAGTTGCCGGCGAACACGGCGTGCCCGCTTTGACGGGCCGTTTTCGCCTTCGGTCTGGTACTCCTCGCGGGTGAAGTAGTGTTTGTCCTGCTTGAGCCGGTTGCCTGGATACAACTCGCTGGGGCCATCTTCGTAGTCGATAGCGAGGTAGTTACTGATCCCGAGATCGATCCCGACTGTCTTCTCGCCGGGCGCATCTTCAACGGGAATCTGTTTCTCGCACACGAGATGCAGTTCCCAGCGATCGCCGTTCCAGACTGCTCGCACCTGCTGGATGTTCTCGATAGTCACGTCCGGTCGGGTTTCGTATTCGGCCAGGATGAAATCCGAGCGTCCGTCTTTCAGATTCCAGCCTTTTGAGAGGCGAATCTGGCCGTGTTTCGCGTCGTGTTTGATGCCTTTCTGTTTCCACGTCACAGTTGAGCGCGGGTGCTGGTCGCCACGTTTCCGGTAGCCTGGCGGGTTGTTGCCGTCGTCGGAGTTGTACCAGCCCGTGAACGCCTCAGCAAGCTCTTCGAGAACTCGCTGACTTGACTGAGAATGGAGGTCACTGTAGCGTTCGTGGTCTTTCAACTCCGATTTGAGTTCCTTCTCGTCGGGGATCTCAC
>JAXINS010000008.1:0-3364 GCA_034190395.1 Chewarchaeum aethiopicum (SeqCode)
ACGGGCTGGGCCCCTCAGTCCAGTTCCAGCCCGGCAGCCGGGTTTGAAACCCCGCCGCCAGCGCCGCATCCAGGTCGTCGGCCCCGGCCGGTCCATCCGAATGGGTGATCACATCGGCGTAGTGGAAGGTCGCTTCCCCGAGCAACCGGAGCGGCTGTTCGCCGGCGATCAAGCCCGCCAGCTCCCGGCCGAGCAGTTCATCGACGACAAAGCCCGGATAATCGGCCTCGACATCGAGGTCCCGAAGAAGACGGATGAGGGCGGCGACGTTGACGGCCCGATCGCCGTCGGCGAACACCGTGTCAACGGCTGTCCGGAACTGGGTGTCGGTCACCGCGTCAACATCCGTCTCGAATGCATCGCCGAGGTCGGCCCGGACCGTGTTGATCACCGTGACGATCTCGTCGGTCCGTTCGAGTACCCACGCGTGTTCGTCCGCGACGGTCGCAGGGGTGAGACGCATGCTTGACCCAGCGGGCCAGGGATTACCAGCTTTGCGAAGGCTTTTATAAGACGGCGCAATAGGCACGAACAAGCGGGTTTTACCGAGCTGTCCCGCACCGAAGCGACGCCACCGGCGTCGTGTGCCACTGGACAGATCTCCAGCGGGGATCCACCATCCAGCGATTCGAACTGACCGATGATGTTGACTGTAATCTCCTCCCAGTCCGTTCGCCAATGCGACCACCTGATTCGAGAGCGGCGGGGACGATATCGGCCGGTGGCATGGGGACAGCGACTACGTAACCGATCAGGCTCACTATGAGTGCAGTAGAGCAACAACTCGAAGAAATCCAGGAAACGATCGTCGACGAGCTACCGCCAGACATCTCGGTGTCGGATGTCAAATACGAAGGCCCGGAACTGGTTATTTACACCCGAGATCCCAAGAAGTTCGCCCAGAAGGGCGATCTGATCCGGCGGCTGGCGAGCAAGCTCCGCAAGCGAATCACCGTCCGGCCGGATCCGGACGTGCTGTCACGCCCCCGGTCGGCCGACGAGAAGATCCGGAACATCATCCCCGAGGAGGCCGGCGTCACCGACCTCGATTTCCACCAGGACACCGGCGAGGTCGTCATCGAGGCCGAAAAGCCCGGGATGGTCATCGGTCGCCACGGCTCGACGCTCCGGGACATCACCCAGGAGGTCGGCTGGACGCCCGAGGTCGTCCGGACGCCCCCGATCGAGTCCTCGACGGTCAGCAACGTCCGGAACTTCCTGAAACAGGAACGCGAGGACCGCCGGCAGATCCTCGAACGGGTCGGCCGCCAGATCCACCGCGAGGAGATGTCCGACGACGAATGGGTCCGGATCACCACATTGGGGTGCTGTCGGGAGGTCGGACGCGCGAGTTTCATCCTCTCGACGCCCGAAACCCGGATCCTCATCGACTGTGGGGACAAACCCGGTGCCGCCGACGAGGTCCCCTATCTGCAGGTCCCCGAAGCCCTCGGGTCGGGGGCGAACTCCCTGGATGCGGTCGTGCTCACCCACGCCCACCTCGATCACTCGGCGCTGATGCCGCTGTTGTTCAAATACGGCTACGACGGGCCGATCTACACGACCGAACCGACGCGGGATCTGGCCGGGCTGTTGGCGCTGGATTACCTCGACGTGGCCGCCAAGGAGGGCCGGGCGCCGCCGTACGAATCCGAGATGGTCCGGGAGATGATCAAACACACCATCCCGCTTGAATACGGTGACGTCACCGATATCGCCCCGGACGTCAAGCTCACGTTACACAACGCCGGGCACATCCTCGGATCGGCGGTCGCCCACTTCCACATCGGCGAGGGGCTGTACAACGTCGCCTTCTCCGGGGACATCCACTACACCGACACCCGGCTGTTCAACGGCGCCGTCAACGACTTCCCGCGCGTGGAAACGCTCGTCTTAGAGTCGACTTACGGCGGTCGCAACGACTACCAGACCGACCAGGAGGACGCCGAACGGAGCCTCAAGGAGATCATCAATCAGACCGTCGAAAACGACGGCAAGGTCGTCATCCCGGCCTTTGCGGTCGGTCGATCCCAGGAAATGATGCTCGTCTTAGAGGAAGCAATGCGGGACGGCGATATCCCCGAAATCCCCGTTCACCTCGACGGCATGATCTGGGAGGCAACAGCGATCCACACCACCTATCCGGAGTATCTCCGGGACGACCTTCGGGACCGGATCTTCCACGACGACGAGAACCCGTTCCTCTCCGAGCAGTTCAACCACATCGACGAGGGCGAGGACGAACGCCAGGAGGTCGCCGACGGCGAGCCCTGCATCGTCCTTTCGACGTCGGGGATGGTCGACGGCGGCCCGATCATGTCCTGGCTCGAACACCTCGGCGGCGATCCCGATAACACGCTGATCTTCGTCGGCTATCAGGCCCAGGGGACGCTCGGCCGGCGGATCCAGAACGGCTGGGACGAGATCCCGATCTCCGATAACGGCCGCAACAAGACGCTCACGCTCCGGCTCGACGTCGAGACCGTCGACGGGTTCTCGGGCCACGCCGACCGGCAGGGGCTGGTCGATTTCGTCAAGACGATGAATCCCCGCCCGGAGAAGATCCTCTGTGTCCACGGCGACGAACGCTCGACCCAGGACCTCTCCTCGGCGCTATATCACAAGTTCAATATGCGGACGTTCGCGCCGAAGAACCTCGAGACGTTCCGGTTTATTTAGCACCGCTCCCGATCGGTAGTTATCTCGATTACTTCGAATTCCCATACGTTGGAATATAGCAAGGATTTGATCTGTTGAAATCAGCGTGCAAGATAGAAAACGCTCATCGTTCAGATTGAAGCAGTCCAAATCGATATTCGTCAACATATTCACCATCCCAGTAGAACTGGTCTCTAAGCGTTCCTTCTTGCTGAAATTCAAGTTTTTCAAGCACGCGGCGTGATGCTGTATTGCCTTCCATGACCCGAGCCCAGACCTTATGGAGACCGATTTCATCAAAGGCATGGGTGAGACAGAGGTCAGCCGCTTCGGTTGCATATCCATTTCCTTGTTTATTGGGAATAATCAGATACCCCAGTTCAGCAGTACTCGCCCGCAAATCGATGTGTTTGAGAGCTACATGACCAACAGCCGAATCGTCATGATATAGAAGAAACCCGGTTTCATCATCCCGGGTTTGGATTCGTTCTTTCAGATACTCTTTCGAGTAAGGTTTGCTCCGATCACCCATCTGATATCGGATTTTCGGGTTGTTGTATTGACAAGCGAGAAACGTAGCGTCCTCAGGTTCCACTAAGCACAACGTCAATCGGTCACCTTCCAGAAAGACAGGTCCAGGCATAACGTTTCGTTTAACGGATTCCGTAATTACGTTTCTCCACTAACCTGAGATACTGGTCATCTC
>JAXINS010000057.1:0-3234 GCA_034190395.1 Chewarchaeum aethiopicum (SeqCode)
AACACTTAAGCGGGTCGTCCGCTCGGTGACTAGGCATGTTCTGGGTATTGGCGCAGTCAAGCGAGGTCACCCGCCCGACGTTCTGGCGGATCGGCGCCACCGGAAAGGCGGTTTTCTATTATTTGGCGGCCGTTGCTCTGGCGATCTTCTTCATCGGCGTCTATCAGCGGGTCACTCGGTATGTACAGGGAAACGAGGACCCGTTCGATCGGCTCGATAACCTGCCGCGACGGATCGGGCAGGCAGTGAAGATCGTTGGCTCGAACGAAATGCAGTTCGATCGGGACGTGAGAGCAGGACTGATGCACGCCTTCATTATGTGGGGCTTTCTCACGCTGTTGATCGGGACGACCATCCTCGCCATTGATATGGATCTATACCGGCCGCTGACCGGTGAGTCGTTTTTCGTCGGTGAGTTCTACCTCTCGTATTCCCTGGTGATGGACGCCCTCGGGTTGTTGTTCGTTGTCGGACTCGGTGTCGCCATCTATCGGCGGTATTGGGTTCGCAACGAACGGCTGTGGGGCAAACACACCAGCATCGAAGACGATCTGTTCGTCTGGTCGCTGTTCGTGTTAGGTGTCGGGGGCTATGCCGTCGAAGGCATTCGGATTCTCGCGCAGGATTATCCCGCCTTCGAGACGGTGAGCTTCGTCGGCTGGTTCGTCGCCGACGTCCTCGCCGTGGCCGGCGTCTCAAGCGAACAGGCACTCGCGGCCTATTCCTGGGCGTGGTGGAGCCACGCCATCATCGCGCTGGCGTTCGTCGCGTCGGTGCCATACGCCAAGCCGTTTCATATGCTGTCGTCGTTTGCCAACGTCGTCACCCGCGACGAGAAGGCGGGCGTCCGGCTGCCGTCGGTGCCACCGGAGCTCGATGCCGAGACGGGGGCGGAATCGATCGATAGCTTCTCCTGGCGGGAGTTGCTCGATCAGGACGCCTGTACGAAGTGTGGCCGGTGTTCGTCGGTCTGTCCCGCCAAAGCGTCGGGACGGCCGCTCGATCCACGGGACGTGATCCTCGATCTCAAACGCTACCGGGAGGAACGCGATGCCGGCGGCGACAGCGTCGAGATCATCGCCGACGGCGGTACGAGCGTCATCGATGCGGCGACCATGGAATCGTGTATGGCCTGTATGGCCTGCATGGACGCCTGTCCCGTCGAGATCGAACACCTCAAATCATTTACCCGGATGAACCGCCAGCTCGTCGATCAAGGCGACGTCGATCCGAACATCCAGGACGTCTTCGGGAGCCTGATGCAGCGAGGCAATACCTTCGATGAGGCCCAACGGGACCGAGCGAACTGGGCCGAAGACCTCGATCTCGAGCTGACCGACGCCCGCGAGGAGTCCGTCGAATACCTCTGGTACGTCGGGGATTACCCGAGCTACGACGACCGCAACAAACAGGTAGCCCGATCGCTGGCGACGATCCTTGACGCCGCCGACGTCGAGTTCGGGATCCTTTTCGACGACGAAACCTACGACGGCAACGATATCCGCCGGATCGGCGAGGAGTTCCTCTATATCGATCTCGCCGGCCGGCTGGTCGAGTCCTTCGAGGCCTGTGACTTCGAGAAGATCGTCTGTACGGACCCCCACTCGTTCAACACGTTCAAAAACGAGTATCCGGAGGTCGCCTTCGAGGATTTCGCCGACGATCCGATGATGGAGTTCGACGTCGAGGAACGATGGAACACCGACGGCGCGGTCGAGATCCACCACTGGACCCAGGTCGTCGAGGAACTGGTAACCGACGGCCGGCTCGCGCTCGACGGCACCGAACTCGACTACACCGTGACCTACCACGATCCCTGCCATCTCGGGCGATTTAACGACGAATACGAGGCGCCACGCGAACTCGTCCGGGCCACGGGCTGTGACCTCCACGAGATGCCGCGCAACCGCGAAAACTCCTTTTGTTGTGGCGGCGGCGGTGGCGGCCTCTGGATGGAAGTCGAAGAGGAAACCAAACCGAGCGAGGAACGACTCCGGGAAGCCCTGGAGGATACGGCCGCCGGCGCCGAGGTCGAGAAGTTCGTCGTCGCCTGTCCGATGTGCATGACGATGTACGAGGACGGCCGCAAGACCGGCGGGTTCGAGGACGACATCGAGATCGTCGACATCTCCGAGCTGATCATCGAGGCCTTAGAAACGAAAGGGGCCGCGTCGATAGCAGCCGACTGATCGCTCCCGACCCGGTTGCTGTCCGGTGTCGGTGTGGGATATCGAACCGGCCGGTGAGCGCATTCAGAACAGCCCGATCACACCGAGGGTAATCGCCGCCAGGATGGTCTCGAAAGAGAGCGTCCCCAATGCCGACAACAGGATGAACTGGCGGTCGTCCATCTCGGCCAACCCCGCCGGCACGGTCAACATCCCCCGTGTGAACAACAGGGTATTGCTGATCGGGACCACCAGCGGTCCCCAGCGATCGAACCACCCGTCGAACCGATCGAGGCGCTCGTCGCTGATCCGGAACCACCGCTGTTCGAGCAGATATTCCCGGCCGGCGCGTTTGGCCACCAGAAACAGGCCGTACTGGCCGATCGTCGCCCCGATCACCGCGATCCCGATCACCAGCGCATACTCCGGCACGGAGTTCGCCAGCGGCGACGCCACCGCAAACGGGATCAAACTCTCGGAGGGGGCGAAATACAACAACATCGCCCCCTCTAAAATGAAGATCAAAAACAGCGCAATCAAGCCATAATCCTGCAACAGGTCGGCGGCCAAGTCCGTCGTATCCGCCAGACTGGCCAACACACGCACACCCGCGGCCATCGTTACTGTCCGCTCAAGACCCAGGGGTGATAAATGCCTTCCGAGAACGCTTTATTATCGACCCGGTTAGCGGGCGTATGGACCTCACGCGCCGCCCGCGTCGGCTTCGCCAAGACCGGCTTCGGGAGCTGGTCAGCGAAACCCGGCTCGACACCGCCGATCTCATCGCGCCGGTGTTCGTCGACGCAACCGCCGACGAGCGGATCGCGATCCCCTCCATGCCCGGCCACGAGCGCGTCCCGATCGAGGCGGCCGTCGATCGGGTCAGAGAGATCCGCGACACCGGCGTCGAGGGCGTCATTCTCTTTGGGATCCCCGAATCGAAAGACGAGCGTGGCTCGCGCGCCTGGGCCGAGGACGGCGTCATCCAGGAGGCGACCCGCCGGATCACCGCCGAAACGGACGCCTACGTCATCACCGACGTCTGTCTGTGTGAGTATACGAGCCA
>JAXINS010000132.1:0-3155 GCA_034190395.1 Chewarchaeum aethiopicum (SeqCode)
CGCCGGTCGATTCGACGTGGGGGCCCTGACAGAGGTCCTCGAACTCGCCTTGCCGATAAAAGGAGACGGGGTCCTCGCCGGCGGCCTCCTCCTCGAGGATGTCCCGTTTGAACGGGTTGTCCTCGTAGCGCTCGAAACACTCCTCGCGGGTGTATTCGATCCGTTCGATCGCGAGGTCCTCCTCGATGATGGCTTCGGCTTCGGCCTGAATCTCATCAAGGGCGTCGCTGTCGAGGTCGACGTTCGTCACGTCATAGTAAAACCCGTCGTCGGTCCAGGGCCCGATGGCGAGTTTCGCCTCCGGATAGAGCCGATGGAGCGCCTGGGCGAAGACGTGGGCCGCCGAGTGACGGAGTACCTCGATGTACTCGTCGGCACTCTCGGTGACGATCTCGAGTTCGACGTCGTCGGTAAGGGGCGTCTCCTTGGCGACGAGTTCGCCATCGATCTTGCCGGCGACCGTATCGCGGCCGAGCCCGGGGCCGATTTCGAAGGCGACATCCTCGACTGTTGATCCCGCCGGGACGTCCAAGACGGAACCGTCGGGAAGCGTTACTGCTATCTCTCGTTGCTCTTGTTCGGACATGGGTGACCTCGATGGTGATCGAGAACGGCGATCGGTTCGACGGCGGTGGCTGGATCAAAGTTAGCGGGCGTCAGCCCGGCGTGTAAAACAGACACCTACCGTCATCGCTGGGCGATGTTACCCCGCGTGAGCATATAAATCTGTTCAAGCGCGCGACGGGAACCGATGGACGGCTATCGGACGACCGTCACCGGCACCGACGATCGACGCACGACCGTTTCGGCGACGCTGCCAAGCAGGATACGCGAGACGCCCGACCGACCGTGACTCCCCATGACGATGTGATCGATGTCGTTGTCCTCGTCGGCGGCATACTCGACGATCGCCCGGGCCGGTCGCCCGACCTCCGTGTCGGTGTGGAGTTCGATGCCGTGTTCGTCGGCCCGCTCTTGGGCCTCCTCGAAGAGGTTCTCGGCGTGTTGTTGGGCGTTTTGGTACCACTCTTCGGAGAACCCGATCATGGCTGATTCGGCGCTGTAACTCCCGTCGATCGGATCGATGATGTGGATCGCGGTCACCACCGCGTCGGGATGGTTCTCGAAGACGTGTTCGAGTGCTTTGTCCGCCTGGGGGGACCCATCGACGGGCACGAGGAAGTGTTTGGCCATATCCCGGTCTACCGCCGACCCGGGGTTAAGGATTCGGGGTCCGACCGGCGGGAGGGTCCCCGTGTTCGTCACTGCGCTGTCGGTCGTCCGGTCACTCCCGGCCGTGGCGGGTCAGACAGCTCGATAACCCGATCAACTCCACCGGATCGGAATTGTCGGGCGAGTAGACGACCATCTGGCCTTTCTCCATGTAGGGCACCTTGTCCTCGAGGTGGGAGGGGATGTTGACGCTCTTGATCGCGTCCTCGTCGCCGAGGTTGAGCACGACGGTCGTGTTGATCTGGTTGAACACCGGCTCGGCGATATCCTGGGGGTCCTGGGTGATGAGAAAGAGCCCGAGCCGTTCCTTGCGGCCCTGTTTGGCCGCCTCGGTGAACTTCCCGATCACCTTTCGAGCTTGGACGCTTTCGGCGTCGGTGAGGAAGTTGTGGGCCTCGTCCATCCCCACGATCAGCGGTGTCTCCTTGATCCGCTCGTAGCGGGGATCGTTCGAGAGTTTCTGATCGACCAGCAGGCTCGCCATCGCGAGGACGACCGTCTCGGTCGCCCGCGAGCTCGTGATGTGGTAGGTCGGGACGACCGAGAGGCGGCCGGGCTTGACGAATTCGTGGACCAGTTCGGTGATCGGCTTGGCGTCGCCGTCGAACACCTCGCCGAAGGGGCCGCCGAAGACCCGTCGTTTGACCGCATCGAAGGTCGCCTCGTGGACCCGGCCGTTCTCATCGAGTTCCTCCCGGAGCGCCGGATCGTCGAGGAACGACCGGAACCCGCTGTAGGTCGCATCGTCGGCGTCCCGTTGGTTGAAGAACCGCCGAAGCAGGAACGTCAGGGCGTCGTACTGGTTGTCGTTGAGGCTGGCGCCGGCGACCAGCCAGGGATCGTTGCGGACCATCCGAAACGGGATCGAAAACCGCTGCTGTTCGGCCTGGTGGTGGCTCGCCGAATAGGTCGCGTTCCCGACCGCCGGCACGAACGCCACCGTATCGTCGTGACCGCCGTGCGCGATGCCTTCCCGGTCCCACCGCCGTTCGTCGTCCCCGGTCACCGCCGGGTTGTCGTCGTGCATCTGAGCGTACTCGTCTTGAGGATCGAACTGGATGACCGCCGGTTGGATCTCCCGGCTCGCGCCCGTCTCGACCGGGTACGTCCGTTCGTCGGTGAGATACTGCCGGAGGACGTTCTTGGCGGCATGGGTCTTCCCCGAGCCGGTGCCGCCGGCGATGAGCGTATGCCGGAAGACAAGCGGATCCCCGGACTCGTAATCGTCCTTCAACCGGTAATCGATCGTCGGCGGCTCCGTGGCCGTCCGGACTTTCTCCCCACCGACCGAGAGGTGTCCGAGGAAGACGCCGTCGGCGGGGATCTTCAGTCCCGTTTTGATCTCGTCGGTCCGGGCGGCCTCCCGGACGACGGTTTCGGGTTTGGGCACACGATCGGTCATCCGACGTTTGAGCTCGTCGCCGTCCTCATAGAGGACTGCGACTGGATCCAGCGTCGCCATGAACTTGTAATCCTGTTCGTCGATGCCGGCCGACCGCATCGCCCGTCTGGCGTGGATCTCGGTGGCGTCGTCGGAATGAAACTCCTGGCGATATTCGAGGGCACTGATCCGACAGAACAGCGTCTCGTCGTCGGGATAGGGGACCAGCAGATACGAGCCGATCCGGACCGCCGACCGGTTGCCCACCGTCACGTACGCCCGGAGTCTGGTATCGTCGCCTTCCTCGCTGATGGTCAACCCTTCGGCGGCGCTGATCACGCCGATCCCCCGGCTCGGTTTGACCGGATCGACATCGATCTCCTCGAAGGCGTCGTCCGTGTCACCGCCGGTGGCTTCACTCCGTCCGGCGGCTCGCTCGGCTCGTTCACCGCTTGCCTCCCCGTCGTGATCGAAGTCCTCGAAATCGCCGAGATCGGTCATGTCCACCCGAACGGCGGGGGATGTCAAGGGCGTTTCCCCC
>JAXINS010000087.1:0-3038 GCA_034190395.1 Chewarchaeum aethiopicum (SeqCode)
GACCGCATCGCCTCGAGGAAGTTCGCCGCCATGTCCCGGTCGTCGGCGACCGTCCGGACCGTCGGCGCCTCGTCGGGGACGGTCCGCATCCGATCCCAGAGCGCCGCGACGATCTTCCCCCGGGCGGTGTCGCCGATCGAGGCGTCTTCCCGGTCGGCGGTCAGATCGGCCGCCCGATTCACGAAGTCCTCGATCGTCGAACGGGTCAATCGGTGCCGTGGATCGTCGGCCTGTTCGAACTTATCGGCGAGCCGATCGGCCAGTCCCTGGACGACGCTTTCGTCCTTCCGGCTGGTCGTCGCCTCGTCGACGATCGTGTAACAATCCGGCGTCACGTCGGTCGTGATCGCCGCCCATGCAGCCTCGACGGCGTTCTCCCGAACCGTGTCGCCGAAGGTCGTGTCGTACTCGGCTTCGATCATCTCGGCGGCTGCGTCGATGATCTCGACGAGTTCGTGGTGGACGATCCGGTCCCGATCGGCGACGCCGGTGATGGCATCGGTTCCCTCCACGACGGCGTTGGCGAAGGCCTTGGTCGCCTCGGCGCCCTTGTTCGCGACCGCGCCCCGGATCGTCGCTTCGAGGTCGGTATCCCCAAGCCTATCCGGCCCTGGCGGTGTCCACGCCATCTCCCGACCGAAGTGACGATCCCGGAAGGCGTCGACGATTCCGTCGGCCGTCTTCTTGCCGACCCGCGTGAACTCACCCTGTAGGAACCCCGACAACGAGTAGGAATCCGTGGCGGCCAGCATCTTCATCACCGTCCCGAGTTCGACGCCGTGGGGATGGGGACGGATCTCCTCGGTTTCGGCCGGGAGCTGGTCGGTCGCCCGCTCGAACTGCATGTGGGCGTCGGGCTCACGCAATTCGATCCGGGCGTGTGGATTGACGATCGCCGTGTGGTTGATGTAATCGTGTAGTTGCTGGCGCGCCCGCATGTTCGCCTCGAACTCCAACTCGATCCGGGTCCCGTGTGGCCGGTCCCAGGCGGCCGTGTCCTCAGTCTGGATCTCCGGTTCGTTGTTCTCGGTATCGATGATGAGTTCGAAATACTGCGCCTCGCTTTGGCCCGGCGTCCGGCTGGTGATCTTCGCCGGCGAACCGCTCGTCAACTGACTGTAAAGAACGGCAGCCGAAATTCCGATCCCCTGCTGGCCGCGACTGTTCTTCACCGAGAGTGCGCCCTCGTTTGCGACGACGAAGTTCTCATCGCGCCCGGTCGCGCCCGGCACCGAGATATCGTAGACGTACTCGGGTGGCTCGGTTTCCTCGACATGTTTCACTGGGAGCAGACACATGTCAGTCTCGGTGAGTCCCTGGAGGTTTTGGACGGTCTGCCACAGCTCCCGGAGCGTGTCCGTCGGCTGGTGATCGCTATCGAGGAGACCCATCTCCTGGAGGTTAGTGACGTACCGTGGCTTCTGGACGACGTCGCCATCGAGTGCGTCCTCGATCAGTGAGGCGTATACGGCTGCGTGCTCCAGACTCGATCCGATTCCGGTGGCCAGCAACAGTCCCGGGATCGTATCCGGAACGGTTTCGTTCGGACAGTCGTCGACACGGACCGCATCGAGGAGCGATGCTGGGATTCGCTTGTACTCCTGTTCGTGAGTTGGATCCGTTTGTTCGAAGACCCCAGCGAGTGTGACGTCCTCACCGTAGACGCTCGTTCGATACTTGGTTGTCGGCTCGTCGGCGTAGCCGTGCTCGTCGTTACGCCGTTCGGTACTGGCCAGCACGCCCTGCATGTTCCACAGCACCGACAATTGTCGGGCCAGGGTCTCACTCGTCGTGGTGTGACTGAGTTGATTGCTCGGGTAGGCATCGGATCCATCCCCTTGATAGACGGCAGCGAGGAACTGTTGTTGCTGTTCAGGGGGTGCTTCGAAGACAAATCCCGGGACTTGCTTGTTTCGGGCGTGATCGCCACAGAGGTTTTGCAACGCCATCGCAAGCGGTGATCCGAACGCTTTCACACGCGTGGAATTTCGCTCACGCTCAACGGTCGTCGTCCGACCATTGAGCTGTGCCATGGCCTCTTCGGTCGCGGTGATCAGCTCGGTTTCATGCGAGCCGAACGTGAATCCGACCTGTCGATCACCGACGTGGCCCTCAGTAACATAGTATCCCAACAGCTCCATAAGCGATTTATCGACCGGCAGCGTGACCGGGAGTTCCGTTTCCTTCCCGCCGACTTGATAGGTTTTGAGCGTGCAATCGGCGGCCTTCTCTTCCCAGCCGAGTTCGATGACCTTCGCAGCGGGCAAGTAACCTTTGTCGAGATAATTCTGTTCGAGACTATCCCGGAGAATCTCGACCCCGTTGTAACGGTAATAATAACGCTCCCGTGTGCTATCGGGGGACGGTTTCTTGCGGATGGTGTCACCGTCCCGAATCGTTTCGAGCGTCTCGCGATCGAACCCATAGACGTACACCCGACGGCCATCGAGCTGATCGAGCGTAATGTGTTCGAGGAGGTTGATCGAATCGACGGTCTCCCCAGGAGTCGGTAGCTGTCGGGGCGTCAGAATCGTATCCCCAGACGAGAGATCGGCTGCCTTCACCTCCTTTGTCTCGCCGTCTTTCGTCACTGAAAAGACGCTGTGATTGCCCGTGACTTCGACGGTGCGTCCTTTCTGGGTGGTTATCTCGTATGTTTGTTCGGTTGTCTCGTGGCGAATGGCGTGTGTAACGTCCTCCCATGTCATCTCGTGGGTCTCACGGTTGAACGACGGCACCTGAATCTCGTCGGGAATCGGTGCCGTCCCCGCTCCAGCAGAGGGGAGATACGCGTCACAGAGTACGCCGATCGGCAGGAATTCGATCTCCCCGTCCCGGCGGACAAGGAGCCGTTGTTCCGGTGTGAGCGATTGCTTTCGCTTGTGGAACCGCGACCCATAAAGCAGTTTGCCGAAAACGTTCGGAATTTCCTCTTTGGTGATCCCTGGCCCATTGTCCTCGACGATGAGCGTGTAGTAATCCCCTGTTTCCTTGAGCTCAACGTAGATATCCGGCAGAAAATCGGCCTCCTCGGTAGC
>JAXINS010000028.1:0-3034 GCA_034190395.1 Chewarchaeum aethiopicum (SeqCode)
TGCGCCAATACCCAGAACATGCCTAGTCACCGAGCGGACGACCCGCTTAAGTGTTGTTACGTACGACCTGTCTTGCTGTTTGATCGGTCTTTTCCGCTGGCTCGATGTTGGTTGATCTCTTGGTACAGCCCCGTGGGGTAAGGAAATCAACACTGACCGATCTGTTGGCTTGATCTGCCAGACGCCCCCCGTCTATGACAGTTCGTGTGGGTTTGATCAAACAGTATCGCGCTGGAGAGGAACTACACCAAGGTATAAATGTATCGACTGATTCCCTTCAAAGAGAGATGGGTGCGGAGGTGGAGGAGTTAGCTGGCTTTCCCGGGTCCGATCGAGCTGACACCCTCTTGGAGTCAGCCGCTGCTCAGGACCTTCCCCCACAGTTGCTTGACCTGATCGAGGAGTACGAGGAACTCAGTGAAAGTCGCCCCCGGTTTATGTGGCGATGGGTCCATACGCTTGCCCCCGAATTCACCCTTCCGTTCGTTCCGGAATCGAAACGGGAGGAGATCCATCGCATCAAGACGACGGCGACGTTGTTCATTACGTTGCTTGACGATCTGCTCGAAAAGGAAGGTGACCGGGTCACCTACGAGGAAGCAGCGAAAGTACCGCTTTCCCATTATGCGACGGATTTCAACCGTGAAGGAATTCGATCGGAACATCTCCGGATGACCTCGCGGGTTTGGGATGTCATCCGGCAGACACTCAATGGGACACCCCGCTCCGAGGAACTGTGGACGGTGTTTGAATTCGACCTCAAACAGGCGATGGCTGCCATCGAGTATTCCTATTTCGTCAATACGAATCCGGCACTGGCGACCTACGACGAATTGATGTTGTATGACTCGAATAACATGATGCATTTCCCGTATTCGGATATCGATTTGATGTACGTCGATTCGTTCCCGGATGAGACCCTCTCGACGCTTCGCCGGACCGTCTTTCAGGCCCAACGGATGGCCCGGATCGGTAACTGGATCATGACCTGGGAACGAGAACTCAATGAGGGCGACATTAGCTCCGGCGTCGTTCTGTGTGCTCTTGAGAACGACGTGATCACAATCGAGGACATCAAACGGGCGAAAGTGGAGGACGATCCCGATGCCTGGCAACGGATCATCGACCAGATCAACGACGCCGATGTCGAACACCAGCTTCTCGTCCAGTGGCGACAACACCACGATACGTTAGTCGAGATGACTGATCAGTTCGATTCGATCGATATCATGCCGTACGTTGATGGCACGGAAACTATTCTCCGCCATCACCTCGCCGCAAAAGGCCAGCTCTAATGATCGATTCAGACGGTCCGTGAGACCGTGACGAAGGGGGGTTCGTTGATCTGATCGACGATACCGACTGTGTCCGGGGATCCCATCGGTGATTTCTCTAAATAGAGGTACTGGATCCCACGTTCATGCTTCCAGGTATCAAGCACCTGCTGGGCGTCGTAGACGAAAAACTCCGACAGCCGCTTTTCCATCGTTTCAGGGTTCTGGATATAAAATGGCGTATCGCCCGGGACAGTAATCTCGTCACGTGCCCAGTAGTAGAGCTCTCGGATCTGTGAGGGCGAAAAGAGTCGAAGGAGTGCCTCGGTATAGATCGGCGCGAGCAACGGACCATCACGACGTTTGTCGATATGGCGGATCGACCGCTTTACGAAGCTCATCGTCAGTAGATCGCTCCGCATCAGAATGTTATAGAGCCATCCGCCGCTTTGAACCGACCACACGTTTCGGTGGTCACGATATTGATCCCATCCGCTGAACGCATCGAGTACGAAGATGCGGTTGTTATCGAGGAGACTCTGTACTGACCACTCATCAGTCGGGAGCATCTCCTCGAATCGATCCGGCACCATCGACGGCGACGGAACGAACCACAATCCCATACCCTCGTCTAATGCCGAGCCGGCAATGCTGGCGACGAGCTGATCGACCACGGCACGGCCGTCGTGTTTCATCAAGACCGGATGACCGCGAAGCAAGCCGCCGCCACAGAGGGCATCGAGCTTTTCGAGGCCGGTCGATACCGCTTCTTCTCCGAAGCTTGGCGTTGCAACACCTTCCCGTTCGGGGCTGAGAAAGATCCCGTCCTCGTTGATACCGACCTCGTATTCGCGATTGTCGTGATCGATACCCCGCATTTTCACGACCTGCAAAAATCGCCGGAGCCGCCCACGGACCCGTTCCCGTCGGAGCGCAATGACCCCGTGGGTCGCAAACTCGATGACTTTATCGGCCGTCATCGTCGGTGTCGTGCGTGCTCCATCGTCCATATCGACGCCCTCGGCGGTGAACAGCGAGGTCGCCCCGAACTCGTCGGTAAACATCCGGATGAGATCCAGGACGGCCCGTCTGAAGTGGTATGGATCTTCGCTCATGACGTTCAGCCCCGAGACGCTATCGAAGACCACCCGATCACACGGCCCGAATCGTTCGAGATACTCCTCGACGTATTGGGGTTGGAACGGGGCCGAGTACCCGCCACCGAGCATCTCGTTGCCCTCGAGGGTCTGAAGCGTGAGTTGTTCCTCGCCCGTCTCTAATGTCTTGCCGGCCCGGGCATGGATCGACGCGACGGTTAATTTCCGGTCTTCGAGATCGAACGCGAAATTGTCAAAGGACGTGACGATCTCCTCGGCGGTTTGTTCAGTTGTTACGTAGAGACAATCCTCGTCCTCGTCTAAGCCGGCCTGGAGGAATTGCATTCCGAATGTGCTCTTGCCGACCCCTGGTCCACCGGTGACGAGAATCGATCGTTGCTCCGGAAACCCACCCTCCAGCATCCGGTCTAGTACGCGACTCCCCGTTGAAACCGCCATCCCTCTTTGTTTCCCTCCCTGGGCAGCCTAATAACTATTGTGTCCCCCAATCTGACTCCTTTCCGAGTCGCACACGCTCGCGTTCACGACTGTTCGCTCGTCTGATGGTTCGGGATTTCCTAGACGTCACAGGAGCGATGCAGTACCCTGTTTGGTGTCGTTGATATCAGTGTTTGTGCATTAATCGATTGTTACCGCTTATCG
>JAXINS010000066.1:0-2809 GCA_034190395.1 Chewarchaeum aethiopicum (SeqCode)
GTTGACGGAAATATCGAAGTAGATCGGGCCGACACGCCCTTCGGGGACGTTGCCGACCGGTTGGGTACCGGATTCGACTTTTATCGGTGCGGTGCCACGTTGCATCGTCAGGCGAACGTTTCGGGCGGTGGTGATCCGGCGTTCCTCGTCGGGGGACCCCCCGACATCGATATCGCCGCTGTTGAGCACCACGATCCCCAGCCGCGTCTCATCTCCGGGGGTCACTCGATTGTCCGGGGCATAAGCCGACAGATCGGGACTTCCCCGGGGCGATGCGACGGCCAATCCTGAGCTCGCCACGACGACAAGAATCACGACCGAGAGGGCGGTATAGCGGGACATACTCGTTAAGGGCGGATCATACTGGAATCGTCGACGGTTATTCGGCGACTGTCGTTCGACCGTGATTAGGGAGGTTTTGATATAAGCATATATGAACTCGGGACAATTCGTTTGGAGTTTATTCGACTCGTACCCTATCCAGGGCCGCTATACGAACCGGTTACGTTCACGTAACTGGTGTTATTATACGCATTGACCTCATCAGCAAGAGTTGATGACCGATCGAGAGGACATCGAAGACCTCCCGCCGAGTGCAAAACTCGTCTATAAAGTTCTCGAATACAACGGGTCGCTTACCCAGAAGGATATCGTCACCCGCTCGATGCTCTCCCAGCGGACGGTTCGGGACGCCTTAGCGCGGCTACAGGAGGTTGGCGCCGTCAACCAGGAAGTGTACATTCCGGACGCCCGCCAGAACCTCTATGAACTGGCGGTCCACCTGGACGCCGACGGGGAGACCGAAGCTGCCCCCGAGGATGCCGAAGTCGGATTGACCGGATCGGATTGAATCGGGTCCCGGTTCGATCGAACAGCGATTTTCGCCCGACCGACGTTTGCCGGAGCTGCCGGATCCCGTGATGAGACTTATAGCCCCTCGCTTCATACGTGAAGATGCTATGACATCCGTCGAAATCGAATACTGCGTCCCGTGTGGCCACCTCGACCGTGCCCAGGATCTCCAGCGAGCCATCCTCTCGGAGTTCGGCCTGGAGGTCGATTCGGTTTCCCTGAAGACCGGTGACGGTGGTGTATTCAAGGTTCGAACGGACGGTGACGTTGTCTTCGATAAAAGCGAAGAAGCCTTCGACAAGGACGAAATCGTCGATCGGGTTCGCGGTGAAGTATCGGCGACGGCCTGAGTGCGATCCCACATACGACGCTTTCTTTTTCCGTTCTTTTCGGATGGTGAGTAGTGACTCCGCGGTCAAGCTGTCGAAGATCTTCGGTTGTGACACCACGTCGCCGTCAATCACCCACTGCGGCCACAACTTTTATACGTGATCGGAAATCCTTGCTACATCCGGGAGGGGAGGAGATTTGCACAAGCAGATACCGGACCCCCGTGTCGCGATCGTGGGGCCGGATGAACCATCGGTGGGCCAGTATCGTCAGTGGTTGAAGGAGACATGCCAGTCAGTTTCCCTGGAACCGGCCACTCTTGAAACCGGTCTTCCAGTCGATGGATCGGTCGATATCATCGTCCTGGATTGTCGAGCCTATGACCGGGACCAACGGGCACTGCTCGAGCTGATCGACATTCACGCGATCACTCGACCGATCGTGCTACTCACGTGGGAGTCGCCGCCGGATTCGTTGGATGACATCGATACAGTCCGTTGGCTTGTTGCGCCGTTTACACGGACGGAACTCCAGGAGACGGTTGAGTGTCTCTACATCGAGAACAAATACGGTCGGCTCGTCGAGCAGTATTTTTCGCTGTCGATGCGGCGGGCCGAACTCGAATCCGATCAACCGGAATCGACGCTCGAAACACACCCCGAATACCAGATGCTACTCACCGATCTGTGTAATCTCCGGCAATGTGCCGACAGCCGAGTCGAGGACATCCTCGATCGGTTCGATCGTCGGGTTTTCGAGACGATCTGAGAACGGTAGTTTCCCACGGGCGGTGCCAAAGCTCTTGATTGGCGGTCGCGTGTCCGATAGGTATGACCGACCCAGCGATGGAACGGTTCCCGGTGCCGGCCCCCGAGGAGTTACCGTCGGACCTGCGTGAACGCATCGAGGAGGAAACCGACCGCGCCGGTTTCACCCCAAACGTCTTTCTCGCTTACGGTTACAAACCCTCGCATTTCCGGGCGTTCTTTGCGTATTACGACGCCTTAGTCGAGGACACGCCACTCTCGCGTGCGGAGGTCGAGATGATTATCGTCACCGTCAGCGGGATCAACGACTGTCTGTACTGTGTCGTCGCCCACGGTGCCCTCGTTCGGATCTACGCCGAACGGCCCAACTTGGCCGATCAGCTCGCAACCAATCATCGCGCCGCCGATCTCTCCGAGCGCCACCGGGCGATGTTGGACTTCGCCGTGAAACTGACAGACTCACCCGAGGAGGTGACCGAGGAGGATCTCGCGGCGCTGGACGCGGCGGGATTCACCCAAGAGGAGATCTGGGATATCGGCAGCGTGACGGCCTTCTTTAACCTCTCGAACCGCATGTCGATTCTGGCGGATATGCGGCCAAACGAGGAGTTCTATACGATGGGGCGTGGCATGGACGACGACTAACCCGATCGATCGCTCCCGACGTTTCGTATCGACGGTCGATCCGATCAGAATCGTTTTCTCGCTGGTATGCGTAGATCGACTTATGCCACAAGGCGAGGGGGATCTGTCGATTCTGCATGTCGATGACGATCCGGATCTGCGTTCGTTGGTCAAGGCCTACCTCGAACGGGAAGACGGGGAATTCGAGTGTACGGTCACGACCGAATCCTCGCCGA
>JAXINS010000131.1:0-2715 GCA_034190395.1 Chewarchaeum aethiopicum (SeqCode)
TGCCATCGATCCCGGACTACTTGCTCAGCTGTCATCACCTCTTTGCTCACGATACAGACGCATTAAACACGTTTAGCATTCCCAACTTCTGAAAACGGTCGCCCAAATTTTATCAGCACTGACCCAAAGCGGTAGGCATGGCAACCGTACGTCCAACGGTGGTTTCGGCCCTGGCATTGTTGGCACTCGTGCCCGTCGTTGTGTTTTTGCTTGACCGATTCGCCATGGTAGTGGCCCTTTCTGTGGTCAGTGTGGTGATCATCGCCGCGAGCCTCTATTCGATGTTCGGGTCGACCGACGTCGATGACCACGACACCGAGATCGGTGGCGACGAAGGGCCGACGGTCGTCGAGTAATCCACGCCAGCATACTGAATCCATTCGATGGTATTTGTCTCGCCTGTGGTTGCCCAGTTGCTCCCCCCGACCCTGTCGGGAAGCGTCGGTCTCTTCGTGTTTTTCCTCATCGGACTGCTCGGTGGCGCCCACTGTCTCGGGATGTGTGGTCCACTCGTTTCGATGTACGGCGATCGGATGACGACCGATGAGACCGATGCGGTCTCCTGGCATCTCCTCCGCCAACACGCCCTATTCAACGCCGGCCGGACCATCAGCTACACGCTGATCGGCGCAACGATGGGCGCACTCGGTGGGATCGTCTTCGAGGCGGCGGCCCTGACCGCGATCGGTGACTCGATCCGGGCGGTCGTGGGCATGGTGATCGGGATGGTGGTCATCGTCGCGGGGCTCGGTTACCTCCGGCGCGGAACCGGCGTCGACGTCCTCACCACCGTGCCGGTGTTAGGAGCGGCCTTTCATCGGGTCCACGGTATCGTCGTCGCCAAGGTCGACCGTTGGGTCGATGGTCCCGGAATCGTCGGGTTGGGTGCCCTACACGGGCTGTTACCCTGTCCACTACTCTATCCCGCCTTTTTATTCGCTTTCGGCCGTGGCTCGCCGGTCGAGGGCGGCCTCGCCCTGTTGGCGCTTGGAGTGGGCACGTTCCCGACACTGTTCGCCTACGGAACGGCCGTGGGAACCCTCACCCCGGAAACGAGTTCCCGCGTCCATCGATTGCTCGGTGCGGTGTTCGTCGTGCTCGGGACGATCCCGTTGACGAAGGGGCTCCGATTGGTCGGTGTGCCGGCCCCGAGTATCCCGTTGCCGATGCCACCGGTGTTGCTGGTTACCTGGTTGCCGGGGTGATCACCGATGGTCGCCGATACTGCCGACTGTTCGCTCTGTGAGCTCCCGACGCCGGAGCCACCGGTGACCGACGACGACGTGGCCGGGACATTTTGTTGTCGGGGTTGTCTCGAGGTCGCTCGGACGCTCGACGATGTCGAGGCGGTCGACGCGGAGACGGCACAGGAGGCGCTCGGTGACGACACCGATGTCGCCACCGCGGACGGTGAGGAGGCGTTTTTCGCCGTCGACGGGATGCACTGTGCGACCTGTGAAGCGTTCATCGAAGGTACCGCGACTGAGCACTCGGGAATCGAGGCGGCCGAGGCGAGCTACCCTTCGGGAATGGTGCGGCTGGTCTACGATCCGGCGACGATCGATCGGGACACGCTGCCGGACGTCATCAATGGGTTGGGATACCGTGCTCGCGAACTTACCGACGGCGGTGGTGAGGATCGTCAGATCGCCCTCGGGCGGTTGCTCGTCGGCGGCTTTTTCGGCATGATGGTGATGGTCTGGTATATCCTGTTTCTTTATCCGACCTACCTGGGCGTCGATTCCCAGTATCTGCTGTTGGACGTGACGGGATCAGCCGGGTGGTATCTCCTCGGCAATATCTGGGTGATGGCGACGGTCGTTCTCGGCTATACGGGATATCCGATCCTTCGCGGTGCGTACGTCAGCCTGCGATCGGGCCACCCCAACATGGATCTCCTGATCGCCCTCGCCTCGCTAACGGCCTATGCCTACAGCACGATCGCCCTGCTGATCGGCCAGACCGACGTGTATTTCGATGTCGCGGTCGTGATCGTCCTGGTCGTCACGATCGGCAACGAGTACGAACGCCGCATCAAAGAACGGGCCGCGGGCCATCTGAGCGCCCTGACCGACGACCAGCCCACGACGGCCCGATGTCGGACCGAGGACGGGATCGAATCGGTGCCGATCTCGGAACTCGAGGGCGACGAGGAGATCGTCGTCAACCCGGGCGAACGTGTCCCGATCGACGGCACGGTCATCGAGGGAACCGCCGCAGTCGATGAATCGCTTATCACGGGTGAATCGGTGCCGGTCCGAAAGGCGCCAGGTGATGACGTGATCGGTGGTGGTGTCGTCACCGATGGGGTGCTCGTCGTGGCCGTCGATCCGGCGGCCGAGAGTACGCTCGATCGCCTGGTTCATCTCCTGTGGGGGATCCAGAGCGCCGAAACCGGCGTCCAGCGGCTCGCCGATCGCATCGCCGCTGTCTTCGTTCCGGTCGTAATCGCCCTCGCGGTGATCGCGGCGGGCTGGCAGCTCCTCACCGGAGGCCTTCCCACGACGGCTTTGTTGACCGGGTTGACCGTTCTGGTCGTTTCCTGTCCGTGTGCCCTCGGGCTGGCGACGCCCCTGGCGGTGGCCGCGGGCGTCCGGGAGGCACTGGAACGCGGGATCGTCATCACCGACGATTCGGTGTTCGAACGGGCCCGAGAGGCCGATACGATCGCGTTCGACAAAACGGGCACCTTGACGACGGGCCGCATGCGGATTA
>JAXINS010000117.1:0-2528 GCA_034190395.1 Chewarchaeum aethiopicum (SeqCode)
GCGGCCGCGGCGCTCATGATTTTCAGTGTAGTACGCCGGTCGATGACGGGACCACTCAGGTCCTCGTCCGTGATTCCATCTGTGATTTCGTCTGACATGTGACAAACACGACCTATCGGAGCAATTTTGATCGACTCATAATAAATGCTGTGGTATTTTTGATTATACTATATATTACACATGCTAATTCTTACGACTGTACAAAATCGGAAAAACTTCTAGCCTTCGGAACATTTCGAAGAATTCGAGATCTCTCGACTCTAGTTAAAAGCCTTATTAGCCAACGAGCCGCTAATATTAAAGCTCATTCCTCCCTTACACTTCTTTATTAGGAATACGGGACCTCGACTCTGCACCTGAGCTGTGCGATACATGAACACGACTTTTTTATAGGGCAACTCAGCGAGTCAAAGCTGGCTCAGCACCGACGAAATTTGATCATAGCGGTACAGCGCGGAAACCCGCCCCTTGGGGTGGTTAGCTCACTCGCATGGTAGGTCTTTTTTGAGCGTGACATCACCGACGAGGACGGCACCGCACATCGTCGATTTCCCGTGGATGGTACAATAATACTCATAGACGCCGCTTTCCTCGAAGGTATGTTCGAGGGTCTGTCCGGTCGAAAACCGCTCGTCCATCGACCATTGTTTCGCGATCTCGTGAAATTGAGCACTTGTGACGGTATGGGTACTGTAGTTCCCTGGAGTGGTGTTTTTCCACGTGACGGTGTCACCTGGCGCGATCGAGACGCGAATCGGTGTGAAACTGTTAGCGGCAGTCGCTTTGACCAAGGCCCCTTCCCGGGGGGTGGGTGTTGGCGTTGGGGTTGGGGTTGGCGTCAGCGTTGGGGTCGGTGACGGTGTTGGCGTTGGAGTGGCTGTCGGCGTCTGCGTCGGGGTTTCAGTCGGTGTATCGGTCGGGGAATCCGTTGGTGTTGTCGTCGGAGTCCCACCTTGTCCGCCACCGCTACATCCGGCTAACGGGACGCTACCGGCTACTATTATGGAAAGGAACTGCCGTCTCGTAAGTGCCATACGTGGCTATTACAATCGTTGACAGTTGGATTTTTCTGATAGTGTGATGGATTGAGGGCTGTCAGCCATCGCTCAAGCCTGGTGAGGGGTTTCCGCAATTTTCACAGATCGACCGAATCGCAGCATCAGGTGACCCGTATCACTATGGGGCGGGCAGCAGACAGAGCATCCTATGTCATGGCTTTCCAAGACATATAAGAGCACAGTCGGCTGGTCGCACCTCGAGGACCTCGTCGATCTCGGTGGACGGCTCGGAGGAACCGAAAGCGAGCGACAGGCGGCCGAACTCACCAGGGACGCATTGATGGACGCTGGGGCTCGCAACGGCCGGATCGATACGTTCGACATTCAGGGGTGGTTTCGTGGTTCCAGCTCGATCAACGCTGGCGATGGGGAGACTGAATACGACTGTTTTGCCCTGCCTCGAAGCCCGGCCGGCCGGGTTGTCGGCGAACTTGTCAACGTCGGCCACGGGGGACCAGCTGATTTCGATCAGGCCGATCTCGATGGAGCCGTCGTGATGGCGGGGAGTAGCCAACCGCCGGATGCCGGCCGCAACATCCATCGTCGCGAGAAGTACCGGATGGCCGTCGACAACGGCGCAGCCGCGTTCATTTTCCGTAACCATATGGATGGCTGTCTGCCCCGAAGTGGGACCGTCGGCGGAACCGATGGCGGGGTCGGCGATATCCCGGCCGTGGCCGTCTCGAAAGAGACCGGTCTCCGGTTGGATCGACAAGCGGGTGGCGAGTCAGTCAGCGTCGATGTCGACGCCACGATCGAGGATGCCGAAAGCGGCAACGTACGGGCCGAACTCGGCCCCGCTACCGACGACCGGATCATCGTCTCCAGTCACGTTGATGGCCACGACGTCTCGGAAAGTGCCCACGACGACGGCGTCGGGACGGCAACGGTCGTCGAAATCGCGAACATTCTAGCCGATCGCGAGGACGACCTCGATACACGCGTCGAGTTCGTGACGTTCGGCGCCGAGGAACTCGGACTCATTGGCTCGGCCCATTACGTCGCGACCGAGGACCTCGATAACATCAAAGCCGTCATCCAGAACGACGGCATCTCTCGGGCCCGTGACCTCCGACTGCATACCAACGGATTCGATCGCCTTCGCTCCCCTGCTGAGACGGTTGCAGCACGCTATGACCAGCCGATTCACGTCCACTCGAGTCTCCGACTATCCTCGGATCACTGGCGGTTCGTCGACCAAGGGGTGCCCGCGTTTTATGCCGGCAGTGACTCGACGGCCGACGAACAGGTCTTCGGATCGAGCAACGGGATCATCCTCACTCCGGCGGACACGATCGATAAACTCGATGTCCGTGATCTCCGCAATCACGCCATCCTCGAATCGGAACTGGTCGTCGAACTCGCCGATTCCGATCGCTCGCTTCCCCATGTCGATCAGGACGTGATCGCCGACCGGCTCGAGGCCGAAAACAAATCGTTCAAAGCGGAGATCTATCGCCGCGAGGGCCC
>JAXINS010000071.1:0-2360 GCA_034190395.1 Chewarchaeum aethiopicum (SeqCode)
GCCTCGGTGATTTCACCCGCCAGGGATCGTCGCATCGTCTCGGCGACGGAGTCGGTGTTGGCGAGTGCCCACATCAGCTTTACCTTCGCCGTCCCCGGAAGCATATCCTCGCCCTCGATGACGCCGGCATCGAGTAGATCACGGCCGGTGTCGTAGACCCGATCACAGACGCGACCTTCGAGACACTGGCTGGTCATGACGACGGCAGTGCCATCCTCGACGAGTGTCTCGATCCGGTCGATGAAATCGGTGTGGACGTGGCCCAGTCCCGTCCCTTCGATCACGAGCCCGTCCTTGCCTGTACACTGCTCGAAGAAGGCCGGGTCCATCCCGGGCGTGAACTTGACGAGCTCGACATCGGCCGACAGCTGTGGGGCGATCGACAGATCCACATCACCGCGTTCATGATACGACCGCCGGAAGGTGAGCTCCCCGGTTTCGTAGTCGATCTCGCCGAGCGGTTCGTTGCCGATCGTGCTAAAGGCATCCCGCCGGGACGTGTGGTTCTTCCGGACACGGGTGCCCCGGTGGAGCGCACAGACGTCATCGCTCGCAGAGGCGTGCATACAGACCAGGACCTCCGCACAGTCGGATTTGGCCGCCTCGACCGAACAGACGGCGTTCATCACGTTATCCGAGGAGGGTCGGTCGGCCGATCGCTGACTCCCCGTGAACACGATCGGCACCGGCGTCTCCAGCATAAACGAAAGCGCCGAGGCTGAGTACTGCATCGTGTCGGTCCCGTGCATGACGACGACTCCATCGGCGCCGGCCTCGATCTCCTCGTAGACCGCGTGGGCGAGATCCTGCCAGACATCCGGCGTCATGTTCTCCGAGAGGATGTTCGCAACGACCCGCCCGCGGTAGTTCGCCCGGCCGGCGAGATCGGGAACGGCCCGGAGGACGTCCTCGGCATCGAACTGGGCAGTCACGGCTCCGGTGCGATAATCGACGGTCGAGGCGATCGTCCCGCCGGTCGAGATCAGCGCAATCGTCGGCAGCGACTCGTCGAAGTCGATCTCGGATTCGGCCGCCGCCTCGCCGCCACCCTCGATCGCGTAAACATCGGATTCAAGTACCTCCGTGTGAGCGGTCTCCCGGTCGATCCCGACGTTGTATCCGCCCGGGAGTTTGACAACGAGATGTTCGGCGGTTGTCGAGGGGAGCAACACCCCTTCGAGGGTATCGCCATCCCGCTCGACGCGAACACGGTCCCCTGGTTGCATACCGCCGGCTATCGGGGCAGCGACCTTGAAACCTCCTTTTCAGCGGAATCGAAGCCAACCACGACACGGTCGGACGATCATCGCGGGAGCGAAGACGGATCAACCGAGGAGCCAGCCGTCCGGACCCTCCCGGACGATATCCTGGCGTTCGAGAATATCGAGGCGCTCGCCGACCAGCGACGGTGGGACTTCGACCTCGTTTGCGATCTCCTGGACGGTCTGAGGGCCTTCAAGGATGACCGAAATCAGAATCGCCGCATCGAGATAATCCTCATCGGGATGTTCATCAATCGCATCGGAGAGTTGATCGATGACCGCCGCCATCCGTCCCTGCACCCAGCGTTGAGCGAGCGACAGTTCGCGTTCGATCTCCTCGAGTTCATCGAGCCGCCGGGCCAATGCCGCGAGTTCGTCGGGATGGTCCGTGGAGTCGTCCGTCGTATCGGGAGGATCGGTCGAATCGGGCTCTGTTGCCGGTGTCGCAGGATCGGCCGTCGGTAGATGAGCGTCCCCAGCATCGCCATGATCGACGCCACCGTTGGTAGCTTCGGTCCGATCGGGAGTGTCAGGTCGTTCGATTTCGATCGAAAGGTGTTGACACCGACCGATGTCGAGGCTCGGACTCGCGGGATAGGCGCTTTTCATTCCAAATCCATACGGAGCGACCGTTACCTCCAAACGGAGGTGTTGGGCGATGTGGAAATATTTCCGCCGTTGATCGTCGGTTCGGCTCTCGATTAGGCCGGCACTCTCAAGCCGGCGGAGATGATCGATGACGGCCTTGGGACTCACACCGAGATGTTCGGAAATCTCGGTGACATAACAAGGTTTGCGGGAAAGCAGACGGAGTATCCGCCGTCTATTTTCGTTTCCAAGCAGATCAAGCAGTGCCCCCGCGTCCATTACCAAGCCGGAGGTTAGGGACGAACACTCAAAAGGATATCTGCTTAGAAGACAGAAAATCGTCGGCTCCGGCGTCAAGGATCATTGACCGATGTGACTCACACCCCACGGCTTGACGGTGTGTCGTCAGGATCGTACTCGACCCGAAAATCCAGGGTGGCCTACCTATGCAGCGTTGTTTCCACCGTTGTTGCCACCGCCCCCGTTCCCGGATCCACTTCCGCCGTCACT
>JAXINS010000044.1:0-1819 GCA_034190395.1 Chewarchaeum aethiopicum (SeqCode)
AGCATCAGCTGGGACGTCCAACGTGCGTTCGGCACGCGGATCGAGGAGCTGGGGTTCGACGGACTCGCAGTGCCCGATCACATCATGACGGGCAACGGCGCGACGATGGAGTGTACGACCGTGTTGGCGGGGTTGGCCGCCGAGACGGAGTCTGCCTATCTCTATCCCAAGACGATCAACAATCCACTTCGCCATCCGCCGTTTTTGGCGAAGACGTTGGCGACGATCGACAACATCAGTGACGGTCGGCTGAAAGCAGGGATGGGCGCCGGCTGGAAGGACGACGAAGCCATTGCGTACGGCTACGACTGGCCGGACGCCCCCGATCGACTCCGGGAACTCGAGGAGACCATCGAGGTGACGAAACGTCTCTGGACCGAAGACGAGGTCACCTACGAGGGCGACTACGTCAGCGTCGACGGCGCGATGTGCAAACCCCACCCGATCCAGGACCCCCGCCCGCCGATCATGGTCGGCGGAGGCGGCGAAGAATTCACTCTCCGGATCACCGCCAAACACGCCGACGTCTGGAATTACTGGGGATCGCTGGATGTCATCACACGGAAACTCACTGTCCTCGAACAACACTGTGACACCTACGACACCGATTACGACGCGATCGAAAAATCGTGGTTCGCCCGCTGTGCCATTCGGGAGACCGACGACGAACTCGAGGAACTCCTGACCGTGGTCCCCCGGTTCCGCGAGGAAAACATCGGCGAGAACGAGAACCACCTGGTTGGGACACCGGAGGAGATCATCGCCGACATCGAACGATACGTCGACCTCGGGATCGAGGAGGTCGTCGTCGAGTTCGTTGACTTCCCACACACCGACGGCGCGGAGTTGTTCGCCGACGAAGTCATCCCGGCGTTTGTCTGAAACGACTTTCGTGGGATTCCCAGACAGGTATTGTATACTGAAGGCAGGGGAGGGATACAACAGAACAGTGCAACCCGCCTGAATCATCACTCATCGTTCCGATCGGGGGATCCGGAATGCCCTGTTGCGTGGCGTTTCGCCATCACAACGACCTGTGGTAGTTGCTGTCGACGCAGGATCAGGACAGCAATACCGAGTGTGACATACAGGGCGCTGTAGAGAAGCAGCCCCTGATAATCCTGGAAGGCCGGGTAAAACTGTGCCAGGAACAACCCAAGGAGGGCGAGGGCCTCGCGGATGCTGATGGAGAAGTTGACCAAGAGAGTTATGGCAAAGAAGCTCTGGGCGGCAGTAAGCCAGATTTCACCCGCCTGTTTCTGACTGAACGCCAGCATATCGTAGTAACCGAGGGAAAGACTGTAGACCACCACGAGCGTCCCGATCAGGAGCGTCCACTGGTTGAGTTTCGAGGAAATGAGCGCATTAAACGAGGCAGTAGTGCGGGCCTTGTTTACGAGATAGGCAGTGGCGATGAACTCCGGGCTTTCACTCGCGAGAGGCGCGACCCACTGGATCATGAAAAACGACGACACCCCGAGCCGTGGGCCGAGGACCTCGAGTCCCTTGGCGAACGGTTTCACCGCGAGCAATATCACGGCTGCCGAATAGATGAACAACACCAGAATCGCCGTGATTCGTCTCGATCGTTGGAGTTTCTGAAAGTAACCGGGGACGCCGAGATGGAGTTCTTCACCGGCCTCGCCCTGGAGAATCACATAGATATACACACAGTAGAGACCCACGAGAAATCCTGCATCAATGATATCGATACCACCGTTTACCGGAATGAAGAACGCATAGATCGTTGCGACGCTAAGAAAGAGCAGCTCAATACTGATTCGGGGATCGAGTTCGACCGCATTCGACAGCATGCCGT